>NZ_JANKYC010000010.1:0-1215 GCF_024656065.1 Pseudescherichia sp. L3
GTAGGTGAAGCGACTTGCTCGCGGAGCTGAAACCAGTCGAAGATACCAGCTGGCTGCAACTGTTTATTAAAAACACAGCACTGTGCAAACACGAAAGTGGACGTATACGGTGTGACGCCTGCCCGGTGCCGGAAGGTTAATTGATGGGGTTATCCGTAAGGAGAAGCTCTTGATCGAAGCCCCGGTAAACGGCGGCCGTAACTATAACGGTCCTAAGGTAGCGAAATTCCTTGTCGGGTAAGTTCCGACCTGCACGAATGGCGTAATGATGGCCAGGCTGTCTCCACCCGAGACTCAGTGAAATTGAAATCGCTGTGAAGATGCAGTGTACCCGCGGCAAGACGGAAAGACCCCGTGAACCTTTACTATAGCTTGACACTGAACATTGAGCCTTGATGTGTAGGATAGGTGGGAGGCTTTGAAGCGTGGACGCCAGTCTGCGTGGAGCCAACCTTGAAATACCACCCTTTAATGTTTGATGTTCTAACGTGGACCCGTGATCCGGGTTGCGGACAGTGTCTGGTGGGTAGTTTGACTGGGGCGGTCTCCTCCTAAAGCGTAACGGAGGAGCACGAAGGTCAGCTAATCCTGGTCGGACATCAGGAGGTTAGTGCAATGGCATAAGCTGGCTTGACTGCGAGCGTGACGGCGCGAGCAGGTGCGAAAGCAGGTCATAGTGATCCGGTGGTTCTGAATGGAAGGGCCATCGCTCAACGGATAAAAGGTACTCCGGGGATAACAGGCTGATACCGCCCAAGAGTTCATATCGACGGCGGTGTTTGGCACCTCGATGTCGGCTCATCACATCCTGGGGCTGAAGTAGGTCCCAAGGGTATGGCTGTTCGCCATTTAAAGTGGTACGCGAGCTGGGTTTAGAACGTCGTGAGACAGTTCGGTCCCTATCTGCCGTGGGCGCTGGAGAATTGAGGGGGGCTGCTCCTAGTACGAGAGGACCGGAGTGGACGCATCACTGGTGTTCGGGTTGTCATGCCAATGGCACTGCCCGGTAGCTAAATGCGGAAGAGATAAGTGCTGAAAGCATCTAAGCACGAAACTTGCCCCGAGATGAGTTCTCCCTGAGACTTTAGGTCTCCTGAAGGAACGTTGAAGACGACGACGTTGATAGGCCGGGTGTGTAAGCGCAGCGATGCGTTGAGCTAACCGGTACTAATGAACCGTGAGGCTTAACCTTACAACGCCGAAGATGTTTTGGCG
>NZ_JANKYC010000002.1:0-783596 GCF_024656065.1 Pseudescherichia sp. L3
CAAGTTCCGTGGATGTCAAGAGTAGGTAAGGTTCTTCGCGTTGCATCGAATTAAACCACATGCTCCACCGCTTGTGCGGGCCCCCGTCAATTCATTTGAGTTTTAACCTTGCGGCCGTACTCCCCAGGCGGTCGACTTAACGCGTTAGCTCCGGAAGCCACGCCTCAAGGGCACAACCTCCAAGTCGACATCGTTTACAGCGTGGACTACCAGGGTATCTAATCCTGTTTGCTCCCCACGCTTTCGCACCTGAGCGTCAGTCTTTGTCCAGGGGGCCGCCTTCGCCACCGGTATTCCTCCAGATCTCTACGCATTTCACCGCTACACCTGGAATTCTACCCCCCTCTACAAGACTCTAGCCTGTCAGTTTCGAATGCAGTTCCCAGGTTGAGCCCGGGGATTTCACATCCGACTTGACAGACCGCCTGCGTGCGCTTTACGCCCAGTAATTCCGATTAACGCTTGCACCCTCCGTATTACCGCGGCTGCTGGCACGGAGTTAGCCGGTGCTTCTTCTGCGGGTAACGTCAATCACTGTGGTTATTAACCACAATGCCTTCCTCCCCGCTGAAAGTACTTTACAACCCGAAGGCCTTCTTCATACACGCGGCATGGCTGCATCAGGCTTGCGCCCATTGTGCAATATTCCCCACTGCTGCCTCCCGTAGGAGTCTGGACCGTGTCTCAGTTCCAGTGTGGCTGGTCATCCTCTCAGACCAGCTAGGGATCGTCGCCTAGGTGAGCCATTACCCCACCTACTAGCTAATCCCATCTGGGCACATCTGATGGCAAGAGGCCCGAAGGTCCCCCTCTTTGGTCTTGCGACGTTATGCGGTATTAGCTACCGTTTCCAGTAGTTATCCCCCTCCATCAGGCAGTTTCCCAGACATTACTCACCCGTCCGCCACTCGTCACCCAAGGAGCAAGCTCCTCTGTGCTACCGTTCGACTTGCATGTGTTAGGCCTGCCGCCAGCGTTCAATCTGAGCCATGATCAAACTCTTCAATTTAAGTTTGATGCTCTTCGTTCTTTATTTCTAAAGAAAGAACTTCGTAATGAATTACGTATGTTCACTCCAGAGACTTGGTATTCATTTAGCGTCTTGCGACGTTAAGAATCCATGTCTTCGAGTGCCCACACAGATTGTCTGATAAATTGTTAAAGAGCAGTGCAACGTGGCTTTCAGCTCACCGTTGCGAGGTGGCGTATATTACGCTTTCCTCATTCAGAGTCAAGCGTTTATTTTCGCTTTTCTCTGCCGAAGTGCCCGGAGGCGCCTCGCTGACCGGCCGGCTTATTCGCCGTTGTTCCGTGTCAGTGGAGGCGCATTATAGGGAGTTATTCGGAGCTGACAAGTCTTAAATCGAAAAAACTTATCGATAGCCTAAAATTTAGGCGAAACGGTGATGCAAAGCACTATTTCGCCTGGTTTATAAACAAAAACGAGCCCCGTGGGGCTCGTTTTACGCTTTTTACTCTCTGTTAACTGTTACTGCACGGCGGCAATGCGATCGTCTTTCACCACCAGCTGTACCGTTTTGCCAGGAATCAGCTCCCCAGAGAGGATCTGCTGAGCCAGCGGGTTCTCGATCTGCTGCTGGATAGCGCGTTTCAGCGGACGCGCGCCATACACCGGATCGTAACCGTTCGCGCTGAGCAGCTTCAGCGCCTCATCTGACATCTGCACAGCATAACCACGCTCTTCCAGACGCTTATAAAGACGCTGCAGCTGGATCTGGGCAATCGAGGCGATATGTTTCTCACCCAGCGGATGGAATACTACGACCTCATCAATACGGTTGATGAACTCCGGACGGAAGCTGTGGCTCACCACGCCCATAACGATCTCTTTCATATGGCCGTAGTCCAGCTCACCGAAGCGCTCCTGGATCAGATCGGACCCCAGGTTGGAAGTCATAATCACCACGGTATTGCGGAAGTCGACCGTTCTCCCCTGCCCATCCGTCAGGCGTCCGTCATCCAGCACCTGTAAAAGAATGTTGAATACGTCCGGATGCGCTTTCTCTACTTCATCCAGCAGGATAACGGAATAGGGACGACGGCGAACCGCCTCGGTGAGGTACCCGCCCTCTTCATAGCCGACGTATCCTGGAGGCGCACCCACCAGCCGCGACACGGAGTGTTTCTCCATAAACTCGGACATGTCGATACGCACCATGGCATCGTCGCTGTCGAACATAAAGTTAGCCAGTGTTTTGCACAGTTCGGTTTTCCCTACCCCGGTTGGCCCAAGGAACAGGAAAGAGCCAATCGGACGGTTGGGATCGGACAGCCCAGCCCGGCTGCGACGAATGGCGTTCGATACGGCCTCAACGGCCTCGTTTTGGCCAATCACACGGCTATGCAGCTGCTGCTCCATACGCAGCAGTTTTTCGCGCTCGCCTTCCATCATGCGGGCGACCGGGATCCCGGTCCAGCGCGCCAGCACTTCGGCGATCTCGGTATCGGTCACTTTGTTACGCAGCAGGCGCATGGTTTTGCCTTCCGACTGCGTAGCCTGCTCAAGCTGTTTCTCCAGCTCGGGGATTTTCCCGTACTGCAGCTCGGACATGCGGGCCAGGTCGCCAACGCGGCGGGCCTGTTCAATCGCAATCTTCGCCTGCTCCAGCTCAGCTTTAATGGTCTGCGTTCCGGAGAGCGAGGCTTTCTCTGCCTTCCACTCCTCTTCCAGCACTGAGTACTGGCGTTCTTTATCAGCCAGTTCGCCGTTAAGCATCTCCAGACGCTTGATGCTGGCGTCATCGGACTCTTTCATCAGCGCCTGCTGCTCAAGCTTGAGCTGGATAATGCGCCGGTCCAGACGGTCCAGCTCTTCCGGCTTGGAGTCGATCTGCATTCGAATGCTGGATGCAGCCTCATCGATCAGGTCGATAGCTTTATCCGGCAGCTGACGGTCGGCAATGTAGCGATGGGACAGCGTCGCAGCCGCCACGATGGCCGGGTCGGTGATCTGCACATGGTGATGCAGCTCATAGCGCTCTTTCAGCCCGCGCAGAATAGCGATGGTATCTTCAACCGATGGCTCGGCAACGAACACTTTCTGGAAGCGTCGCTCCAGGGCTGCATCTTTCTCAATATACTGACGGTACTCATCCAGCGTGGTTGCGCCGACGCAGTGCAGCTCACCGCGGGCAAGAGCCGGTTTCAGCATATTCCCGGCGTCCATTGCGCCATCGGCCTTACCTGCGCCCACCATCGTATGCAGCTCGTCAATAAACAGAATAACGTTGCCTTCCTGCTTTGACAGGTCGCTCAGCACGCCTTTTAAGCGCTCTTCGAACTCACCGCGATATTTTGCGCCTGCCACCAGCGCGCCCATATCCAGCGCCAGCACCCGACGGCCCTTCAGCCCTTCCGGCACTTCGCCGTTAACGATACGCTGCGCCAGCCCTTCAACAATGGCAGTTTTACCCACGCCCGGCTCGCCGATCAGCACCGGGTTATTTTTGGTACGACGTTGCAGTACCTGAATAGTACGACGGATCTCTTCGTCGCGGCCAATCACCGGATCGAGCTTGCCCTGTTCGGCACGCTCGGTAAGATCGACGGTAAATTTCTTCAAGGCCTGACGCTGGTCTTCGGCCCCTTGATCGTTCACGCCTTCTCCTCCGCGCATCTGTTCAATTGCCTGGGTCACGTTGTTGGTATTCGCCCCCGCGGCTTTCAGCAGATCGGCGAGCGTGCCGCGCGACTCCAGCGCCGCCAGAACAAACAGCTCTGACGAAATAAAGTTATCGTTACGTTTCTGCGCCAGCTTGTCGCAGAGGTTGAGCACCCGCACCAGATCCTGCGACGGCTGTACGTCCCCGCCGGTACCTTCTACCTGCGGCAGGCGGCTTAGCGCCTGGTCAATGGCGGTGCGGAGCTGACCAGCGTTGACACCGGCAGAGGTGAGTAAAGGACGTACCGAACCCCCCTCCTGTGTCAGCAAGGCGCTCATAAGATGAAGTGGTTCGATAAATTGATGGTCTTGCCCCAGCGCGAGTGACTGAGCGTCGGCAAGAGCCAGCTGGAATTTATTAGTAAGACGATCCAGACGCATAACTCCTCCCATAATACAGGTCAAATTTGCTACTGGAGATTAAATGAGGTCATCCCTCAATTATTCAAGGTTAATGATCTAAATTATGTACAAAGAATATTACACGTACTGGATCGTCTTGATTCTTTAGGTTATATCAGCCAAATGAAACTTGCCAGGCGCCCGGTGGTTTTGTCACGGCGATAAGAGAAGAATTCACTTTGCTCACTGAAGGTGCAACGGTCGCCACCGTAGACGGCGTCTACGCCGACGCGGGCCAGCCGCTGACGGGCAAGCTGATAGATATCGGCAAAATATTTTTCGCCTGCCGCACGAAATGCCGCTGAAGCGTTCGAATCTTCGGCAATAAACGCGTCGCGAACTTCCGGGCCCACTTCAAACGCATCGGGACCAATGGCTGGCCCCAACCAGGCGATGATGTTTTCCGGTTTATCTGCAAAACAGGCCACCGTCTCTTCCAGCACGCCCGCGCACAGACCGCGCCAGCCTGCATGCGCAGCGGCGACTTCGGTTCCCGCACGGTTACAGAACAGCACCGGCAGACAGTCGGCAGTCATCACAGCACACACCGTGCCGGGGGTATTACTGTATGAGGCGTCCGCGCGTTTAGAGGTGTAAGGCTCGCCGGTAAGGGTAAGCACCGTTTTGCCGTGCACCTGCTCCAGCCAGACGGGCTTAGAGGGTAAACCGCCTGCAGCAAACAGCCGGCGACGGTTCTCTTCGACATGATCAGGGTTGTCGCCGCAGTGCGCACCCAGGTTCAGGGAGTCCCAGGGGGCAAGGCTCACGCCGCCGTTGCGGGTCGAACTACAGGCCGCGACGCCTTCGGGCAGCGGCCACTGCGGAACAATCAGCGATGTCATAGCCAGTCA
Source organism: Pseudescherichia sp. L3 (assembly GCF_024656065.1). NCBI lineage: Bacteria > Pseudomonadati > Pseudomonadota > Gammaproteobacteria > Enterobacterales > Enterobacteriaceae > Pseudescherichia > Pseudescherichia sp. L3. Next base: position 4,936 of record NZ_JANKYC010000002.1, read on the forward strand.
ACGTCCTCTTTATGCGTTTCGAAATCGGCGCGCATGGCGTCGATCAGGTCGATCATATCCTGTGGGATCGGCGCATGCCACTCCATCTCAATACCGGTAATCGGATGATAGAGACGCAGCATGGTGGCGTGCAGCGCCTGGCGATCGAACTGGCGCAGGGCAGTAATAAACTCATCAGACGCGCCCTTCGGCGGACGCGGACGGCCACCGTAGAGTTGATCGCCCACCAGCGGATGGGTAATGTGCGCCATGTGAACACGGATCTGGTGGGTACGGCCTGTTTCAAGACGCAGGCGCAGACGCGTGTGCACACGGAAGTGTTCCATGATGCGGTAGTGGGTCACCGCCGGCTTGCCCATCGGATGCACCGACATATGGGTACGCTTGGTCGGGTGACGGCTGATTGGCTCTTCCACCGTACCACCCGCCGTCATATGGCCAATGGCAACGGCTTCATACTCACGGGTGATCTCGCGCAGCTGCAGAGACTCTACCAGACGCGTCTGAGCTGGAACGGTCTTAGCAACGACCATCAGGCCAGTGGTGTCTTTATCCAGACGGTGCACGATACCGGCGCGCGGTACGTCAACGATCGGCGGATAGTAGTGCAGCAGCGCATTCAGTACGGTGCCGTCAGGGTTACCTGCGCCCGGATGCACTACGAAGTCGCGCGGCTTGTTGATCACGAGAATATCGTCATCTTCATAGACAATGTTGAGCGGAATATCCTGCGCCTCAAAGCGCGCCTCTTCTTCGATCTCGGCATCGATGGCGACGCGCTCGCCGCCCAACACTTTCTCTTTGGGCTTGTCGCAAATCTTGCCGTTGACCTGCACGCGCTGGTCAAGGATCCACTCTTTTATGCGCGAACGTGAATAATCCGGGAACATTTCGGCCAATGCCTGATCTAAGCGTTGACCGAGTTGATTTTCGGACACCGTTGCGGTGAGTTGTACTAGTTGTGCCATAGACAGCTTCTTCGTTAACCTTGGGTTTTTACGGCTTTGCCGTTTAATATAGTGTGCTATTGTAGCTGGTCTTAATCGGGAGCAGGAACAGAGAATCCTCCCGCATAAACATTTTGAGGAAAGTCAAAACGTCATGACGCGCATGAAATATCTGGTGGCAGCCGCCACGTTGAGCCTGGCTTTGGTGGGTTGCTCCAGTTCAAAGGAAGAGGTACCTGATAATCCGCCTAATGAAATCTATGCGACTGCTCAGCAAAAGTTGCAGGACGGTAACTGGAAACAGGCAATAACGCAACTGGAAGCGCTGGATAACCGTTATCCGTTTGGCCCTTACTCCCAGCAGGTTCAGCTGGATCTGATCTACGCCTACTATAAAAATGCCGATCTGCCGCTGGCTCAGGCCGCGATCGATCGCTTTATCCGTCTGAACCCGACTCATCCGAACATTGATTACGTGATGTACATGCGCGGCCTGACCGACATGGCGCTGGACGACAGTGCATTACAGGGTTTCTTCGGCGTCGATCGTAGCGACCGCGATCCTCAGCACGCCCGCGATGCGTTTAATGACTTTTCGAAGCTGGTACGCGGCTATCCGAACAGCCAGTACGTTACCGATGCCACCAAACGCCTGGTGTTCCTGAAGGATCGCCTGGCGAAGTATGAGTACTCCGTGGCGGAATACTACACCGAACGCGGCGCGTGGGTAGCGGTAGTCAACCGCGTAGAAGGCATGTTGCGCGACTACCCTGACACGCAGGCGACGCGTAACGCCCTGCCGCTGATGGAGAATGCCTATCGCCAGATGCAGATGAATGCTCAGGCAGATAAAGTCGCGAAGATTATCGCGTCCAACAGCAGCAATACCTGATAGTCAAAAACACAAACGGCAGCTCTCGGGCTGCCGTTTTTTTATGCGGTTTCGGCTGACTCTAAAGAGGTAATGCCGCGACATAACCTATCAACTATGACTCCCCTTCCCCTATCCTTCAAGTGAAATCGCAACTCTTCCTGTCCTGCCTCACAAAATGTCGTCATTGACAAAAAGTGACAAAAATACGTGATAGAAATCACACTTTTTGACCTTCAGACAGGTATGCTGAGATCACCTGGACGGAAAGACAAGAGGTAACATCTATGACAGTGAACATTACCAGTAAACAAATGGAAATTACTCCGGCAATTCGCCAGCATGTCGCAGACCGTCTCGCCAAGCTTGAAAAATGGCAAACTCATCTGATTAATCCCCATATCATCCTCTCGAAGGAGCCGCAGGGTTTTGTTGCCGACGCAACCATTAATACCCCTAATGGCCAGCTGGTTGCCAGTGGCCGACACGATGATATGTATACCGCTATCAATGACTTGATTAACAAGCTGGAACGGCAGCTCAATAAAGTGCAGCACAAAGGTGAAGCCCGTCGCGCCGCTACGTCGGTGAAAGACGCCAGCTTCGTTGAAGAAGACGAAGAGTAATCCTTTACGAAGAGTAGTCCTTTACATTGAGTGTCTCACCCACGCGCCTTCGGGCGCGTTTTTTATTGACAGGGTGAAAACAGTACGGTTACTTTACGTGTAGACATAGACAGGACTCTCCCATGAAACAGACGCCGTTTTTCTTCGCACGCTTTTTTACCTTCCCCTGAACGGGAGGCGTTTCGTCGTGTAAGAGTATGTGCGAAGACGAACAGCAAGGCCTCCCAAACCGGGGGGCCTTTTTTTATGGCTGAGAGACAGATAACAATAATGACTAAGGCAACACTATGACACCGGAAAACCCGCTGCTGGATCTGCGTAAAAAGATAAGTGCCCTGGATGAGCAACTGCTGGCGCTGCTGGCCGAGCGTCGTCAGCTTGCCGTTGAGGTGGGCAAAGCCAAGCTCACCTCCCACCGTCCAGTGCGCGATATCGACCGCGAACGCGATCTGCTGGAGCACCTGATCCAGCTTGGCAAAACGCACCATCTCGATGCGCACTACATTACCCGTCTGTTCCAGCTGATTATTGAAGACTCTGTCCTTACGCAGCAGGCCCTGCTTCAGCAGCATCTTAATCAAACCAACCCGCACTCGGCGCGGATCGCGTTTCTCGGTCCCAAAGGCTCCTATTCGCACCTGGCCGCACGTCAGTACGCGGCGCGCCACTTCGAGCAGTTTATTGAGAGCGGCTGCGCAAAGTTCCACGATATCTTTCAGCAGGTGGAGACCGGTCAGGCCGACTATGCCGTCGTGCCGCTGGAGAACACCAGCTCCGGGGCGATCAACGACGTCTACGATCTGCTCCAGCACACCAGCCTGGCGATCGTTGGGGAGATGACCGTGCCGATCGATCACTGCGTGCTGGTCTCGGATACGACCGATCTGGGCAAAATCGACACGGTCTACAGCCACCCGCAGCCCTTCCAACAGTGCAGCCAGTTTTTAAACCGCTATCCACAGTGGAAAATCGAGTACACCGAGAGCACCTCGGCGGCAATGGAGAAAGTGGCCCAGGCGAATTCACCGCATGTAGCGGCGCTGGGCAGCGAGGCGGGCGGCGCGCTGTATGGTCTGCAGGTGCTGGAGCGCAACCTGGCAAACCAGACGCAAAACATTACTCGCTTTATCGTGCTGGCGCGTAAACCGATTAATGTCTCCGATCAGGTGCCAGCTAAAACAACGCTGCTGATGGCCACGGGCCAGCAGGCCGGGGCGCTGGTTGAGGCGCTGCTGGTGCTGCGTAACCACAACCTGATTATGACCAAGCTGGAGTCACGGCCCATTCACGGTAACCCGTGGGAAGAGATGTTCTATCTGGATATCCAGGCTAACCTGGAGTCTGCATCCATGCAGAAAGCCCTGCGCGAGCTCGGGGAGATCACCCGCTCGCTGAAAGTGCTGGGCTGCTATCCTGGCGAAAACGTTGTGCCGGTCGATCCGGCTTAACGTTCAATAAAAGGGGATTTCTTCACGCCTGCCACGTTCACTGGCAGGGTGAAGAGAGCCCCGGAGAGCGGAAACTTCGCCAGCTCGTCCTGCTTCATATTCTCTCGGGTGGTGGTGATGAACAGCGTCTTCATATCTTCGCCGCCAAAGCACACCATCGTCGGGCAGCGCACCGGCAGGCGATACTCTTCCAGCTGCTCGCCCTCGGGAGAGAAACGTGCGATGCGCCAGCCGTCGTACAGCGCGCTCCAGTAGCAGCCCTCAACGTCCGTTGCCGCTCCGTCCGGCTGCCCCTCCTCTTTTTTAAAGGTGCGGAATACCTCGCGCTTGCCGGGCTCGCCCTGCTCATCCAGCGGTGTGCGGTAGATTACCTCCTGCGGCGTGTCAGAGGTATACATCCACGTCCCGTCTGGGCTAAAGGCTAATCCGTTGGCCCCACGGATATCGCACTGGATCACCTTCGGGGTCAGATCGTTATCGATCCGCATCAGCAGCGCACCGTTGTAATCCTGCGGTGCCCAGAACGTGCCAGCGTAAAAACGCCCAGCATGATCGGTCCCACCGTCGTTAAAGCGCGCCAGCTCCGGATTAGAGGGGTTATCACACACTTTTTGAGTCAGCAGGCCACGCTTGTCCGCCAGCCAGATGGCACTACGCATCGCAACGATGAAACCGCCCTTCTCGCGTAGGGCAAAGCAGCCCACCTCTTCCGGAAACCGCAGCACGGTATGCTCAGCGGAGGCCAGATGGTAGCGGTGGATCTCCCCCTCCAGAATATCGGCCCAGTACAGCGCCTGTTCCGATTCGCTCCAGACAGGACATTCCGGCAGATGGCCGGTGTAATCAAACAGCAGTTGCGGCTCAGCCATAGAGACTCCCATACAGTAAAAAGGCCAGCGGGTAACCCACTGGCCTTAAAGTATATACAGCTTTTAACCTATTGACGGTTGTCGTTTGCCTGACGCAGCAGCACCCGGCTTTCGCTCTGAAAGCGCTGGGCGTAGTCGCCAAACCAGTGCTCTACCTTGCGGAAGCTATCGATAAACGCCTGCTTGTTGCCCTGCTCCAGCAGCTCAATCGCTTCGCCAAAGCGCTGGTAGTAGCGCTTGATCAGCGCCAGGTTACTCTCCGAGGCCATAATGATGTCCGCGTAGAGCTGCGGATCCTGGGCAAACAGTCGCCCAACCATTGCCAGCTCCAGACGGTAGATGGGCGAGGAGAGCGCCAGCAACTGCTCCAGCTGCACGTTCTCTTCTGCCAGATGCAACCCGTAGGCGAAGGTGGCAAAGTGGCGCAGCGCCTGAATAAACGCCATGTTCTGATCGTGCTCGACGGCGCTGATACGGTGCAAACGGGCACCCCAAACCTGAATCTGCTCCAGCAGCCACTGGTAGGCTTCTGGCTTGCGTCCGTCGCAGTAGACTACCACCTGCTTCGCCAGGCTACCGCTGTCCGGGCCGAACATCGGATGCAGCCCTAGTACGGGGCCTTTATGCACGCTCAGCATGGCCTGCAACGGCCCGCTTTTTACCGAGGCCAGATCGACAAGGATGCAATCCTCCGGCAGCGGCGGCAGCGAGGCAATCACCTGCTCGGTGACATGAATAGGCACGCTGACGATCACCATCCCGGCATCGGCGACAATATTGCCCGCCTGCGCCCAGTCATCTTTCTCAAGTATTCGCACCTGGTAGCCGGAGAGGGTCAGCATCTTCTCAAACAGCCGGCCCATTTGGCCACCGCCGCCCACAATCACCACCGGTCGCAGCGTCGGACAGAGGGTTTTGAACCCTTTATCGTTCTCGCTAGAGTAGGATTCACGCATCACACGCCTGAGCACGTCCTCAATCAGATCCGGCGGCACGCCAAGCGACTCGGCCTCCTGACGGCGGGAAGCCAGCATAGCCGCCTCGCGCTCGGGCACGTAAATCGGCAGGCCATATTTACTCTTAACCTCGCCGACCTCGGCCACCAGATCCAGACGCTTCGCCAGCAGGGCCAGCAGCGCCTTATCTACTTCATCAATTTGATCGCGCAGCGCGGTCAATTCAGCAACCATAACAACCTCTTAAGCCAGACGTGCTGCCAGATGCCCACGCAGATGTTGGTTAATCTCACGCAGCAGCGCGTCGGTGGTCTCCCAGCTGATGCAGGCATCGGTCACGGAGACGCCATATTTCATATCACCGCGCGGCTGCTCGGACGATTGATTACCTTCATGAATATTACTCTCGATCATCAGGCCAATGATCGACCGGTTACCATCTTTGATTTGCGCCACGACGGATTCAGCTACCGCAGGCTGGCGGCGGTAGTCTTTATTGGAGTTACCGTGGCTGCAGTCTACCATCAGGGCTGGCTTCAGGCCCGCCTGCACCATCTCTTTCTCGCACTGCGCCACGTCAGCCGGGCTGTAGTTTGGCGCTTTACCGCCGCGCAGGATAACGTGTCCGTCCGGGTTGCCCTGGGTTTGCAACAGGCACACCTGGCCCGCCTGGTTGATGCCCACAAAACGGTGCGGCATTGCCGCCGCGCGCATGGCGTTGATCGCCGTCGCCAGGCTGCCGTCGGTGCCGTTCTTGAAGCCAACCGGCATTGAGAGGCCAGAGGCCATTTCACGGTGGGTCTGGGACTCGGTAGTGCGTGCGCCGATGGCAGACCAGCTAAAGAGATCGCCCAGGTACTGCGGGCTGTTGGGATCCAGCGCTTCGGTTGCCAGCGGCAGGCCCATGCTGACCAGCTCCACCAGCAGGCTACGGGCAATTTTCAGCCCGGTTTCGACATCAAACGAACCGTCCATATGCGGATCGTTAATCAACCCTTTCCAGCCAACGGTGGTACGGGGTTTTTCAAAGTAGACGCGCATGACCAGGTAGAGGCTATCGCTGACCTCCTCGGCAAGGGCTTTAAAGCGGTGAGCGTACTCAATGGCCGCCTGCGGATCGTGAATGGAGCACGGTCCGCATACCACCAGCAAGCGCGGATCGCGCCCGGCAATGATGTCGGAGAGGGTCTGGCGCGATTGAGAGATCTGCGCCTCCTGCTCCGCCGTCAGCGGAAACTCCGCCTTCAGGCGTTCCGGAGTGATTAAAACCTGCTCGTCGGCGATATGGACATTATTCAGCGCGTCTTTTTGCATGATGGCGATCCTGGTCGTTCGTTGCGATAGTCTTTAGCGATAGTGTTCTCAGCAGAGAGTAATCTAACAGTATCACAATCGGTAAAGATTTCAATCCATAATACGTACACAATTGTTTACATAACCCCTTAAAATGCAATTTAGTTGTGTTTTTTACGTAAAGTAAAATGTACATGAGCAACCTGACGGCAACCAGGCTACGCTATAATAAAAGAAAAAGGAGCACGATAATGAAACCTGGAATGTACGCACTCTTAGCCATTCTGCTGTCTGGCTGCTCGGTTGAACCCTATACACACGCTCCCACCTGGACCGGCACCGACTGGTACAGTGCCGGAAAAGACGACGCCCTCTCTGGCGCAGTGGTCAAAGAGAACAAGGTCCTGGCTGCCGTACATAATGACACCGACGTTGATCGAAATCGCTATTTACAAGGCTACAAGGCAGGCCTGAAAAGGATCTGCCACGACGATTTTCTCTATGCCTGGGGTCGCGCGGGTAAAATCTATCCTGCTGGCTGCGACACGCAGGAGAGCGCCGCACAGCTGCGTAGCGCCTGGCAAGCAGGGATGGACGAAGGCACCCGCGACGCCGTTCTCAATTAACTGCCGGAATATTATTCAATCTGTGAATACGTCGAGATCACCCCTGATCTATCCAGGGTAATATAACCACGATCTTAACAGGGTATATGCAGGTAAACGCTGTTTTTCTGCTACGTGTAATTATCAGCCGTCGTTGCGGGGAAATAATGATGAATAGGGATCTTTCACGCCCAACTTTTAAACGTACCCTACGTCGAATCAATATTATTAACGTGATTATTACGATGACGCTGGTTTGGTTTCTTATCTCCGTCACGTCGGTACTGACGTTAAAACAGTACGCCCTACGTAACTTAGAGCTGACGGGCGCGACCATGAGCCGCAATCTGGAATTTGCTCTTGCCCGCCATGATGCGGCCGCCGCTGCCGATACGCTCTCTATGCTTGGCCAGCGGGGGCTCTATAGCGCGGCAGAGGTACGGGATGCAAAACAGCATGTGGTGGCGGGCTGGTCTTCGATGCCGGAGAGCAGCTATGACAAAGCCAGCGATCTGATTCGCCAGTGGCTGCTTCCCGACCCGGTTTGGCAGCCGATCATGCATGACGGTACCCAGATTGGCGAGCTGCATCTCACTGCCCAGGCCAGCCTGATTGGCCACTTTATCCTGCTCTCCCTCGGCGTGCTGACTGGATCTATCCTGTTTGCCTCGGCCGTGGCGCTCGCCATCAGTCGCTACCTGCATAACGGCGTGTTCAACGCGCTGCAAAATATCACTGACGTGGTGCACGACGTGCGGACCTACCGCAATTTTTCCCGTCGCGTCGCCGACGAGCGTATTGACGAGTTTCATCGCTTTGGTCAGGACTTTAACAGCCTGCTGGATGAGATGGAGGAGTGGCAGCTGAGTTTACAGGCGCGCAACGCCCTACTCCTGCGTACCGCCCTGCACGATCCGCTGACCGGACTGGCTAACCGCGCCGCGTTTCGCAACGCCATCGCCGCCCTGATGAAGGATGAGGCTGCCCAAAGCTGCTCGGCGCTGCTGTTTCTTGACGGTGATAACTTCAAATACATCAACGACACATGGGGACACGCCGTTGGCGACAGCGTTCTCATAGAGGTGGCGAAAAGGTTATCCGCCTTTGGCGGCAAGCGGCATACGGCCTACCGCCTCGGCGGAGATGAGTTTGCGATGATCCTGACCGGCGTACACACCGAGCACGAGGTAAAGCGTCTCTCAGGCGCGCTAGCCCAGCAGTTCTATCGCCCTTTCGATCTGCATAACGGCTCTACCACCATGATGACCCTCAGCATTGGCTATGCGCTGGCATGGGAGCACGCCAGCGCCGAGAGCCTGCTGGAGCTGGCGGACAAAAACATGTACAAGGTCAAGCAGCGCCACTCAAAGACGCCCTGACTCCTGTTCCGGCTGCAATTGGGCGGCGCTGGCCCGACGCCAGCGCAGAACATCGATAACGATAAACAGCAGCAGGCTAATCCCCAACACCGGCAGCGCCAGACCAATCAGCAGAGCGAGGATTAGGGTGATTAACCGTCCTCCCCAGCCGAGCGCCAGCCAGCTCTGTACCAGAGTTTGCACTGGACTCACGCCGCCCTGAGCCGGACGGCGGATCCACCACAGCCGGTAACCCACGACGATGCTAACGCACAGCGCACCGCCAAACAGGATCAGCGCCAGCTGGTTTGGCAGGCCGAACAGCACGCCCATATGGAAATCGACGCCCCAGCGGGTTAGCTTCGCCATCAGCGGGAAGTCAGCAAAGCGTGTCTGATCGATCGCGGTCATCGTGTGGCCATCGATCGCCACGGCATCAACCTGCGTTGGCCACGCCCGGTCGATCTCCGTGACCGTCCACGCCTGGTCTGCACTTCGCGGCGGGCGGATCTCAAGACGGGCAGCATTGATGCCGGCCTGACGGGCAACCTGCAATACCTCATCATACTGCACGCTGTCGGCGTCGCTCTCCGCCATGGGCATTGTCATTCCCTCATGATGCTCGTGATGGGCGTGATGTTCCGCATGGGGATCGGCAGGCTGGGCGGCTCCGTGCAGCTGGGTATTTACCTGCGGCGTCATCCAACCCAGCGCCGCGCGCATTTTATCAACGTTACCTCCCGCCCACTGGGACCAGGTCAAACCGGTCGCGGAGAAGAGCAGCATGCCCGCCAGCAGCACCCAGCCCAGGCTTACGTGCAGACGACGGCTGTTCTGCACCCGATTGTTAATCCGTCGTTTGGGCCGCGTAAACCACCACAGCGCAATACCGCCGAGGGCAGCAATCCACATCCACGACGCTGCCAGCTCGCTATAAAGTCGCCCGGCATCGCCAAGCAGCAGGGACCGGTGCAGATAATCGATAGTCTGGCGCAGAGGCAGAATACCGCTGGTGCCATAGACGGTCATATCGCCTTTGACCGCCAGGGTCACGGGATCGATAAAGATAGCCCGGTTCTCCGAAACGCCAAGCTGCGGATCGGCAAACATCACCCGCGTCGTCTCTCCACTAATCAGCCCAGGGCGGACGGCATGCAGACGCAGTGTTCCCCCGGTCACCCGCTCGGCCACCGCTACCTGTTCGGCCAGCGGCTGATGCTCCCCGGTTAGGGTGCCGTAGAGCGCATCGTGATAGAGCGCACTCTCCAGCTGCGGGGTGGCCACATACAGCGTCCCGCTGAGGGCGGCAATGAAAATAAACGGTCCCACAAAGAGGCCGATGTAGAAATGGAGGCGTCGCAGCAGGTTTACCCATGCCGCGCGCGAAGTGCAGGTAGTCATACTTTTCCTTTCTAAGGCAAAAAGTTATTGATTGAGTTTTTTAAAGGGAAAAAGCAGACAGGCGCGGCGGCGCGCGGGTATCGGGGCAGAGCCAGGGAGAGAAGTGCCAGTGGCAGACGGCGGGCCGCGGTGGCGTTACCCGCAGCCTGAGCAGCACGCCACAGAGCAGAACGATAAGCGCAAGGATCACCCCTGGCACATGGGCTAACAGCACGCAGTAGCCGCACGCCTCGGCATGGTCGACTGGCGTGCTTTGCGATGCGGGCGAATGCTCAGGCATGGCGTGATGGTCAGGCATAGCGTGATGCTCAGGCATCATCGACATCTCGTGGTGCATGCCTGGCATAGCGCTCATGGGATCTTTCTGCAGCGCAACGGAGATCAGCGGCGCAACCACGATCAGCAGGATCGCAAACAGCGCGGTCAATGCCGCTGCGCGTTTCCATGTTGAGTGATGCATCAGATTAGCCACTAGCCCTCCGGTCGAGAGCGGACATTGTAAAGGATTTATAACCTGGGGGTTAACAGATCGGGCGCACAGGCATAAAAAAAGGGGCCAGCCTACAGGCCAGCCCCTTTTTATCAGGATGTCGCGAAAGCGATTATCAGTTAAGACGCTCTTTGATACGAGCAGACTTACCGGTACGCTCACGCAGGTAGTACAGTTTAGCTTTACGTACAGCACCACGACGTTTAACAGCAATGCTGTCAACTACCGGAGAGTGAGTCTGGAAGACACGCTCAACGCCTTCGCCGTTGGAAATTTTGCGAACAGTGAATGCAGAGTGCAGACCGCGGTTACGAATAGCGATAACCACGCCCTCGAATGCCTGCAGACGTTTTTTGGAACCTTCAACAACCCATACTTTCACTTCCACGGTATCACCCGGACGGAAGGAAGGTACGTCCTGCTTCATCTGCTCTTGTTCAATTTGCTTAATGATGTTGCTCATAATTTAATCTCTTATCCTGGGTAAACTGATATTTGGAGGCTTACGCCATCCCATCATGTATTTGCTGCTGTTGTGCGTGCTCTTTTCGGAACTCCGCCAGCAGCTTTGCTTGCTCTTCAGTCAGAGCCAGGTTTTCCAGAAGTTCAGGTCTTCTAAGCCAGGTGCGGCCCAGCGACTGTTTCAGACGCCAGCGACGTATCTCGGCATGGTTACCCGACAGCAGAACCGCCGGCACCTCCATACCTTCTAACACCTCAGGACGGGTATAGTGTGGGCAGTCCAGCAACCCATCGGCAAAGGAATCTTCCGTTGCCGAAGCCTCATGCCCCAGTACGCCTGGAATAAACCGGGCAACCGAGTCAATCAGCGTCATTGCTGGTAACTCACCACCGCTGAGCACGTAATCGCCGATAGACCACTCTTCGTCGACTTCGGTTTGGATCACACGCTCATCGACCCCTTCGTAGCGCCCGCACACCAGAATCATTTTCTGATTCGTTGCCAGTTCGCTCACGCCCGCTTGATCAAGCTTGCGTCCCTGAGGTGACAGATAGATCACCTTTGCGCCCTCACCCGCCGCGGCTTTCGCTGCGTGGATGGCATCCCGCAAGGGTTGAACCATCATCAGCATCCCCGGTCCGCCGCCGTAAGGACGATCGTCCACGGTACGGTGCCGGTCATGAGCGAAGTCACGTGGACTCCAGCTCTGGATGCTCAGCAGGCCATTTTTAACGGCCCGGCCAGTTACCCCGTAATCGGTAATGGCGCGAAACATGTCAGGAAACAGGCTAACTATACCAATGAACACAAGCCAATCCCCATCGTGCCGTGCCTACCGTTTATCCGGAGGTTTAAAAACCAGGATCCCAATCTACTTCGATTGTGCGAGTAGTGAGATCGACATTCTTGATAACCTGTCCATCGAGGAACGGAACCAGCCGCTCCTTGATACCAAACGCATCTTTCAGGTTTGCCTTAATGACGAGAACGTCATTTGACCCGGTTTCCATCATGTCGATGACTTTCCCCAGGGCGTAGCCTTCTGTGGTCACTACCTGGCAACCCATAAGGTCTTTCCAGTAGTAGTCACCCTCAGTAAGCGGCGGCAACTGCGACGAATCCACGACAATTTCACAATTAGTCAGCGCATTCGCGGCATCACGGTCATCAATGCCTTTCAGCTTAATGACAATGTCCTGATTGTGGTGACGCCAGCTTTCCAGCTCGACCATCTGCCACTTACCGGCCTTCTGGATAAACCAGGGCTGGTAATCAAAAATGCTTTCAGCGTCTTCAGTGGAGGAAAACACTCTGAGCCAACCACGGATCCCGTAGCAAGAACCCATTTTTCCCAATACGATCGGTTCAACAGGTACTTTAATGCTCATCATGACCACCGTGACAGATTAAGCTGCTTTGTTTGCTTCTTTGATCAGCGTAGCAACGCGATCGGAAACGGTAGCGCCCTGGCCAACCCAGTGAGCGATGCGATCCAGATCCAGGCGGGTGCCTTCTTCTTTTTCGCTAGCGATCGGGTTGAAGAAACCAACGCGCTCAATGAAGCGACCGTTGCGTGCATTACGGCTGTCAGTAACAACAACCTGGTAGAACGGACGCTTTTTAGCGCCGTGACGAGCTAAACGAATAGTTACCATAACATCCTCTTGTGTGAATAAAACAACAGGCCCCGTCGAGGAACGGAGCCCGGTGTCATATTAAAAGCCCGAAAATTTTACTCGTTTCGGGGCAAAAAGCAATCTCTAAAGCGACTAACGCTTTGGAAAACCGGCTGGCGGCATCATGCCCTTCATGCTGCGCATCATTTTTGCCATCCCGCCTTTCTTCATCTTTTTCATCATGCGCTGCATATCATCGAACTGCTTCAGCAGGCGGTTTACGTCCTGCACCTGCATGCCGCAGCCCGCCGCGATGCGACGCTTGCGCGAGCCTTTGATGATGTCCGGGTTGGCGCGCTCTTTCAGCGTCATCGAGTTGATGATGGCTTCCATACGCACCAGAACCTTGTCATCCATCTGGGATTTCACGTTGTCCGGCAGCTGGCCCATGCCCGGCAGCTTACCCATCAGGCTGGCCATGCCGCCCATGTTTTTCATCTGCTTGAGCTGCTCAAGGAAGTCGGTGAGGTCAAAGCCGTCGCCTTTCTTCAGCTTGTTCGCCAACTTCTCTGCCTGAGCGCGGTCTACCTTGCTCTCGATATCTTCGATCAGCGACAGCACGTCGCCCATGCCGAGGATACGGGAGGCGATACGATCCGGGTGGAACGGCTCCAGCGCTTCGGTTTTTTCACCCACGCCGAGGAACTTGATCGGCTTGCCGGTGATATGGCGAATAGAGAGGGCTGCACCGCCGCGGGCGTCGCCGTCAACCTTGGTCAGCACCACGCCGGTCAGCGGCAGCGCTTCGTTGAACGCCTTCGCCGTATTGGCGGCGTCCTGGCCGGTCATGGCATCAACCACGAACAGCGTCTCTACCGGGTTAATGGCGGCATGGACGTGTTTGATCTCGTCCATCATCGCTTCGTCAACGTGCAGACGACCGGCGGTATCCACCAGCAGCACGTCGTAGAACTTCAGCTTCGCCTCTTTCAGCGCCGCGTTAACGATATCAACCGGCTTCTGGGCAACGTCGGAAGGGAAGAAATCGACGCCGACCTGCTGGGCCAGAGTCTCAAGCTGCTTGATCGCCGCCGGGCGATAGACGTCGGCGGAAACCACCAGCACTTTCTTCTTGTGCTTCTCGCGCAGGAACTTACCCAGCTTACCTACGCTGGTGGTTTTACCCGCACCCTGCAGGCCTGCCATCAGCACTACCGCAGGCGGCTGTGCGGCCAGGTTAAGCACCTGGTTCTCTTCGCCCATCGCTGCAACCAGCTCGCCGCGCACGATTTTGACGAACTCCTGACCCGGGGTCAGGCTCTTATTCACTTCATGTCCAACCGATTTTTCTTTTACGCGGTTAATGAACTCGCGTACAACCGGCAGGGCGACGTCCGCTTCCAGCAGTGCCATTCGCACTTCGCGCAGCGTCTCTTTGATGTTCTCTTCGGTGAGGCGTCCACGGCCACTGATATTGCGCAACGTGCGCGACAAACGATCGGTTAAATTATCAAACATTGTCTTTCACCTGGGGTGGAAACGGTGGCCGCCTGAGCGACACATAAATACGATTTTGCGGCAGTATAACAGAAGCCGCTGTTGTTGTGATGTAGGGGTTGTGATGTCAGGGGTGTGATGCAACGGTTGGAGGCAAGGTCACGTAACGCTATACTGCCTCTCTTCTATCTACTGCAACTGTCGACATTACTATGCCCGTTTTTGCCCTGCTTGCGCTTATTGCTTACTCCGTCAGCCTTGCGCTGATTATTCCTGGCCTGCTGCAAAAAAACAGCGGCTGGCGGCGGATGGCTATCATCTCCGCGGTCATTGCCCTGGTAAGCCATGCGCTGGCGCTGGAGGCGCGCATTTTTCCCGACGGCGATACGGGACAAAACCTGAGCCTGCTCAACGTCGGCTCGCTGGTCAGCCTGATGATCTGTACGGTGATGACCATCGTGGCGTCAAAGAATCGCGGCTGGCTGCTGCTGCCTATCGTCTACGCCTTCGCGCTGATCAACCTGGCTTTCGCCACCTTTGTGCCTAATGCGTTCATCACCCACCTCGAAGCGACGCCGGGAATGATGGTGCACATTGGCCTGTCGCTGTTTGCCTATGCGACGCTGATCATTGCCGCCATGTATGCCCTGCAGCTGGCGTGGATCGACTACCAGCTAAAGAACAAGCGTCTGGCCTTTAGCAGCGAAATGCCGCCGCTGATGAGCATCGAGCGTAAGATGTTTCACATCACCCAGATCGGCGTGGTGCTGCTGACCCTGACGCTCTGCACCGGCCTGTTCTACATGCGCAACCTGTTCACCATGGAGAACATTGATAAAGCGGTGCTCTCTATCATTGCCTGGTTTGTCTATATCGTTCTGCTGTGGGGACACTATCATAAAGGGTGGCGCGGCCGCCCGGTGGTCTGGTTTAACGTGGCGGGCGCTGGTCTTCTCACGCTGGCCTACTTCGGTAGCCGCGTTGTTCAGCATTTTGCTGGTTAAGCACAAACGTAAAGTACGTAAGGAACTCTCTTGGAACACATCTCCACCACCACGCTGATTATCACGCTGATCGTCATGGTGGTGATCTCCGCCTACTTCTCCGGCTCCGAAACCGGCATGATGACGCTGAACCGCTACCGGCTGCGTCACATGGCGAAGCAAGGCAACCGCGCAGCAAAGCGCGTAGAAAAATTACTGCGTAAACCTGACCGTCTCATCAGCCTGGTGCTGATCGGCAACAACCTGGTTAACATCCTCGCCTCCGCACTCGGCACCATCGTCGGCATGCGTCTCTACGGCAACGCCGGGGTGGCGATTGCCACCGGGGTACTGACCTTTGTGGTACTGGTCTTTGCCGAGGTGCTGCCGAAAACCATCGCCGCGCTCTACCCGGAAAAGGTCGCCTTCCCCAGCAGCGTTCTGCTCGGGCCGCTGCAGATCGTCATGATGCCGCTGGTGTGGCTGCTCAATACCGTCACCCGTCTGCTGATGCGGATGGTGGGCATCAAGGCCGACGTCGTGGTGAGCAGCGCGCTGAGCAAAGAGGAGCTGCGCACCATTGTGCATGAATCCCGCTCGCAGATGTCGCGGCGGAATCAGGACATGCTGCTGTCGGTGCTGGATCTGGAGAAGGTCACCGTTAACGACATCATGGTGCCGCGCAATGAGATTGTCGGCATCGACATCAACGACGACTGGAAGTCCATTGTTCGCCAGCTGACCCACTCTCCGCACGGACGCATCGTGCTCTACCGCGAATCGCTGGACGACACCATCAGCATGCTGCGGGTGCGCGAAGCCTACCGCCTGATGACCGAGAAGCAGGAGTTTACCAAAGAGATGCTGCTGCGGGCGGCGGATGAGATCTACTATATCCCTGAAGGCACGCCTCTCAACGTCCAGCTGGTGAAATTCCAGCGTAACAAGAAAAAGGTTGGCCTGGTGGTCGACGAGTACGGTGACGTGCAGGGTCTGCTGACGGTGGAGGATATTCTCGAAGAGATCGTCGGTGACTTTACCACCTCAATGTCCCCTACCCTCGCGGAAGAGGTCACCCCGCAGAACGACGGGTCGGTGATCATTGACGGCACGGCCAACGTGCGGGAGCTCAATAAAGCCTTCAACTGGCAGCTGCCGGAAGAAGAAGCACGCACCATCAACGGCATGCTGCTGGAGGCGTTAGAGGAGATCCCTGCGGCGGGAACGCGGGTACGTATTGCCCAGTACGATATCGATATTCTCGACGTGCAGGACAACATGATTAAGCAGGTGAAGGTGCTGCCGGTTAAACCGCTGCGTGAGAGCGTGACCGAATAAAAGATGTAGGCCGCAGAAATTGTAGGCCGGGCAAACGCAGTGCCGCCCGGCATAGCAGCCTCAGCACAGTAAAGCCCGGTGGCGCTTCGCTTACCGGGCCTACAAATTACACTGTGCTTACTGTTGTGCTGATTAGGCCTTCGCTTTCGCGACGGTGACCATCGCGGCGCGCAGGGTGCGGCCGTTCAGGGTGTAGCCTTTCTGCATCACGGCCAGCACGTTGCCTGCTGAGACCTCTTCAGATTCAACCATGGCAATCGCCTGGTGAACGTTCGGATCCAGCGGCACGTTGGTGTCGGCCACCACCTCAACGCCGAACTTGCGCACGACATCCAGCATCGACTTCATGGTCAGCTCGATACCTTCCACCATCGGTGCCAGCTCTGGGTTAGCTTTATCCGCCACTTCCAGCGCGCGATCCAGGCTGTCGATCACCGGCAGCAGCTCATTGATAAACTTCTCCAGCGCAAACTTGTGCGCCTTCTCAATGTCCAGCTCGGTACGGCGACGCAGGTTTTCCATCTCGGCTTTGATACGCAGGACACCGTCACGCTCGCGATTCTGCGCCTCGACTAACTGCGCTTCGAGGTTCGCAATTTTTTCATCGCGCGGATCCACCTGCTCAACAGAAGCGTCAGACTCTACTGCCTCAACCTCTTCATGCTGCTCCGTGATAATTTCTTCCGGGGCTTGCCCCTCAGGCGTTTTCTGTTCTTTACTACTCATGAATTTCTCCGCGTTTTTTTGCATTTATCTCGCTAACTTCGCTTATTATGGGGATCAGTTTTCCGGTTTCAAGAGAAGCCTTAAGATTGTCACCCTTCATTTGGCAAAAGGACTCCAGATAATGAGTACTCATTTCACCTGTATTGGGATTGTCGGCCACCCGCGTCACCCTACGGCGCTGACCACACATGAGATGCTCTGGCGCTGGCTGTCTGGCCGGGGATATGACGTTATCGTTGAGCAGCAGATCGCCCAGGAGCTAAAACTGACCAACGTGCGCACCGGCACGCTGGCGGAGATTGGCCAGCAGGCCGATCTGGCGGTGGTGGTCGGTGGCGACGGCAATATGCTCGGCGCGGCCCGCACCCTTGCGCGTTACGATATTAAGGTTATCGGTATCAACCGGGGCAACCTCGGCTTTCTCACCGATCTCGATCCCGATAACGCCCAGCAGCAGCTGGCTGATGTGCTTGAAGGGCACTACATCACCGAAAAGCGCTTTTTGCTGGAGGCCCAGGTGTGCCAGCACGACTGCCAGAAGCGGATCAGCACCGCCATCAACGAGGTGGTTCTCCATCCGGGCAAGGTGGCGCATATGATCGAGTTTGAGGTCTATATCGATGAGGTATTTGCCTTCTCCCAGCGCTCGGACGGCCTGATCATCTCCACGCCCACCGGCTCCACGGCCTACTCGCTGTCGGCGGGCGGCCCCATTCTGACCCCGTCGCTGGACGCCATTACCCTGGTGCCGATGTTCCCGCACACGCTGTCGGCTCGCCCGCTGGTAATCAACAGCAGCAGCACCATTCGCCTGCGTTTTTCCCACCGGCGCAACGATCTGGAGATCAGCTGCGACAGCCAGATTGCCCTGCCGATCCAGGAGGGTGAGGATGTGTTAATCCGCCGCTGCGACTACCATCTCAACCTGATCCACCCGAAAGATTATAGCTATTTTAATACCCTAAGCTCCAAGCTCGGCTGGTCAAAAAAATTGTTCTGAAATCGACGGCGGGTGCTTTACTGGATATAAAACCTGTTTATACTGTACGAAAACACAGTTATGGTTTTTCATACAGGAAAAGCGGCTATGCTGGCACAACTGACCATCAGTAATTTTGCAATTGTTCGCGAGCTGGAAATTGATTTTCACAGCGGCATGACCGCCATTACTGGCGAAACCGGCGCGGGTAAATCCATTGCCATTGATGCCCTCGGGCTCTGCCTTGGCGGGCGCGCGGAAGCCGACATGGTTCGCACCGACGCCGCACGCGCCGATCTCTGCGCCCGCTTTTCCCTGAAAGACACCCCTGCTGCCCAGCGCTGGCTGGAAGAGAACCAGCTTGAAGATGGCCGTGAGTGCCTGCTGCGCCGCGTCATCAGCAGCGACGGCCGCTCCCGCGGCTTTATCAACGGCACGGCGGTGCCGCTCTCCCAGCTGCGTGAGCTGGGCCAGCTTCTCATTCAGATCCACGGCCAGCATGCCCACCAGCTGCTGACCAAATCCGATCACCAGAAAACCCTGCTCGATGGCTATGCCGGTGAAGATGCCCTGCTCCAGCAGATGGCAGAGCACTATCGCCTGTGGAACCACAGCTGCCGCGAGCTGGCCCAGCATCAGCAGCAGAGCCAGGAGCGCAGCGCCCGTGCCGAGCTGCTGCACTACCAGCTGAAAGAGCTGAACGACTTCAGTCCGCAGCCGGGCGAGTTTGAGCGCATCGACGAAGAGTACAAGCGTCTCGCCAACAGCGGCCAGCTGCTGAGCACCAGCCAGCACGCCCTGACGCTGCTCGCCGACAGCGACGACGCCAACCTGCAGAGCCAGCTCTACACCGCGCGTCAGATGGTGACCGAGCTGGTGGGTATGGACAGCAAGCTCTCCAGCGTGCTCGATATGCTGGAAGAGGCCGCCATTCAGCTGAGCGAGGCCAGCGACGAGCTGCGCCACTACTGCGATCGCCTGGACCTCGATCCGAACCGTCTCTACGAGCTGGAGCAGCGCATCGCCAAACAGATTTCGCTGGCGCGCAAGCATCACGTCACCCCGGAAGAGCTGCCGGCGCACTATCAGGCGCTGCTTGACGAGCAGCAGCAGCTGGACGATCAGGCCGACTCCCAGGAGACGCTCTCTCTGGCGGTACAGAAGCACCATCAGCAGGCGCTGGCGACCGCGCAACAGCTGCATGCGCAGCGTACGAAGTATGCCCAGGAGCTGAGCGGGCTGATCACTGAGAGCATGCACGCCCTGTCAATGCCGCACGGCCGCTTCCATATCGACGTCAGCTTTGATGAGCGTCACCTGACGCTGGAAGGGGCAGACCGCATTGAGTTCCGCGTGACCACCAACCCAGGACAGCCGATGCAGGCTATCTCGAAAGTGGCCTCCGGCGGGGAACTGTCGCGTATTGCCCTGGCGATCCAGGTGATCACCGCCCGTAAGATGGAAACCCCGGCGCTGATTTTCGATGAAGTCGACGTGGGTATCAGCGGCCCGACCGCAGCGGTGGTCGGCAAGCTGCTGCGCCAGCTGGGTGAATCCACCCAGGTGATGTGCGTAACGCACCTGCCGCAGGTAGCGGGCTGTGGTCATCACCACTTCTACGTCAGCAAAGAGACCGACGGTGCCATGACCGAAACCCACATGCAGCCGCTGGATAAAAAGGCCCGGCTGCAGGAGCTGGCGCGCCTGCTGGGCGGCAGCGAGGTCACCCGGAACACGCTGGCTAATGCGAAAGAACTGCTCGCAGCCTAAACTTTTCAGCTAATTCTGGGTCATAGTGAGACATAAAATCGCCGCTGGATCCGATAGCAGAGGTTTCAAACTCGCTAAAGGTCTATTATTATCGGCATATTACAAATGAGCCGCGTACTACCAGGCCCGAAAAGGAACCAAATCACTATGCGCTGTAAAACGCTGACTGCTGCCGCAGCGGTTCTTCTGATGATGACTGCTGGCTGTTCCACTCTGGAGAAAGTGGTTTACCGCCCAGATATCAACCAGGGGAACTATCTGGCACCTAACGACATCTCTAAAATTCGTATTGGCATGACGCAACAGCAGGTTGCCTATGCGCTGGGTACCCCGATGATGAGCGATCCGTTTGGTACCAACACCTGGTTCTACGTGTTCCGCCAGCAGCCAGGCCATGAAGATGTCACGCAGCAGACGCTGACCCTGACCTTTAACAGCAACGGCGTGCTGACCAACATTGATAACAAACCGGCCCTGTCGAAATAGGTCCCGCTCAGTAAAAAAACAAAAAGCGCTCAGTGAGCGCTTTTTTTGTTTGAGTACGGAGCTATTCGTCGTCCGCTTTTTCCGCGCGCTTGCGCCGCAGCTCTTTCGGATCGGCAATCAGCGGGCGGTAGATCTCCACCCGGTCACCGTCCTGCACGGTGTCGGCAAGCTTCACTGGACGACTAAAGATACCCACCTTGTTTTTCGCAAGATCGATATCTGAACGCAACTCCAGCAGGCCAGAAGCGTTAATCGCCTCCTCCACCGTTGCCCCCTCGCTCAGCGTCACGCGCTGCAGGTACTGCTTCTCCGGCAGGGCATAGGCGACTTCGACGCGAATGTCACCCGGCACTGTAAACCTCTTTGGCGCGATGGGTAAACGCCTGCACCATGTTTGAGGCCAGCTCTTTGAACACGTGACCAAACGCCAGCTCGATCAGCTTGTTGGTGAATTCGAAGTCCAGATTGAACTCAATACGGCAGGCATCGGGACTCAGCGGCGTAAACCGCCAGCCACCCATCAGCTGCTTAAAGGGACCATCCACCAGCTGCATCAGAATGCTTTGGTTATCGGTAAGGGTGTTACGGGTGGTGAACGTCTTGCTGATGCCCGCCTTCGAGACATCAACGGCAGCCGTCATCTGCGTCGGGCTTGCCTCCAGAACCCGGCTACCGGTACAGCCTGGCAAAAATTCCGGGTAGGACTTTACGTCGTTCACTAATTGATACATCTGCTCTGCGCTGTAAGGCACTAAAGCAGTTCGGCTTATCTGCGGCATAGCGTTATCCTGAGGTCTACACCTCATAAATAATAACATTTCCTGTCCAGGAAAGGAAAACGCAAAGGCAAACTCATGCTAATATAACGCGTTACACCTCGCAGGATAGATGGGGTATTTTTCAACAGCTGATTACCGACGATTTACGATACTTATGACAAAGAAAAAAGCACATAAACCGGGTTCCGCTACCATTGCGCTTAACAAGCGCGCCCGTCACGAATATTTTATTGAAGAAGAGTTTGAAGCGGGCGTCTCCCTTCAGGGTTGGGAAGTGAAGTCCCTGCGCGCCGGGAAGGCCAACATCAGCGACAGCTATGTGATCCTCATTGAGGGCGAAGCCTACCTGTTCGGGGCCAACTTTACGCCGCTGAGCGTCGCCTCCAGCCACGTCGTCTGCGACCCTACCCGTAACCGTAAGCTGCTGCTCAACCAGCGCGAGCTGGACACGCTCTATGGCCGCGTAAACCGCGAAGGCTATACCGTTGTCGCCCTCTCTATGTACTGGAAAAATGCCTGGTGCAAAGTGAAGATTGGCGTCGCCCGCGGTAAGAAACAGCATGACAAACGCTCCGATGTGAAAGAGCGCGAGTGGCAGGTTGATAAAGCCCGCATTATGAAAAACGCCGGCCGCTAAACTGCAACAGCTACAGCACCTCCCTCTCCGCTGGGGAGAGGGTGTGCCTGCCCTCTGTCAGATTGCCTAGCGCTCGCGCAGCGCCTCGTTGACCTTGTTCAGCGGCTTGATCAGGTAGTCCATCACCGATTTCTGCCCGGTTTTAATCTCTACGTTTGCCACCATACCCGGCAGGATCGGGAAGCGCTGGCCACTCTTGTTTTGCAGCTCGGCGCTCTTGGTCCGGACATAGACCCGGTAGTAGAACTGATCCCGGCGTACTTCATCCTGGAGCGTATCCGGCGACACCACTTCTACCAGCCCGGTGAGATTCCCGTAGATCGAGGAGTCGTAGGCGGTGACCTTTACCGTTGCCGGCAGGCCCGGCCGGATATAGGCGATATCCCGTGGGTTGATGCGCGTCTCGACTAAAAGCTGATCCTCCAGCGGGACGATCTCCATCAGCTTGCCCCCCGGCTGCAGAACGCCGCCGACGGTGGTGACCTGGATATCCTTGACGATGCCGCGCACCGGTGAGAAGAGTGTCGTCCTATCCACCTGATCCGCTTTACCGCTCATCGCCTGGATCTGCGCGTCGAGATCGGCGTTGTTTTTCACCTGCTCCTCGCGGGCGCGCACCGCAAACTGGTTGCGCGCCTCGTCGATCTTACCCTGCAGTTCGGTAGCCTGGCGCTGGAGGCGGATCACCTCTACCTCACTTGCCGCGCCCTTGGCCACCAGCGGCTGGGTCATGCGCAGCTCTGACATCACCAGCTGATACGTTTTTTGCAGGTTAGCCACCGTCTCGTTCAGGTTGCGCCGCCGGGATTCGTACAGCTGCCGCTCACGTGCCACCAGCTCCGGCTCGCGCATCGACTCCTCGCTAAAGCGCAGCGGCTCTCCGGTCAGCTCTGAGCGCAGACGCTCGCTGGACGCGCGCAGCGCGCGCACCCGGGCCGCCGACTCACCGTAGTTAGACTGAAAGCGAGTGGGATCGAGACGGGCGAGCATCTGCCCGCGCTCGACAATATCCCCCTCGCGCACCAGCATCGCGCTAACGATACCGCCGTCGAGGCTCTCGATCACCTGGGCATGGGTAGATGGCGTGATCTTGCCCGTCCCCACCGTCACCTCATCCAGAATGGCCCACCATGCCCACACCACAAAGATCAGCAGCCCCGCCAGCGTCAGCCAGATCACCGACGAGTAGAACCGCCCCTGACGGGCGAGATCGTCCTGCATACTCAGTTGACTCATTGCTCGCTCCTCAGGCTATCGATGCCACGTTGCTGTTGCGCGTCGCCTGCTGAAGCAGCGTATCGCGCGGCCCGTCGGCAATCACCTTGCCGTTCTCCATCACTACAATCCGGTCTACCAGATTCAGCAGCGCCGGGCGGTGGGTCACTAACACCAGGGTGCGTCCGGTAAGCCACTGCTGAAGCTGGCGAATGACCCACGCCTCCAGCTGCTCATCCATTGACGCCGTGGGCTCATCAAGCAGTACAATCTGCGGGTTACGCACAATCAGGCGGCTGAGCAGCACCATCTGACGCTGGCCACCGGAGAGACCGCGCCCGCCCTCGTTAATTAGCCGGTCGAGACTGGCGGCATCCTGCTGCACCATGCCAATCGCGCCGCTGATGCGCAGGGCCTGGATCAGCTCCGCCTCGGTGGCGTGCGGATGGCCCAGCATCAGGTTCTGCCGCAGCGTGCCGAAAAAGAGGCGCGAGTCCTGAGAGAGGTAGCCCACCTGACGGCGAACATCCATGGGATCGATATGCGCCATATCGACGCCGTCGATGATCACTTTACCCTTGCTGGCCTGCGCCTGACCTGACAGCAGCTTCAGCAGCGTCGATTTACCCGCCCCGGTCTTGCCGAGGATCGCCACCCGCTCGCCGGGCTTGATCTCCAGACCGTCGATCTGCGCCGCCTGATCGCCCTTCTCGGGATCGTAGCTGTACTGCACCTTCTGGACCTGGTAGTGCCCGGCCAGCACCGGACAGTGGGCCATTTTCTGATCGGTGCTCTTATCCAGCGGCTTCTTGAGCAGATCGTCGAGGCCGTTCATCGCCATTTTGGCATGCTGCCAGCGGGAGAAGACCATGGTCAGCTGCATCAGCGGCGCGATGGTGCGCGACGAGAGCAGGCTACAGGCCACCAGCGTACCGGTTGTAATGTTGCCCTCCATCACCAGATAGCAGCCGAAAACCAGCATCCCGGCATAGGTGATCTGCTGGACGGTAGAGGCCCAGCCACTCAGCCGTGCCCCCCAGACGCGCTGCTTCATGCCGATGTTGGCTCCCACGGCGTGGGTATGTTCCCACTGGCGCTGGAAGTACGGCTCGGCCTGCAGGGCCTTGATATCTTCCACGCCCTCGATGGACTCCACCAGCACCGCGTTGCGGATCGCGCTCTCACGCATCCCCTCTTTCGCCAGCTTCGCCATTGGCCACTGGACGAGGATCCCCGGGATCACAATCAACGGAATGGCGATCAGCGGGATGATCACCAGCGGACCGCCCACCAGCGCCATAATGCCGAGAAACAGCAGTACAAAGGGGATATCCATCGCCGCGCCGACGGTGGTCGAGGTGAGCAGCTCGCGCACCTGGTCAATCTCACGCAGCTGGGAGATAAACGAGCCGGTAGATTTGGGCCGGGAATCGTTCTTGATCGCCATCGCGCGGGCAAAAAAGAGCGAGGAGACATTGAGATCGATATGCTTGCCCATAATGTCGGAGACATGGGTACGGGCCAGGCGGATCATAAACTCCAGCAGGGCGGCAAACAGTACGCCGATAAACAGCACCCACAGGGTGGGGATCGACTGGGCGGGGATGACCCGATCGTAGACCTGCATCGAGAAGAGGATCCCTGCCAGGGCCAGCACGTTGCCCAGCACCGAGGCCAGGGCGATCTCGGAGAGCTTGCGCTTGGCATGGCGGAAGTGCCGCCAGAACCAGTGCTCCTCCCAGGGACGGGTAAAGTCATCGATGCGGGAGTCGCGCCCACGGGCGGCGATGCCGAGCATCACCACCTCCGGCTTCACGCGGGTGAGCAGCGCCTCCAGCGCCTCCTCGCGCACCAGATCACCCCCCTCGCTGAGCCAGTAGGCCACGAGTCCGTCGGCATCAATAGACTCCAGCAGCATCAGCTCGCCGGACTCCAGTTGCACGATGACCGGCAGGTTTTGCGCGTTCCAGCGCATCTTCTCCAGCTCTACCACCCGCACCTGGAGTCCCATCAGGCCGCTCAATCTCTCCAGCCGCGCGTTAAGCGGCAAACTTTCAAACCAGCGCATCTGCTGGCGTACGGCAGGCGCATCCGCCGGCAGGCCAAACCGCCCCGCCGCCCGCACCATGACATTGATCCAGCTTTCGGTATCCGGCTGCTGCATAACTACTCCTTGGCCGTTAGCGCTTAAAGTGATGGCAGGGTATCGCCGATGGTGCGGCTACGCTCAATGCCTAACATATCTAATAGATTATCTGCGGCGGCCGCATAGCGTACTGCGGCATCCCAGGCGTCGTAGCGCGCGGTAATCGACGCGGTATCGGCCTGAAACACATCCTGCTCAATGCTGAGCAGATCGTTAAGGCTGCGTTTGCTCAGGCGATACTCGTCGCGATAGACCCCACGAGCGCGGTCGGCGCTCTGGTACTGGGCATCCCCTGCCTGCTGGCGCTGCTGCGCCCCGGTAAGATCGGCCCACGCGGTGGCGGCGCGCTGGTTAATATCCAGTTTGCTGGCCTCCACCTGCGCCCGGGCGCTGGCCCTGTCCCCCTCGGCCGCATCAACGCGCGCACCGACGGCACCGCCCTGATAGATAGGGGCATCGACCACCAGCTGCACCTGGTCATCCCAATAGCTATCGTCCTCGTTTTGATAGCGCGTCCGCCCCGCCTGCACCGAAACCGTCGGCCAGTGCTGCGCCTGGGCCTGGCGAATGCGGTCGTCCGCCGCCAGCTGTCTTGCCTGGGCGCTGCGCACCGCATTGCTGCGTTCGTAGGGGAGCGAGTTAAGGGTGATTTTCTGCTTCATCAGATCTTCAGGCAGATCGGGAAGCGTGTTCGACATTACGCCGGTCAGCACGCTCAGCGCCGCCTGGGCGGAGCGGGTCTGGGCTTCGTACTGGGCGAGCGAGGCGTTCAGCCCGGCAATGCGCGTCTGGGCCTGCAACACGTCGGACTGGGAGCTTAGCCCTGCCTCGGCACGCAGATCCGCCATCTCCTGCACGCTCTGTAAGGAGACGATATTTTTGCGCGCCGCCTCGGCCAGCGCCTGGTAGCGCTTAACCTGCAGGTAGGTTTGCAGCGTCTCCATGCCAACCTCATTGAGGGAGTTATAGAGATCGTAGCGGTAGGCATCAGAAAGATTGTGCTGCTCATCAATACTGCCGCCGGTTTTGCCAAAGTCGTAGATCAGCTGCTTGAGGCTGACGCCGCCGGAGCCGTTATTGTTGAGGGAGCCTGCCGAGTCGTTGCGGTGCGAACGCCCAACGTTACCTTGCAGGGATATCTGAGGAAACCAGGCGCTCTCCGCCTCGTCCAGATTCGCTTTTCCTACGTGGATCTGCGCTGCCGCTTGGGCAATTTTGGGGTTGCGGGCGAAGGCGCGTAAAATTGCTTCTTTGATTGTCAGCTGCGCCTGGAGCTGTTCTCCGGGGGCGGCCTGCCAGTTAAACTGCTCTTCTCCGTATGCTGTGCTCATAACGCTCGCTCCGAGCGCGGCCAGCAGAACGACATACAATGCCTTTGCTTTCATCTATCCACCCTGACTTTCCCTGACAACTTTTTTATCTTTTATGCCTCATCCCTGAGGCATAAATGACAGGGATAACGCTATACCATGTTGACGTGCAGCCCTTGCTGGACCAGCACATCGCCTAACGTCGTGTTTTGAGCACTGTTGTGATAGACATCGAACTGCATCCCATCGACTTCGCGCTGACCGCTAATAGCCCAGATGTCGTTCGCCCCATGCACCAGATTCACCTGGTCACCGTTGCTGCCTTTAATCACCAGATCGTCTTCCGGCTTATCGGTTACCGTCAGCGCTTCGTTCAGATCGAGCGTCAGGCTGTTAGTCCCCGATTTACCGAGGTCGATGATCTCGACGTTGTGGACACGGCTTGCGGTATCAATCAGGTTAAGGATCATATTGACGCCATCCAGCACCAGGGTATCGGTGCCCGCGCCCCCGTTGATATCGATGAAGCCCAGCGTTGAGAGGTGGATAGTGTCGCTACCGGCGCTACCCTGTACGCTCTCACCGCTCTGCTGCGTCCCGTCGGCCAGGGTGATGCTCAGGCCGCCAATAGTGAAAGCATCGTCGGCCGTGGCGCTCTGCGCGCTAGTGTCAGCGGTGCTCTCTTCGCTGGCAGGGGTCGCCGCAACACGGCTCACGGCGGCATGCGTTGCGCTGTTCTCCTCCGTGGTCTGCTGGGTGGTATCGCTGCTCTCTACCGCACTGGCTGCCAGCAGCGAGAAGCTGGAGGCATCTGCTGCCAGAGTTTGCACCCCAACTGGCGGCGTGGTGGTGGGGTTGCTGCCGTTGAGACCAACGTTCAGGTATCCCACGTTCCCTGCTACGTCTGCGGCATAGAGATTGATAACCGTGCCAAGCGACAAAATCCTCGCTAAATCAAGCCCTACATCAAGCGTAGTTGACCACCGACCGTCTGCACCGGTTATTGCCGTGGCCTGCGCAAGGTTGAGCAGGTTAAGGTGCACCAGCGCCCCCTGCCCCAGGTTGTTGGAGGTCCCGCTGATGGTCAGCTTCGCCGAACCGAGCAGGCCGGTAAGCACACCGCCAATGACGCCCAGCAGGTTGGTGACCGGCGTAATAGCCAGCGTCGGCTGGGTCAGCTTGACGCCGACGTCCGCCTCGGTTGCGGTGGTGTTACCCACCCGGTCGGTTACCGCTACCCCCACCTTCAGCGCCCCGGTGGCGAGGTTTTGCAGCACCGAGTTGCTAACCGTGGCCGTCCAGTTACCTGCGGCATCAACGAGGGCGTTAATCGGCGTTCCGCCGAGGGTCACAACGACCGAGGCTCCCGCCGGGACACCGCCGATTTTGCCGCCGATAACCTGGCCCGACGCCGCCTCGTTGATGTTGAGATAGCCATCGTTACCAAACAGCGAGGTCAGCGAGATAGTTGGCAGGTTATGGGTGATCACATCCACCAGCGAGGTGGCGGTAGCGTTCTTACCTGCCGGGTTGACCAGGCTGGCGTTGACCGTCAGCGTCCCATCCAGCAACGCCGCGAGGTCGGTTTTTGGCACCGACACCGACCAGTTGCCGTTGGCCGCCACCGTTGACTGATAGGTTTTACCGCCAAGAGAGACGTTGACCAGCGAACCGGCCGCGTTGGTACTGGTCCCGCTGACCACCTGCGCGCTGAGGATCTCAGCCGCATTCAGGCCGTTGCCACCAAACAGGGTGTTGATCAGCAGCGAAGGTGCCTGCTGGATCGCCACCGTCAGATCCTGGGCAGTGTTGGCAACGTTACCCGCCACGTCGCGGGCAGTGGCAGTGACCTGCAGTACGCCGTCCGCCAGTCCTTGTAAGGAGACGGTCGGCACCGGCAGCTGCCAGGTTCCGTTCGCCCCAACGGTGGTGGTCAGGCTCAATGGACCGATTTTAACGTCGATAATCGTACCGGCAGCCAGGTTCGTACTGGTCCCCGACAGCAGCTGCGTAGAGAGCAGATCGCCGAGATCCAGGGTGCCGTTGCCGAACAGCGTGTTGAGGCCCAGCGTTGGCAAGTTCTGCACGATGGCATTCACGACCTGGTTGCCGGTGACCACGTTGCCGACGGTGTCTACTACGCTGGCGGTCACGCTCAGTGCGCCGTTGACCACGCTACCGGCTAATGCGCCTGCCGGTACCGTCACTGACCAGACCCCGTCAACCACGTTGCCGGTAAAAGGCTGGCCCGCCACGTTCACGGTGACGAGGCCCGAAGCAAGACCTGCCGCCGTCCCACTGATGGTCTGAGCGACACCCAGGTCAGCAAGGTTGATGTAGCCATCGTTGCCGAAAAGGGAGTTGATCACCACCGTCGGCAGATTAGCCAGGCCCACCCGCACCTCTACCGGCGCGGCGATCTGCGCGCTGTTGCCGTCCGGGGTGACGATAGTCACCTGCGGCTGGAAGGCACCGTCCAGCAGGCCGGTCAGATCGGATGGAGCCAGATTGATTGAGAACACGCCACCCGCCCCGACCGCGCCAAGGAAGGTTTTCCCTGCCACCTGGACTTGGATCTGGGAGCCTACCGGCGCATTGCCTACGACACCGCTGATGGTTTGATTCAGCAGCGAATCGGCCACGTTAAGTACGTTGTCGGTAAATACCGACAGACTGTTGAGCACCGGTGCGACCAGATCCACCTTAATCAGCGCAGTCTGGCTTGCCGGGTTGCCGTACTGGTCGAAGGCGCTAATGGTGACCGGCACATCTCCCGAGCCGATGCCCTGTAGCAGAGCCTGCACCGCCGCCGGCAGGTTTACAGCCCAGCGGCCGCTCCCGTCAACGTTGGTGGTAAAGGCCTCTGCATTGCCGATCTGGATGGTCAGCTGCTGCCCGGCCAGACGGGTAGAGGTCCCGCTCAGGGCTGCGCCCAGCAGCTCAGGAATACTCAGCACGCCGTCGCTAAACAGCGGGTCAAGCCCGATGGTCGGCAACGCCCGCGCCACGTTAAAGCTGGCGCTGGTGTTGATAACGTTGCCAAAGGCGTCGTTGATAACCAGACCCACGTTCGCCTGGCCTTCCGGCAAGGTGTTAAGCAGGGTATCCGGCAGGACGGCAGACCAGGCCCCGGTAACAGTATCGACCACCGCATTGATCGCCTGGCCACCAAAGTTAACCACCATCCCCGTGACGTTTGCCGCGTTGTTAAGCGTCCCGGTGAGTGTCTGGGCAACGCCGCTCTCCACGCTGTTAAGCACGTTGTCCGCCGTCATCAGGATCTCGCCCACTACCGGCAGGTCGGTCAGCGCCAGGCCTACGTCGACAATCTCCTGGCGGGTATTACCGTTGGCGTCGATGACGTCAAACTGCAGCGACAGGGTGTCGGTCACCAGCTCCTGCAACACCTCCGGTGGCAGGTTGACGGAGAATCTGCCGTCCGGCCCCACCAGCAGATCGTTGATGGTAACGTCCGTGCCCACCAGCGTCAGATTGACCCGCGCCCCGCGATAGTCCCCTTCAACCCGGCCCGTCAGGGTCTGGGTAACCAGCGACTCGGCCACGTTCAGGATGCCATCGCCAAAGAAGAGCGAGTCAAAGAGCAGGCCCAGAGTGGGGTTGAGCGCCACGTTCAGAGCGACGTTGTTAGTGGAGACGTTACCTGCGCTGTCCCGGGAAGAGATACTGATCACCTGCGGGCCATCGGCCAGGGTGGTCAGATCAATATTCGGGAAGTCATAGCGCCAGTTGCCCTGCTGATCGACCTGCCCGGTCCAGCTGATCGGCCCCAGCTGGATGGTCACCTCGTTGCCTGGATCGCCGGTTCCCTGGAGCAGCAGCCCTGTCGCTGCGCTGGTGGTATTGAGCACCGCCGGCACGCCCAGGGCGTCAACGGAGAGCAGCGGCGCGCTGGCATCGACCGTTACCGTCTGGGTGGTGCTTTGCGGGTTGCCTGCCGCATCGGTAATGCTGGCAGTCAGTGGATAGGTGCCATCGGTAAGCCCTGCGACGTCACTCTGCGGAACGGTGACCGTCCATTCGCCCTGAGGGTTGACCGTCGCATAGTAGGTTTTGCCGTTGAGCGTCACCTGCACGTCGCGGCCCGGCTCGCTGGCGGTGCCGCTAACGGTCTGGCTCAGGCTCTTCTCATCAACATTGACGAAATTGTCACCGGCAAAGTTATTCAGCGTGATAGTCGGCACCGCGGTATCGACGACAAATGGCTGAGATGCCGTGAAGCCCGGTGTGGTTACGCTCTCAACGCTGAGCGTATGCGGGCCGTCGACCAGCGACGCCCGCGGCACGTTAAAGGTCCAGCTGCCGTCCGGGGCGATAGTGGCGTTCCCAATGAACTGTCCATCGAGCAGAATGTTCACTACTCCCGTCACGTTAACGGCCCGGCCAGCAATCGGCAGAGTATCGTTCGGGAACTCGCTGGCATTAACAAAGTTATCGCTGGCAATCACGTCCAGCGTCAGGAAGGCAGGTGGCGGAGTCAGGTCGACCGCCAGCGTGCCGCCGTCGATGGACACCAGGTTGCCCGCGCGATCCGTGGCCTGAACGGTGATGGTGCCCGCCGTCAGCCCTGCCATATCCGCAGGCGTAAGCTGCAGCGTCCAGCTGCCGTTAGCCTGAATAGTGGTAGTAAAGCTGCGTCCGTCTGGGAAGGTCACCAGCAACGGCTGTCCGGCTTCCAGGTTAGTTGAGGTCCCGGCGATGGTCTGAACCGTCTGGCTCTCGTCGTAGGTCAGGACATTATCGCCAGCAAACGGCGTAGTCACCTGCAGCGTCGGTACATCGATCAGGATAGTCACCGGGGCGCTGGTGCTGTTTGCGTTGCCCGCGCCGTCGGTCACCGTAACCTGCACGCTCTGATCCCCGCGCGCGACTCCCGCCCAGTCGGCATCGGTCAGCGTCAGAGACCACGTGGTGCCGTTTACCGGCACGTTAGTAAAGAGCTTACCGCCCACCGTCACATCAACCCGGCTTCCCACCGGATAGGGGGTGGTAAAGCTACCGGCGATGGTATTCGTGCCGCTCGCCTCATCCACGCTGACCACGTTATCGCCAAACAGCGGCGTAGTGATGGTCACGTTTGGCGGGGTCAGCGCCACCTGGTACGGTACCGGGACGGTAGCACTGTTGCCGTACTGATCCTCGGCATAGATCACCAGCTGCTGCGGTCCTTGGGCCAGCGACTGCAGCGTGCCCGCTGGCAGATTAATGGTCCAGGTACCGTCTTCCAGCACGTTAGCGGTATATGGCGTGCCGTTCACATTAACCCGGATAGTCACGAACTGGTTAGGCCCGAGCACCTGGGTAGAGCCGGTGATCTGCGCGGCGCCAGCCGCTTCGTTGATATTAAGAATGTTATCGCCAAACAGATTGTTGGCAATCGGCGCAGGCAGCGCGGTACGCACCTGGAAACTGCCTGGATCGGTATCGGTATTGCCCGCGCGGTCGGTGACGGTGACCTCAAAGGTCGGGGTGGTGTTATTCGCCAGCGTTTGCAGATCGGCAGCAGGTAGGGTAATCGTCCAGTCGCCGTTCTCCTGCACCGTCCCGGTATAGATCTGACCCGTGCTTAACGCCACGCTAACGGTCTGCCCTGGCCCGGTGACGCCGGTATTGCCCTGCAACACCTGATTGCTTTGCGA
This sequence comes from Pseudescherichia sp. L3, assembly GCF_024656065.1. NCBI lineage: Bacteria > Pseudomonadati > Pseudomonadota > Gammaproteobacteria > Enterobacterales > Enterobacteriaceae > Pseudescherichia > Pseudescherichia sp. L3. The sequence continues at coordinate 37,402 of NZ_JANKYC010000002.1, forward strand.
CTCGGTGAAGTTCAGGGTGCCATCGCCAAACGGCGTGACAAACTGCGCCTGCGGCAGCGCATTGACAATTGCCTCAAAGCTGCCCTGCCCGCTGATCTGGTTCCCGGCGATATCGGTGACGGTAATATTTACGCTCAGCACACCATCCGGCAGCGCCTGCAGCTGGGCGGCGGTCAGCGGCAGCGTCCAGGTGCCTCCTGTTACCGTCGCGGCGATGGCCGGCCCGCTGTTGATGCTCACGAGTACGCTGCCTACCTGACCGGCAGGCACGCCCGTCGACCCGGTCAGCGCCGAGTCAGTTAGCGTCTCGGCAGCGCTCAGGAAGCCATCCGTAAAGGCGGTAGCCAGCGTCGGCGGGGTCAGCGCATCGGTAAGAACAGTAAAGTTCTGCGCTGGCGAGGTAGAGACGTTGCCCGCCCGATCGGTAATGGTTACCGTCATCGAGTGGGCCGCGTCAGTAAAGGCGTTGAGCTGCTGCGGCGTTAACGGCACCGTCCAGTTCCCGTTAACGTCTACGGTACCCACAAACTCCTGCAGACCATCAATGACAATTCTCACCTGCTGGTTTGGCCCGGCCTGGCCGGTCGAACCGGTGATCTGCGCCCCGGTATTGGCCTCCACCTGGTTGAGATAGCCATCACCAAACAGCGCCGGTGGCAGCTCCGCCACCGGCCCAAAGCGCACTGCGTCAAGGCTGGCGCTGGCCGTGGCCGGGTTACCAAATGCATCAAGTGCCGTTACCGTAATCGGCAGAATGCTGTTCGCCTGGACCTGGATTGCTTCTCCAGGCACCGTTACGGCCCAGGTGGTACCGGTGACGGTGCCGAGGAAGCTTTGGGTACCAATAGTAACGGTAACCTGCGTGCCGGTTGGCAGGCCGCTTACCGTCCCGGTCAGCGTAGTTCCCGCTGCCAGCTCTGCCGAGCTGGCGATGTTATCGCCAAAGACAGGGTTGAGCGTAATGGCTGGTGCATTCTGGGTATTGACGTTAATCGGCACGGCTACCGGCTGACTGTTGCCCTGCGGATCGGAAACGCTGAAGCCCAGCTGTGAAGTACCCTGCGGCAGCGACTGCAAATCCGCCGCCGGAATAGTCATGCTCCAGTTGCCGTCACCGTTAATGACCGCTGAAATGGTCTTGCCGTTAATGGGCAGCAGCACCGTCAGGCCCGGCGTACCGGTGCCGGTGATGGTTTGGTCCAGCAGCGACTCGGCGATATTGACCTGGTTATCCTCCAGGAAGGTGCCTGCCGTCTGCACGGTAAGCAGCGGCGGCGTCAGATCGACGCCAACGCTATGCGTAGCCTGGGCACTATTCTGCGCCGCATCCACCGCCGTGGCGGTGACGGTATAGGTGGTACCGTCAGCGAGGGTCTGCACTACTGCCTGTGGCACAATAAACTGCCAGCTGCCGTTGCTGCCTACGGTCGCGCTGTAAGGCGCGCCAGCGAAGGTCGCGCTGATCACCGTGCCCGCCGCCAGATTGGTCGACGAGCCGCTGATAATCAGGTCACGCCCCTGCTCCTGAATATTGACGATGTCATCCTGTGCCACGACATTCACGGTCAGCGTCGGCTGAGAAGCCAGGGTGGCAGCAAAGGTCACGTTCTGTGCCCCGGTCGCCACGTTACCGGCCAGATCGCTCACCTGTACGCTGATGGTTTGCGTGCCATCAGCTACCGCCGCCAGCGCTGTGGCAGGCACATCCAGCGTCCAGCGACCATCGCCATTGACCTGAGCGGTATAGGTTTGGCCGCTCAACGTCACCGTAACGGTCTGCCCGGCCTCAACGCGCGTGGTGGTCCCGCTAATGGTCAGCGGGCTCTGCGCTTCCAGCGCATTAACAAAGTTATCCGCCGCTACGGTGTTCACCGAAACTAGCGGGGCATTCAACGGCGAGGCATCAAGGGTAAAGCTGCCTGGGATGGTGGTGGTATTCCCCGCCGGATCGGTGATCCTCGCCGAGATAGCGACTGGACCGTCGGCAACGTTAGCCAGCGCTCCGGCTGGCAGCGTAATGCTCCAGGTTCCGTCCGGCTGCAAAATGGCATCGTAGTTCTGGCCGTTGACCAGCACGATCACCGCCTGCACGTTCTGGGGATCGTATGGCCCACCGGTGCCGCTAATGACAATGGCCCCGCTGGCTTCACTGCCGTTGATGGTGTTATCCGGCGTCACGGCATTAATCGTCAGCTGCGGCGCTACGGTATCCACGTTCAGCGGTGCGGTCTGGGTATTCTGGTTCCCCGCCGCATCCGCAACGGTTACCGTCATCGTATGCGATCCCTGTCCCAGCCCAATGATTTGCGCAGGCGTCAGCGGCAGCGTCCAGTTGCCGTTGGCATCCACTGTACCGGTTATTGGCGCGTTGTTGTCCAGTTGGACGGTGACGGTCTGGCCTGCGCCACGGCTGCCGGTTGTGCCGGTCAATGCCCCGCCTGCCGCAGCCTCAACGATATTAATGGTGCCATCGCCAAACGGCGTGTTGATCGTTGCCAGCGGCAGCTGCTGGGTAATGATCAGGAACTGCTGCTCACTGGAGAGCGGTGCGCCGTTAACGTCGATCGAGGAGACGGTCACGATTGTCATACCGTCGGCAATCAGCGCGGCTGCGGCAGTCGGTACGTTCACGGTCCAGAAACCACCGGCGTTCACCACGCCCTGGTACTGCTGCCCGTTAAGGGTGACGGTGACCGGGGTGCCTTCAGGAATGCGCACCGACGAGCCGCTAATGGTGATCCCGTCGCTGATATCCGCCAGGCTGATGGCGTTATCCCCTTCCACCGGATTGATCAGCAGCGCGCTGGCGGTAGAGTCAACGGCAAAACCAACGTTCAGCGGTGCAGAGGCGTTACCCGCGCTGTCCGTGACCGTCACCGTAAGCTGCTGCGGACCGTCGCCGAGGCCGCTGAGGGCCGTAGCTGGAACCTGTATCGCCCAGCTGCCATCTGCGTTAACCACGCCGCTGTGCGGCTGGCCGTTAACGGTAAGGGCCACTGTTGCGCCTGGATCGGCAGGCACGGTGCGGCCAGTCAGGGTAAAACCGTTTGCCAGTTCGGCAGGATCGAGCACGTTATCACGGGTAACCGGATCAACCACCACGTTCGGCGGCGTCGCGTCCAGGCTAACACCCCGGGTAATGGTGGTTGCGTTACCGGCTGCATCGGTCACGGTCACGGTATAGGCGACCTGTCCGTCAGGCAGCGCAGCCAGCGCCCCGGCAGGCAGCGTCACCACCCAGCTGCCCGGCGTTGCACCCGGCAGTGCCGTGTAGCCTGTACCGTTAATGTTTACGGTCACCTGGGCGGCATCCGGCGAGATAACATTGATAGCCTGGTTGCTCTGCACCTGCGTGGCATTGAGCGTATCCGTACCGTTGATTGGCTGGACGGTGACTTCCGGCGGCACTTTGTCCACGGTGAACGGAATGGTCTGGGAAGCGTCGTTGCCTGCGGCATCGGTAACGGTCACGTCGAACGATGCCGCGCCGTCTGGCAGAGTCGTCATCGCCCCGGCTGGCAGGACAACCGACCAGCTGCCATCGGCGGCAACGGTACCGGTGTACTGCTGCCCGTTGAGGGTCGCCACAACCGTCTGCCCTGCGCCGGTGACGCCGGTATTGCCGGTCACGAACTGATCCCGCTCGGATTCGGTAAGGTTCACAACGCCATCCCCAAACGGCGTATTCACCACCGCCTGGGGTAGATCGTTAACAATTACCGTAAAGGTATGGCTGTCGATGACGACACCGTTAGGGCCGGTTGCAGTGGCAGTCACCACGGCAGAGCCATCGCTCAGCGCCAGCAGATCGGCAGAGCCTATCGTCACCTGCCACGCACCGTTGGCGGCAATAGTGCCGACATAGTTTTGACCGTTCAGCGTTACGTTTACAACAGTACCTAACGGCAACCCGGCGCTGTTGCCATTGATCACCAGATCGCTGCTCGCCTCATCAAAATTCAGGTAGTCATCGCTGGAGATAATGCTGATCGCCACCGCATCAACGGTGGTATCAACGGTAAAGCTATGCTCAACCGAGGTGTTCTGGCCGTAGCCGTCGGTTACGCTAACGGCCAGGGTATTGGTGCCGTCGGCAAGCTTTTGCAGCTCCACGGCAGGCAAGGTCACGCGCCAGCTGCCGCCCGCGTCCACGGTGCCCTGATAGATGCCCGATCCGAGCGTAACGGTAATTACGCTACCCGGCTCGGCATTGGTAACCGTTCCCTGAAGGATCTGATCGACCTTGATCTCTGCTGCATCCAGATCGTTACCGTCGGTCAGCGCCTGGACGGTAAGCGCAGGTAAAGCGGTTTTCACATCGATATTTTGCGTCACGGTCTGGGTGTTACCGGCCATATCGGTCAGCGTCACCGTCAGCGGATAGCTACCCTGGCTCAGCTGCTGCAGATCGGCTGCCGGAAGCGGCAGCTGCCAGTTACCATCCGTCCCTACTGTAGCGGTGTAGGTTTTGCCATTCAGCACGACCGTCACCGGCTGGCCGCGTTCAGCGACCGAGCTGATGCCGCTCAGAATCTGATCCTGCCCCAGCTCCTGGCCGTTGAGTTTGCCGTCCGCCGTCAGCGGCAGCAGACTGAGCGCGGGTAGAGTGGTATCCACCTGCGCGGTGCTGGTGAGCGGCGCGCTGTTGCCTGCAGCATCAATCGCATTGACGTTGATGGTCAGGAGCCCATCCGGGATCGTCTGCATATCGCTGGCGGGAACGGTCGCGCGCCAGTTGCCATCGCCGTCCACCAGCGCCTGATAGGTTTTCCCCGCCAGCTGCACGCTTACGCTCTGCCCGCTACCGGAGACGCCGGTATTACCGCTCAGCACCTGATCCAGCCCTTTTTCCACGCTGTTAAGGTAGCCATCACCAAACGGTGCATCAATGGTCGGAATCGGCAGATAGTGGATCTGCACGTTCAGGATGTGGGTGTCGCCTGCGGACTGAGCCCCCTGAGTGACGACCGCTTCAACGGTGTTTGGACCATCCGGGAGCAGCAGCAGATCGGCGGAAGGGATCTGTACGCTCCAGTTTCCTGCGGCATCAATAGCGGTGACGGCATACTGTTTGCCGTTAAAGAAAACAACGATACTGACGTCTGGCCCGGTCACCGTGGTGACACCACGCACCTCCAGCGGGCTCTGCGCCTCGTTGGCATTCAGGTAGTCGTCGGTCGAGAGAATAGCGATGGCAATGCCGCTCTGGCTGCTATCGACGTTGATCGTTTCAGTACGTACCACCGGCGTGCCGTTGGCATCATTCACCGAGACGGTGAGTGGATTATCGCCCTGTGTCAGCGAGGCGAGATCGCCTGCTGGCAACGTGGTTTTCCAGCTGCCGTCGCCCATCACCTGGGCGTAGTAGGTTTTCGTTCCCAGCGTAATTGTCACTACCTGCCCCGCCGGGATATTCACGGTTTGGCCGGAGAGCGTCTGGTTCAGCTGCAGCTCGGCGGTATTAAGGACGTTGTCCCCCGTTACCGGATTGACACTCACCTGCGGACTGGTGAAGTTAGTGGTGAAGTCAGCTTGCCCGGTCGTGACGTTGCCCGCCATATCGACGATCTGATACTCCACGGTATAGGGCTGGCCATCCTGTAGCTGCTGGATGTCGGCCTGCGGGATGCTCAGCTGCCAGCGGCCAAGACTGTCTACTGCGGTGGTGTAGCTCTTGCCGTTTAGCGTTACCGTTACTACGCTGCCCTGATCTTCACTGCTGGAGAAGCCGCGAACGATCTTGTCTGTATTAAGTTGGGAGATATCAAGCGTATTATTTGGTACGAAGGGGGTCAGCTGCAGCGCAGGCGGAACGGTATCTACCAGCAGATCCACTGAGGTCGTCACAGTACGGCCTGCACTGTCGACCAGCAGAACCGAAAGCGAATTTGCTCCCTGTGACAGAGACTGTAAAACGGCGGCCGGTATTTCCAGGCTCCAGCTACCGTCGCTATTAACGACTGTCTGCCATGTGTTGCTGCCCAACGTTACGGTAATCAGACTACCTGCGTTAACCAGGTCAGTTCTTCCCGCCAGGACCTGCGCCGCGCTCACCTCTTGCTGATTTAATACGTTGTCGCCTGTCAATGGGTCGACCAGCAGAGTAGAAACAGGAGGAGTAGGCTCCTCCCCACCATCGTCCGGCGGTGTGGTTCCGCCATCATCCGGCGGTGTGGTCCCGCCATCATCCGGCGGCGTGGTCCCGCCATCGTCCGGCGGCGTGGTCCCGCCATCGTCCGGCGGTGTGGTTCCGCCATCGTCCGGCGGTGTGGTTCCGCCATCGTCCGGCGGTGTGGTTCCGCCATCGTCCGGCGGTATGGTTCCGCCATCGTCCGGCGGCGTGGTTCCGCCATCGTCCGGCGGCGTGGTTCCGCCATTATCTGGCGGTGTCCCATCAATAGGAGGAAGGACGCCATTATCCTCTGCTTCCTGACGGTTGCTGCCGCCACCGCCGCCGCCCGCTGCGGCTGCGATACCAACAATTCCCCCGACAGCGGCTAACCCGCCTAGTACGGCCAATGCAGAGATCCCTCCTGCACCAACAAGAGAATCTACAGATGCTTCAGAGAGTGCCGGCACGATTGCTTCCGCGGTAGCGGGCGCAGCGGCCTCGGCAAAGGGGAAGACAGCATGGTGCGCGCCCAAATCGTCTTCAAAGATCAGTTCGCTGTGTAGGCCATTCTCATCAAGCACAAAAAAGCGCTGATAGCGTACCGTAGTACCGTCATTCATATGGACGATCAGGTCATTGCCTTCACGCTGATAGTAATTAACAGACTCTGGGGAAGCGTTAATGCGAACGATACTGGTCTGCGTCAGATTAACAACGCGGTCGGCACTTTGGGCATATTGGCTAACGACATCACCAGTTTTTTGATTCAAAATATCCACTGACCCAGCAGGGCTAATTTGGGGAGCCATATAATGTCCTCTCGCTATTTAGATCGCTATTTTGTGCATGTGCCAGCCTTATTTTTGGCAGAGGAAGAGCGCTACCAAAATAAAGTGGCAGAAATTAATCGTTTTTCTAAAAACTGGGTAGTGGATCAATAAGTGATTGTTTTTAAATAAATTAATACCTCTTACATAACTTCGGTGCAGAATTGATCTCATTAAAATATATACCCAATAGTCTGGAATTAGGCAAACTCCCAAGTCACAAATTTTCACATTTTTTTAAATACAGAATATATTATTAACAAATTCGATGATACTTAAGCGGCACTTAAATAGTGCATACAGTGAATAGATCTATTTTTAATAATTAGCACAAAGCACAACAGCAATATTGCGATATATCCTATATGGCAAATATTGAATATATTCTTACAGACTTTCTATTCTGCATAAAAGAGGGTTTAGCCGCGGCAACGGAGCGGCTACAGCGTGATAAATCAAGCCTGTTCATACTTTAACCAACTGAGGCTCATACAGATGTTGTAGCAATATGGACTGGTGCGTTGGTGGCAAAACCTGTTATACTGTAGTCAACACATTGGGGCTGATTCTGGATTCGACGGGATTTGCGAAACCCAAGGTGCATGCCGAGGGGCGGTTTGCCTCGTAAAAAGCCGCAAAAAAATAGTCGCAAACGACGAAAACTACGCTTTAGCAGCTTAATAACCTGCTCTGAGCCCTCTCTCCCTAGCTTCCGCTCTTAAGACGGGGATCAAAGAGAGGTCAAACCCAAAAGAGATCGCGCGGATGCCTTGCCTGGGGTTGAAGCGTTAAAACTAATCAGGCTAGTTTGTTAGTGGCGTGTCTGTCCGCAGCTGGCAAGCGAATGTAAAGACTGACTAAGCATGTAGTGCCGAGGATGTAGGAATTTCGGACGCGGGTTCAACTCCCGCCAGCTCCACCAAATAAAACAAGGGGTTACGTGAAAACGTAGCCCCTTTTTTTATGCCAGTGGCGGCAAAATGGCGACGGCCGCCTGGACTGACTGCAATAAAAAAACCCGCATTAAGCGGGTCTTGTTAGAAAATCATATGGCTCTGACCTCCAGCGCTAGGATGCGGAGGAACCTTTGCAACGCTTTCAGTCTTTACAATGTACCGTACAAAAGTTTCATGAGTGATGAAAGTACATTCACAGTTAATATTTTGGCATTGGTTATAGCGCTCTTTAGTAGTTTTTGATGCCTGGAAACTACTTCTTGTGTGCGCCGCGCTACCACAATCTGGACAGTTCATCATAATTATTATCCCGCCGCCTTTGCTGAAATCGCAATAATGATACACTATTATTCAATTTCGAGAGCCAATTATTCCATATCGAGATCAGCTATTTTTACCTCTAACTCAAGCGAGGTGGTGAAGCCACCCTCCCCGATAGTGTTGGTCACAGTTGTAATCGTCCAGTCTGCCTGGTCTAAGCTTCGCCAGCTGCTGCAGGTAAGCGTTATAGGCAAAGCGGGTTTTCTTTTTCATCGAGTTTTATGCTCTGTCAGCAGGTGGTTAATTGTTCTGAGCTGCCGTTACCGCCGGAAGAGAACGGGCGGCGATCGCTGCGGCTATCTTCCTCGGTTAACTTCTCGCGCAGGGTTGAAAGCCCGGTTTCTGCCGTGGACAGCTGTTGCTGCATGGCATCCAGGCGCTGTGAAAAATCATCTTTCAGATTGCCGACGCGCTGGCCGACTTCTGCCACCGATTCAGACAGTGCCTGGTGTGCCCCCGCGACCTCTTCAACGGCCTGATGCACGTCAGCAAAGCGGGCGTCGTCGTCAGCAGATTTACGGGACAGCAGCGCTTTGATGCTGGCGAAAAAGCTCGGCTTTTCTTCCGGCAAGTCTTCAAATTCGAAGAGGGTTTCTTCGGCAGCGGTGAAGAGGTTGTCGCGGTCCTGTTTGCGACGTGCCAGCGGATTAGCTTCAGCATTTGCGCTGAACTGCAGCATTTCCGTGCCCAGGCTGGCCGGATCGTCAGTGACAGCCATGCCGACCAGATAGGCTTCCCCGGTGTCGGAAAATTTCGGGTTTACCTCCATTGAGGTGAAAAGCTTCTGCAGCTTCGCGGTCATGGAAACCAGCTCGTCAGTCGGGACAATCCAGGCGTATAACGCCATCTTGCCTTTCAGCGGGCCTTCACTGATTTCCTCAGCTTCCAGCGCTTCCACAATGCCGAAACGGCGGAAAGAGCTGTCAGGCGTATAGCCCTTGATGTGCTCCATATTGACTACAGCGGTGTAGACCTGCTGGCTGTAATTCACCGCCATCTGGGTCAGCCATACGCGCTCAATGACGCGCCCGTCAGTGGTGGCACCTTCCACCCCAATACGAAAACGCTTTGATTTTTTTGCCATCTGTCCGGCTCCGGTTGTTCTGGACGTGTCGAGAGGCTTTATGTTTGCGTTTCAGGGGAGGGATAAACAATGCGCGGCCATTGTGGGAAAAATGGCCAACAGGGCGAAGCGGCGCAGGTGAACGCGGGGCCGTAGTCTGACGCCATGAACATGACGACGATTAACCCGGACCTCGACCCGCGAAAACAGGCGATGTTTCTGTATTTCAGCGGTATACGCATCGCCCGCATTGCTGAAATGCTGGGAGAGAAACCCGCAACTGTTCACAGCTGGAAAAAGCGCGACAAGTGGAGCGAGATCGGTCCTCTGGATCAGATGCAGCTGACCACGGCGGCGCGCTATTGCCAGCTCATCATGAAGCCCGCAAAGGAGGGTCGAGATTTTAAGGAGATTGACCTGCTGGCCCGTCAGGCAGAACGCCACGCCCGGATCGGTAAATTTAACGATGGGGGTAACGAGGCCGATCTCAATCCGAAGGTAGCCAACCGCAACAAAGGCCCGCGCAGGCCGCCAGAGAAAAACGTTTTCACCGATAACCAAATCGAGAAGCTGGAAGAAATTTTCCACTCCACCATGTTCGACTACCAGCGCCAGTGGTGGGAAGCCGGGAATAAATACGCCGTCAGGAACCTGCTGAAATCACGCCAGATCGGAGCGACGTTCTTTTTTGCCCGTGAGGCACTGATTGATGCACTTATTACCGGCCGCAACCAGATTTTCCTCTCAGCGAGTAAAGCCCAGGCTCACGTTTTCAAGCAGTACATTGTTGAGTTTGCGAAAGAGGTTGATGTAGAGCTGCGCGGCGATCCGATGATGCTGCCGAACGGGGCGACGCTGTATTTCCTCGGAACCAACGCCCGGACCGCGCAGAGCTATCACGGCAACCTCTATCTGGACGAATATTTCTGGATACCAAAATTCCAGGAGCTGCAGAAAGTGGCGTCCGGCATGGCGCTGCATAAAAAATGGCGTGAAACCTACTTCTCCACGCCTTCCAGCCTGACGCACAGCGCCTATCCGTTCTGGTCCGGCGCTCAGTTTAATAAGGGCCGGACAAAGCATGACAAGGTAGAAATTGACCTTTCGCACAGCCATCTGGCGCGAGGCGCACTCTGTGCTGACGGCCAGTATCGCCAGATCATCACCGTGGAAGATGCGGTGCGTGGTGGCTGCGACCTGTTCGACCTGGAGCAGCTGCGCCAGCGTTACAGCCCGGAGGACTACCAGAACCTGCTGATGTGCGTATTTATGGACGATCTGGCGTCCGTGTTTAACCTGGCCCTTATGCAGGGCTGCATAGTGGACAGCTGGGAAGTCTGGGACGATTTTGAGCCGCTGATGATTCGCCCGTTTGCTAACCGCCCGGTATGGATCGGCTATGACCCTGCGAAAGGGACAACGAACGGCGACAGCGCCGGGTGCGTAGTGATTGCGCCCCCTCTGGTGCCTGGCGGCAAGTTCCGCATCCAGCAGCGCTACCAGTGGCGCGGGATGGACTTCCGCGCCCAGGCAGAAGCCATCCGGCAGCTGACCCTGCAGTTTAACGTGACCTATATCGGCATCGACTCGACCGGCGTGGGCCACGGCGTCTATGAGAACGTGAAGGCGTTCTATCCCGGCGTCCGTGAGTTTGTCTACAACCCCAACGTCAAAAACGCCCTGGTGCTCAAAGCCTACGACATCATCGCGAGCCGCCGTCTTGAGTTTGACGCGGGTATGACCGATGTAGCCCAGTCCTTTATGGCGATCCGCAAAAGCACCACGGCAAGCGGAAACCGGCCAACGTATGAGGCCAGCCGCAGCGAGGAAGCCAGCCATGCAGATCTGGCATGGGCAACCATGCACGCACTCTTTAACGAACCGCTGGAAGGCGCAACGGTGAATAACAGCACTATTGTGGAGATTTACTGATGGGTAAACGCAAGCCCCGCGCGCAGGAGCTGCCCCGCCAGCCTGCCGCTCAGACCATGACAGAACAAACCGGCGGCGCACATGCCGAAGCATTTTCCTTCGGGGACCCCGTGCCGGTGCTTGATCGCCGCGAACTGCTGGATTATCTGGAATGCGTTCAGGTCGACAGGTGGTATGAGCCACCCATTAGCCTGGACGGGCTGGCGCGAACGTACCGCGCAGCGGTTCATCACAGCAGCGCAATACAGGTGAAACGTAACATTCTGGTCAGCACCTTTAAACCGCACCACCTGCTGTCCAAGCAGGCATTTGGCCGTTTCGTCCAGGATTTTCTTGTCTTTGGTAACGCCTACCTTGAGAAGCGGGTAAACCGGTTAGGCGACACGCTGACGCTTGAAGCTTCGCTTGCCAAGTTTACCCGGCGCGGCATTCACCCGGATCATTACAGGTTTGTGCAGTACGGCTACCAGAAGCAGCCCTAAGAGTTTGCGCCGGGCCGGGTTTTTCATCTGATGGAAGCGGATCTGAACCAGGAGATTTACGGCCTACCGGATTATCTCTCCGCCATTCCGTCCACGCTGCTGAATGAGTCCGCGACCATGTTCCGTCGAAAGTATTACCTGAACGGAAGCCACGCGGGTTTTATCATGTACATGTCAGATCCCGCGGCTAACCAACAGGACGTGGATAACATCCGTGAAGCGCTGAAAAAATCGAAGGGCCCAGGCAACTTCCGCAACCTGTTTATGTACAGCCCGAACGGGAAGAAAGACGGCATTCAGATCATCCCGCTGTCAGAGGTAGCGGCAAAGGATGAGTTTCTGAACATCAAGAACGTGAGCCGTGATGACATGCTGGCCGCCCATCGCGTGCCGCCGCAGCTGATGGGTATCATCCCGACTAACACCGGCGGGTTTGGTGACGTTGAGAAGGCCGCCCGCGTCTTTGTACGTAATGAGCTGCTGCCATTACAGAAGCGCATGGAAGAGCTGAACGACTGGATCGGAGAGCAGGTGATCCGCTGGGAACCGTACAGCCTGGATTTGGGCGATGACAGCGCCAGCTGACCCCACAGACCGCCCGACAGGGCGGTTTTATTTTAAAGTGTCAATATTATCTAGGTTCATTAAGTTTTTATAACTCGCAGGACCCCTACCATATCCATAATTTTGCGCTAAATGTTGCTGTTGTTTCTCTTCCATTCTAGACCTAAAATCATCAGCGCTATCAACCCCAAGCGCCTCTTTAAGTTTTATAAAACCTTTATGTTGTGTTGCTCTCAAGAAAATATCAGGGACAGTATTGTAAACCATGTAAGGTGTTGTGGCGGCATACCAGTAAATCCCTTCATGACAACAAGAATACGCCAAACACAATATATCTGCCTCTATAATATCCGTGAACACTATATCATTACGATCTGCGTTACGCCGTATGAGTTCAACTGATGGGCTATAATATCGGTGCTCTTTACTAAGGGCATGTTGTACAGTATTTGAACTTGTAAAGAAAGAGTCAAATGAGACGAAATTTTTCTCTCTTGAAGCGTGACCTTCCTGAACTAAATAGTGAGATGAAAGAACATCATTAATTAATGAGAACTTCCCTTTCTTCACCATAGATGAAACAAGGTAAAGGAACATCTCATAAATAAATATTTGTTGAGCATCAAACCAATTTGTTTGATATGAGCGAAGTTCTTCTGGACGTGTCGGCAAAATGAGTAATTTCTCGAGGAATGTAACAAAAACATCACTCAATTCCTGTTGCCCTGTAAACTCCATTTCTAACGAGAACCATTCGCAATATAGATTTCTAATTGCTTTCATAGCCGTAACGTCGCTAACAATTTTCGCAGCGAGTGCTTCATCTGTCTTGGCATCTGGTTCAGCTCTGACGCGCAAAGTATCCAGATATGAAAACGACGAAGCTAAAAAATCATTCCTATAGTGAGCGATGCCATTTTTATTTTGAAATAATGCTTGTTTGAGCCCATTGAGTTTTGTTAACGGTTCACTTGTAGGCTCATAACGTGTTTCATCAAGGAAAGAAGGACGTGAACCCAGCTTAGGCTTTTTATGCAACGGTTGACCATGTAAAAGCCTTATTAATTGCTCCCAATTTTCATTTTCTTTTTCAGGTGTAGAGAAATCGATTCCAATTAAAGAACCCATAAACACGGGCAAGTAAGGTTCTTCGTTTTCATCACACTCACAGAAAATAGGAATAAATTTAGTTTGCGCAACTTTAGTATATACTTGTTGTGAAATTATTTGAGATTCAGTTCCTACCCCTCTGATTTTTTGATCTGCCTTTTCAGCATACGCTTTATCACACATTACTAATACATTAGTGATAGTGTCATCAACAACAAGTTTTTCCATAAAGGCATTTTTATCATGGCCTTCCTTCAAGTCATAAATGTCAATTATAACATCTACACCGTCGCCAATTAGCCTGTCGGCAATCTGCTTTACTCGTCCTCTATGCGCTACTGTAGACCAACTGTATGAAATGAAAATTTTTGGTTCCATTATCTTACCTTATTGCTAGTTAGCTCTTTCTACTTAAGATACTTCCTCGATGCCCACGGGACAAGTGCGCATGATCTACACCAAGCCCAAGCAATTGCTTCGAATAGCCTGAGAATCAGGATTTTAACCATAATAGCGCGCTCGTAGCCCCGCCACGCTTGCGCGCTTTGTGTAATAGTTTTCATGCAGGTGCATGAGATAACAAAAAGCCCGCCAGAACTGGCGGGCCGGGGCGTAAACGATCCTCTAACGATCCTTCATTTTCATGCACCATAGACATGCACAACCGCGTGAAAGGCGCGGCAATGACAAAATATTCAGATCACAGGGCAATTATCATCGCTAATGGCGCGGTTGATGAGGTGCGTAACCCTGCCTAAAATCACCACATCGTCCAGCGCTTCGCCGTCCGCAGTGATAAAGGCGTGACCCGCGACCTTAGCGAAATGCGTTCGCCCGAATGCCTGGATCAGAACGTCGGCACCCGGCGGGCATTTTAGTGCGGGGTTACGAGATAACTGGGGTAATCCGTCTCCATCATCACAGAACAGGAACCTGCGAACGGCTCAACCAGTCGCGGGCCAGCGGGCAGGTGCTTTTTCAGGTGCGGCATAACGGCGGTTTTATTACCCGCCCATTTCAGGATGGTGCTCATATAGCCCCCTTGTAGTGCTTGCCTTTCAGCTCGGCGATTTCCTGACAAGTGACACAGCACTGCACGCCCGGAATCACAGCCCGGCGAGCAGCAGGAATATCGCCGCCGCACGCCTGGCAGAAGAACGCAGAAGGCGCAGCCGGACGGCTACGCGCGTTGTGGATGTGGCGCTCACGGTTTTCCTGTTCGCGCTGCTGTGCGAGATCCATTGAATCGGCCATTAGTGCAACTCCTGAGATTCGTTTTCAAAGCGGGCAGCTTCACGGCGCAGCAGTTCGGCGGCTTCTTTGCCGTTCAGCCCCTTCTGGGTAATGTGGATAGCCAGCGACTCAAGACGGATTGAAACAGCGAGTGCGCGGTCTTTACGCTCCTCGTTTTTTGCGGCTGTCAGCAATACGGTCAGCGCATCGCTGTCAGCTTTGAAATTACGGGTTTCGGTATTTCGCATATTCATTTCTCCAGAATTTGGGCAAAAGAATGCCCGGCGGGTTTACGCCATTAATTTCGTTTGGGGTTAATTACTCAGGTAGTACGCTTTCATGCAGCGAGAAACGACGGGGTAAAATTTCGCCCCAGCGCGCTATTTCGTTCATCGCTTTAATCAGCAACAACCGACGGGCATGGTCGAAATATTCAAACGGCCTGCCGACCTCATCACTCTTAAACGCGCCTGGCTCGTTGCGATTTGCCAGCGTCATAACAGAAAATTTAAAATCATCATTCAGCTTGTTGAAATTACGCAACGCACCGTTTTGCGTGGCTTTTAATTTCTGATGAAACAGAGCAAGACATTCCTCACCACTCATTTTCTCCGGCTCCGCAACAGTACAACCAGCATTATTAAACGGCGTCGCACCTGCATTGATTGGTGCGGACATGTTATTAATCATATCAACCTCAAAAAAGCTTTAACCCGGCGCTTAAACGACGCGGGGCGCACTGTGCGCAGTTCACTTAATAATGCTGACTGGTCGCGGCTGGAGTTCCAGCGTTTACGGTCGCTTCCCATGATCCAGCCGTGGCCGTAATGCATGGATGGGCTTTGGCGAACAAGCAGCGATGCGAATGAGGGTTCATTTTTCATGCTCACCTCACATCAGGCCGAAGGTTGCGCCGATGCCGCTGACAGTATCTACAGCGCCAGCTACCGCAGGGTTGCCCTGGATACGGCATTGCACTGCCATAGCGGCCAGAAACAGGCAGCGGATCCCGACATTGACACTGGA
Organism: Pseudescherichia sp. L3; assembly: GCF_024656065.1. Classification (NCBI taxonomy): domain Bacteria; kingdom Pseudomonadati; phylum Pseudomonadota; class Gammaproteobacteria; order Enterobacterales; family Enterobacteriaceae; genus Pseudescherichia; species Pseudescherichia sp. L3. Next base: position 53,028 of record NZ_JANKYC010000002.1, read on the forward strand.
CACCATCGAATTTTTTCGACACTGCGTCATGCGCTCCGTTGATATTGCACCAGCTGCGAGCTGGCCCACTTCTGCCGTTGCCTTCATGACATAAACTGGTAGCTTTTCACTAGCCAGCTCGTTGACCGGCATACATGGCATACAGTGCAGTTGTGCCAGAAAGCCATCGACCAGCGTTGAATCTTCGGTGATATCAGTCAGCAGCATAATTTCCGGTGCTGTCAGCTGATGCGGCTGCTCCGGGTTAAGCTTATTACGCAGTGTCTGTGGCTTAATGCCTGCTTTGTCTGCAAGCTCGGCCAAGTTGTGACGCGCCGCAAATGTCTGGCAAGCTTCGTCATAGTGGCAATGTGTGGAAACCCTAAAATCAAACATGCTGTAAATCCTTTTATGTCTCAATATTGAACTTACAGCCCAACAATGACGCGGGTGTTAGAATGACCGAGGGACTCGCGAACCTGATCGGTTTTGTACATTAGGTAACGCAGGCACACGCGCCTCTTATTTTTATCCTTTTTAACCATGTACTTAGCAAGCTGACCATGATGGATTTTTTGATAAACAGAGCCGCGAGAAATTCCTTCCCATTCCGCGAACTCTGCAGGCGTAGCCATCTCTTTTGGTACACGAATTGAAATATCAGTGCTCATAGTGCAGTATCACTCGATTAAGGTTTGGTTTATGTCGTTTTATCTTGTTTTATGCGATTCAACATTTGAACAATTTAGATACTACTATCCAATATTTGATACATAAACAGGATTAAAAAATGATACAGGTGAAAGCTGGCGAGAATACAGGGGGTAGAGAGGCTATCCATAGGTTGATGGCTGCTTATGATTTCAAGTCCAGACAGCAGCTATGCGATCACCTAGGCGCATCTAAAAGCACTATGGCAAACAGATATTTAAGAGACAGCTTTCCTGCAGAATGGGTGATCCAATGCGCTCTTGAAACAGGCGTTTCTTTACTCTGGCTAACCACAGGACAAGGCGAACCAGGAGCAAAAATTGATGATAAAAAAAGTATCAATTTTGTGAACTCCAGCAAGGTAAAACCTCTTGCTGAACTTGTATCGCCAGAGATCGACAAGGCTACCCTTATAGGAGGTTCGTTGGTTGAAGCCGGGAAGGCCATCATTGATAGTAGTCTGCTTCCCCGTGACTCAAGCGAACTGTTTCTCGTAAATACCACTGGCGATTCATATTTAGTTGACCGTAACCAGACACCACCAGTGAATGGGATGTGGTTAGTCGATATCGACGGGATAAAAAGCATTGTTAAGTTAACTCGCCTTCCGGGAAACAGATTAGTTGTGCATCAAGATGACTCTTCGTTTGAGTGCAGCCTGGATGATATCGAGGTTGTTGGCCGCGCATTGAAAATCATTAAGAGCCTCTGATATGACCATCAGAAAACAGCCGAACGGAAAATGGTTGTGCGAGTGTTACCCGAACGGGCGTGACGGCAAGCGCGTGCGCAAGCAATTTGCGACTAAGGGCGAGGCTGTAGCATTCGAAAACTTCACTATGGATGAAGTGAACAAAAAGCCGTGGCTGGGTGAGAAGGAAGATCGGCGGCGTTTGTCAGAATTGATTGAGCAGTGGCACTCCCTTTACGGCCAGACGCTCGCAGACCCCAAGCGCCTAATGACGAAACTGAATATTATCTGCAATGGGCTGGGCGATCCCGTCGCCTCTGAGTTAACCGCCGGTGACTTTACAAAATATCGTGAAGCACGATTAAAAGGTGGGGTACATAACGAAGACGGCGCGCTAATGTCGCCAGTAAAGCCCCGCACGGTAAACCTGGAACAGCGTAACTTATCATCCGTTTTTGGCACCCTGAAAAAGCTGGGCCACTGGTCAGCACCTAACCCGCTTGCCGGGCTACCAACATTCAAAATCGCAGAGGGAGAACTAGCGTTCCTGGACCCCGACGAAATTAAACGCCTGTTAGATGCCTGCGCTGATTCTCAAAGTCCCAGCCTGTTGATGATCGCAAAGGTATGCCTGGCCACCGGCGCGCGATGGAGTGAAGCCGAAAACATGCAGGGCCATCAGTTATCTAAATACCGAATCACCTACACCAAAACCAAAGGCAAGAAAAACCGAACCGTACCGATATTTCAGAAGCTGTACGACGAACTCCCCAAAAACAGAGGGAAGCTATTCACGCCATGCAGAAAAGCTTTTGAGCGTGCAGTAAAAAGAGCGGGTATCGACTTGCCTGAAGGCCAGTGCACGCATGTGCTGCGTCATACATTCGCCAGTCACTTTATGATTAACGGCGGAAATATATTTGTGCTTAAAGAAATTCTGGGCCATGCCGATATTAAAATGACTATGATATATGCACACTTTTCTCCCGAGCATATTGAAGATGCGGTGTATAAAAAATCCTTTGACCAATTTGTAAGGCAATAAAATGGAAATTGAGAAAAGCAAAGAGATTGATCTAAACAATATAATTAATGAAATTTTGACATCCAACCGTATATCTCCTCCAATCACACTAAAAACCGATATTGTTTCAGACTTTAAGGGAAGATGTGAATACTATGTAAACGCCCTCAAGAAATATGATGAAGAAAATATTTCTGGTATAAATTTCACATTATTGATAAAACGGATAAGTGTGATTGTCGATGGAATCACTAAGTGTCTTGAGGAATTTTTATCTGGTGATATTAAATCTGCTTATGATGCTTTCGATGATACTTTCTCTGCGGATACAATTAACAGACACATTCAAAGAATTGCCATTCCCCTAAAAGATATCTGCAATAAAAACAAACCATTATTCCGAGTCAGAAAGTCTGATACTCCACTGTCAGAAAGAGAGGATATATTTCATATTCCTTTTACTAAGAGACAAAACGTAAGTGCACAAAGGTACTCAGTAGCTGGATTACCATGTCTGTATCTGGGTACGTCTTTATATGTATGCTGGCAAGAAATGAACAAACCTGATTTTGATAAACTATATCTATCATCCTTTATTTCTTATGATACGAAATCTAAAATATTAAACTTCTCGCCTGACATATTAAACAAACCAACCACAGGCCTTTTGAATGGAGAGGAATTAAAAGAAACTAACTGGAGAAAGGCATCTTACTTAATTTTATGGCCTTTGATTCTTTCTTGTAGTTATATTAAGAAGAACGCTAACGCATCCTTTATTCAAGAGTATATAATCCCAAACTTGTTAATGCAGTGGATAAGTCGCCGCACTAACTCTCCTATTTTCGGGATCGCATACCATTCAACAAGAATGCCTAATGCAAATAAAACACCTCGCTCAATTAATGTTGTACTTCCCCCTAAAGCAACTTATAGACAAACGATACTAAAAGAGTATTGCCCACGTTTGAAAGATTTATTTGAATTTACACCACCAGTATCTTGGCAGGTTTTAAAAACCTTAGATTACCAACATGATGATTTCAAAACATCTGAACAGGAAGACGCAGAAAATTTTTTGCGTAAAAGGGAAAAATTAGCAGGAATCTCAAATCTCTATGAAGATATTGTTAAATTGTACCCTTTAACGGACTTCTATAAACTTGAAGTTTGGATTGATAGACTGTTTGATTACGACAAAATCATTGGATGATGGTGGCGGCAAAATGGCGGCACAACATTAAAAACGCGTAAAACTAATAAACACCCCTTAAGACTAAGGCGCTGTTTTTAAAGGTAACTGCCTGTTTTTATAGTAGTTATTATAGTATGTAGGAATTTCGGACGCGGGTTCAACTCCCGCCAGCTCCACCAAAATTCTCCATCGGTGATTACCAGAGTCATCCGATGAAGTCCTAAGAGCCCGCACGGCGCAAGCCCTGCGGGCTTTTTTGTGCCTGTAATTTGTCTGAGGACATCTGGCTTAACCCGATGATTATTGGTTTACATCTAGGGTTACGGTGAGATGTATCCTAAAAGCGTATACCTCGTCATGAAAGAGCGGTTACAGTAGCACGGACAACACGCTCTTTGACCAACACCGAATTTCCGTACGCTAAAGCATTAGAGGAGGCTCTAACGCTGCATGATGGCGATGGGCTTTTCCTGATAGTGAAAACCAGCGTCAAGAAACTCTGGTGCTTTCGTTATCAACGTTCAGCAACAAAACACCGGACAATGATAGGGCTCTGTGCCTTCCCGCCCTTTCGCTAGCTGGTGCCGGAAGGTTAAGTGCGGATTACCTTGCCTTGTTAGCCGATGGAATTAACCCGCAAATTCAAGCTGAAGTTGCAGAGGAACAGCAGCAAATCGCTTTGGACAATATTTTTTCAACGGTCGCCGCTAACTGGTTCCAGCTCAAAAGCAAAAGCGTTACCCCAGATTACGCAAAAGACATTTGGCGCTCATTAGAGAAAGATGTATTCCCCGCCGTTGGTGAGATCCCCGTTCAGCAAATTAAAGCCCGAACATTGGTTGAAGCGCTTGAGCCAATCAAAGCTCGTGGGGCGCTTGAGACTGTACGTCGATTGGTGCAGCGCATTAATGAAATAATGATTTATGCCGTAAACACTGGTCTGATTGATGCCAACCCAGCTTCAGGAATTGGGATGGCCTTTGAGAAGCCCAAAAAGCAGGGGATACAAACCAATCTGTCGCTGAAAGAGGAAAGCTACGGCGACTGGCTGCCGAAATGCGATGAACCCGCAACGACATAAACAACTCCAGACCGGCAACAGCCGGTCTTTTTATATCAGCTGAATATGATGAGTTTAAATAAATAAGGAAGGTTAAGAATTTACTCTTATCAACCGAAGAAAGTTTTGGCTATTATTGAGTAAGGATATGGGGGAATGGGATACTGTGATGGAAGAAGGTGGAATGATCGTTGTTATGTCACCGGTACAACTGGCGGCGGTGCTTTCAGATAAGAGCGTTACAGAGGCGGAAACGCTGAGTAACCGATTATTGGGTGGACTTGGTGTTTTACTCGGAGCGGTAGAAATGGTCGGTGCCACGGCACTATGTATCGCACCAGAACCAACAGGACTAACGAAAGCGGGATGTGTGGTTGTTGGTGCACATAGTCTTGACGCTGTTCAAAGCGCAGCCAGACAGGTGATAACCGGTCGTGATACGCGCTCAGCCACCTGGCAGATCGCTGTGAGCGCGGCAAGAGAACTTGGTGCCGATGAAGACACCGCCCTCAATATCGGCATGACAGTTGATATAGCCGTTCCGCTTGGATTTGCAGCGGCTATTGGTGCCGTCCGTGTAGCTGCAATTAAAGCTGGCCGCATCAAATTGATCCAGCATGAATCAGTTACGGGTCTCAAACCCGGTGGGCATACACTCGCAAATCATGTCGGAAAAACTGACAGTGAGTTACTTGCCCGATTCGAGAAAAATAAGCGACTTTTAATGTCTTCAACGTTTAAAGATTTAAATGTTGCTGAAAATGTTATTTCGAAGGCAGTCTATCTTAACCGGGCAAATATAAAATCTTTACTCGGAGGTGGTAAAAACGGTGGACGCCTTACCATCAATTATCCTGTCGGGCAGGAGGTTGGGTATGGATTCACGCGAGGCAGCACACAGCGCATCAGCATGCGTGGAGTGAGGATTGTTATCGAACTGCAAGAGTATAACGGAAAACCTTACTATATCCTTACAGCATTCCCGACCCCATAGGACAGGTGGATTATGCAAAGTTTCTATCATCTTGATCAGCTGATTCAGGGTTATTTCAATCAGGATTATGACCTCATAAATGAGGGAGAGAATACTATTGAGGGCACTGTTAAACTCTATAAAAAAACAGCCCCCAACTGGATGTTAAAAGAGTTAGCCGAAGAGGTCGATTCTTTCCTTGAGCTTTACGGAGACAAGTTGGATGAGGAGTTCAAAAGCCGGTATGGATTTGATTTTTCACCTGAGTTGTGGGATTCAACCCCCTTCGATTTCCTGATGACAGTGCGCAGACTTGCACTTTCTTCGAAGTAGCTACAGGAAGACAAACCCGCAGCGACTTAACCGACCTCAGACCGGCAACAGCCGGTCTTTTACTTTCTAAACATAACTTAAGGGTGAACAGTCCACGGTTCACCCTTCACCGTATGTTCACCATCTAACCGCATGAAATTAATTGTAAAAATCAAAGATGAACAGTGTGAACAGTTAAATGCAAAAAAACTTTTTTCTTGATGTGCTCCATTCAAAAAACAGGTTTGCTCAACCACAGGAAACACTGCAACAAATCGCCATTGGTATACGTTTAGGTATACCAATGAAAGTTGAATTAATGAATTATCAATAAAAACAATACATTAAATAATTTATTCAGACTCCGCCAACCCAACAAAATTCTTTGTCAATGGTCACCAGAGCCTGAGATGAAGTCCCGAAAGCCCGTAAGGCGTAAGCCTGGCGGGCTTTTTTGTGCCTGTTGTTGTTCAGCGAGAATTGCTGAGAGCTATCACTTTTGGCACCCTGGATGGGACCCACAACGAAGGGTCAAAAAATCGAGGGTCCCAAAATGGCAATGGCTTATAACCCCATTGATCTCCCTAATAATCTTAGCCTGTTTTGTCATATTTAAAAGCACAACAAAGCAAAGAGACGCCATAAAAGCTTGTAATGATACAATGCTTTTTTATAAGTGTTATAACCACAGCAACCCTAACCATAAAAATATTAAATTGACGGGAATTTAGCGTTTTTTCACACCGGCTCGTGGACTGCATGTCCGGCTTTACGACGCGCATAAATCAAATTTTGTGCTGAGTTATATTTTTCCTATTAATCAACGTGCGGGGCCTTTTAAGGCCTGAATCCTATAGTGGTTAAAATGTCATTATCCTGTGCCGCATAACTAGTCTCTGCACCTTCTTCCAGCCAGGCTGCCAACGCATCACGCACATACGCTGTAGCACGGTCAAGGACGCGATTTTTTATCAGCGTAGGTTGGCTGTTCAGGTTCATCAGCTTCGGAGCAAGGGCGACGTCTAACTTCGCACCATGAGCGCAGCATAAAGTCATTCAGCTCTTGCCGGATGCTAAGGCACTAAACTTTTCCATGTGAACGAGTAACCCCCTTGTCAGCCATATTACTTTCCTGCTTCGTGAACTTAATAAATTGGCGCAGATCGTAATAAAAACATAATTATCATCTATCAATTTTTAGAATTAATAAATCACAAGAATGTATTATTCGGATTTTACCCTCAACTATTTTGTTCAATCATAAATCAAATGGTGGTACCCTTTTTTGGCGTTAATTGACAACATTTGGAAATAAAATGATTGATTGCTTACTCGACTTTGACCAAATTTCAGCCGACCGAAAAAAAGTGTACTTACAATGCCCTGGCATTGGTAAATTTGAAGTTTTCAGCGGTGATATGCCATTCACCAATCGCCCTGAATGCTCTTTTATCGACCATTCAGCGATACCTAACGGGAAGTACTGGATAGTAGATCGCCCAAGAGGGCCCTGGAAATCACGGACTCTTACTTGGGCAGAGGATTTTGCAACCGGAAACGAACATAGTACATGGTTTGCTTTGTATCGGGCCGATGGCAGCATTGATGATGAAACCTTTATCAGCGGTGTAAGACGCTCACATTTTAGGACCCATCCTTTACGGCCTGACGGTTCTGGTACATCATGGGGTTGTATCACATTCTTTCGTAGTTCGGAGTTTATGTTTTTTCGGAACTCTTTACTTAGAGTACAGAAGTTTAGGATTAATAATACTAACCTGCTGTCATATGTGTCAGTAACGGTAAAAGGTTCGGTTGAGGGGCCATGTTATGTTAGGTAATAAAATTATTTATCCTCTTCTTTTTATTGCCCTCACTACCTGCTTAGTAAAAAGCAGAGTCTTATTAACTGTGTCCGATAGTATTCTTAATTTTGTTGACCGAGCCTGTCGAGCTTCATCCATTCAATGCACAGGTGGCGATCATGATTTAGCTTTACTGATAACGCTGCTGATCGTTAACGGGATTGTTGCTCTAATACTTATTGCTGCAATTAATAGGATCCTTCGTGCCATGCGAATGAATTTTAATTAAAAAGGCTATAGCAGGTATCAACAGCTTGCGTTCATCGGCAATAAGATAAATCGCGAGCAAAAAGTACAGAGGAGAAACTGATGCGCTTTAACGAGACAGAGTTAGCTATCCGCATCCCAGTATGGCACGCGTTATCCGAGCTTTTTACCGGTCGTGAGCTTCAGGACTATGACTACAGATGGATAGCGCAGGCGCTGAAGAAGTCAGCGTTAAGCCGTAAAGAGATCTTCACGATTCTGGATGAGGAAGTTGCCCCTGCCTTCCAGGATAATCTTCTTTATAACCCAACGCCGGTGATGGATGGCTGGACAGAAGAAGATGTTAAACGGCTCATAATACAGTATGTGAGCAGGAAGCCGACCATTATTGAGCGTGTTGTTCCAGCCAGTTTATTGTTAAAACTGCGTAGGAAACACATTCGGGATGAGCTAAACAGGCTTACTGCCGAGCTGGATAAATGCACACAGGAAATAAACCCAAAAGCCTGTTAAGCGAAGCGATTGATATACGCTTTCTTTGTCGATGGTCACCAGAGCCTGATGTAAAGTCTTGAAAGCCCTGCGGGCTTTTTTGTGTCTGTAATCGTTTAGTGAGAATTGCTGAAATCTATTACTTATGGCACCCTGAACAGGACCCGTTGAAAAGGGTCCAAAACTGAGGAGCCCACAATGGCATTGATTGCTAAGAAACTTTCAGACACTGAAATCAAAATGAAACACCCAGACTACATTTTCAGCTACAAAAAGGTTGGGAAAAACCCCAACTGCACCACTTAAGTATATAGTAATTTTAAGCCACTATAACATTGACAGGAGAAACCAATGTTTAATTATAAAAGGATTGGAGCTATTATAGTTGCTTTAATAGCCGCATATTTTTTATGGATTACTGTAAGACCAACCAAAATAGTCAGAGTGGATAAGGGTGCTGTTTTTGTAGAACATTTGCCATTAAGTACAGAGGGAAAATTAAGCTGGTGGATGAAAAACAAGGATTTACTTCAGCAAAAATATCATGTTATTAATACACCTTATAACTTCACAGTTACCATCATGAACTTCAATGGTTATGAACAATTACCCAAAGGAACAAGAGATGGTTCCATCGACGATTACGCCTGCTTTGATGATACTGATGGGAAGCATCATAAATGCGTATATAATAGTATTGCAATAATTATTAGAGGCAACCTTAAAGGTAAAAAATTCATAAACATAGACGGTAAAACGTATATTGAGAATGCTAATGGCCAAGTCACTTTAGAATAAAAAACAATAATTTTAACCATTCAAAAAATAAACTAAGAATAATTTACTATGGAAAACAATAAGTTCATACTAAGCGACCGCCAAAAGCACGAACCAACAAGCTCTTTACAAGGCGCGGATACAGTGCCGAGCCCCCATTACTTATCCTTAACACGAGTTAAACCCTGATAAAGCTTGCTCACCATATACCGCCCACCATCGCGACCACGATGGAGGCAATGCCCACAAACACCATCACAGAGAGGAATGGGCTGAAAAGACCACCCAAACTCGTAAATCAGCTCAGACTGACAAGGGTTTCACCTGATACAGTCCTTAACACGAACTCAGGAATAATTAGAAATGAAATTAATTGATACCGTATCGCTAGAAATAGCCAAAGACTCTGACGCTTTTTCAGAAACTCAGTGTTATGTCAATATTAATAACGCTAATACCAAAATCATCATTTCTGGAAAGATTCTTGAAGCCGCAATTTTTGTTGACGTTGATCTCTACCTATTATTTACAACTGATGGTATCGATTATGAAGAAACCCTGAAAATATCGCTTATAAATTTAAAAAAGGGCTTGCTTGAGGTCGTCTCTTTGGGCGGACAGTATCTCACGGGTACCTTTGAAAAAATGCGAGTGCGAGATGATTATATTGATTTTAGTTTTTTTGGAGATACTACCTGGACCGTAAGAGTAATGAGAGATCCTTCATTAAGATTGCCGTTTTCTGATCCGCGTGGCGTATCGCGCCGATTTGGCTTTAAGAAATTTATTGATATTTCAGCCAATCCTCCACTCGCTCGTGCAGACGGTCGTCGTTGATGTAATATGTAAGAGATCCCGGCATAAGGCCGCTCCTAGCTCCTACCTATAGTAACAGTAAGATTTTTGAGGCTAAACTGCGAAAAAATCTCAGGAGAGAAACTGATGCGCTTTAACGGGGCAGAATTAGCTATCCGCATCTCAGTATGGTATGCGTTATCCGAGCTTTTTATCGGTCGTGAGCTGCAGGACTATGACTATAGATGGATAGTTAAAATTAAAAACATCAAAAAATAATCAATGCAGTTATTGTAATCATCAATGAAAACACTCAGTAAAATGCCCATGCCCTTCGCCCCTCTCTGGCCAGTGTTTGACGGCCACAACGATCTGCTGCTGAACCTGTGGCTACAGCATGACAACGATCCGGTCACGGCCTTCTACTCCGGGATCCCGTCGGGTCATCTCGACTTCCCGCGTATGCAGCGCGGCGGCTTCTGCGGCGGACTCTTTGCGGTGTTCATACCGCCCGTTAGCTATATCGCACAGATGCGTAAGCAGACGCACGCCGAAGCGCGTGCAGCCTTCGACCCATTAGCCATCGCCGAGCGGCAGATCGCTATTATGCACCAGCTCGAGCAGGCCTCTCAGGGGCAGCTGCGCATCTGTTGTACGGTCGAGGAGATTGAGCAGTGCCGCCTTAATCGGCAGATCGCTGTGGTACTGCATATTGAAGGTGCCAGCATGATGGATGCCGGGCTATCGCAACTGGAGGCCTTTTATCAGCTGGGCGTGCGCAGCATTGGTCCGTTCTGGAACCTGCCGAATGCTTTTGGCGAAGGCGTTAACGGGCCGTTCCCCGGTTCGCCCGATACCGGCCCCGGCCTGACGCCTGCGGGTGAAGCGTTAATCCGTGCCTGTAACCGGCAGCGCCTCCTGATCGATGTCTCACATATGAATGAAAAAGCCTTCTGGCAAACCGCTGAGCTGAGCCGCGCCCCGCTGGTTGCGACCCACTCCAATGCCCACGCGCTTTGCCCGCAGCCACGCAACCTGACCGACGCCCAGCTGGAGGCGATTGCCCGCAGCGGCGGGCTGGTCGGCGTCAATTTCGGTACCGCTTTCCTGCGGGCAGATGGAAAACGCGACAGTACGACAACCGGAATAACGGAAATTGTTAAACATGTTACGTATTTGATCGCTAAACTTGGTGAGGATCGTGTGGGATTTGGTTCTGATTTTGACGGGGTTAACGTTCCGCACCAGTTGGAAGATGTCGAAGGTCTGCCCCGCCTGATGCTGGCGCTGTCGAAGGCAGGATTCGACGATCGACTGCTGGAGAAACTGGCCTGGCGTAACTGGCTGAACGTGCTCTCTGCCACCTGGGGCAAATAACCTGTTACCTTTTTAAAGTTGTGAACCAAATCACATTTCGTTAACATTCACCGGCCTGATGCGAATGCTTATCATCAGGCCTGACACTCTACGATGCATCTAAAGGAGCACCGCTATGACTACCTGGATTAAACCTGAGTTTGTTGATCTGCGCCTGGGCCTGGAAGTGACGCTGTACATTTCCAACCGTTAATCGCCCGTCTGCCCGCTTTTCGTGCGGGCATTTCTTTCTCTTTCTTCTGGTTTTGACATGCAGATAAAAGTTCTCGGCTCGGCAGCGGGCGGCGGTTTTCCCCAGTGGAATTGCAACTGTGAAAACTGCCGCGGCGTTCGCGATCACAGCATCAACGCCACGCGCCGCACCCAGTCATCCATCGCCGTCAGCGACGACGGTAAAAACTGGGTCTTATGCAATGTCTCGCCGGACATTTGCCATCAGCTGCTGGCCTCACCCGAATTGAATAACCCTGACGTACTGCGTGGGACCGGTATCGGCGCAATCATTCTGACGGACAGTCAGATCGATCACAGTGCGGGATTACTCAATTTACGTGAAGGCTGCCCTCATCACGTGTGGTGCACCCCGGAAGTGCATAACGATCTCAGCACCGGTTTTCCCGTGTTTCCTATGCTCTCCCACTGGAACGGCGGGCTAATTCACCATCCGGTGACGCCCGGCGAGCCGTTTCAAACCGCGGTCTGCTCCCATGTGCGCTTCACCGCCATCCCGCTGTTGAGCAACGCACCGCCCTATTCACCATACCGGGATCGCCCGTTGCCAGGCCATAACGTGGCGCTATTTATCGAGGATACCGCACGCGGGGTTGGGCTGCTATATGCCCCAGGCCTGGGTGAACCAGACGAGGCGCTCATGCCCTGGCTACGCCGGGCAGATTGTCTGCTGATCGACGGCACGCTATGGCGTGATAATGAGCTGGCCAATACTGGCGTAGGCCGCAATACCGGTAAAGACATGGGGCATCTGGCGCTGGCGGAAGAGAACGGGCTGGCGGCGCTGCTTAGCACCCTGCCCGCCAGGCGTAAGATCCTCATTCATATTAACAATACCAACCCGATCCTCAACGAGGACTCCGCGGAGCGGCGGAGCCTGAACGCCGCTGGCATCGAAGTGAGCTGGGATGGCATGAACATCGAGTTGTAGGAAATGACCATGACACAACCACAGCTTCTCTCTTCTGAGGCATTTGAGGCGGCGCTGCGCGCGAAAGGTGCTTACTACCACATTCATCATCCGTATCACATCGCAATGCATAACGGTGAAGCCACCCGCGAGCAGATCCAGGGTTGGGTCGCCAACCGGTTCTACTATCAGACCAGCATTCCCATCAAGGATGCAGCCATCATGGCTAACTGTCCGCAGCCGGAAACCCGCCGCAAGTGGGTGCAGCGTATTCTGGATCACGACGGCTACGGCGGTAGCGAGGGGGGGATTGAAGCGTGGCTGCGCCTCGGTGAGGCCGTCGGCCTGCAGCGCGAGAGTCTGCTCTGTGAAGAGCGAGTGCTTCCTGGCGTGCGCTTCGCGGTGGATGCCTATGTGAACTTCGCGCGCCGCGCCTGCTGGCAGGAAGCCGCCTGTAGCTCCCTGACCGAACTCTTCGCACCGCAGATCCATCAGTCGCGCCTCGACAGCTGGCCGCAGCACTACCCGTGGATCGACGCAGCGGGCTATGACTACTTCCGCAGCCGCCTTGGCCAGGCCAATCGCGACGTTGAGCATGGTCTGGCGCTGGCGCTAGAGTACTGCGATACCGTTGAGAAGCAGCAGCGGATGCTGGAGATCCTGCAGTTCAAGCTGGATATTCTGTGGAGCATGCTGGACGCCATGAGCATGGCCTACACCCTGAACCGTCCCCCTTATCACAGCGTGACCGCCGAGCGGGTATGGCACAATCAGAGGCTGGTATAATGACATTAACCCCTGAACAAATTCCCCTCTTCCGTCGCGGCTACCGCCTGCAATGGGAGCAGGTTCAAAATAGCCATGTGATCCTCTACCCGGAGGGCATGGCCAAACTAAACGATAGCGCGGCCGCCATTTTACAGCTGGTCGATGGCCACACGACGCTGGAGGGCATTATCGCGCAGTTAAACGCGCGTTTCCCCGATGCCGGAGGGCTGGCGGACGACGTAATGGAGTTTTTCCAGCGCGCCTATGAACAAAAATGGGTGATCTTCCATGACTGACCACGCGCCCACGGTGAACCCACCGCTCTGGCTGCTGGCGGAGCTGACCTACCGCTGCCCGCTGCAGTGCCCCTACTGCTCCAACCCACTCGATTTCGCCGCCCAGGAAAAAGAGCTGAGTACCGAGCAGTGGATCGAGGTATTTCGCCAGGCACGCGCGATGGGCAGCGTGCAGTTGGGCTTCTCCGGCGGCGAGCCGCTGGTGCGTAAAGATCTCCCCGAGCTGATCGCCGCCGCGCGCGATCTCGGCTTTTACACCAACCTGATCACCTCCGGCATCGGCCTGACCGAGAAGAAGCTGCAGACCTTCGCCGATGCCGGGCTGGACCATATTCAGATCAGCTTTCAAGCCAGCGACGAGACGTTAAACGCGGCTCTGGCTGGCTCTGCCAAAGCATTTCAGCAGAAGCTGACAATGGCCAAAGCGGTTAAGGCGCTCGGCTATCCGATGGTGCTCAACTTCGTGCTGCATCGCCATAATATCGATCAGATTGACCGTATCATCGAGCTGGCGATCCAGCTGGATGCCGATGACGTAGAGCTGGCAACCTGCCAGTTCTACGGCTGGGCGCACCTGAATCGCGAAGGCCTGCTTCCCACCCGCGAACAGATCGCCAAAGCAGAGAGCGTGGTCCAGCGCTACCGCGAACGCATGGCCGTCGACGGCAAGCTGGCTAATCTGCTGTTTGTCACGCCGGACTACTATGAGGAGCGGCCAAAAGGCTGTATGGGCGGTTGGGGAGCCATTTTCATGAGCGTGACGCCGGAAGGAATGGCCCTGCCCTGCCACAGTGCCCGTCAGCTGCCGGTGAAGTTTCCGTCGGTGCTGGAACACGATCTCGAGCATATCTGGTATCACTCCTTCGGCTTTAACCGTTACCGCGGCAATGCGTGGATGCCGGAGCCGTGCCGATCCTGCCCGGAGAAAGAGAAAGACTTCGGCGGCTGCCGCTGCCAGGCCTTCATGCTCACCGGCGACGCTGATAATGCCGACCCGGTGTGTGCTAAATCGCCCCATCACGGCACCATTTTGGCGGCGCGAGAAGCGGCAAACCGCACCCAGCTCGGCATCGATCAGCTGCGTTTCCGCAATCAGGCCAACTCCCGGCTGATTTTCAAAGGCTAAACGTGGAGATCGCCAACGCCTGCTGGCTGCTCGATAACGGCCTACGCATTCACGCCGTCAGCGACCCCGCCGCAACCTGCGCCGCGGCTCTGGTGCGGGTCGAGGCGGGATCTTTCCAGGAGCCCACCGCCTGGCCTGGCCTCGCACATCTGCTGGAGCATATGCTGTTTCGCGGCAGCGCTAACTTTGCCGCAGAGGATAGCCTTATTGCCTGGGCACAGTCGGTAGGTGGCAGGGTGAACGCCACGACGCAGACCACGCAAACGGCTCTCTTCTTTGAAGCCGGCAGCGAACACCTGGCGGATGGACTGGCCCGTCTGAGCGATATGCTCGCCGCGCCGCGGCTTACTGCCGGGGCGGTAAAGCAAGAGATTGAGGTGATCGACGCAGAGTATCATCTGCTCCGTACCGATGCGGAAACCTGCTGCGAAGCCGCACAGCGGCACATGTTCAGCGGCATTGACGCCCTGCACCGCTTTCATATCGGCAGCCGCGCGGCCTTTGGCGATAACACTCCAGCCCTGCAACGCGCCCTGCGGCAGTTTCATCGCCGCTATTTCCGTGCCCCGGCCATGACGCTATGGCTGCATGGCCCCCAGCCGCTGGAGGCGCTGCATACGCTGGCGACACGCTACGGCAACCGTTTTATCGCTGGCAATGCCCTCCCGCAGGTAGCAGCGCCGCCGCTGGTCGCCGGGCAGGATTATACCCTCTCTCTCCCCGGTGCCCCCCAGCTGCGGCTGGTGTTTGCCCTTCAGCCCTTCCGGTCACGTAGCTGGCTGCGGCGTCTGGAGCGCCTGCTGCTGGATGAGGCCCCCGGAGGGCTGCTGGCCAGGCTGCGGGCTCAGGCATGCTGCGACGCCGTTCGACTCGATTATTTACGCTGTAGTGAAAACAGCGCGCTGCTGAGCTTTATCTTTACCGTCAATAGCGGGTCGGCTCACGAAGCCGCTAACATTGAAAGCGCCCTGCTTGCGTGGCTGGGGTCTCTACGTGACCTGACCCCTGCCCAGCTTGAGCATTATCGCCAGTTGGCGAACCGCGACGTCAAACAGCGGGCGCCGCTCGATCAGCTGCGGGCCAAAGCATTTGGTCTGCCGCCCGCAGAACAGCATGACGGCTGGCGTCAGCATATCGCTGCACTGATTGTCGCCCCCCGCCGCCGTCTGGCCGTGCGCCCTGAGGGCGGCGGCGAAAAACATGAACTTCAGGGGTTGCCGCTGGTGCTCGGCCCTTTTACCAACGCCGCCGCCGCTCCTGCCGCCGAAGCGTTCCACTTTTTCTCCTCTTCGGCACTACCGCCAATGCCGGTACTGCCTGCAGATCGGGCACCGCTTCGGCATCTTCTTCCCGGAGACGCACAGCCGGTGCTGTTGCTCTATCCCGCATGGCCCGCAGCGCTTACCGATGAGCATGCCGGATGCATGCAGGTGGCGCTGCGTGCCGTCGCCGCTGAACTGGCACACCGGGATGGACATGTCAGCGTGGAACGTCATCAGGGTATATGGCTGCTGCAGCTGACGGGCAGCGAGGCGCTGATCTGCCATGGTCTGAGTCTCATAAACCGTGCGCTGGCGGGGCTGACACCGGCAATGCGCCATGAAGCAGCAAGAAACCAGCGCCGCGCCCGGCTGGCAGAGCAATACGATATCGCTATCCGCCGCCTGTTAGCGCAGCTACCCGCGGCGTTAAATGCCTCACCACAGCCAATGCCCAACTGGCACGCCACGCTGGTCGGCGGCGATGAAGCATTACAGCAGCGGCTGGCGCATCTGCTCAGCGATTCTCCCTGTTCCGTCACTGCTGAACGGTCAATAGCCTCTCCGCGCCAGCATCATCCTGTCATGCTGACAGAGAGCGGCAGCGAACATGCGCTGCTGCAATTTTATCCTTTAGCAAATAATGAAGCTGAGGGACGCTGGGCGCTGCGCGTGCTGGCTCAGCTATACGCGCCGCGCTACTTCCAGCGGCTCCGCGTGGAGCACAACATCGGCTACGTAGTGCAGTGCGCGCTCTACCGCAGCGGTGAGGTTGAAGGTCTGCTGTTCGCTCTCCAGTCCCCGACGTTTAGCGTTGAACAGCTGCAACGGTTTACCAATGAATTTTTACTCAACATGCAGCATACGTTAGCGACTCTGGAGGTCGGTGAGTTGAATCAGATACAGCAAAGAGTGCGGCAAAATGTGCGGCAGCTTAGTGCTGAGCCGCTGCAGCGCGCCCGGGAAATCGCACTGGAAAACCGTATGCCTCTGGAGCACGTCTCCTTATTATCATTGACGCAGCTCCAGTATTGGCAGCAGAGGCTGCACCAGAGTATTAAGCTATTATAAAAATATTATTAATGCCGTGCTTATGATTTTTGGCCGCGCCTGCTCATTTCATTCCACACCATCAGCTTGTACTATTCCACTCTTCATATTTTTATAGCACGGTAGACAACAATGGATCTGAAAGCATTAGAAAAACCGCTGGCTTCTATTGAAAATATTTTATCTCACTTTCCTGTTAACCAGCCCTGTCTTATCGAAACAGGCCAGACATTGCCAACCGCCGCACGAAATGGCGCCCCGCCAGGAAAGATCGTTTTTTTGCTCAGCGGAGCCATGATTTGTGCGTTGGGTGAGGGAGATAAAAAGCAAAATTTAGCCATCGTCACCGGCCCATCGATTCTGGGCCTCGGACAGCTTGCGCCTTCGGGTGCTATTGCCCAATATGAAGCTATCGCGCCGTGTATGGTTTATTCAGTAGGCGTTGATAAATTTATTAAGATCGTCGAAGAGAACCGGCTCTGGCCAGATGTTATGAAGATTATACTGACGATTGTTAATACTCTGGCAGCGAGAACCGCAGCGTCTGGACTACAGTCGGCTTATGATATCATCAGAAGCTATCTTATCTATATGGACCGAGAGACCGCCTACTCGCTGAAGGAGCGCTACACCGTAGTCAAATATATGCAGACGTTTTCCAGGCTATCGCGCAGCATCATTTTGAAAATTCTTGCAGAACTGAAGGCGGGTGGGTTTATAGAGATGAAAAAAGGCAAGCTTATACGCATCAACAGAAACCTGCCGGAAAAATTTTAATTAAACCGTTAAGGCATAAAAATAGATAGCTTAATACATTCATCGTAAGAATATTATTTTATAATTAATTCTTTAACATGCCATCTTTACGCACCCCCTGTAAAAAAAGAGAGGGTCTTCACGATGCTGCCGCCCTGTAAGAGAAACAACAATGCGTATTTTGTTTAAATTAATGCTCTCTGTCGGTATGCTATTTTCAATCGTGGCACTGGCTTCAGAGCCGCTGGTCATTACCCGCCAGGGTACGGTAGATACCCCAGAAAATACGCTTTTATCAATCAAAAAGGCTGTCGATAGCGGGGCGAATGCCATCTGGCTGACCCTACAGCTCAGTAAAGATAATGAGATCGTCCTCTATCGCCCTGCCGATCTGCAGACGTTAACCAACCTGAAAGGGCCGGTCGCGGCCTATACCGTCGCCCAACTTCACCAGGCCGACGCAGGCTACTGGTATGGTAAACCAGATTACCCCTTGCGAGGCAAAAATCTCTATGTACCTACCCTGGCAGAGGTGCTCAAAAGATGGCCCAACACCTTTTTCTTTCTCGAGATTAACTCACCCGGTACGCCTCCTCAGCTCTTTTCCGTGCTGCTGGAAGACGTACTTGAAAAGAGCCATAGCTACAACAGGGTGCGCGTATATGCAAATAATGCGCTCTTCCTTGACGCTCTGCCCGATACCATCGCGCGATTTGAGACCGAGCAAGCTACCCAGACGGTGCTCTCGGATATCATCATCAACCATCGCTGTGATGTTCCTTCATTCGCAATTGAAAAGTGGTATATCCTAAAATATCAACGCTATATACAAAATGCACCAGGCGCTTCGCCGCTGGCGTGGGGTCAGGAAGCCATGCGCTGCTTCAGGAATAACAAGCTTGCCAAAGTGATCCTTACTGGAGGGGATACTGAAACCCTGTACCAGATAGCGCAGACGCTGCACGCAGATAGCGTACTTGTTGACTCCCCGCTACCCGATACCCGTTAGCAAGAAATCTCTGTTTCGCTGGGTCAAATGAGTGATATATTTTCACGCATTAACCCCAAGGAGAGATCATGGCGGAATTTGATGTAATAGCGCAGGATTTGCTTGAGCGTGCGCGTACGCATGAGGAGCTGCAGCAGGCTCAGGACAGGAAGCTGCTGGACCAGGTGCTGGCCATCTATGGTCAAAAATATGTGGCGGAGCAGCTGCGTAAGCTGGGTAAGAGCGAGTGGAGTCGGGAGACGCTTAACCGCTGGGTAAACGGGAAAAGCGCACCGAAAACTCTGACGGCATTAGAAGCAGAGCTGCTGCATAAGATGCTTCCCTCTCCTCCGGCACATCATCCCCACTATGCCTTTCGCTTTATCGATCTTTTTGCCGGCATCGGTGGCATACGCCACGGCTTTGAAGCCATCGGCGGACAGTGTGTGTTCACCAGCGAGTGGAACAAAAATGCGGTTCGTACCTACCAGGCTAACTGGTTCAATGACGAAGCATCCCATCGCTTTAACCAGGATATCCGCGAAGTCACGCTTAGCGCGGATAAAGACGTGTCGGAAACCGAGGCCTATGCGCATATTGACGCTGAGATCCCCGATCACGACGTGCTGCTGGCCGGTTTCCCCTGCCAGCCGTTCAGTCTGGCAGGCGTCAGCAAGAAGAACGCCCTGGGCCGGGCACACGGCTTTGAGTGTGAAGCGCAAGGCACCCTCTTTTTCGACGTTGCGCGAATTATCAAAGCGAAAAAGCCCGCTATCTTCGTGCTGGAAAATGTGAAGAACCTAAAGAGCCACGATAAAGGTAAAACTTTCGCCGTCATCATGGCGACGCTGGATGAGCTGGGCTATGAGGTTGCCGATGCGGCCGCAGTGGGTAAAGACGATCCCAAGGTTATCGATGGCCGCCACTTCCTGCCCCAGCACCGGGAGCGCATTGTGCTGGTGGGGTTCAGACGCGATCTGGGCATCCATAACGGCTTTACCCTGCGCGACGTTGCCCGCTTCTACCCTGAACGCCGCCCTGCCTTTGGTGAGCTCCTGCAGCCGGACGCGGACAGCAAATACATCCTGTCAGAAAAGCTGTGGCACTATCTCTGGCACTACGCCAAAAAACATCAGGCAAAGGGTAACGGCTTTGGTTTCGGTCTGGTGGATCCCACCCGCGCAGAGAGCGTGGCGCGTACTCTGTCAGCCCGCTACTACAAGGATGGTTCAGAGATTTTAATCGACAGGGGATGGGATCGCGCGCTCGGCGAAGCTGACTTCGGCAACGCTGATAACCAGCTGCGGCGGCCCCGACGCTTAACGCCGAGGGAGTGCGCTCGTCTGATGGGGTTTGAAAAGCCTGGGCAGGCACCGTTTCGTATACCGGTGTCCGATACCCAGGCTTACCGCCAGTTCGGTAACTCCGTCGTGGTTCCGGTCTTCGCTGCCGTGGCGAAGCTGCTGGAACCCTGGATCCTCGAAGCGGTTAAAAAACGCTAGCGGGATGATGGTTACGGGCAGGTCTCCTGCCCGAAAACGGCATTATGAACGCGACTGCACCCAGAAAGCGTGGATCAGCCCCGGGATGTACCCCAGAAGTGTCAGGATGATGTTCAGAATGAACGCCATACCAAAGCCCTTGCCAAGCAGCACGCCCAGCGGGGGCAGAATAATTGTCAGTACAATTCGCCAGAAACCCATAATTACTCCCGTGTAAAATTTATCCAGGTGGCTGTATAAAAAGACATTTTCTCTTTAAGCGTAGCTATTTTAAGTGACTCTGCCACTTTCGCCCCGTGCTTTTACCCTCTTTTACTTACCCTTAAACTTTGGCTTAATCTGTCTTAAGGTGTTGAACGATAGTTATAATCGGTCTTATTTATTTTCTCAGGCCGCTGGCCTGACCTATAGTGAATGCATCAAAAGAGAGGAGAGACGCTATGTTTTCAGTTGGTGATTATGTGCAGCCCCGCATCGGCGGCCAGAAGCTTAAAGTTGTGGAAGTAAATGATGACCAGATTGTGGCCGTACCCGCCAGTAACGAGCAGGGTGAAAAGGTAACCATTAAGGCTGCTGATGTCACCTTGTACAAAGAAGAAGGCAATTTCGGCGTCTGCTAAAAGACACCGCTTCTACGGTGGGCATCCGCTCACCGTACCGCTTCCCCTCGCCGTTCCACCTCTTTTTAATAACTTCTTGATTAGTAAAACATTACCTAACTACCCCACCAAAAATAACGCAGCGGATGAAAAACAGCCTGCCGCAGAGAATGTTATCGACAAAAGCGTGATAAATAAAAATTTTACGCTAGTTGTACGCTGACAGGCAGAGATATAATCTATGCGCAATCAAAGCAGCGCCGCAAAACGCTGTCAAACCTTCCCCTTTCGTTGCCTTTATGCAGGAGCATCAGCATGTTCTCTCCCCAGTCTCGCCTGCGTCATGCCATGGCAGACACCTTTGCGATGGTCGTCTACTGTTCTGTCGTGAACATGCTGATTGAGATTTTCCTCTCGGGAATGACGTTCGAGCAGTCTCTCTCCTCGCGGCTGGTAGCGATCCCGGTAAACATCCTTATTGCATGGCCGTATGGCCTCTACCGCGATGCCTTTATGCGCTTCGCCCGACGCCTCTCCCCTGCTGGTGGAGTTAAAAACATGGCGGACGTGCTGGCGTATGTGACTTTTCAGTCGCCGGTCTACGTGACAATCCTGCTAGTGGTGGGGGCTGACTGGCATCAGATTGCTGCTGCCGTCAGTTCAAATATCGTGGTTTCAATGGTGATGGGCGCAGCCTATGGCTACTTTCTCGATTACTGCCGTCGCCTGTTCCGGGTGAGCAGCTATCATCAGGCCAAAGCCTGATGGCGTGGCGAGTCAGGCCGACTCGCCAAAGAGTCCAGTCAGATAACGCTCCAGCGCCATACGTGAACTAAAACCGTGCGGAATGCCGTAGTGCTCCTGCGCATCGCCGCCTAAGTAGAGCGGAAAGTGCTGATAGTGATCGCTGGTCTTGATATCGGAAGCCGGTTCAGCCAGCGTCTGGCTGCGCTCTTTTAGCGTAGGATGAATAATCAGCGCCGTGCGCCCCATTCGCGCTTCACGATTCACATACACATAGTTATCTCCGCGACGATAGCCATAGGCCTTTGGCGTCGCGACGTCCATGGTAAATCCCGCCTTCTCAAGAACGCGTGCCACCTCATCGGGTCGTAAATACATATTTTATCCTCGTCATCGTCTACAGCAGCGCCACCTTACAGTATTGAGCATTAGCAGCGCTTTCGGAAAAGTCCATAAACGCCCCATCAAGTCGTGATTGGCGTCAGAGGTTAAAATTTTGCGCTACACTGATTAATACATCGAAATCAAGGGAGGATCATATGCTTAGAAGACCAAACCGTAGCGACGTAGATGCAGGCGTAGACGATATTAATAATGATGTCAGCCAGCTAGCGGACTCTCTGGAGGCGGTATTGAAGTCCTGGGGAAGCGATGCAAAAGATGATGCAGACGGTGCCCGTCGTAAAGCACAGGCGCTGCTGAAACAGACCCGAGCCAAGCTGCATGGCCGTAACCGCGTTACGCAAGCAGCGACCGATGTTGCCGGCTGTGCGGATAGCTTTGTTAAAGACAGGCCATGGTGCAGCGTAGGTGCTGCCGCTGCCGCCGGGATCTTCCTCGGTGCGCTGCTAAGCCTCCGTCGTTAATACCCAACCCCGTGAGCTAACCCTCACGGGGTTTCTTTTCGTTCTCATAGAGCCGCCCTACCCACTGCATCGCCATTTCGGCGGACGTAATATTCGTGAAGCTCATTAAAATCCCGCGACGTCCCGGCTGCGCGCTGTGCCAGTCGCTTAACGCCTGTACTGCCAGCCCCCTCTGCTGCGCCCGCGCCACAATGGCTCTGTCATCCCCGTCGATCTCGGCCACCAGCTGAATACCACCTTGCTGAGGCACTACGTTAAAGCCGTAGTGGATGAGCGCCGCTTCCAGCCAGGCGCGCCGTTGAGCATAGTGCAGCCGCATCTTTTTTAAATGACGCCAAAAATGTCCCTGCTGAATAAAATCCGCCAGCGCGCACTGCCACAGCGTGGGGACGCTGCACGGAGTGCTGGTGATCCGCTGGCGAAACGCCGCTGCTTCCGCGGCTGGCACGACGATCCAGGCCGTGCGTATGGCTGGAAACAGGGATTTACTAAAGGTGCCGGTATAGATCACCCGCTGCGGGGCATCGAGGCTCTTTAACGGCGGCAGCGGCCTGCCGTGATAGCGAAACTCGCTGTCGTAGTCATCCTCAATAATCCACGCGGCCTGCTGGGCCGCCCATGCCAGCACCTGCCTGCGGCGGGGGAGCGACAGCGCAACGCCCAACGGGCTTTGATGGGCCGGGGTGAGCAACGCAAAACGCGCCTGGGGCCAGCGCGCTATCGCCGTCTCGATATCCATTCCGTTCTGGTCCACGGGCACCGGGAGACGCTGGACCCCTTCCCCCTCAATGGCAGAAGAGATCAACGGGAACCCGGGATCTTCCACCCACATGCCATCCCCCGGGCGGGCCAGCGTTTGCAGGATCAGGCTCATCGACTGCGCATAGCCCGAGGTAATAAATATCTGCTCCGGCTGGCACTCAATGCTGCGGGAGAAGCGCAGGTAGTCGGCGATGGCCTGGCGCAGCATAGCCTCGCCCGCCGGATCCCCAAGCGTGAGATCGAAGCGCGACTGGGTACGCAGACGTCTGCCGGTCAGCCGCGCCCACAGCGCACGCGGAAAGAGATCCAGCGCGGGCAGGCCCATCTGAAACGGCTTCGGCTCATGCTCGTCGCCGTGCTGTACGGCGGGCGTCTCTGCTAACGCCGAAGGTGAAGTCTGGCTCACGAAGGTGCCCGCCTGCCCACGCCGCTCCAGCCATCCCTGCGCGACCAGCTCGCCGTAAGCCTGCTCAACCGTTGTACGTGAAATGCCATTCTCCTGGGCCCATGTCCGGCTCGACGGCAGCCGACTCCCGGTTTTGAGCTCTCCTGAAGTAATGGCGGCCTTAAGCTGCCGGGCAATTTGCTGATAGCGTGCGTCCATTATGGTCTGCCTTTTTAATCAAAATATGGCTCTCCAGAGCAGACCATCATAGTGCTACATTTTCGCCATCTTAACGAGGAGAAGAGTGATGACCCAGCTACTACGCCAGCCTTTCTATGAACTTAGCCCAGCCATCTATAACGGCCTGATTCAGGCCAGCCAGGCACTGGAGCAATGCTCGCTTGATAACACGTTTATTGAGCTTATCT
This sequence comes from Pseudescherichia sp. L3, assembly GCF_024656065.1. Classification (NCBI taxonomy): domain Bacteria; kingdom Pseudomonadati; phylum Pseudomonadota; class Gammaproteobacteria; order Enterobacterales; family Enterobacteriaceae; genus Pseudescherichia; species Pseudescherichia sp. L3. The sequence goes on from NZ_JANKYC010000002.1 coordinate 77,156, forward strand.
ACCTGCGTATTTCACAGATCAACGGCTGTGCATTCTGTCTCGACAAGCACAGCCGGGCGCTGCGTAAAGCGGGTGTTGAGCAGGCAAAACTCGATGCGCTGGCAGGGTGGCGGATCAGCCACCACTTCAGTGACAGAGAGCAGGCGGCGCTGGCATGGGCCGAGTCGGTGACCCATATTGCCGACAGCCACGCGGAAGAGAGCGTTTATCAGCCGCTGTTGGCCCATTTTAGCGCTGAGCAGGTGAGCGATCTGACATGTGCCATAAGCCTTATGAATGCATTTAACCGCCTCGCCGTTGCCATGCGCCTGTAATTTCAGCCAAAACCTCCCCGCCCCCGTCGCATGCGTCGACGGGGCAAAAATCCGCCCTAAAACCTATATATAGCGTGGTTGATAATTTTTATATCTACATCTAGTATTCCTGTAAGCAAGAACAACATCTCCCGGGGCGACATTTCGCGCCGACCTGCTATTATAGATGGGAATACGAATCATGATCATTACTATTTACACTCGAAACGACTGTGTTCAGTGCCACGCCACAAAACGGGCTATGGAGAGCCGGGGCGTGAAGTTTGAGATGGTGAATATCGATCTCGTTCCGGAAGCTGCCGATACGCTGCGGGAGCAGGGTTTCCGCCAGCTGCCGGTGGTAATTGCGGGCGACACCAGCTGGTCGGGCTTTCGTCCGGATATGATTAACCGCCTGCAGCCCGCCTCCCGCGTCGCCAGCGCATGAGCACCCTCGTCTACTTCTCCAGCAGCTCGGAAAATACGCAGCGCTTTATTGAGCGTCTCGGGCTGCCGGCGGTGCGCATTCCGCTTAACGAGCGCGAGCGTATTCAGGTGGACGCTCCCTATATTCTGATCGTTCCCAGCTACGGCGGAGGCGGTACGGCAGGCGCGGTGCCGCGCCAGGTGATCCGCTTTCTGAACGATCCACAAAACCGGGCGCTGATCCGTGGCGTTATTGCCGCTGGCAACCGTAACTTCGGTGATGCCTATGGCCGCGCCGGGGATGTGATTTCTCAAAAGTGCAGCGTCCCTTATCTCTACCGTTTTGAACTGATGGGCACGCAGCAGGATCTCGACAACGTGCGAAAAGGAGTGAGCGAATTTTGGCAACGACAACCGCAGAACGCGTGATGCAGGCCGCGCCGGACTACCATGCGCTGAATGCCATGCTGAATCTCTATGATTCATCAGGCCACATTCAGTTGGATAAAGATCGTCAGGCGGTGGAGGCGTTTTACACCGCGCATGTCCTGCCGAATACCGTGACCTTTGCCAGCCAGCAGGCGCGGCTGGACTACCTGGTGAACGAGGGCTACTACGACGGCAGCGTGCTGGCACGCTATGGTCAGGAGTTTGTTGTCGATCTCTTTGCCACCGCTCACCGCAGCGGCTTTCGTTTCCACACTTTTCTGGGTGCATGGAAGTTCTACACCAGCTATACGCTAAAAACCTTCGACGGCAAGCGCTACCTGGAGCACTTTGAGGATCGGGTGGTGATGGTTGCCTTGACCCTGGCCCAGGGCGACGAGGCGCTGGCGCGCCAGCTTAGCGAAGAGATGCTCTCCGGCCGCTTCCAGCCTGCAACGCCTACCTTTTTAAATGCGGGTAAGCAGCAGCGTGGGGAGCTGGTCTCCTGCTTCCTGCTGCGCATTGAAGACAATATGGAGTCGATTGGCCGGGCGGTGAACTCGGCGCTCCAGCTCTCCAAGCGCGGCGGCGGCGTCGCCTTCCTGCTGTCGAACCTGCGCGAGGCGGGCGCGCCGATCAAGCGGATAGAAAACCAGTCCTCGGGCGTTATCCCGGTAATGAAGATGCTGGAGGATGCCTTCTCCTACGCCAATCAGCTGGGGGCGCGCCAGGGGGCCGGGGCCGTCTATCTGCACGCTCACCACCCGGATATCCTGCGCTTTCTTGATACCAAGCGCGAGAACGCCGATGAGAAGATCCGCATTAAAACCCTGTCGCTGGGCGTCGTAATCCCGGACGTCACCTTCCGACTGGCGAAGGAGAACGCCCCGATGGCACTCTTCTCCCCCTACGACGTAGAGCGCATCTACGGCAAACCCTTTGCCGATATCGCTATCAGCGAGCACTATGACACGCTGGTCGCCGACGATCGCATTCGCAAAACCACCATTAACGCCCGTGATTTCTTCCAGCGGCTGGCAGAGATTCAGTTCGAGTCGGGCTACCCGTATATTATGTTCGAGGATACGGTCAACCGCGCTAACCCGATTGCCGGGCGAATCAACATGAGCAACCTCTGCTCGGAGATTTTGCAGGTCAACAGCGCCTCGACGTATGACGAGAACCTCGACTACGCCCAAACCGGACACGACATCTCCTGCAATCTTGGCTCGCTGAACATCGCCCATACCATGGACTCGCCCGATTTTGGCCGCAGCGTAGAGACCGCCATCCGCGGACTGACGGCGGTGTCGGACATGAGCCATATTCGCTCCGTGCCCTCAATTCAGGCCGGCAACGCCGCGTCGCACGCCATTGGCCTTGGGCAGATGAACCTGCACGGCTACCTGGCCCGGGAGGGCATCGCCTACGGCAGCGAAGAGGGGATCGACTTTACCAATCTCTACTTCTACACCGTTACCTGGCATGCGCTGAACACCTCCATGATGCTGGCCCGCGAACGAGGCCAGCGCTTTGCCGGATTTGAGCAGTCGCGCTACGCCAGCGGCGACTACTTTACGCACTATATTGAGGAGCGCTGGCAGCCGAAAACAGAGGCCGTGCGGGCGCTGTTTGCGCGGGCGGGCATCGTACTGCCAACGCGGGAGATGTGGTGCCAGCTGCGCGACGACGTGATGCGCTACGGCATCTACAACCAAAATTTGCAGGCCGTGCCGCCTACCGGCTCCATCTCCTACATCAACCATGCCACCTCCAGCATCCATCCCATCGTATCGAAGATTGAGATCCGCAAAGAGGGAAAAACCGGGCGCGTCTACTACCCTGCCCCGTTTATGACTAACGATAACCTGCATCTCTATCAGGATGCCTATGAGATTGGCCCTGAGAAGATCATCGACACCTATGCGGCGGCCACGCGCCATGTGGATCAGGGGCTCTCTTTAACCCTCTTCTTCCCGGATACCGCCACTACCCGCGACATTAACCGGGCGCAGATCTACGCCTGGAAGCGGGGCATCAAAACGCTGTACTACATTCGCCTGCGCCAGCTGGCGCTGGAAGGCACCGAAATTGAAGGCTGCGTGTCATGCGCGCTGTAAGGAGAAGAGAATGAGCCGTTTATCACGGGTTAGCGCCGTTAACTGGAACATTATTCAGGATGATAAGGATCTGGAGGTCTGGAACCGGCTGACCAGCAACTTCTGGCTACCGGAGAAGGTGCCGCTGTCGAACGACATTCCCGCGTGGCAAACGCTAAGCCACGCCGAGCAGCAGCTGACAATCCGCGTCTTCACCGGCCTGACGCTGCTGGACACCATTCAGAACGGCGTCGGCGCACCGGCGCTGATGGCGGACGCCATCACCCCCCATGAAGAGGCGGTGATGTCCAACATCAGCTTTATGGAGGCGGTCCACGCCCGCTCCTACAGCTCGATATTCTCCACCCTCTGTCAGACCAGCGACGTGGACGCCGCCTACGCGTGGAGCGAGGAGAACGCTCCGCTCCAGCGTAAGGCGCAGATTATTCTGGCGCACTACGCCGCCGATGCGCCGCTGAAGAAGAAGATCGCCAGCGTCTTTCTGGAGTCGTTCCTCTTCTACTCTGGCTTCTGGCTGCCGATGTACTGGTCCAGCCGCGGCAAGCTGACCAATACCGCCGATCTTATCCGGCTGATCATTCGTGATGAAGCGGTACACGGCTACTACATTGGCTATAAGTACCAGCGCGGGCTGGAAAAAGTAGAGGCTGGCGAACGGGAGGCGTTGAAAAATTTCGCCCTCGATCTGCTGATGGAGCTTTACGACAATGAGCTGGCCTACACCGAGGCGCTCTACGCGGGAACCGGCTGGGAAGAGGAGGTGAAAGCCTTTCTCTGCTACAACGCTAACAAGGCGCTGATGAACCTCGGCTATGAAGCGCTGTTCCCGCCGGAGATGGCCGACGTGAACCCGGCCATCCTGGCCGCGCTGTCACCCAATGCCGACGAAAACCATGACTTTTTCTCCGGCTCTGGTTCCTCCTACGTGATGGGAAAAGCGGTGGAAACCGAAGACGCAGACTGGGACTTTTAATTACCTTTTTAGCGGGCCATATTCCCGGCTGGCCCGCCAGGATATTTCCCAAAACCAACATTCATATTACAAATTTATTTCTTTCTAACGTATGGTTAACCTGCGCTAATTATTCCTCTGAATTGCGTAAATTCGGAGGAATTTCTGTCGCCTGGGCAAAAAAATTCCGCCCCTCGCATATCACCGCCAGGCCCTTATATCACTGGAAGTCGCGCCGCTCGCGGTTCGGCAATTTCCATGCCAGGGTGCAATTGAGGGTTGTCTCAGATTCTCACTGTGCTAGGGTATAGCCCGTTCATTATTTCCATCAGGATTGTTATTGATATAAATAAATACGGGAACCTTTTTATTGCATGGCAATTAAACTCGAAGTAAAAAATCTCTATAAGATATTTGGCGACAACCCGCAGCGGGCGTTCAAATATATCGACAAGGGACTTTCGAAAGCACAGATTCTGGAAAAAACAGGGCTATCCCTTGGCGTTATCAACGCCAGTCTGGCCATTGAAGAAGGCGAGATCTTCGTCATCATGGGGCTCTCCGGTTCGGGGAAATCGACCATGGTTCGCCTTCTCAATCGCCTGATTGAACCCACCCGCGGCCAGGTGCTGATTGACGGCGTAGATATCGCCAAAATATCAGACGCCGAACTCCGTGAGGTGCGCAGGAAAAAGATTGCGATGGTTTTCCAGTCATTCGCGCTAATGCCACACATGACCGTACTGGACAATACGGCGTTTGGTATGGAATTAGCGGGAGTGCCTGCTGGCGAGCGCCAGACCAAAGCGCTGGATGCGCTGCGTCAGGTGGGGCTGGAGAACTACGCCCACGCTTACCCGGATGAACTCTCCGGCGGCATGCGCCAGCGCGTTGGCCTTGCCCGCGCCCTTGCGATCAACCCCGATATTCTGCTGATGGACGAAGCGTTCTCGGCCCTCGATCCGCTGATCCGTACCGAGATGCAGGATGAGCTGGTGAAGCTCCAGTCTAAACAGCAGCGTACCATTGTCTTTATCTCCCACGATCTCGACGAAGCCATGCGCATCGGCGACCGCATCGCCATTATGCAGGGCGGCGAAGTGGTGCAGGTCGGCACACCGGATGAGATCTTAAATAACCCGGCCAACGACTACGTGCGCACCTTCTTCCGCGGCGTGGACATCAGCCAGGTGTTTAGCGCCAAGGATATTGCCCGTCGTAGCCCGGTTGGCCTGCTGCGTAAAGCCCCCGGCTTCGGCCCGCGCTCGGCGCTGAAGCTGCTGGAGGACGAGGATCGCGAATATGGCTACGTCATCGAGCGCGGCAACAAGTTTGTCGGCACGGTCTCCATCGACTCCCTGAAGGCGGCGCTGAGCCAGCAGCAGGGTATCGACGCGGCGCTCATTGACTCTCCGGCTCCGGTCGACGCAGAGACGCCGCTTAGCGAACTGCTCTCCCACGTAGGCCAGGCACCCTGTGCCGTACCGGTAGTGGGTGAAGAGCAACAGTACGTCGGCATCATCTCAAAACGGATGCTGCTGCAGGCTTTAGATCGCGAGGGGGCAAACAATGGCTGATCAATCTAATCCGTGGGGAACCACCGAGGCGGCAGACGCCGCGCAATCTGCTGCTACACAATCTACCGCAACGCAGTCCGCCGACGCATGGGGTACGACTCCGGCTGCGGCACCGACCGACGGCGGCAGCGCAGACTGGCTGAACAGCGCCCCGCCTGCGCCGGAACACTTCAACATTATGGATCCGTTCCACAAGACGCTGATCCCGCTGGACAGCTGGGTCACTACCGGCATTGACTGGGTGGTCACCCACTTCCGTCCGGTATTCCAGGGCATCCGCGTACCGGTGGACTATATCCTCAACGGCTTCCAACAGCTGCTGCTGGGTATGCCTGCCCCGGTCGCCATCGTGGTCTTCGCCCTGATCGCCTGGCAGTTTGCCGGCGCGGGTATGGGCATCGCTACCCTGGTGTCGCTGATCCTGATCGGCGCGATCGGTGCCTGGTCGCAGGCGATGATCACCCTGGCGCTGGTGCTGACCGCCCTGCTCTTCTGCGTGTTGATTGGCCTGCCGATGGGGATCTGGCTGGCACGCAGTCCACGGGCGGCGAAAATTATTCGTCCGCTGCTGGATGCGATGCAGACGACGCCGGCCTTTGTCTACCTGGTGCCGATCGTCATGCTGTTCGGGATCGGCAACGTGCCGGGCGTGGTGGTAACCATTATCTTCGCCCTGCCGCCGATCGTGCGTCTGACGATCCTCGGTATTAACCAGGTGCCGGAAGATCTGATCGAAGCCTCACGCTCGTTCGGGGCCAGCCCGCGCCAGATGCTGTTTAAAGTGCAGCTGCCGCTGGCGATGCCGACCATCATGGCCGGTGTGAACCAGACGCTGATGCTCGCCCTCTCGATGGTGGTGATCGCCTCGATGATCGCCGTGGGCGGCCTCGGCCAGATGGTGCTGCGCGGTATTGGCCGTCTCGATATGGGCCTGGCCACCGTGGGCGGCGTCGGGATCGTGATCCTGGCGATCATCCTTGACCGCCTGACCCAGGCCGTGGGCCGCGACTCCCGCAGCCGTGGCAACCGCCGCTGGTATACCTCGGGTCCTATCGGGTTAGTGACGCGTCCTTTCATTAAATAAGTGACTTTTTGCCCGGCGGCGCTTCGCTTGCCGGGCCTACTCCTCCCTTCCCATAATTAAGGAACAACGATGCGACATAGCGTACTTTTTGCCACAGCGTTTGCCACCCTTGTCTCAACCAGCACCTTCGCGGCGGATCTGCCGGGCAAAGGCATGACCGTCCAGCCGATCCAGAGCACCATCTCTGAAGAGTCCTTCCAGACGCTGCTGGTCAGCCGCGCCCTTGAGAAGCTCGGCTACACCGTGAACAAGGCCAGCGAAGTGGACTACAACGTCGGCTACACCTCTATTGCCTCCGGCGATGCCACCTTTACCGCCGTCAACTGGCAGCCGCTGCATGACGACATGTACGCCGCCGCCGGTGGCGATAAGAAGTTCTACCGCGAAGGCACCTTTGTTTCCGGCGCGGCGCAGGGCTACCTGATTGATAAGAAAACCGCCGAGAAGTATCACATCACCAATATCGAGCAGCTGAAGGATCCAAAGATCGCCAAACTGTTTGATACCAACGGTGACGGCAAGGCCGACATGATGGGCTGTTCGCCGGGCTGGGGCTGCGAAGCGGTGATTAACCACCAGAACAAAGCCTTCGATCTGGAGAAAACCGTCGAGGTCAGCCACGGTAACTACTCCGCGATGATGGCCGACACCATTGCCCGCTTTAAAGAGGGTAAGCCCATCATCTATTACACCTGGACCCCATACTGGGTGAGTGACGTGATGAAGCCGGGCCGGGACGTCGTCTGGTTACAGGTACCCTTCTCCTCCCTGCCGGGCGAGCAGAAAGATATCGACACCAAGCTGCCGAACGGCATGAACTATGGCTTCCCGGTTAACACCATGCATATCGTTGCCAACAAAGCCTGGGCCGAGAAAAACCCGGCGGCGGCGAAGCTGTTCTCCGTGATGAAGCTGCCGCTGGCGGACATCAACGCCCAGAATGCCATGATGCACGCGGGCAAAGCCTCGGAAGCGGATATCCAGGGCCACGTCGACGGCTGGATCAAAGCCCACCAGCAGCAGTTTGACGGCTGGATCAAAGAGGCGCTGGCCGCTCAGCAGTAAGCTTTCTCTCCCTCACCTGCAGGTGGGGGAGCATTTTTTCCACAGCACGAACCGACACACGATCTCTCCCCAGCTATCCGCGAATTCGTTATGATAAATAATCATTTATCTGAATATCGCCTACTTATGACCAAATCCTCCCATCCGCTCAGCCCCGCGCTGATTGTGCTTATGTCCGTGGCTACCGGCCTGACCGTGGCCAGCAACTACTATGCCCAGCCCCTGCTCGATACCATCGCGCGCGCCTTTTCACTCTCCTCCAGCCAGGCCGGGTTTATCGTCACTGCCGCCCAGCTCGGCTATGCAGCAGGCCTGCTGCTGCTGGTGCCGCTGGGAGATATGTTCGAGCGCCGGTCGATGATCGTGGTGATGACCCTGCTCGCGGCGGGCGGGATGTTAATCACCGCCACCAGCCAGTCGCTGGGCATGATGATCCTCGGTACCGCCCTCACCGGCCTCTTTTCCGTCGTCGCGCAGATCCTTGTCCCGCTGGCTGCGACCCTCGCTACACCGGCGAAGCGCGGCAAGGTCGTCGGGACGATCATGAGCGGCCTGCTGCTGGGGATCCTGCTGGCGCGCACCGTGGCCGGGCTGCTGGCGAACCTCGGCGGCTGGCGTACAGTCTACTGGGTGGCTACCGTTCTGATGGTGGTGATGGCATTTGCCCTCTGGCGCGGCCTGCCCAAGGTCAAGCAGGACAACCACCTCAACTACTTCCAGCTGCTCGGCTCGGTGTTCTCCCTCTTTACCCATGACAGGCTGCTGCGTACCCGCGCCGTACTGGGTTGCTTTACCTTTGCCAACTTCAGCATCCTCTGGACCTCCATGGCCTTCCTGCTTGCCGCTCCGCCTTTTAACTACTCCGAAGGTGTCATCGGCCTGTTTGGCCTGGCAGGGGCCGCAGGTGCGCTCGGCGCACGTCCAGCGGGAAGCCTTGCCGATCGTGGCAAATCGCACCTGACCACCACCTGGGGTCTGCTGCTGCTCCTGCTGTCGTGGATTGCCATCTGGTTCGGCCACGCCTCGGCGCTGGCGTTAATTGTCGGTATTGTCGTGCTGGATCTCACGGTGCAGGGGGTACATATCACCAACCAGACGGTGATCTACCGCGTTAAGCCGGAGGCGCGTAACCGCCTCACCGCTGGCTACATGACCAGCTACTTTATCGGCGGCGCGGCCGGGTCGCTGATCTCCGCCAGCGCCTGGCAGCACGACGGCTGGCGCGGCGTCTGTCTGGCGGGCAGCGCCGTGGCGCTGATCAACCTGCTGGTCTGGTGGCGTGGCTATCACCGCCAATCGGCTACGGAGTAACCGTTCATTGACCTTTAGTTAGCATCGATAACGGCGGGGGTGGTAAGGTATGCCCCGCCTGGTGACGGTTTCAGTTACTGAATGTATATCCTCAACTAATACATTTACTTTATTTGTCACTATCGTTACTATATCGGCTGTAACTAATGAGGTCATGCCCAAAATGGATAGTTCGTTTACGCCCATTGAACAAATGCTAAAATTTCGCGCCAGTCGCTACGAGGATTTCCCGTTTAACGAGATCCTCCTCACCCGTCTGTGCATGCACATGCAGGGGAAGCTGCTGGATAACCGCAATAAGATGCTGAAAGCTCAAGGGATTAACGAGACGTTATTTATGGCGTTAATTACGCTGGAGTCTCAGGAAAACCACAGCATTCAACCCTCTGAGCTGAGCTGTGCGCTGGGTTCGTCACGTACTAACGCGACCCGTATCGCCGATGAACTGGAAAAGCGCGGCTGGATCGAACGTCGCGAGAGCGATAACGATCGCCGCTGCCTGCATCTGCAGCTGACCGATAAAGGTCATGAGTTTTTACGTCAGGTACTGCCTCCGCAGCATAACTGCCTGCATCAGCTCTGGTCTTCGCTTACCGTCGAAGAGAAAGAGCAGCTTGAGCAGATCACCCGTAAGCTGCTTACCCGCCTGGATGAGATGGATGAACAAGACGTCATCCTTGAGGCGCTGCGCTAACGCGACGATCCGCACGACAATCCTGATTACATAAGAAATTGCCAGGCCAGCACAGCGTGCTGGCCTTTTGGTGAACAGGTCGGCTCAGCCGATGTGAAATAATAAGATCGTGGAGAACAAACATGAGCGCAAATGCGGAGAGTCAGACCCCGCAGCAACCGGTCAATAATAAGAAAGGTAAGCGTACGCGCATCCTGCTTATTCTGACCTTGCTCTTTATCGTTATTGCCGTGGCATATGGGATCTATTGGTTTTTAGTTTTGCGTCATCATGAAGAGACTGACGACGCTTACGTGGCAGGGAACCAGGTTCAGATCATGGCGCAGGTGTCCGGCAGCGTGACGAAAGTCTGGGTCGACAATACCGACTTTGTGAAAAAGGGTGACGTGCTGGTCACGCTGGATCCCACTGACGCTCAGCAGGCGTTCGAGAAAGCGCAGACCGAGCTCGCGTCGAGCGTGCGCCAGACCCGCCAGATGATGATCAACAGCAAGCAGTATCAGGCCAATATTGAGGTGAAGAAGACTGCTCTCGCCCAGGCGCAGAGCGATCTTAACCGCCGCGTGCCGCTGGGTACCGCAAACCTGATTGGCCGTGAAGAGCTGCAGCACGCCCGCGACGCCGTTGCCAGCGCCCAGGCCCAGCTCGACGTGGCGGTTCAGCAGTATAACGCCAACCAGGCGATGATTCTGGGCACCCGCCTGGAAGATCAGCCTGCGGTGCAGCAGGCCGCTGCCGAAGTACGCAACGCCTGGCTCGCCCTGCAGCGTACCAAGATCGTCAGCCCCATGACCGGCTATGTATCACGCCGTGCGGTTCAGCCTGGGGCGCAGATCGGCGTCACCACCCCGCTGATGGCCGTGGTGCCAGCCTCCGGCCTGTGGGTGGATGCTAACTTCAAAGAGACCCAGCTGGCGCACATGCGTATCGGCCAGACGGCAACCGTGGTGAGCGATATCTACGGCGACGACGTGACCTACACCGGTAAGGTGGTCGGTCTCGATATGGGTACCGGCAGCGCCTTCTCGCTGCTTCCGGCACAAAACGCTACCGGGAACTGGATCAAAGTGGTTCAGCGCCTGCCGGTGCGTATTGAGCTGGATGCCAACCAGCTTACCCAGCATCCGCTGCGTATTGGCCTGTCGACGCTGGTCACCGTAGACACCAGTAACAGTGACGGCCAGATGCTGGCCAGCCAGGCACGCACCACGCCAGCCTATGAGAGTAACGCGCGGGAGATCGGCCTCGAACCGGTTAATATCCTGATTAACGATATCGTGCAGGCCAACGCGGGCTAATCCTGATGAGCGCTACGCAACCGAGAAAACCGCTGGAGGGGGCGCAGCTGGTCATCATGACCATTGCGCTGTCGCTGGCGACCTTTATGCAGGTGCTGGACTCCACCATCGCCAACGTGGCGATCCCCACTATTGCCGGTAACCTTGGCGCGTCACTGAGCCAGGGAACGTGGGTGATCACCTCTTTTGGGGTGGCAAACGCCATCTCTATCCCGATCACCGGCTGGCTGGCGAAGCGCGTCGGTGAGGTAAAGCTGTTTTTGTGGTCGACCATCGCCTTTGCCATCGCCTCCTGGGCGTGCGGGATGTCCACCAGCCTCAACATGCTGATCTTCTTCCGCGTCCTGCAGGGGATCGTTGCCGGGCCGCTGATCCCGCTCTCACAGAGCCTGCTGCTTAGCAACTATCCACCGGCGAAGCGCTCTATCGCCCTGTCGCTATGGTCCATGACGGTGATCGTCGCCCCGATCTGCGGCCCGATTCTGGGCGGTTACATCAGCGATAACTATCACTGGGGCTGGATCTTCTTCATCAACGTGCCCATCGGTATCGTGGTAGTCGTGATGGCGATGCAGAGCCTGCGCGGTCGGGAAACCCGCACCGAGCAGCGGCGCATTGATGCCGTTGGCCTGGCGCTGCTGGTGATCGGCGTGGGCTGCCTACAGGTCATGCTCGACCAGGGTAAAGAGCTGGACTGGTTCAACTCCAGGGAGATCATTATCCTAACCATTGTGGCGGTGGTGGCGCTCAGCTTCCTGATCGTCTGGGAGCTGACCGACGACCACCCCATCGTCGATCTCTCGCTGTTTAAGTCGCGCAACTTCACCATCGGCTGCCTCTGTATCAGCATGGCCTACATGCTCTATTTTGGCGCGATTGTACTGCTGCCGCAGCTGTTGCAGGAGGTCTACGGCTACACGGCCACCTGGGCGGGGCTGGCCTCTGCGCCGGTGGGGATCATCCCGGTGATCCTGTCGCCGATTATCGGCCGCTTTGCCCATAAGCTGGATATGCGTCGGCTGGTCACCTTCAGCTTTATTATGTATGCGGTCTGCTTCTACTGGCGTGCCTATACGTTCGAGCCGGGCATGGACTTTGCCGCCTCGGCACTGCCGCAGTTTATCCAGGGGTTTGCCGTCGCCTGCTTCTTTATGCCGCTGACGACCATTATCCTCTCTGGACTACCGCCCGAGCGTCTTGCAGCCGCCTCCAGCCTGTCGAACTTTTCGCGTACGCTGGCAGGCTCCATCGGCACGTCCATTACTACCACGCTGTGGACCAACCGGGAGTCGATCCATCACGCCCAGCTTACGGAGTCGGTGACCCCCTACAACCCTAACGCCCAGCTTATGTATGACCAGCTGCAGGGAATGGGGATGACACAGCAGCAGGCATCCGGCTGGATAGCCCAGCAGATCACTAACCAGGGTCTGATTATCTCGGCAAACGAGATATTTTGGATCTCCGCAGGGATATTCGTCATCATGCTGGGGCTGGTGTGGTTTGCGAAACCGCCGTTTGGCGCAGGCAGCGGCGGCGGCGGCGCGCACTGATCGCCGAGTAAATTGACCGGACTGCGACAGGGATTGTCCGTCCTGATAAAGCCGTGCTCCTGAAATCGCTTCACGATAGTGAAAAGACAACAGGAGCACACCATGCTGAAAAATCCCGCCCAGAAATACCAGCCCTATCCCCCTCTCTCCCTGCCCGATCGCACGTGGCCGGAAAAGCAGATCGCTCACGCACCGCGCTGGCTCTCTACCGATCTGCGTGACGGTAACCAGGCTCTGGCCGAGCCAATGGACGTGGCGCGTAAAATGCAGCTCTGGAACCTGCTGCTTGACTGCGGCTTTAAGGAGATTGAAGTTGCCTTCCCTTCGGCTTCGCAGACCGATTTCAATTTTGTGCGCCAGCTGATAGAAGAGCATCGTATTCCCGACGACGTGACGATCCAGGTGTTAACCCAGGCGCGCGAGGATCTCATTGCGCGCACCTTCGACGCGCTGCGCGGAGCCAGCCGCGCGACGGTGCATCTCTACAATGCCACTGCGCCGCTGTTTCGCCGTCTGGTGTTCGGTATGGAGAAGGCGCAGGTAATTGAACTGGCTACCCGCAGCACGCGCCAGATTCGTCAGCTGTGCGAAGAGAACCCGCAAACGCGCTGGCAGTACGAGTACTCGCCGGAAACCTTCTGCTTTACCGAGCCTGAATTTGCCCTGGAGATTTGCGAAGCGGTGGCGGCTATCTGGCAGCCCTGTGCCGAACGACCAATGATCGTCAATCTCCCCGCCACCGTGGAGGTAAACACGCCTAACGTCTATGCCGATCAAATTGAGTGGTTTTGCCGCCGTTTCAGCCAGCGCGAGGCGGTCTGTATCAGCGTTCATCCGCATAACGATCGCGGCACGGGCGTGGCGAGCGCCGAGCTGGCGGTCATGGCGGGGGCAGATCGCGTTGAGGGCTGTCTGTTTGGCAACGGCGAGCGTACCGGCAACGTCTGTCTGGTAACGCTGGCGATGAATCTCTACAGCCAGGGCATCTCGCCGGAGCTGGATTTCAGCGATATGACGCGCGTGGTGGAGGTGGTTGAAAGCTGCAATCAGCTGCCGGTGCACCCGCGTCACCCCTGGGCCGGGCGGCTGGCCTATACCGCCTTCTCCGGTTCACACCAGGATGCAATCAAGAAAGGATTCGACGCGCGCAGGCCGGGCGAACGCTGGGAAATGCCCTATCTGCCTATCGATCCGCAGGATATCGGCTGCACCTATGAGGCCGTGATCCGCGTTAATAGCCAGTCGGGCAAGAGCGGCAGCGCATGGCTCATTGAACAGAATCACGGCCTGACGCTTCCCCGCGCCCTGCAGCAGGACTTCAGCCAGCTCGTACAGCGGGAAGCCGACGAAGGCGGTAAAGAGATGACGCAAAATGCGCTCTGGCAGCTTTTTCGCAGTCGCTATGGGCTGGTGCCAGCCCCGCGCTTCCGTCTGCTCAGCTACAGCAGTGAAAGCCAGCAGGATGGGCTGTTACGGTTAACCGCCGCCGTCTCGCACGACGGTGAAACGCGACAGCTTGAAGGGTGCGGCAATGGGCTGCTCTCTGCCGCAGCCAGCGGGTTATCGGCATGGGTAGCGCAGCCGTTTGTGATAAAAGATTACCATGAGCACACCCTGGGCGAGCGCAGCGACAGCCGCTCGGTCGCCTATATTCACTGTCTGTTTCAGGATGGCAGCAGCCGCTGGGGCGTAGGCATCGATAATGACGTTGCTCGCGCGTCGCTCCAGGCGCTGTTGAATACGCTGGGCTAGCGAAAGTAGTCGCTGGGTGAAACGCCCATCACCCGGCGGAACATGGCGGTAAAGGCGCTATGGCTGCCGTAGCCGGTATCCAGCGCCACACGCAGCACCGACTGCCCCTGCGCCAGGCGCATAAGGGCCGCCATCAGGCGAGCCCGACGCACCCACTCTCCAAAGCTTAATCCCGTCTGCTGCTGAAAATGGCGGTTGAGCGTGCGCTCACTCATGTTCGTCACGCTAGCCGCCAGGGCTGTGGTCCACTCTCGGGCAGGCTCTTCGCCGATCTGCTGACAGAGCGTGCGCAGGAGATTACTGTGCGGTTCAGGAAGATGGAAAGGCAGCGCCTGCATCACGCGGATCTCATCGAGGATCAGCTCATAGATCCGCTCATCGCGGCTACCCGGCGTGTAGCGTTCAGCCAGATCGAATGATGAGACAATCAGCTCGCGCAGCAGAGGGGAAATTTGCACGATTTGGCAGGAGGCAGGCAGATCAGCGCGTGCCAGCGGATCGATAAACAGCGTGCGGGCGGCAACGTTGCCGGTAATACGTAACGCGTGCTGCGTTGCGGCAGGGAGCCAGACGCCCCGCCCAGGCGGTACCACCCAGCAGCCTGCTGCGGTCTCAACCCTGACCACGCCGCTCAGGCTATGCAGCAGCTGCGCGCAGTCGTGTTGATGCCACGGCTCACTGTCGCCATGGGCGTAATCATGAGCAAAGGGGATCAGCGGGCGATGGGTAAAAGAGAAGGTTGTGGTGGTAGTCATAGTGATCTACAGATGCTGAAACGCCCGGCGGCACTGCGTTTGCCGGGCGTTTGCTACGACTAGATGTGCAGCTCTTGCAGCTTATCTTTCGGCAGCGCCAGCTCGTCGTTGCTGTTGACGCGCACGTCGCGCTCCAGGATATGACGCGCAATCTCCTGCGCCTCATCCAGAGAGTGCATCTGATAGGTGCCGCACTGGTAGACGTTCAGCTCAGGGATCTGGTTCTGCTCTTTCACCTTCAGCACGTCAGCCATCGCCGCTTTCCAGGCATCGGCAACGCGCTGCTCGTCAGGGGTGCCAATCAGGCTCATGTAGAAACCGGTCCGGCAGCCCATCGGCGAGATATCGATGATCTCAACGCCGTTGCCGTTCAGGTGATCGCGCATAAAGCCTGCGAACAGGTGTTCCAGGGTGTGGATGCCCTTCTCTGGCATCACTTCTTTATTCGGGATGCAGAAACGCAGGTCGAAGACGGTGATGGCATCGCCGTGCGGCGTGTTCATAGTTTTCGCAACGCGAACAGCAGGGGCTTCCATACGGGTGTGGTCGACAGTGAAGCTATCCAACAACGGCATTTTTTCACCTCCGGAGTGATTTTTTTAAAAATAAGTGAACTCTTTGAACGCATGCCAGTCTGAATATATGAAAGACGCGCATTTGTTATCATCATCCCTGTTTTCAGAGATGAAATTTTGGCCACAGCAATGTGGCCTTTTTCTTTTCTGTCAGGCCTGTCAGGCGTGTTTTGCCAACAGATCTTCAAACGACTCGCTGTCCGCCGCCTCAATCTCACGCAGACGCGCCCAGGATGCATCGCGCTCTTTGGTGAAGTCCTCGTCCAGCAGAACCTCCAGCGGCTCTTCCCGCAGCATATCACGATACTGTGCCGCCAGCGCCTTGCCGGTACCGCCAATCCCGCTTTCGAGCATTGAATGCAGAATACGCGCCGAGAAGGTCAGCTCCGGATCGTCAAAGCTCGCCACCAGCTGATCGCACACCTCGGCATAGGCGGTGC
Source organism: Pseudescherichia sp. L3 (assembly GCF_024656065.1). Classification (NCBI taxonomy): domain Bacteria; kingdom Pseudomonadati; phylum Pseudomonadota; class Gammaproteobacteria; order Enterobacterales; family Enterobacteriaceae; genus Pseudescherichia; species Pseudescherichia sp. L3. The sequence continues at coordinate 93,477 of NZ_JANKYC010000002.1, forward strand.
CGCCGTCAATGCTGTCCAGCGTCAGCGCAACGCGCTTCAGGTCGCGGAACAGATCTTTGCCAACGTCTTTTAACGGGAACTGCGCGGTTTCACAGCCGATGCCCAGGGTCAGGCCCGGCTTGCGCCCTTCCAGAATTACACGATTCCAGTTGGTCCGCGTACAGAGCAGTTCATCGCTGCTCATCTCTGGCGCATCCGCCAGCACGCACCAGACCATAAACAGATCGAGGAAACGCACCTGCTGCTCGTCCACGCCCACCGCCGAGAAGGGGTTAATATCCAGAGAGCGAACCTCAATGTACTCAATGCCGCCGCGCAGGAGCGCATCCGACGGCGCTTCACCACTGCGGGTCACTCGTTTCGGGCGTACCGGCGCATAGAGCTCATTTTCGATCTGCAGAATATTGGTATTGATCTGCAGATGCTTACCGTCCTTCGTCAGCCCCATCTTCTCGTAGTCAGCAGACGGCGTTTTGATCGCCCGTTTCAATGCTGCCACATAACCCTCTAAATCGTTAAACGTAATACCGAGATTGCTTTGCGATTTATTGGTATAGCCGAGGTCGCTCAGACGCAGGGAGGTGGCGTACGGCAGGTAGTACATCCCCTCTTCCGTTTTTTCAAACGGCAGCGTAGTGGGTTTGCCTTGCAAGAACGAGGAGCAGATAGCCGGCGATGCGCCGAAAAGGTAAGGGATCACCCAGCCGAAGCGGTAGTAGTTACGGATCAGGCGGAAATAGCCGTCGGAGACCGCCTCTTTATCCGTACTGCCGCACTTTGCCTGCCAGAAGGCCATTGGCAAAGAGAAGTTGTAGTGCACGCCCGAGATGGTCTGCATCAGCGCACCGTAGCGGTTTTTCAACCCCTCACGGTAAAGCGTCTTGAGACGACCAATATTGGATTTGCCGTACTGCGCCAGCTCAATATCCTGCCCATTCTCGATGTAGCAGGGCATACTCAGCGGCCACAGCCGTTCCTCTCCCAGGTTGCGCACGCTGTAGCGGTGCACGTCGCGCAGCACCGTCAGCATATGATCGATATCGCCATCAACTGGGGTAATAAATTCCAGTAGCGCTTCGGCGAAATCAGTGGTGATCCATTTATGTGTCAGCGCTGCACCAAGCTGCTCCGGATGTCCGGTTGTTGCAAGCGTGCCGTCAGCGTTAACGCGCAGCGTTTCGCGCTCAAGCCCTCGCATAATCCCTTTCAGGACATGAGGATTTTTTTCCAGCCAGGACAGCGCCTGTGATACGTCCGGGATCAAGTTGACCTCCCGCCTGTCGAAATCATTTCTAATAAGCATAATTGTAATGGTTGACGATAAAAGCGTATGACCAACCAATTAGTGCCACCACGTCATACCTTGCAGGGTCAGGGCCGCCAAAACGGCATAGCGTAGCCCCTTGCCAAGGCATAAAAAAAAGATAACCGGCCCCCACGCAATGCGCATCCATCCCGCAAGCAGGCACAGCAGATCACCGATAACAGGCATCCAGCTCAATAATAGCGTGGCTGCGCCATAACGTTTCAAATAGTGTTGGGCTTTTTCCTGCCAGCGTGATGTTTTACGCAGCGGAAAGAAACGTCCAAGGATAACGTTAGTCACCCCTCCAAGGCTATTACCCATTGTTGCTATTAAGATAATGAGCCAGGGCTGGCTGATGCCAGAGATTAACAGGGCAACCAGCAGCACTTCTGAACTGCCCGGCAGAAGCGTGGCACTGAGAAAGCTGCTGGTAAAAAGTGAAAGGAGTGACAGCGCGTCGCTCACAGCGTACGCACGTCCACGGCATCCATTCCTGCCCGCCGCGCCGCCTCAAGACCAAAGTCAGCGTCTTCAAACACCACGCATTTGGTCGGGTCAACGCCCATTAGCTCCGCACAGAGCAGGAAGGTGTCGGGTGCAGGCTTATGGTGCTCAACGTCATCGGCGGCAACCACCGCGGTAAAATAGTGGCGCAGATTAAGGTGAGTGAGCAGCGCTTCGGCAATGGCGCGCTCGCTGCCGGTGCCTACCGCCATAGGACGACGACCGTGCCACGCTTTCACCACGTCAATCAGCGGCAGCGGCTCTACGGTGTCCAGCAGCATCGCCTTCACCGCTTCGGTTTTTTCACGCGCCAGGGCGTAAGGATCGAGATCGCCGTGGTTCCACTCAATGACCGCCTGCGCAATACGCCAGGTCGGCGAGCCGTTAAGCGCGACAATAGCCTGCTCATCAAAGCGCATGCCATAGTGCGCCAGCACGTCGTGCCAGGCTTTACGATGGGTAGGTTCGGTATCAAGGATGGTGCCATCCATATCGAAAATCAGACCGTCATAACGTTCGTACATCGCGTTCTCACACTGCGGATAACAGAACATTACTTTAACGTAAACAGGGCGTTTTGTCGCTGATGGCGATAGAGAGTTAGGGTGTAAAACAGATGATTGAAATTAGAGATAAAAAAGAGAGTGTATTTCGGAGGTTAACGCTGAGAAATATCTTTTGACTTGAAGAATGGTGCATCCAGGAGGATTACTCGGCTGCGCCTCGCCCTACGGGCCGTTGCTTACGCAACGTTATCCTCCCTGGTGCTAGCGATAATTTCGCAGACCTTGAAACAGCAGCCTGGCTGTTATCTCGGAGAATATGGTGCATCCAGGAGGATTCGAACCTCCGACCGCTCGGTTCGTAGCCGAGTACTCTATCCAGCTGAGCTATGGATGCATTAAGGTGGTGCTTTGTTTCCAGAAGATGGTGCATCCAGGAGGATTCGAACCTCCGACCGCTCGGTTCGTAGCCGAGTACTCTATCCAGCTGAGCTATGGATGCATCAGGGTACTGCTTTACAACTTTTTCAATGTCGCTCAACGTGCCGCAACACTGCACAATATGGTGCATCCAGGAGGATTCGAACCTCCGACCGCTCGGTTCGTAGCCGAGTACTCTATCCAGCTGAGCTATGGATGCAAATGGCGGTGAGGCGGGGATTCGAACCCCGGATGCAGCTTTTGACCGCATACTCCCTTAGCAGGGGAGCGCCTTCAGCCTCTCGGCCACCTCACCAACACGCCTCTTGCGAGTGCTTCGAAGAACTTGTTTCCGCTCTTCGTCGCTGCGTTGGCGCACATATTACTTTCTGGGACTTATAAGTCAAACAATTTTTCCCAGCCCTGATTCGTTTGCACACTTCGCAAACAATTTGCGCTGAAAAGGATCAAAAAGAGTGTTTTATCAGCACAATCCTTGACGTAACGCAGCATAAAGAAAGCGAGCCGAGAAATGAAAATGTCATGCAAAAGGGGCAGAATAGGAGGAAAGCGTGAAAAAAAGCGGGCTGGCAAGAGCTGCGTCTCGCCAGAAAGCGAGACGCGATGATATCAGTAGCTGGACTGTTGTGATTTTTCAGCCTGGATACGCTGGTAGATCTCTTCACGATGAACAGATACTTCTTTAGGGGCGTTCACACCAATTCGCACCTGGTTGCCCTTAACCCCTAAAACTGTCACGGTGACCTCGTCCCCAATCATGAGGGTTTCACCAACTCGACGAGTCAGAATCAGCATTCTTTGCTCCTTGAAAGATTAAAAGAGTCGGGTCTCTTGTATCCCGGCATTATCCATCATATAACGCCAAAAAGTAAGCGATGACAAACACGTAAAGTGTAAGCAGTCACGGCATCACATTCTGTTAAACGTAAGTTTAGCCGATATACACAACTTCAACCTGACTTTATCGTTATCAACAGCGTAGTGGCAAGTACGCCATAACCCGAAGGCTATGGCGTCTGCATTCGCTTTGTTTGTTATTACAGTTTTGCGCTTACCCAGCCTTTAACGCTGGCTAACGCCGCAGGAAGCGCGGCTGCGTCGGTACCGCCGGCCTGCGCCATATCTGGACGGCCACCGCCTTTACCACCCACCTGCTGGGCAACCATACCAATCAGCTCCCCTGCTTTCACGCGGTCGGTCACCTCTTTCGAGACCCCCGCAATCAGAGAAACCTTACCCTCTGCTACCGTGGCAAGAACGATTACCGCGGAACCCAGCTGGTTCTTCAGATCGTCAACCATAGTACGCAGCATCTTCGGCTCGACGCCCGCTAGCTCGCTCACCAGCAGCTTCACGCCGTTAATCTCTTCAGCCTTATCGGAGAGGTTTGCGCTCTCCTGCGCCGCCTGCTGCGCTTTCAGCTGCTGCAGCTCTTTCTCTAGCTGGCGAGTTTTATCGAGAACGGAGCGCACTTTCTCGCCCAGGTTCTGACTGTCACCCTTCAGCAGCTGAGCAATGTCCTGCAGCTGCTCGCTCTGCGCATGGAGGCTGGCAAGCGCATTTTCACCGGTAACGGCTTCAATACGACGAACGCCTGCCGCCGTGCCGGATTCCGACACGATGCGGAACAGCCCGATATCACCGGTGCGGGAGGCGTGGGTGCCGCCGCACAGCTCGGTAGAGAAGTCGCCCATGCTCAGAACGCGTACGCGCTCGTCATACTTCTCGCCAAACAGCGCCATCGCACCTTTGGCTCGCGCGTCTTCGAGGTCCATAATCTGGGTTTCAATCGGCAGGTTACGACGAATCTGGGCGTTAACCAGATCTTCTACCGCGCGGATCTCCGCAGGCTTCATGGCTTCAAAGTGGGAGAAGTCAAAGCGCAGCACCTTGTCGTTCACCAGCGAGCCTTTCTGCGCCACGTGGGTGCCCAGCACGTCGCGCAGCGCGGCGTGCATCAGGTGCGTTGCAGAGTGGTTCAGACGGATACGCTCGCGGCGGGCTTCATCCACCTCGGCCTTAACGCCGTCGCCCACTTTCAGCGAGCCGGATGCCAGCTTGCCCTGATGACCTATAGCCTGGCCATATTTCTGGGTATCGGTCACGGTAAAGGTGAAGCCATTGCCTTTCAGCTCGCCCTTGTCGCCCACCTGGCCGCCGGATTCCGCGTAGAACGGCGTTGCGTCAAGAATGACCACCGCCTCCTGCCCTGCGCTAATCGTGTTGACGGACTGGCCCTCAACAAACAGCGCGGTGACCTTGCTGGTCAGCTCCAGGCTGTCGTAACCTTTAAATTCAGAGGCGCCCTCAACGCGGATCATGGCGTTGTAGTCTGCGCCAAAGCCGCTGGATTCACGGGCGCGGTTGCGCTGCGCTTCCATCGCGACCTTAAAGCCCTCTTCGTCGACTTTAATATCGCGCTCGCGACAGACGTCGGCGGTGAGATCCATTGGGAAGCCGTAGGTATCATACAGACGGAAGACGGTTTCACCGTCCAGCGTATCGCCGGTCAGCTTCGCCAGCTCTTCGTCGAGCAGCGCCAGGCCACGCTCCAGCGTGCGGGCAAACTGCTCTTCTTCGGTTTTCAGCGTCTGCTCAACCTGCGCCTGCTGGCTCTTCAGCTCTTCGCCTGCCGCACCCATCACGTCGATCAGCGGGGCAACCAGCTTGTAGAAGAAGGTCTCTTTCGCGCCGAGCATGTTGCCATGACGGACCGCGCGACGAATGATACGGCGCAGCACGTAGCCACGGCTCTCGTTCGACGGCAGCACGCCATCGGCGAGCAGGAACGCACAGGAGCGGATATGGTCGGCAATGACGCGCAGGGATTTGTTGTTCAGATCGGTTGCGCCGGTCACTTTCGCAACGGCAGCGATCAGATCGCGGAACAGGTCGATCTCATAGTTCGAGTTAACGTGCTGCAGCACTGCCGCAATACGCTCCAGGCCCATACCGGTGTCCACGGACGGCTTCGGCAGCGGCTCCATGGTGCCATCGGCCTGGCGGTTGAACTGCATAAAGACGATGTTCCAGATCTCAATGTAGCGATCGCCGTCTTCGTCCGGGCTGCCCGGAGGACCGCCGGCGATATGCGCGCCGTGGTCGAAGAAGATCTCGGTACAGGGGCCGCACGGACCGGTGTCGCCCATCTGCCAGAAGTTATCAGAAGCGTAGGCACCGCCTTTGTTATCACCAATGCGGATGATACGTTCGCGCGGGATGCCAACCTCTTTTTCCCAGATTTCGTAAGCTTCGTCGTCGGTTTCGTAGACGGTTACCCACAGGCGATCTTTCGGCAGGTTGAACCAGTTTTCACCGGTCAGCAGTTCCCATGCGTACTGGATAGCATCGTGTTTGAAATAGTCGCCAAAGCTGAAGTTACCCAGCATTTCAAAGAAGGTGTGATGGCGCGCGGTGTAACCGACGTTTTCCAGATCGTTGTGTTTACCGCCCGCACGCACGCAGCGCTGCGAGGTGGTTGCGCGGGAATAATTACGCTTGTCGAGACCAAGGAAAACATCCTTGAACTGGTTCATCCCGGCGTTAGTAAACAGCAGAGTTGGATCGTTGTTGGGTACCAGGGAGCTGCTTGCAACAACCTGATGACCTTTACTATGGAAAAAATCGAGAAACGCCTGACGGATCTCAGCGGTGCTCTTGCTCATAATTATCCTGAAATCAAGCTAACGAAATGTCGCAGCTGGCGTTTCTCCCTGTTACAGGCGAGGACCAGCTACTGGAAAAAGTGGGAATAAGATAAGTTTTCTTGACTGCGAAGTAAAATCCCGTATGCAGCCAGGACGTAAAATTTCACCAAAGTTCTTTAATATCCTCCATCAGGAATCCCCGATAGAGTAAAAAACGCTGTACTTTCACCTTCTCAGCAAAGACCGCTGGCAGCGGATCGCCATATTTGCGCTGCGCCTGCTCGCGGGCAATCTCAATCCAGTCGATGTCGCTTTCGCGCATCGCCTCCTCTCCCGTTTCCCGGTCAATTCCCTTCTGGGTCAGCTCCTGGCGGATACGTGCCGGACCATAGCCTTTACGGCTGCGGCTGGCGATAAACTGGCGGGCAAAACGGGCATCGTCAAGATAGCGGTTTTCATAGCACCAGTTCACCACGTTATTGATATCGTCTTCAGTGGCATCTACCGGCTCAGGTCCGGTTTTGGTCATCACCGGGGCGGTCAGCTTGCGGCGGAACTCCTGTTCGCTGTGGTCGCGCATGCCGAGAATGCGCATGGCGCGATCGAGCAAGCGGGAATAGGCGGAGCGGCGGGGCGAGGTATCTGTCATGGCACACCTGCTGGATAGATAAATAGCAAAAAGGGCTGCATCGGCAGCCCTTGTTCGTTACGTCAGATTATTAAAAATCTTCGTTGGTCTCTTTCGCATTGACGTCGTTGTCGTCAACCGTAAAGTCCGGTTTGGTGTCCGGGTTCGTGAGCAGAATCTCACGGATCTTCGTTTCGATCTCTTTCGCGGTAGCCGGGTTCTCTTTCAGCCAGGTGGTCGCATTCGCTTTACCCTGACCGATCTTCTCACCGTTGTAGCTATACCATGCGCCCGCTTTTTCGATCAGCTTCTCTTTCACGCCCAGGTCAACCAGCTCGCCGTAGAAGTTGATACCTTCGCCGTAGAGGATCTGGAACTCAGCCTGTTTGAACGGCGCAGCGATCTTGTTTTTCACCACTTTCACGCGGGTTTCGCTCCCGACCACGTTATCGCCCTCTTTCACCGCGCCGATACGGCGGATGTCGAGACGCACGGAGGCGTAGAATTTCAGCGCGTTACCGCCGGTGGTGGTTTCCGGGTTACCGAACATCACACCAATCTTCATACGGATCTGGTTGATGAAGATCAGCAGGGTGTTGGACTGCTTCAGGTTACCCGCCAGCTTACGCATCGCCTGGCTCATCATACGTGCCGCGAGGCCCATGTGAGAGTCGCCGATCTCGCCTTCGATCTCGGCTTTCGGCGTCAGTGCCGCAACGGAGTCAACCACCAGCACGTCAACCGCGCCGGAGCGCGCCAGCGCGTCACAGATCTCAAGCGCCTGCTCACCGGTATCCGGCTGCGAGCAGAGCAGGTTGTCGATATCAACGCCCAGCTTGCGCGCGTACACAGGGTCAAGCGCGTGCTCTGCATCGATAAAGGCACAGGTTTTACCCTGACGCTGGGCAGCAGCGATAACCTGCAGTGTCAGAGTCGTTTTACCTGAGGACTCCGGCCCGTAGATCTCTACGATACGGCCCATTGGCAGGCCGCCCGCACCGAGGGCGATGTCCAGCGAAAGCGAACCCGTGGAGATCGTTTCTACGTCCATAGTACGGTCTTCACCCAGGCGCATGATGGAGCCTTTACCGAATTGCTTTTCGATCTGGCCCAGTGCTGCCGCCAACGCTTTCTGTTTGTTTTCGTCGATAGCCATTATTACTCCTGTCATGCCGGGTAAAGCAGGTGATGCTCGCCGGGGATTACTGTTTTGTTGCGCTCATTATACTGTATACGCATACAGTATCAAGCTCTTTGTAGAAAATGTTGCCACAGGGTTTGCAGGGCATAAACGGTGGCCTGACGGCGCACGCTTTCACGGTCACCGGCGAAGCATTCCCGCCGCGTGATCCCCTCTCCCGCCGCGCTGGCGAAGCCAAACCAGACCGTGCCGACCGGCTTGCTTTCGCTGCCACCGTCCGGGCCCGCGATACCGCTAATAGAGACGGCATAGGTCGCGCGGGCGGCCTTAATCGCACCGATCGCCATCTCAACGACCACTGGCTCGCTGACCGCCCCGTGCTGGGCTAACGTCTCGGGTTTTACGCCGATCATCTGCGCCTTGGCTTCATTAGAATAGGTGACAAAACCCCGTTCAAACCAGGCAGAGCTGCCGGCGATATCGGTAATGGCTTTGGCTACCCAGCCGCCGGTACAGGATTCAGCCGTGGTCACGGTCGCGCCGCGCGCCTTTAGCGCCAGGCCTATGCGCTCGCTGAGCTGCATCAATTCACTGTCAGTCATAACCGCTCCGTAAACGGCTGAAATGAGAGAGATAAGATAGCACTTTCTCTCTTAATATGGGGGCGAAGGCAGGATTTTACGAGGGTGATTCAGAAAAAAGGCCAGCGTGCGCTGGCCCTGGATCCTGAGTAAGCGCTACTGTACGCGAGCCAGTGACACCGCCTGGCCCAGCTGCCAGACCGCCATCGCGTAGTGGGTACTCGCGTTATAGCGGGTGATGGTGTAGAAGTTCGGCAGGCCGTACCAGTATTCGTACCCGGTGCCGACGTCGAGGCGCAGCAGGCTCACCTGCTGATGGTTGCCCACTGGCTGCTGCGGCGTCAGGCCAGCGGCCGCCAGCTGCGAGACGCTGTATTTGGTTTTAAAGCCGTTTGCCAGCCCCGGTGCCTGGCCGTTAGCCGGAATAGCAACCGGATCGCCCTTCACCCAGCCATTGGCTTTAAAGTAGTTCGCTACGCTGCCAATGGCGTCAACCGGATCCCACAGGTTAATGTGACCGTCGCCGTTAAAGTCGACCGCCAGCTTTTTATAGGATGAGGGCATAAACTGACCGTAGCCCATCGCCCCGGCAAAGGAGCCTTTCAGCTCCAGCGGATCGTCCTGCTCGTCACGGGCCATCAGCAGGAAGGTCTCCAGTTCGCTGGAGAAGTACTCGGCGCGGCGCGGGTAGTTAAATGACAGGGTCGCCAGCGCGTCGAGAATACGCGTTTTACCCATCACGCGGCCCCAGCGGGTCTCAACCCCGATAATGCCCACGATAATCTCCGGCGGCACGCCGTAGACCTGCCAGGCGCGGTTGAGGGCGTCTTCATACTGGTTCCAGAACGCGACACCGTTCTGCACGTTGTCCGGGGTAATAAACTGCTTCTTGTAGCGCAGCCATGCGCCGTTCGGGCCAACCGGGGCTGGGCCAGTAGGCGCCTGGCGATCCATCAGGCGCAGGACGTAATCAAGACGCTTCGCCTGGGATAAAATTTCACGCAGCTGCTGGGGATCGAAACCATGCTTGCTGACCATTTTATTTATGAACTGCTCTGCCGCCGGGTTATTGGCAAAGTCACCGCCTGACATAATGACATCATGCTGGGGTTGAAGCAGGAAGCCGCCGGACGGCGTACCGGTGGTAGCCGGAGGCGCTTCAGGCGTTTTGGGTTTGCTGCTGCAGGCAGAGAGCAAAACAAGCGCGGGAAGAAGAGTGATATAACGACGCTTAAACATGGGTTGTCCCTAATACAAAATCGACCTGAGAGAATCATGGTAAATCATCTGGCTGGCCTTTCAAGCCCAGCCGCTTCGCCAGCCGGTGCAGGTTGGCGACGTCCATCTCCAGCGCCCTGGCACAGGCGGCCCAGCTCTGGTTATGCTGTGCCAGCGCCTGGCGGATAGTCTGGCGCTGAAAATCCTCCGTCGCCTCGCGCAGGTTTCTGCCCGGTACGGAGGGTGCGGCGACCGGTATCTGCGGCAGAGGCGCGTCGGCAAAGGCAAAATGCTGCGCCTCCAGCGTGACGTCCTCCCCTGCCCGTGCGGCACGCGCCAGCACTACGGCACGGTGGATGGCGTGCTCCAGCTCACGCACGTTGCCTGGCCAGCCATACTGTAGCAGCTGCGAACGCGCTCCGCTGCTTAATAGCACCTGCGCGAGGCCAAAGCGCTGTCGGCACTGCTCGCAGAAGTACCCCGCCAGCAGCACCACGTCCTCACCGCGCTCGCGCAGCGGCGGCACCGCCAGCGGAAAGACGCTCAGGCGGTGGAAGAGATCGGCACGAAAGCGTCCGGCCAGCACCTCTTCCCGCAGATCGCGGTTGGTAGCCGCCAGCACCCGGACGTCTACCCGCAGGCTGCGATCGTCCCCGACGCGCTGAATATCGCCATACTGCAACACGCGCAGCAGCTTAGCCTGGAGCGCCAGCGACAGCTCGCCAATCTCATCAAGGAACAGCGTGCCGTTATCCGCCATCTCAAACTTGCCGCTGCGGTTGCTGATCGCACCGGTAAACGCCCCTTTGACGTGACCAAACAGCTCGCTCTCCGCCACGCTCTCCGGCAGCGCCGCGCAGTTAAGATAGACCAGCGGCTGGTCTGCACGCGGAGAGCCTTCATGAATGGCTTTCGCCACCAGCTCTTTGCCGGTGCCGGTCTCGCCGCTAATCAGCACGTTCAAATCCGAGGCGGCAACAATATCGATCTCTTTTTTCAGCTGCGTCATGCCCGGCGACAGGCCGATCATCCGGGTGGTGGTCACCGGCTCGAAGATCGCAGGCGCGCCCGGGAGCATATTCTGGCTCTCCAGCTGCTCAATCAGCAGGGCGTTATTGAGTGCCCCCGCTGCCAGAGCGGCAATCAGCCGTAGCTCCTCATCGCTGAAGTTATCGAAGCGATCCGGCGACATGCCGTCAAGGGTCAGGGCACCAATCAGGTGCTGCCCGGCAAACAACGGCAGGCCGATGCAGGCGTGCACTTTCAGCTCCTCCTGGCCAGGAATAAGTCCGTCATAGGGATCGGGCAGATCGCTGTCGGCAGGGAAACGCACCACGTCCCCTGCCCTGGCGATGGCCTCCAGCCGGGGATGTCCCTCAAGGGTAAAACGCCGCCCCAGCACGTCTGGCGCGAGGCCGTCGATAGCTAAGGGAATAAACTCCCGCGCGCTGTAGCGCAGCAGCGCCGAGGCGTCGCAGCCTAAGACCTGACGCAGGGTGGCGATCAGCCGCTGAAAGCGATCCTGATGGCCGATGCCGCTTTGTAACTCAATGGCGATCCCGGCTAATACCTCAACTGAAAAACTCATCGTTACCTCGCTGTCACTTTGACAATACATAGTGTCATATTGACAACAGTGATGATAGTCAAAGTGACTACCCACCTGGAGTTAACTCATTAATAAATTATTTAATTTCAGTCAGTTATAAAGTTGGCATACAACTTGATATAGACAAAGCATCTGAGTCAAACATGCTGAATTGAAATTGAGGTTGCTATGTCTATTCTGGTTAAAAATAACATTCATTGGGTTGGTCAACGTGACTGGGAAGTTCGCGATTTTCATGGGACCGAATATAAAACGCTGCGCGGCAGCAGCTATAACAGCTATCTCATTCGCGAAGGCAAAAACGTGCTGATCGATACCGTCGATCATAAATTCAGCCGCGAGTTCGTGCAGAACCTGCGCAGCGAGATCGACCTTAACGCTATTGATTACATCATTATTAACCATGCCGAAGAGGACCACGCGGGTGCGCTGACCGAGCTGATGTCCCACATCCCGAATACGCCGATCTACTGCACTACCAACGCCATCGACTCTATTAACGGTCACCATCACCATCCGGAGTGGAACTTCCATACCGTGAAGACCGGCGATAGCTTAGATATCGGCAACGGCAAACAGCTGATCTTTGTTGAAACCCCAATGCTGCACTGGCCGGACAGCATGATGACCTACATGACCGGTGACGCGGTGCTGTTCAGCAACGACGCCTTCGGTCAGCACTACTGCGATGAACGCCTGTTTAATGATGAAGTCGATCAGAACGAGCTGTTTGAGCAGTGCCAGCGCTACTACGCCAATATCCTGACCCCATTCAGCCGCCTGGTGACACCAAAAATCACCGAGATCCTCGGCTTCAACCTGCCGGTGGATATGATTGCGACCTCTCACGGCGTGGTCTGGCGTGAAAACCCGACCCAAATCGTTGAGCTGTATCTGAAGTGGGCGGCGGACTATCAGGAGGATCGCATCACTCTCTTCTACGACACCATGTCCAATAACACCCGCATGATGGCAGACGCCATTGCCCAGGGGATCAACGAAGTCGACCCCAACGTGGCGGTAAAAATCTTCAACGTGGCGCGCAGCGATAAGAACGAGGTATTAACCAACGTCTTCCGCTCCAAAGGCGTGCTGGTGGGAACCTCCACCATGAACAACGTGATGATGCCGAAAATTGCCGGTCTGGTAGAGGAGATGACCGGCCTGCGCTTCCGCAACAAACGCGCCAGCGCCTTTGGCTCCCACGGCTGGAGCGGCGGCGCGGTAGACCGCCTCTCTACGCGTCTTCAGGATGCCGGTTTTGAGATGTCCCTGAGCCTGAAGGCGAAATGGCGTCCGGACATTGATGCCCTTGAAATTTGCCGTCAGCACGGCCGCGATATTGCACGTCAGTGGGCACTTACTCCATTACCTGTCGCTGCACCCGCATCCTTCAAGACGCCGGACGCCAGCTCCTGTGCAACCGCTGCCGATCTGGGGCCGAGCATGCAGTGCAGCGTCTGCCAGTGGATCTACGATCCGGCTAAAGGCGAGCCGATGCAGGAGGTCGCTCCTGGGACGCCGTGGTGCGACGTGCCGGACAACTTCCTCTGTCCGGAGTGCTCCCTGGGTAAAGAGGTCTTTGATGAGCTGGCTACGGAGGTTAAATGAACCACGGTATCGTGATTATTGGCTCGGGCTTTGCCGCCCGCCAGCTGGTGAAAAATATCCGCAAGCTTGATGCGAACGTACCGCTGAAGCTGATTGCAGCCGATAGCATCGATGAATACAACAAGCCGGACTTAAGCCACGTTATCAGCCAGAGCCAGCGTGCAGACGACCTCACCCGCCAGACGGCGGGGGAGTTTGCCGAACAGTTTAACCTGCGGCTATTTCCCTGGACCTGGGTGACCGATATTGACGCCGCCGCGCACGTGGTGAAAGCGGGTCAACAATCCTGGCAGTACGATAAGCTGGTGCTGGCGACAGGTGCATCCGCCTTTGTGCCGCCGGTTGAGGGGCGCGAGCTGATGCTTACTCTCAACAGCCAGCGGGAGTATCGCGCCTGTGAAACCGCGCTTCGCGACGCGCAGCGGGTAATGATTGTCGGCAGTGGTCTGATTGGCACCGAGCTGGCGATGGATTTTTGCCGCGCCGGAAAAGTGGTTACCCTCATTGATCAGGCTGCCAGCATTCTGCCTATGCTGATGCCGCCCGAAGTAAGCGGTCGCTTACAGCACTGCCTGACCGATATGGGCGTGCAGCTGCTGCTGAAGTCGCAGCTGCAACGGCTGGAGAAAACCTCTGACGGTATCCGCGTTCAGCTGGATCGCAGCCGCAGCGTGGAGGTAGATGCCGTGGTGGCTGCCACCGGTCTGCGGGCGGAAACCGCGCTGGCGCAGCGCGCCGGCGCAGAAACGCATCGCGGGGTGAAGGTCGACAGCTACCTGCAAACCACGCAGGCAGATATCTATGCGCTTGGCGACTGTGCAGAGATCAACGGCGACGTGCTGCCGTTTCTCCAGCCGATTCAGCTGAGCGCTATGTACCTGGCGAAAAACCTGCTCGGTGCCCGCGTTCCGCTTAAGCTGCCCGCGATGCTGGTAAAAGTCAAAACCCCTGCGCTGCCCTTACAGCTGGCGGGCGAGACCGGGCGGCGCGATCTGCGCTGGCAGATAGAGACCAGCGCAGCGGGGATGGTCGCTCAGGGGTTTGATGAAGGCGATCAGCTCTGCGCCTTTGCGATTAGCGAGGATCGCATGAAAGAGGCGTTTACTCTGCTGAAGCAGCTCCCACCAGCGAGTCATAACCCCGCACCCGGTAGTTAACAATCGAGGCTAGCCAGCAAAGGATAAAAATCGCCACCACGATAAAACCAGCGTCGCCGAGGTTATCGTTCAGCGTGGCGATGGCGTTCCACACGCCGCCGCTCAGGGCAAATTTATCCGCCAGCAGCCCCAGCGCTTCCAGCCCGCCGATAAACAGCGCCACCACCACTGACGTACCGGTGATGGTCATGTTGTAGTAGAGCTTGCGCTGGGGTTTAGCGAAGGCCCAGCCGTAGGCGTTGACCATCAGCAGGTTATCCAGCGAATCCACCAGCGCCATGCCGCTGGCAAACAGCGCCGGGAAGACCATAATCGACCAGATAGAGATACCGTTAGAGGCGCTGGCGGCAGAGATCCCCAGCACGCCAATCTCCGTTGCGGTATCGAAGCCCAGGCCAAAGAGAAAGCCCACCAGATACATGTGCCAGCTCCTGCCCACCAGGCGAAAGGCAGCGCTAAACAGCCAGTGCATCACCCCACCCGGCGTGGCGCTTTCGGCCTCCACCGGCTTACCCTGCTTCAGAGCCTGGAAGCTGCGCCATACGCCGCGCAAAATCACCAGGTTCACCAGCGCCATTGCCAGCAGAAAGATGGCCGATACCGCCGTACCAATCATGCCGCCGGTTTCATGAAACCACGCCATCCGGTGCTGAAACGCTGCTGCCGTGGCGGCAATGGCCACAGAGGCGAGCACCACGATGCTGGAGTGGCCCAGCGAGAACCAGGCCCCGACGCCAAACGGGCGTTTGCCCTGCTGCATCATTTTGCGCGTCACGTTATCAATGGCGGCGATGTGATCCGCATCGACCGCGTGGCGCAGCCCATAGCCCCAGGCCAGCAGGCTGGCGGCCATCAGCGCCGGGCTGCTGGCAAAGGCGTGCCACGCCCAGCCCCAGGCCAGCAGGTTAGCCACAGTCAGCCCCAGCATCAGCAGCGCCGCGCACGGCTCACTGCGTAACATTCGCATCAACATTATCAGGTTCCTTATTTATAAGAGTCTGGCGGCGGCGATGGCCGCCTGCCCAAAGGCAATTGCCCCGTCACCCGCAGGGAGCCTGCGGGGAAACAGCAGCGTAAAATCGTGCAGATAGACGTTCAGGCGGGCGCGCAGAAGTCGGTTATGGATCGCTCCGCCGCTAAAGCAGAGCGTGCGGATCCCGTGGGCGTCGGCATGGTGGCGCATCAGCTCTGCCAGGCCGTGCGCCAGCGCGTCGTGAAAAGCCCACGCCCGCGCCTGCGGTTCCGCCTGCCAGTCAAGGAGTTGCGGCCAGAAGCGCGCCAGATCGAGCCTGCCCTCGTGCAGCGGCAGAGTAAGCGGATGTGCCACGCCAGGGCAGCGTGCGGCCAGCGCCTCCAGTCGACAGGCCGCTTCCCCCTCATAGCTCAGGGTCTCTGGGGCGCACCCCAGCGCACAGGCCACCGCATCAAACAGACGCCCGCAGGAGGAGGCCTGCGGCGCATTAATACCGCGCGTAATCGCCCGCGCCAGCGGCGGCCAGCTTTGCGCCTGCACCGGCTGGGTTTCAGCATAGCTCTGCCAATCAGGAACAAACGCCAAGCAGTGCGCCAGCAGGTTTCGCCAGGGCTGCCGCGCGGCCAGATCGCCGCCGGGGAGCGCCACGGCGGGCAGACCGCCCAGCCATTCGCACTCGCGGTAGTTCACCCGCAGGCACTCTCCGCCCCACAGCGCACCGTCAGCGCCCATGCCGATCCCGTCCAGAGTCAGGGCGATAGCGTCCCCACCCGACAGCGGCCAGCCGTGTTCGGCCAGGCAGGCCGCCGCATGGGCGTGGTGATGCAGCACCCGCGTGATCGGCAGCCCGCTCGCCTCTGCCCACTGGCTGGAGCGATACCCCGGATGGGCATCGCAAACAATCTGACGAGGAGAGAAGTGATAGATGGACTGCATCAGATCCAGCGCCTGTCGCCACTGCGCCTCGACGCCCTCGTCGCCGAGATCGCCGAAGTGCTGGCTCATCACCGCCTGCCCGCCGCGCACTAGGCAGAAGGTATTCTTCATATCCGCGCCCATGCAGAGCAGCGGCGGCACCTCGCTAAAGCCCGGCGGCAGCGGCAAGGCGTCTGGCACAAACCCACGCGAGCGGCGGAGCATCTCCCCGTCGGCCCGCATCACCGAGTCGTCCATCCGCTGGACGATATCGCGGTTATGCAGCAGAAAACCGTCGGCGATGGCGGCGAGATCCCGCAGCGCCTCGTGGTTGGTCAACGCGGGCGGTTGACCGCTGAGGTTGCCGGAGGTCATCACCAGCGGGCGGTTAAGGTGCTGCATCAGCAGATGCTGGAGAGGATTGGCGGGCAGCATCACGCCCACCTCGTTAAGCCTTGGGGCGATGCCCGCGTCCAGCGCAGGCAGCAGGGTTTTATCCACCAGCACCACCGGCGCGGCCGGGGTCTCCAGCGCCGCGCGAACCTGCTCTGGCAACCTCTCTGCATCAGCAATCATCACCGCCAATGGCTTGCCCGGACGCCGCTTACGCAGACGCAGACGCGCTACCGCCTGCGGGTTAAGCGCGTCGCAGGCGAGATGAAAGCCGCCGAGGCCCTTCACCGCCACGATGCCGCCAGCATCCAGTGCCGCCACTGCCGCCGCCAACGCCGCCTCTCCTGCCAGCGTCTCGCCCGCTGCATGCCATGCCAGCTGCGGGCCACACTCCGGGCAGGCTACCGGCTGGGCGTGAAAGCGGCGATCCGCCGGGTTGCGATACTCCGCCTCGCAGGCCGCACAGAGCGGAAACGCCGCCATTGCGGTCTGCGGGCGGTCATAGGGCATAGCGCGGATAATGGTGAAGCGCGGCCCGCAGTGGGTGCAGTTGACGAAGGGGTAGCGATAGCGGCGATCGGTGGGATCGTTCATCTCTGCCAGGCAGGCCGGACAGGTTGCCGCATCCGGCACGATCTGGGTATCCATGCCGCCTGCCGCGCTGGGCAGAATAGTGAACGCCACAGGAGGCTGCGGCCAGTGAAACGGCACGACCTCAGTCTGGTCGATGCGCGCCAGCGGCGGACAGGCCTGCCGCATTTGCGCCATAAACCCGGCCTCCTCTCCCCAGAGCCGCACCACCACGCCCTGCCCGTCGTTGCAGACGTCGCCGGTACGCTGGAGCCGCTGCGCCAGCTGCCAGACAAAGGGGCGGAAGCCCACCCCCTGAACTCTGCCCCGCACGCGGATAAGGACGCCGCTATCGCTCATGCCTTTACACTGCCGCGTCGCGCAGGCGGGTTTTCATCGCCTGATAGGTGGTCTGGGTATAGTTTTCCGCCCAGGGCTGATCGGCAATGGCGCTGACCTTCACCGCGCAGTACTTGGTTTCCGGCGTTTTGGAAACCGGGTCAAGGTTGTCCTGGGTCAGCTCGTTGCAGGCCCCGATCCACCACTGATAGGTCATGTAGACGCTGCCGCGATTAATGCGCTCGTTAACGTCGGCACGGCTGATCACTTTCCCGCGCCGGGACTCAACCCACACCAGCTGCCGGTCACGAATGCCAAGCGCCTGCGCATCCTCCGGGTTGATCTGCACAAAGCCCGGCTCGTCGGCGAGGGTTTGCAGCGCCGCGCAGTTACCGGTCATTGAGCGGCAGGAGTAGTGCCCCACCTCACGCACGGTGCAAAGCACCAGCGGGAAGTCGGCATCAGGCACTTCGGCGGGCGCACGCCACTGCGCGGCAAACAGGTGCCCTTTGCCATCCGGGGTATCGAACTTGTTGCCCTGGTAAAGATAGGGCGTTCCCGGATGATCCAGCGTCGGACAGGGCCACTGCACGTGTCCCATATCGCCCATCTTCTCGTAGGTGACGCCGTAGAAGAGCGGGCACAGCTCACGCAGCTCGTCCCAGATCTGCTGGTTGCTGTCGTAGCGCATCGGGTAGCCCATCTCGGTGGCGATCAGGCTGATAATCTCCCAGTCGCGCTTGACGTTGTACTGCGCCTCCACCGCTTTCTCGAAACGCTGGAAGCCGCGATCGGCGCAGGTGAAGACGCCCCCGTGTTCGCCCCATGAGGTTGCGGGCAGCAGGACATCCGCCTGCTCGGCGGTTTTGGTCATAAAGATATCCTGCACCACCACGAAGTCGAGGGCCTCGAAGCCCTTGCGGACCAGGCCCAGGTCGGCTTCGGTCTGGAGCGGATCCTCACCCATGATGTAGTAGGCTTTGACCTTGCCCTCCAGCGCCAGGTGTGGGACTTCGGTAATGCGTACCCCGACCTGGTCATCCATATCCGCAGCGTTAATCCCCCAGGCTTTGGCGAATTTCTCCCGCACGGCCGGATCCACCACGTCCTGGTAGCCAGGGAACTGGTTGGGGATCACCCCCATATCGCACGCCCCCTGGACGTTGTTCTGCCCGCGTACCGGCCCAACGCCGACGTGCTCCCGGCCAAGGTTGCCGGTGAGCAGCGCCAGGCTTGCCAGACCTTTCACCACGTCCACCGCCTGGCCGAACTGGGTTACGCCCATCCCCCACATAATGGTGGCCGACGGGGCTGCGGCGTAGGTGCGCATCGCCTGGCGGATCTGCTGGGCGCTGACGCCGGTCAGATGCTCAACCGCTTCGGGAGCATAATCCTTAACCACCTCGCGATAGGCATCGAGGCCGCTGGTAAAGCTGGCTACGTACTCCCTGTCGTACAGCTCCTCCTCCAGCAGCACGTAGCCAAAGGCGTTGACCAGCGCCATATTGCAGCCGTTGTTGATCTGCAGATGCTGATCGGCAATGCGCGCGGTCTCGATCCGTCGCGGATCGCAGACGATGATCTTCGCCCCGTTCTGTTTGGCCTTGATCACCCGGCGGGCAACGATCGGATGCGAGTCGGCGCAGTTGTAGCCGAACACCAGCAGGCAGCGGGAGTGCTCAATATCGCCGATGGAGTTGCTCATCGCGCCGTTGCCGAGCGCCTCCTGCAGGCCCGCTACCGACGGGCCGTGGCAGACCCTGGCGCAGCAGTCGACGTTGTTGGTGTGCAGCACGCCACGGGCAAATTTCTGCATCACGTAGTTGGTTTCGTTACCGGTCCCGCGTGAGGAGCCAGTGGTCATGATTGCCCGGCCGCCATACTGGGCCTTAATCTCCCCCAGCCGTTTTGCGGTGTAGCGAATGGCTTCATCCCAGCTTACGGGCGTTAGCTTGCCGCCTTTCTGGTAGCGGATCATCGGCTGGGTCAGGCGCGGCGTCAGGAGTTTCGTATCGTTAAGGAAATCCCAGCCGTAGTAGCCTTTCAGGCAGAGCTGATTCTGGTTAGTGACCCCTTCCGCCGCTTCGGCACGAATAATTTTGTTGTTATCCACTACCAGCTTCAGTTTGCAGCCTGCGCCGCAGTAGGGACAAACGCTCGTAATTTTTTTCATCAGTAACAGACCTGTTAAAAGTTGAAATGCTGTTCAGTTAAAAGAGAAATGAGGCGGCGGTGTCGAGTGCCGCACGGCGGCGTTTCTCGGCGCTGAGCTGCTCCAGACGTGCCCTGTCAACGCAAACCAGCGCCTCGGTGGGGCAGACCTCCATGCAGGCGGGGCCCGCCTCGCGGGTGTGGCAGAGGTCGCACTTGTTGGCTTCGGCTTTCTCCGCCCGCACGTTCAAACCCGCGCCGCTGTTGCGGATCACCGGGCGCACAACGACCTCCATTGCGCCATAGGGGCAGGCGACGACGCAGGTTTTGCACCCGATGCAGCGCTCCTGCATCACGTTAACAAAGCCTTTATCCCGGCTGATGGCGCCGTTGGGGCAGACGTTGGCGCACGGGGCGTCCTCGCACTGACGGCAAAGGGTAGCGGTAGAGACGTTCACGCCTTTAATAACGTGAATACGCGGCAGAAAAGTGTCGGGGGTTAAAGAGGCACAATCCTGTTGCGCCTGATGGGAAACCACGCAGGCAACTTCACAGGTACGGCAGCCAATACATTTACTGGCGTCGGCCATGATGAAACGGTTCATCAAATTCTCCAGCATTAACGGTAGTGTGCCGGAGTATTCACGAATCGTGCCAGAGTTTACTTCATTGATTTATATGGATATTAAAATAAGGAAATAGTGTCATCGACACTTGTGACGATGACAGCTGTCGACGTCAGACGTGCGGGCCGCGGCTAACGGAGCCGCGCAGGATCAGCTCTCCGGTAAAGGCTGGCTGGGGAGTAAACGCGCCTCCGTCGAGCATAAAAATAAGGCGGTTGATGGTCTCTTTGATCATCTCCGTCACCGGGATTTTGACGCTGGCCAACGGCGGGACGGTATAAGGGGCGAGAGCAATGTCATCGAAGCCAATCACCGAGACCTGCTCCGGGACGGCAATGCCGCTGCCGTGCAGCTGGCTAATGGCCCCAATGGCCATGTCATCATTGCTGGCCACCAGCGCGCTGAAGCACACCCCGCGCTCCAGCAGCGTCACCACCCCTGCCGAGCCGCTGGCGGGTGTCCACTTCCCCTCTACTATCAGCTCGTTACGCACCGCTACGCCGTGTCGCTCCAGCGCCTCTCTATAGCCAGAGAGACGCTCTTTGCCGGTGGGCGAGTCGAGGGAGCCGGTAATAAAAGCGATATCCCGATGCCCCTGGGCCAGCAGCGTCTCCACCGCCGCCAGGCTGGTGCCTTTCTGGTCGCAGTAAACGCAGTGGCTGCTGTTTTTACGCAGCCGTCGGTTGAGCACCATAATGGGCTGGGTGTGGCCGTCGATGATCGTGTCGATCTCATCAACGCTGAGAAAACGCGGGTAGATCACGATCGCATCGCAGCGCAGATCGAGCAGATACTGGATCGCCTGCCGCTCTTCGTCAGCGCTGTGTTTGCCGTCGGCAAGGATCAGCTGGCGGCCGCGATCTTCCGTCATCCGCGCCGCGTGGAACAGAAGTTCGCTAAAGTAGACCCCGTGATAGAGGGTGTTGGTCACTACCAGCCCGAGGGTTTGGGTGGTTTTCGCCGCCAGGTTACGCGCCAGCAGGTTAGGCCGGTAGCCGCTCTCCTCAATGGCCTGAAACACGCGCTCCCTGGTCTCCTGGCTGACGTAGCCGTTGCCTGACAGCACGCGGGATACCGTCGCCTTCGACACCCCTGCCCGCTTCGCTACCTCCAGCATCGTGGTCATATTTGCTTTCCTTTCATTTGTATATCCGCAGTTTACTGCACCCGACGCGGATTTGCAGCGCTTTGCCCAGCGGCGATCATGGTGATCGTCCTCACGGATCTAAACATTCATCATTGAATATAAAAATGAAACTCAGCATGATTTTGTGGAACCGGTTTCCTACATCACGTCTCACTGCTCGCGGTGCAGCCGTAACCCCATACTAAAACAGGATAAAAATCCGATGGCCAAAAACTATGCCGCGCTGGCGACGACCGTGGTCACCGCGCTGGGCGGGGCGGACAATATCGCCGCCGTCACCCACTGCATGACGCGCCTGCGTTTTGTGGTGAAAGATGAGACGCAGATCGATAGCGCCACGCTGAAAAGCACCCCTGGCGTGATGGGCGTGGTGCGCAGCGACAGCCAGTGTCAGGTGATCATCGGCAATACGGTGTCGCAGGCCTATGCCGAAGTGGTGCGCCTGCTGCCAGCCGATATGCAGCCGGTAGCCGACACCGGGCCGCAGAAGCTGACCCTGCGGCGCATTGGCGCAGGCATTCTCGATGCGCTGATCGGCACAATGTCGCCGCTGATCCCGGCGATCATCGGCGGATCAATGGTCAAGCTGCTGGCGATGATCCTGGAGATGACCGGCGTACTGGAGAAAGGCGCCTCTACCCTGACAATCCTCACCGTCATCGGCGACGGGGCCTTCTTCTTCCTGCCGTTGATGGTAGCGGCCTCGGCGGCGGTGAAGTTTAAAACCAACATGTCGCTGGCGATTGCCATCGCCGGGGTGCTGGTGCATCCGAGCTTTATCGAGCTGATGGCAAAGGCGGCCCAGGGCCAGCAGGTAGAGTTCGCCCTGGTTCCGGTGACGGCGGTGAAGTACACCTACACGGTGATCCCGGCGCTGGTGATGACCTGGTGCCTCTCCTATATCGAACGCTGGGTAGATCGCATCACCCCGGCGGTGACGAAAAACTTCCTTAAGCCGATGCTGATCGTACTGATCGCCGCCCCGCTCGCCATCCTGCTGATCGGGCCGATCGGGATCTGGATCGGCAGCGCCATCTCCGCGCTGGTCTACACCATTCATAGCTACCTGGGCTGGCTGTCGGTAGCGATCATGGGCGCGCTGTGGCCGCTGCTGGTGATGACCGGCATGCACCGCGTCTTTACCCCAACCATCATCCAGACCATCGCCGAGACCGGCAAAGAGGGCATGGTGATGCCGTCGGAGATTGGTGCAAACCTGTCGCTAGGCGGCTCGTCGCTGGCGGTGGCATGGAAAACCAAAAACCCGGAGCTGCGCCAGACGGCGCTGGCGGCGGCGGCCTCGGCCATTCTGGCGGGTATCTCTGAGCCCGCGCTCTACGGAGTGGCGGTGCGCCTGAAGCGCCCTCTGGTTGCCAGCCTGATCAGCGGCTTTATCTGCGGCGCAGTAGCCGGGATCGCCGGGCTTGCCAGCCACTCGATGGCCGCGCCGGGACTCTTTACCAGCGTACAATTTTTCGATCCGGCTAATCCAATGAGCATTGTCTGGGTCTTTGCCGTGATGGCGCTGGCGGTGGTGCTGTCGTTTGTGCTCACCCTGCTGCTGGGCTTCGAAGATCTGCCCGTCGAGGATGAGGCAGCCAAAGCGCGTGCGTTGCAGGCGGCAAAGCCCGCGGCAGCGGCCAGAGCCTGATTTAACAAGAGGTCAATTATGTCTGTATTTCCAGAGGGATTTTTATGGGGCGGCGCACTGGCCGCCAACCAGTCGGAGGGGGCGTATCGCGAAGGCGGCAAGGGGCTGACCACCGTTGATACTATTCCGCATGGGGCAAACCGTCTGCCGGTTAAGCTCGGCCTGGAGAAGCGCTTTACCCTGCGCGACGATGAGTTCTACCCCAGCCATGAGGCGATCGATTTCTATCATCGCTATAAGGAAGATATTGCCCTGATGGCGGAGATGGGCTTCACCGTGTTTCGCACCTCCATCGCCTGGGCGCGCCTCTACCCCAACGGCGACGAGCTGACGCCCAATCCCGAGGGAATCGCCTTCTACAAGGCGGTGTTTGAGGAGTGTCGAAAGTACAATATCGAGCCGCTGGTGACCCTGTGCCACTTCGACGTGCCGCTGCACCTGGTGCGCGAGTATGGCTCGTGGCGTAACCGTAAGATGGTGGAGTTCTTCACCCGCTACGCCCGGACCTGCTTCGAGGCGTTCGACGGGCTGGTGAAGTACTGGCTGACCTTCAATGAAATTAACATCATGCTGCACAGCCCCTACTCGGGCGCGGGGCTGGTGTTTGAGGAGGGTGAGAACCCGGAGTGGGTCAAGTACCAGGCGGCGCATCACGAGCTGATCGCCAGCGCGCTGGCCACCCAAATTGCTCACGAGGTGAACCCAAACAACCAGGTCGGCTGTATGCTGGCGGGCGGCAACTTCTATCCCTACTCCTGCAAGCCAGAGGACGTCTGGGCGGCGCTGGAGAAGGATCGGGAAAACCTGTTCTTTATTGATGTCCAGGCGCGCGGGGCCTATCCGGCATGGACGGGGCGCATGTTCCGCGAGAAGGGGATTGCCATTGAGATCCTGCCCGGCGACGATGAGATCCTCAAGCACACCGTCGATTTTGTGTCGTTCAGCTACTACGCCTCCCGCTGCGCCTCGGCGGAGATGAACGCGGGCAACACCAGCGCAGCCAACGTGGTTAAATCGCTAAAAAACCCCTGGATCGAGGCCAGCGAGTGGGGCTGGGGCATCGATCCTCTCGGCCTGCGCATCACCATGAACATGATGTATGACCGCTACCAGAAGCCGCTGTTCCTGGTGGAAAACGGGCTGGGGGCGCGGGACGAGTTCGACGCTACCGGTGAGATTAACGACGACTACCGTATCAGCTACCTGCGGGAGCATATTCGTGCCATGGGCGAGGCGGTGGCGGACGGCATTCCCCTGCTTGGCTACACCTCCTGGGGCTGCATCGATCTGGTGGCGGCCTCAACGGGAGAGATGAGCAAGCGCTACGGCTTTGTCTACGTCGACCGCGACGACCACGGCAACGGCACGCTGGACCGCGTCCGCAAGAAGTCGTTCTGGTGGTATAAGAAGGTGATCGCCAGTAACGGGGCTGATCTGGACTAGGTTTTCGCCGGGCGGCGCTGCGCTTGCACCGGCCTACGATCCTGTAGGCCCGGTAAGCGCAGCGCCACCGGGCACAGCTCAGAGTTGAGGAAAACCGCCCTCCCCAGCCCACTCCGCAAGCCGTGAATAAACCTCCTCCACCGCCGCTTTTACCGGCGGGGTCATCGGGTAATAAAAGCCAACGATATCCGGCTGGATGCCGAGAAAGATCACCTCACCCACATCCTCTTTGAGCTGATCGACCAGGTAGTTCAGCGGCATGTTGTGGGTAGTCATCATAAACAGATCGGCAATGTCGTCGGGATCGATAATGCGGATCTCGCCGGGGTTTAACCCCATATCGGTGGCGTCGACGATCAGCAGCCGATCCGGGCGCAGCTCGCGGATCGCTACCACGTCATTCTCCGGCGCGCTGCCGCCGTCAATCACCTGCCACGTGCCCGGCTGCCGGGCGGCGCACATCTCCGCCAGCAGCGGGCCAGCGCCATCGTCGCCCATCATGCTATTGCCCACACAGAGTAAAACGTCAGTCACGGACTCTCCTCACCATCAGATAGATGGCGCTTTCCTGATGAATATCATGCAGCAGGCTGAGCAGCACGCGGCTCCACGTCTGCTGCTGCGGGGTCTGAACCGCCAGCGCCCGGTCAAAGGCCGCGGCCAGCATCGCGATATGCGAGTGGTCGACGACGATCTCGCCATACTTCGGCACCCCCGCCATCTTACGCCGGGCGTTGCTCCCCTCCTCCAGGGTGGCGATCCACGCCAGGTAGTCGTCCCACGGGCAGGTTAGCGCCGCCTCCAGACAGTCAATCACCCCCAGGTGGTGACCAATGGCAAGGCTGTAGTAAACCACCTGCTGCGCCTCGGCGGGCGTGGCGTCGTTCTCATCGATAAACTTTCGGCTCAGCTGGCTGAAGACCACGGATTCACTCATGAGATACGCGCCTCGTCGACGACAGCGTTAAGGTGCGCCACGATCTCGTTCAGACGCGGATCGTCCTCTGCCGCCAGCCAGCGCGCAACCTGGCCCTCACCCAGCGCCCGCAGGCGCAGGTAGTCGTCAGCGATCTCGCGTCCGTAGCGGTAGCCCGCCAGCCGCCGCGCCTCGCGATCGACGCGCACCCGCAGGGGCTGAACAATATTCTCATGCAGCAGCGTCGCCGGCTGGTTATCCTCTTCCCCCGGCAGGCGGGCATGAATTTTCTGCTCCAGCAGCCCCAGCGCCATGGCAAAGCCGTACAGCGTCGCGGCGGGCGTCGGCGGGCAGCCGGGGATGTAAACATCCACCGGAACGATTTTGTCGGTGCCGCCCCAGACGCAGTAGAGATCGTGGAAGATGCCGCCGCTGTTGCCGCACGCCCCGTAGGAGATGCAGATTTTTGGATCGGGAGCCGACTGCCAGGCCCGCAGCGCCGGAGAGCGCATCGCCCGGGTTACCGCCCCGGTAAACAGCAGGATGTCAGCGTGACGCGGAGACGGCACAACCTTGATACCGAAGCGTTCGGCGTCAAACAGCGGCGAAAGCGTGGCGAAGATCTCGATTTCGCAGCCGTTGCAGCCTCCGCAGTCGACGCGGTAGACGTAGGCCGAGCGCTTGATCTTTTTCAGCAGCGAGGCTTTCATGCTGGCGATGGACTCCTCCACCGTCATCGGCACGGGAATGCCGTTGGCGTCGCGCGGTCCCAGTAAATTGCTCATCAGCTGGCCTCCTGCATATGGCGGGTAAGTTCAATGCGATCGGACGACACCAGGCACTTCTGCCGCTTGCACGCCGGACAGGTTTCAAAGCCTTCGCGATGATGTTCCGCCCGGCTGTCACCGTTATGTGCCAGCAGCGCAATGGCGTAGTCGATCTCTTTCTGCACCGCAAAAGGCCGCTCGCAAACGCGGCAGTGGCACAGGTCAAAGTGCGACTGCTGTAAAAAATCCTCTTTCTTCCACACCGCCAGCTCATACTCCTGAGAGAGCGTAATCGCCGCCGTGGGGCAGACCTCCTCGCAGCGCCCGCAGAAGATGCAGCGCCCAAGGTTAAACTGCCAGGCCTGCTTGCTGTTTGCCAGCAGGGTCTCTACCGACAGCGCATTAGAGGGGCAGGCGTTGACGCAGGCCGCACAGCCAATGCACTGGCGGGGATCGTGCTGCGGCTTGCCGCGAAAGTGCTTATCCACCTCGATAGGCGCAAGCGGATAGGACGCGGTGGGCGTGCCGGTCTTGATCACTTTTTTGATAAAGGTAAACATGACGACTCCTTATTTCAGCGGCGAGTTTTTACGCTCAATGCCGTAGCGCTCAAGCTCTTTGTACGGCACGACCTTGCTCTTCTTCTTGCGCACGTCCACCACCGTCATGCGGTCAGTGCAGGAGTAGCAGGGGTCGAGGCTACCAATGATCAGCGGCGCGTCGGAGACGGTATTGCCGCGCAGCATATAGCGCAGGGTCGGCCAGTTGGCGTAGGTCGCCGCCCGGCAGCGCCAGCGGTAGAGCTTCTGGTTATCCCCGGTCATGCTCCAGTGGATATCATCCCCGCGCGGCGCTTCGGCAAAGCCAAGAGCAAAGCGGTTGGGAATATAGGTGAAGCCCTCTACCATCAGCGGGCCGCCGGGCAGGTTATCCAGCCCGAACTCGATCATATTCAGGGCAGTGAGCACCTCGTTAATGCGCACCTTGAGGCGGGAAATAACGTCGCAGCCCTGCTCGCTGTGCACCTCTACCGGCAGCAGGCCGTAGCCGACAAAGGGGTGATCGGCGCGGGTATCCCGGGCGTGGCCGCTGGCGCGCACCATCGGGCCGACGTTGCTGAAGTCGCGGGCGATCTGCGGATCGAGACGGCCAATCCCTACCGTGCGCTGCTCAATATTCGGCGTGCTCATCAGGACATCCACCAGCTCCTGCACGTCGCGGCGCATCTGGCGGGCAAGCTGACGGGTCTGGATCATGTCCTCTTTCAGCATGTCGCGACGAATGCCGCCGATCAGGTTCAGACCGTAGGTTTTACGTGCCCCGGTGAGGATCTCCGCCATCTTCATAGAGGTCTCACGCACGCGGAAGAACTGCATAAAGCCGGAGTCGAAGCCGACGAAGTGGCAGGCCAGGCCAAGGTTCAGCAGGTGGCTGTGCAGACGCTCCACCTCCAGCAGAATGGCGCGGATCATCTGGGCGCGTTCCGGC
Organism: Pseudescherichia sp. L3; assembly: GCF_024656065.1. NCBI lineage: Bacteria > Pseudomonadati > Pseudomonadota > Gammaproteobacteria > Enterobacterales > Enterobacteriaceae > Pseudescherichia > Pseudescherichia sp. L3. Next base: position 121,202 of record NZ_JANKYC010000002.1, read on the forward strand.
ACCACGATGCCCATCGCGTTCTCTACTGAGGTGGTATACGCGGTGCTGTGGGCGAAGCCGCAGATGCCGCAGACGCGATCCGACAGGAAGGTCACCTCGTTGTAGCCCATGCGAGTCTCCGCCAGCTTCTCCATGCCGCGATGGACGTAGAAGAGACGGTAGTCGGCGTCGATAATGTTCTCCCCATCGACAAACAGGCGGAAGTGACCCGGTTCATCGGAGGTGACGTGCAGCGGGCCAATCGGCACCACGTTGTTCTTTTTGCTGCCCAGCTCGTTAATGAACTCGTAGGTTTCGCTGTCGGTGGTCGGCGCGGGACGCTGACGGTAGTCCATGCTGTCTTTACGCAGCGGGTAGAGTTCATCCGGCCAGTCATCCGGCAGCACCAGACGCCGCTCGTCCGGCAGGCCAACCGGGATCAGGCCGTACATATCGCGCACCTCACGCTCGCCCCAGACAGCGGCAGGCACGCGCGGCGTCACCGACGGGAACTCCAGCGTGTTGGCGTCAACTTCTACGCGCACGGTGATCCAGCATTTAGTGCCCTGCTCCATCGACAGCACGTAGTAGACGGCATAGCGGCCGCAGAGCTGGCGCTCGTCGTTGCCAAACAGCACCGACAGCCAGCCTCCCTGCTGGTAGTAGAGATACTCCACCACCTCCGGCAGGGCATTCACCTTCACGGTAATGGTCAGCTGATCGCGGGTCTGCCAGGCTTCATCCAGCACCGCGCCGGGAATGGCCTGATGCAGCGCCGCCAGGTAGTGCTGACCCAATTTTTCTTCAGACATGTTCAAACTCTCTTTCATCACGCCGCCAGCAAGGAGACGAAGGCTAAAAATGCAAAGCCAAACCCGGCCCAGGTCACGCGGGAGGTCGCGCAGAAGCGCAGCCGCGCCATACTGTTCTCAAACAGGGCAATCACCAGCACACCCAGCACCAGCTTGACGACGGCCACCACCAGCGCCAGCAGCAGGCCGCCTGCGCTAAAGGCCACCATCTGCCCCCACGGCAGGAAGAGGCCGACAAACAGCTGCAATACCACCAGCTGCTTGAGGCTGATGCCCCACTTCAGCAGGGCAAAGCCGCAGCCGCTGTACTCGGTAAGCGGGCCCTCCTGCAGCTCCTGCTCGGCCTCGGCGAGATCGAACGGCAGCTTGCCCATTTCGATAAACGTGGCGAAGGCGCAGGCGCAGAGCGCCAGCAGAAGCGGAACGCTACGCTCAACGGGCCAGGACCAGAGCGTGGCGGTCATGGTGCTGATATGGGTTGAACCCGCCACCAGCGCCACAACCCACAGGCCGAGAAGCAGGATCGGCTCTACTAATACGCCGAGCATCGCCTCACGACTGGCCCCGAGGCCGGTAAAGGGGCTGCCGGTATCAAGCCCGGCAATGGCAAAGAAGAAGCGGGCAATGGCGAAGAGGTAGATCAGGGTGATGAGATCCCCCAGCGCCGGCAGCGGAGAAGCAACGGTCACCACCGGCAGCGCGGTGGCGATGGTCAGCATCACGCCGATCATCACAAAAGGCATCAGGCGGAATACCCAGCTGGCATCCGCCGGCGCGACGCTTTGCCGGCCCAGCAGCTTGATCAGATCCCGGTACTCTTGCAGTACCCCTGGGCCACGGCGGTTATGCAGGCGGGCGCGAGCCACGCGGCTTATCCCGGCCAGCAGCGGCGCAAAGGCAAAGAGCACCAGCGCCTGAAGTAACGGATAGAGAACGCTCATGTTCAGGCTCCTCGTGAAATAACAATAACCACCAGCACCGCCAGCTCGACCAGCGCCAGACGGCGAACCAGCGCCGGGGCAGCACGCTGCCAGACCGGCATCAGCGCCACCGGGTTGAGCCGCTTACGCAGACCCAGCACCGGCGCAAAGGCCTCTTTCACCGGCATCGCGAAGCCGTGGGCGGTGATAACCATCGACTGTTCATGCTCGTAGCCACACGCCCAGGCCGTACCGCGCGAGCGCGACGGCAGGCGGCGGCCTTTGAACAGCATCATGATGATGAACGGCAGCAGCGGGCAGGCAATCAGCAGCAGGGTAATCATTGGCTGCGAGACGACGCTTGCGGTGGCGAGCGGTAACGGCACCGCGGCGGAGAGCAGCGGCAGCAGCCACGGCGAGGCCACGCCACCGATAAGGCAGCACACCGCCAGGCCAACGACCGAGGCGGTCATCAGCCACGGCGCGCGGCGGGCGTTAGCGGCTTCCGGCGTACGCGGCGCGCCGAGGAAGGTGACGCCGTAAACCTTGGCCATGCACATCACCGCCAGCGCGCCGGTGATCGCCAGCCCCACCGCCAGCAGCGGGCCGAGCAGGCGGGCGATAAAGAGATCGCTGCCGCTTAAGGCGAAGAAGCCCTGGTAGATCACCCACTCACCGGCAAAGCCGTTCAGCGGCGGCAGCCCGGCCATCGCCATCAGCCCGACCAGCATCATCAGAGAGATAACCGGCATCCGTTTGCCGATGCCGCCAAGCTTCTCAATGTCGCGATGGCCGGTCGTGAACCAGACGCTGCCCGCGCCCAGCAGCAGCAGGGTCTTAAACAGGCTGTGGTTGATCAGGTGATAGAGGCCGCCCACCAGTCCCAGCGCAATCAGCGCCGGTTGGCCGAGGGCTATCCCAGTCAGGCCTGCGCCGAGGCCCAGCAGAATAATGCCGATATTTTCCAGGGTGTGGTACGCCAGCAGGCGCTGAATGTTGTGCTCCATCAGGGCGTAGAGGCCGCCGACAAACGCGGTCACCGCCCCCAGCAGCAGCAGGCCGAGGCACCACCACAGCGGCATGGACTGCCCGGCCAACAGCGGCAGGACAACGAGGCCAAACAGCCCGACCTTCATCACCACGCCGGAGAAGAGCGCCGCCGCAGGCGCATCGGCCCCGGCATGCGCCTGGGGTACCCAGCCGTGCAGAGGGATAACTCCCGCCAGCATGCCAAATCCCACCAGCCAGAGCAGCCAGACCGCCGTCCCCGGCCCCTCTTCAACGAAGCGCGCCGCGAGACCCGCGATCTCCAGCGTGCCGTAGCGCTGCCACAGCAGCCAGCAGGCGGCGGCCAGCAGCAGCGTTCCTACGCGGCCCAGGGTAAACCACAGCTTGCCGGACTGCGCGCAGCCGGTAAGAAACGCCCCGCACAGCGCCATGATCTCTGCCATCACCACCAGGGTAAGCAGATCGCTGGCGACGAGAGTGCAGACCGCCGCCGCCATCAGTAGATTGACCAGCAGGCCGTTAACCTTAACCCGTGCATGTCGGTGCCACGCCACGTTATACAGGCTGATAAAGAACCCAGGCAGGGCGATAGCCAGTAGCCAGACGGCGTTGAGCGGCGCCAGGCGGATCAGCTGAGGCAGGTAAAGCACGGCGCTCTCGCCGCTTGCCGTCCTGCCGGTTAACAGTCCGACAGCCACGTCGATCACCATCCCGCAGGCCACCGCTCCGCCAATGCCGGCCAGCAAGCCGCTTAAGCCGCGATGAAACGAAAAAAGCAACGCCAGCACCGCCGCCGCAACAAACAGCAGCACGGCCAGGTCGATCAGCATAAACGCGCTCATTTCGCGCCTCCTTGCAGGTTGAGCAGCGAGAGGTCGCCATAGTCGCCGTTGAGGGTCAGCTCGCGCTTGCGTTTGCTGGCCCGGGCGATATCCAGCGAATTCACCATCCGCAGCGCGCCGGTTGGGCAGGTGCGAATGCAGGCCGGTCCGCTCTCATCGAAATCGCAGAGATCGCACTTCACCGCCACGGCGCGTACGCCTGGCACCCAGTCCAGCAGGGAGCTGACGCGCGCAGGAGCCGGCGGCGCGGGGGGCGCTTTCGGTGAATTGGCGTTAGCCGGAATATGCAGCGGGCGGCTGCCGCTCATCTCAATCGCGCCGAAAGGACAGGCGATTGCGCACAGCTTGCAGCTCACGCACAGGCTCTCATTGAGCTGTACCGCCCCCTCTACGCGATTGATGGCGTTCACCGGGCAAACCCCGGCGCAGGGCGCATCCTCACAGTGGTGACAAAGCTGCGGGGCAGACTCTTTCGCGCTGCGCATCACGCTCAGGCGGGGCATTGATTGCAGCCCGTGCTGGCGGTGCGTCTCTGAGCAGGCCGCTTCACAGGTGTGGCAGCCGATACAGAGCGTGGCGTCAGCAATAACAAAACGATTCACCGGACACTCCTCAGGTGGTCATTTTTGACGAAATCGTGCCGACGGTCTGTCATTTCGACACCCCTCGACACGGCAGGCATTCAGGCCACCGAGGCCTGGGCGGATTGGTTGGCGAGCTGGCGGAGATCGACCGGCGTATCCTGCTGAATTGCCGCATACAGGCCGTTGTAAACCGGACCGATCTTCTCTAAGTAGTGCTCCAGCACCTCGGCGCGGTCGCGGTTATTGATCCGGCCATCAATGCGGCCATCCTGCGCCAGCTGGGCCTCGGCAATCAGCAGCTGCTCGCCGCCGCTCTTGCTCTCCACCAGATAGTGGATGGTATGGCTGTTAAAGCCGTCCGCCAGGGCGACGGTAATAAGGAAGTGCTCGAACAGCACAAAGCAGAGATCCCGCTCCGGCGCGCAGTACATGCCGTGATGCAGGTGGGCTTTGGACAGCGTAATGCCCTGAACCAGCGAGTTGCAGTAAGCCTGCCACTCCTCTTGCAGGCGATGGTGCCGTTCGGCAATGAAGTCAGCTTTTTCGCTAATTTCCCAAATGGTCATTTCAGGTTACCCGGTTAGTTGTGACCAGCTCATATAGCACTTTCCATGCCATTTTTTAATTTATTGATTTTTAATGAAATTAATTGCGAGGCAGTGTCATTTCGTCAGCGTCGACATCGTCAGTAACGTCGTTTTCGTTGGCTGGCACCGTTATTGCATTAACGGCGCAGTGGATCATGGGAGGCCCTATGCACGAAATTACCCTATGCCAGCGGGCGCTGGAGCTTATTGAACAGCAGGCGGCGGCGCACGGCGCACGGCGGGTGACCGGCGTATGGCTGAAGATAGGGGCGTTCTCCTGCGTGGAGAGCAGCGCCCTCACCTTCTGCTTTGAACTGGTATGCCGGGGCACCGTGGCGGAAGGCTGCACGCTGCACCTCGACGAGCAGCAGGCGGAGTGCTGGTGCGAAAACTGCCAGCAGTTTGTGACCCTGCTGAGCCAGCGGGTGCGCCGCTGTCCCCAGTGCCAGAGCGATATGTTGCAGATCGTGGCCGACGACGGCCTGCAGATCCAGCGACTCGAAATTGAACAGGAGTAGACTATGTGTAGTACCTGCGGCTGCGGCGAAGGCAATCTCTATATCGAGGGCGACGAGCACCGCCCTCACTCGCCATTTCGCAGCGCCCCCTTTGCCCCTGCCCAGCGCAGCGGCCAGACAATTACCGGGGTGAAAACCTCATCCTTTACCCCCGCCCGGACGCCGGAAGGCGATCTCCACTACGGCCACGGCGTTGCCGGAACCCATGCGCCGGGCATGAGCCAGCGGCGGATGCTGGAGATCGAGATCGACGTCTTAGCTAAAAATAACCATCTCGCGGCGCGCAACCGCGCCCGCTTTGCCGCGAAGCAGCAGCTGGTGCTGAATCTGGTCTCCAGCCCCGGCGCGGGTAAAACTACCCTGCTGAGCGAAACGCTGCTGCGCCTGAAAGGCAAGGCGTCCTGTGCGGTGATCGAGGGCGATCAGCAAACCGTTAACGACGCAGCGCGCATCCGCGCCACCGGCACCCCGGCCATTCAGGTCAATACCGGTAAAGGCTGCCATCTGGACGCGCAGATGATCGCCGACGCCGCCCCGCGCCTGCCGCTGGCAAACGGCGGGATCCTGTTTATCGAAAACGTCGGCAACCTGGTCTGCCCCGCCAGCTTCGATCTTGGTGAGCGACACAAGGTAGCGGTGCTGTCGGTCACCGAAGGCGAAGACAAGCCGCTTAAATATCCGCATATGTTTGCCGCCGCCTCGCTGATGCTGCTCAACAAAATCGACCTGCTGCCGTATCTCCATTTTGACGTGGAAAAATGCCTCGCCAGCGCCAAAGCGGTGAACCCGGATATTGAGATTATCCAGCTCTCCGCCACCAGCGGAGAAGGCATGGACCAGTGGCTGGCCTGGCTGGAGGCGCAGCCATGTGCATAGGCGTACCGGGACAGATCTGCGCCATCGACGGGCTCCAGGCGAAGGTTGAGGTGTGCGGCATCCAGCGCGACGTCGATTTGACCCTGGTGGGCAGCGTCGATGAGTCCGGCGGCTCCCGCCTCGGCCAGTGGGTGCTGGTCCACGTTGGCTTCGCCATGAGCGTGATCGACGAAGCAGAGGCCCGCGACACCCTGGCGGCGCTGCAAAACATGTTTGACGTCGAGCCGGACGTCGGCGCGCTGCTGTATGGGGAGAACGCCTGATGCGCTTCGTTGATGAGTACCGCGCTCCGGAGGCGGTGATGCAGCTGCTTGCGCACTTACGCGATCGCGCCCGTCGTCTCGACTACACCCCGGCGCGCCCGCTGCGGATTATGGAAGTGTGCGGGGGCCATACGCACGCCATCTTTAAGTTCGGCCTCGACCAGCTGCTGCCGGATAATATTGAGTTTATTCACGGTCCCGGCTGCCCGGTCTGCGTTCTGCCGATGGGACGCATCGACGCCTGCGTCGAGATTGCCAGCCGTCCGGAGGTGATCTTCTGCACCTTTGGCGACGCCATTCGCGTACCGGGGAAAAATGGCTCGCTGCTGGCAGCGAAATCACGCGGGGCCGATGTGCGCATGGTCTACTCGCCGATGGATGCGCTTACGCTTGCCGAGGCCAATCCCGATCGCAAGGTGGTCTTTTTTGGGCTGGGATTTGAAACCACCATGCCCGCCACCGCCGTGACCCTGGAGCAGGCCCGCGCCCGCAACCTCACCAATTTCTTCTTCTTTTGCCAGCATATTACCCTCGGCCCCACGCTGCGCAGCCTGCTGGAGCAGCCGGATAACAGCATCGACGCCTTTTTGGCCCCCGGCCACGTCAGCATGGTGACCGGCACGACGGCCTACGGCTTTATCGCCGATGAGTTTCAGCGGCCATTAGTGGTGGCTGGATTCGAACCACTTGATCTACTGCAAGGCGTGGTGATGCTGGTTGAGCAGAAAATAGCAGCCTGTAGCAGGGTAGAGAATCAATACCGGCGGGTGGTGCCCGACAACGGCAATCCGCTGGCGCAGCAGGCTATCGCCAGGGTATTCACCGTTGAGGGCGACAGCGAGTGGCGCGGGCTGGGCGTGATTGCCCACTCCGGAGTGCGTCTTCGCGATGCATTCCGGCGCTTCGATGCAGAAACGCATTTCCAGCTCCGCCCGCAGCAGACCTGGGACGATCCGCGCGCCCGCTGCGGCGAGGTGCTGACGGGGCGCTGTAAGCCGCACCAGTGCCCGCTGTTTGGTCAAACCTGCAACCCACAAACTGCCTTCGGCGCGCTTATGGTCTCTTCAGAAGGAGCCTGCGCCGCCTGGTATCACTATCGCGCCCAGGAGTGTGAAGTATGAGTACGGTGCAAATGGCCCACGGCAGCGGAGGCCAGGCGATGCAGCAGCTGATTAACGCCCTGTTCATGCAGGCCTTTGATAATCCCTGGCTGGCGGAGCAGGAGGATCAGGCCCGTCTCGATATTACGCAGCTGGCGGCGGGCGGCGATCGGCTGGCCTTCTCCACCGACAGCTATGTGATCGATCCGCTCTTCTTTCCAGGGGGCGATATCGGCAAGCTGGCGGTGTGCGGCACCGCTAACGATATTGCGGTCAGCGGCGCAATCCCGCGCTATCTCTCCTGCGGCTTCATCCTTGAAGAAGGGCTGCCGATGGCGACCCTGCAGGCGGTGGTCAACAGCATGGCAGCCACGGCGAAGGCGGCAGATATTGCCATCGTCACCGGCGACACCAAGGTGGTGCAGCGCGGGGCAGCGGATAAGCTGTTTATTAACACCGCGGGCATCGGCGCTATTCCCACCGGTTTGAACTGGCGCGCCCAGGCGCTGCAGCCGGGGGACGTCGTGCTGGTGAGCGGCTCGCTGGGCTGCCACGGCGCGACCATTCTCAACCTGCGCGAGCAGCTCGGGCTGGACGGTGAGCTGATGAGCGACTGTGCGGTGCTCACGCCGCTGATCCAGTCCCTACGCGCTATTGATGGCATTAAGGCCCTGCGCGACGCCACGCGGGGCGGCGTCAACGCGGTGGTGCATGAGTTTGCCGCCAGCAGCGGCTGCGGCATTGAGCTTAACGAGGCCAGCCTGCCGGTGAAGCCCGCCGTGCGCGGCGTGTGTGAGCTGCTGGGCCTTGACGCCCTCAACTTTGCCAACGAGGGCAAACTGGTGATTGTCGCCGAGCGTCAGGCCGCCGAGGCCGCGGTTGAACGGCTGCGCCTGTATCCGCTGGGCCGTGATGCGGCAATTATCGGCGAGGTGGTAGCCCGTAAAGGGGTTCGGCTGAGTGGTCTTTACGGCGTGAAGCGCACCCTGGATCTCCCCCACTCTGAACCCCTGCCGCGAATTTGCTAGGGCATTTTGCAGGCAAGATAAAAACGATTAGGCTTTTGGTACCCCGTTCGGTGCCTTTCTGGATGAGTACAATGTCAAATACACCGATGGGCGATCTCGGACAGCAGGGGCTGTTCGATGTCACCCGGACTCTATTACAGCAGCCGGATCTTGCCGCGCTGGCCCAGACCCTAACCGGGCTGGTCAGGGAGGCGGCGCTGGCGGATCGCGCCGGAATTGTTCTCTGGCGCGCCGGGGATCGCCGGGCCTGCTACTATGCCTCTGGCCCCGACGGCAAGCCCGTGGAGTATGAGGATGAAACCGCCCTGGCCCACGGCCCGGTGCGCCGCATTCTCTCTCGCCCGCAGGCCCTGCACTGTAGCTATCAGGACTTTAGCGAGGCCTGGCCGCAGCTTGCGGAGAGCCATCTTTACCCCGCCTTTGGCCACTATGGCCTGCTGCCGCTGGCAGCAGAGGGGCAGATCTTCGGCGGCTGCGAGTTTATTCGCCATGATGACAGGCCCTGGAGCGCCCAGGAGATGGAGCGCCTGCACACCTTCACCCAGATCGTTGGCGTCGTGGTGGAGCAGATCCAGAGCCGGGTCGACTGCGGCCCGGACTACGATCTCCTGTGCCGCGAGCGCGACAACTTTCGCATTCTGGTCGCCATCACTAACGCGGTGCTCTCCCGCCTTGATATGGACGAACTGGTGGGGGAAATTGCCAAAGAGATCCACCGCTATTTCGATATCGACGCCATCAGCATCGTCCTGCGCAGCAGCCGCAAGAGCAAGCTGAACATCTACTCCACCCACTACCTCAACGAGCGCGCGCCCCTGCACGAGCAGAGCGAGGTTGACGAGGCAGGCACCCTCTCCGAGCGGGTATTTAAAAGCAAAGAGATGCTGCTACTCAACCTGCACGAACGCGACCGGCTGGCTCCCTACGAGCGGCGACTGTTTGAGACCTGGGGCAATCAGATCCAGACCCTCTGCCTGCTGCCGCTGATGTCCGGCGACAATCTGCTGGGCGTTCTGAAGCTGGCCCAGTGCGAGGAGAAAGTCTTCACCACCGCCAATCTCCAGCTGCTGCGCCAGATTGCCGAGCGGGTGGCGATTGCCGTCGACAACGCCCTTGCCTACCAGGAGATCCAGCGCCTCAAAGAGCGGCTGGTGGATGAGAACCTCGCCCTGACCGAGCAGCTAAACAACGTCGAGAGCGAATTCGGCGAGATCATCGGGCGCAGCGAGGCGATGTTCAGCGTCCTCAAGCAGGTGGAGATGGTGGCCCAGAGCAACAGCACGGTGCTGATCCTCGGCGAGACCGGCACCGGCAAAGAGCTGATTGCCCGGGCCATTCACAATCTGAGCGGGCGCAATACGCGGCGGATGGTCAAGATGAACTGCGCGGCGATGCCTGCTGGCCTGCTGGAGAGCGATCTCTTTGGTCACGAGCGGGGGGCCTTTACCGGGGCCAGCGCCCAGCGCATCGGACGCTTTGAGCTGGCGGATAAAAGCTCGCTCTTCCTGGACGAGGTAGGCGATATGCCGCTGGAGCTGCAGCCTAAGCTGCTGCGCGTGTTGCAGGAGCAGGAGTTTGAGCGCCTCGGCAGCAACAAGCTGATCCAGACCGATGTCCGCCTGATCGCCGCCACCAACCGGGATCTCAGGCAGATGGTGCAGGATCGTGAGTTCCGCAGCGATCTCTACTACCGGCTCAACGTCTTCCCGATCCATATTCCGCCCCTGCGCGAGCGTCCGGAGGATATCCCGCTGCTGGTGAAGGCTTTCACCTTCAAAATCGCCCGGCGGCTGGGGCGTAATATTGACAGCATTCCTGCCGAAACGCTGCGCACTCTCTCTGCCATGGAGTGGCCGGGCAACGTGCGCGAGCTGGAGAACGTGATTGAGCGGGCGGTGCTGCTGACGCGCGGCAGCGTGTTGCAGCTGTCGCTGCCGGAGATTGCCGTTGCCGCTACTACGCCGGTGGCGGTAGCTCAGGACGGTGAGGAGGAAACGCAGCTGATCCTGCGGGTACTGCGGGAGACCAACGGTGTCATCGCCGGGCCGAAAGGGGCCGCCCAGCGGCTGGGCCTCAAGCGCACCACCCTGCTGTCGCGCATGAAACGGTTAGGCATTGATAAGAGTACGATTGGTTCGTAGGTCGGGTAAGGCGAAGCCGCCACCCGACATAACGGTTAACGCCGGGTGGCGCTGCGCTTACCCGGCCTACATTTCTCGGGCAGTGGCGGCACCGGGCGCTTATCGTCAATCAGATGGCGTACGGTGAGGATCGGATGGCGCCACAGCATACGCGGCCCGGCCCAGCGCATAATCTGCTTCATCTCTTCCCGCTTTGCCGGCTGGTAACAGTGCACCGGGCACTGCTTACAGGCCGGCTTTTCTTCACCAAATACGCACTTATCCAGACGTTTTTCCGCATAGGCAAAGAGCGCATCGTAATGCCCCTCTTCCGTGAAGGCAGCAGGCGCGCCGCGCTGATAGAGAGCAATCATCCTGCGGATAGTGAGTTTTTCACGGGTAATGCGAGGGCCAGCCATAGAAGATGCTCCAGGGTGGAAAAGAGGTATCCATATTACATCTTCTTCATTAGCCGCTCAAAGAGTTCAGATTGTTCTGCCCTGCAGAGTTAAAAACGTCGACTATACTCAAACTTCATCACAACAAAGGAGGATGTATGGTTAATAAAAGTGAAATTCGTGAACACGCTCAGGTTATTGCTAGCTGTGGTACCCACGTTGGCACCGTTGACCACCTCGAAGGCGAAGACAAGATCAAACTGGCAAAAAGTGATTCGGCTTCCGGCGGTGTGCACCACTATATCCCTCTAAGCTGGGTAGAAAAAGTTGACGGTAATAACGTGGTTCTCAACAAAAACTCGGAAGAGGTAAAATCTTCCTGGCAGACCGCGTAACTGCAGTTTTTGCGCCGTTCGGGTCTCTGACCTGGGCGGCACGCTCTATTTTCCCGCCCTTCTCTTATTCCTAAAAAATAAGCCAGCCTGTCAAACGCCTGTTTTTAAAAGATAAACAGACACACTTTTTTTGTGACGAAACTTTACAAATAAGAGATAATTTGTGAAAAGTATTAGTCAGCCCGCGCATTACGCGGCATAGTGAAAAGCTAAAGCGCTGGGGTGAGGATAGAGAATGTTTTCTTTTGTCGCCAGACAGGCGATTTTTGATGAAAATTTGCAGACGTTTGGCTATGAGCTCCTGTTTCGGGACAGTATGGCTAACCGTTTCCCCAACGTTTCACCTGAACATGCCACCGCCCAGCTCATTGAAGAGCAGTTCTTTGGCGCGCCTGGCAGCAGCCAGAAAGAGTCGGGTACGGTGTTTGTTAACTTTCCCTATGAACTGCTGCTCCAGGGGCTGGCGGAAACGCTGCCTAAAGATCGGGTGGTCATTGAGATCCTTGAAACTGCCGAGCCGACCGGGGCCCTGCTTGCCACCATCAAACGCCTGCATCAGCAAGGGTTTCGCATTGCGCTGGATGATTTTTCCCTTAGCGGCGACTGGGATACCTTTATTCCCTACATCAGCATTATCAAATTTGATATTCGAGAAAATAGCTGGCCGGAAATTCAGGACTACATGCTGTGTCGCGAGGAGCTACTGAAAAACACCCTGCTGCTGGCGGAAAAGATCGAAACCTTCGACGAATACGAGCTATTTAAAAACGCCGGCTTTACCCTTTTTCAGGGCTATTTCTTTAGCAAGCCGGTGGTCTATAAGAGTAATAAACTGGTGCAGAACCATATCGTCTCTCTGAACCTGATTCAGGAGGTGAACTCCGATGCCCCCAACCTGCAGCGCATTGAAGACCTGCTCAAGCACGACGTCGCCCTCTCCTATAAGGTGATGCGCTATGCGCAGAACATTCTCTATAACACCCGGGGCATTAAGGGGACGCGCAGCCACTCGCTAAAAGATATCGTGGTTTATCTGGGGGCGAAAGAGCTGCGGCGTTTTGTGCTGGTCACCTGCCTCAGCTCGATGAATAACGTTAAAACCAATGAAACCTACTATCAAAGCCTGATCCGCGCCAAGTTCTGCGAGCTGGCGGCAACTCGCCTGCGTGGCAGGGTCTCGGCCAACGACGCGTTCATGGTGGGACTCTTCTCTCTGCTGGACGCCGTATTCGAGATCCCACTGGAGGAGCTGATCGGCCAGGTGGTGATCTCTCAGGATGTCCGCATGGCTCTGCAACAGCACCGGGGCCTGCTGCATCAGTTTGTTAGCCTGGCCGAGCTGTACGAGCAGCGGAAGTGGGAGGAGGCCAGCCAGCAGGCTTACCGGCTGGGACTGACGCGCGGGATGATGGCTGAGATGATGACCTCAGCCATCCAGTGGGCCGACGAGATGCCGGTTAACGCCCCGCTGAAGGCCAGCCCGCCGAAAAGCGCCCGCGTGCGCTAAACCACGGCGCGCTCGGCGTTAACCACCGCCACGCACTGCCCGGCCCGCACCGACGATCCCGGCTGTACCCGGACCTGATCCACGATACCATCGCAGGTGGCGCGCAACGGGATCTCCATCTTCATCGACTCCAGAATCACCATTACGTCCCCCTCCTTCACCCTGTCGCCGGGCTTGACCAGCACCTGCCAGAGATTACCGGCTATGGGGCTGTCGATGCCACGCTGGCCCGCCTGGAGCGGCGCATCGTCACCCACCTCCGGCATGGCGTCGTGACTGTCAAAGTGGGCCTGGCCAGAGGCTACCCAGCGCTCTCTTTCAGCATTAAACGCCGCCTGCTGATGGTGGCGGAAGGCGTCGATGCTGGTCGCCTCCTCGGCCAGAAACTGCTGGTACTCCGCCAGCCGCAGCGTGCTCTGCTCAATGCGCAGCGGATAGCGCCCGAGCGGGAAGTCGCGACGGATGGTCAGCAGCTCCTCGGCGGAGACCGGGTAGAAACGGATCTGGTCAAAGAAGCGCAGTAGCCACGGCTTGCCGCCAAAATCCTCGACCGCATGATAGCGACTCCACATCTGCAGCGTACGTCCGACGAACTGATACCCGCCCGGCCCCTCCATGCCATAGACGCAGAGATACGCCCCGCCGATCCCGACCGAGTTCTCTGCCGTCCAGGTGCGCGCCGGATTGTATTTGGTGGTCACCAGCCGGTGACGCGGATCGAGCGGGGTTGCCACCGGCGCACCGAGATAGACATCCCCCAGCCCCATGACCAGGTAGCTGGCGTCAAACACCGTGCGATAAACCTCGTCAATATTGTCGAGATCGTTGATGCGGCGGATAAACTCCAGGTTGCTTGGACACCATGGCGCATCCCGGCGCACGGTGGTCATGTACTTGTCGATGGCTTTCTGGCACGCCGGATCGTCCCACGACAGCGGCAGCCAGACCACACGCGACGGCACCTGCAGATCCTCCTGCTGGCATACCGAGTGCCACACTTCGCGCACGATCCCCAGCAGGTGCTGCAGCGTCAGCGCCTCCGGCTGATAGTGTACCTGTAGCGAGCGGATGCCCGGCGTCAGGTCAATCACCCCGTCGAGGTCCAGCGCCTCCAGGGCCTGCATCAGAGCGTGGCCGCGAAAGCGCAGAACCAGATCCAGCTCGGCATCGCCAATCTCCAGCAGCAGATGGGTATCGCCAGAGAGGCGCGCTACCAGCCGCTTGTCCGCCGCGCCGGTCTCCATCACGATCGGCGAGGTGAGCGGCTGCATCTGCCAGTTGATCGCTACCGGCTGCAGGCTCGCCAGCTCCTGGCTACGCCCCTGCGCCAGCAGGCGGGCGGTGTCGATGTCCACCGGCACGAAGCGCACCCGATCCCCAGCGTTAAGCTGGCCGAGCTGCCAGAGATCCGCCTCGATGACCGTCACCGGGCAGACAAAACCGCCGAGGCTCGGGCCGTCCGGGCCGAGGATCACCGGCATATCGCCGGTAAAGTCTACCGCGCCGATGGCGTAGGGGTTGTCATGAATGTTAGAGGGATGCAGCCCCGCCTCGCCGCCGCTGTCGCGCGCCCACTCCGGTTTTGGGCCAATCAACCGCACGCCGGTGCGGCTGGAGTTGAAGTGTACCTCCCACTCGGTGGCAAAAAAGGTCGGGATCCACTCGGGTGTAAAGTACTCCGGTGCACCGTGCGGGCCGTAGATCACCCGCAGCTCGCGTACCGTCCCGAGGGACGTATGCAGCGCCGCCGGCAGGTCCGTGCCGCAGCGGGCATCGGTTAACGGCGCAAGGTGCAGCACGTCTCCGGTACGCAGGGCGCGCCCGGCATGGCCGCCAAACTGCCCGAGGGTAAAGGTGCTTTTGCTGCCCAGATAGTCCGGCACGTCGAGGCCGCCGCGCAGGCAGAGGTAGCTGCGCACGCCCGCCGCCAGGGTATCTCCCAGGGTTAGCGTGGTGCCAGCAGGAATGAAGAAGGTCTGGCTCATTGCCTGCGGCTGGCCGTCCAGTTCGACACTTATTGCCGCGCCGGTGACGACCGCCACCGCATCGGTATTAAACTTCAGGGTCGGGCCGCTGACGGTGATCTCCAGACCCGCCGCGTCGTCGGCGTTGCCCAGCAGACGGTTGCCAAGGCGCAGGGCACGATCGTCCATTGGCCCGGAGGGGGGTACGCCAACCGCCCAGTAGCCCTGCCGTCCCGGATAGTCCTGTACCGTGGTCTGCGTCCCGGCGCTCACCACCTCCAGCGTCGCCGCCTGGTAGCTCAGGCTCTCAAGGCAGCGGGTCCACGGTTCGCCGCTGGCAAAGGGCGCGTCACGCAAAATCTGCCGCAGGTACTGACGGTTAGTCTCTACGCCGTAGAGGCGCGTCGCGTCCAGAGCGCTGTCCAGCTGGTCGATCGCCTCGTCGCGGGAGTCAGCGTAGGTAATGATCTTGGCCAGCAGAGGATCGAAGAACGGCGGCACCTCGCAGCCAGACTCTACCCAGGTGTCAATTCGCAGCGTGGTGCGATCCTGCTGCGGAAAACTCACGTTAGTCAGCAGGCCTGGCGAGGGCTGGAACTCACGGCCCGGATCCTCGGCATAGACCCGGGCCTGGATCGCATGTCCGTGCGGGCTTAACCCGGCGGCGATCTCGGCCAGCGGGGGCAGATCGCCCGCCGCCAGGGCGATCATCATCTGGACCAGATCTACGCCCCACACCTGCTCGGTGACGCCGTGCTCTACCTGTAACCGGGTGTTGACCTCAAGGAAGTAGAACTGCTGGGCACTGCTGTCGTAAACGAACTCCACCGTGCCGGCGCTGCGGTAGCTTACCGCCTTGCCCAGCTCAATAGCGGCCTGGCAGAGCGCCTCGGCCATTCCCTCAGGCAGCGCGGTGGCGGGAGTCTCCTCCAGCACCTTCTGGTTACGCCGCTGCACCGAGCAGTCGCGCACGCCGAGGGCAATCACCTCTCCCGCGCCGTCGCCAAAGATCTGCACCTCCAGATGGCGGGCACGCTCGATATACTTCTCAATAAAGACGCCCGCATCGCTGAAGTTATTTTTCCCCAGCCGCTGCACCGCATCGAAAGCCTCTGCCAGCTCTACCGGGCTGTAGCAGACGCGCATCCCGATCCCGCCGCCTCCCGCCGTGCTCTTGAGCATTACCGGGTAGCCGACGCTCTCTGCGGCATCCAGCGCTTCCGCGACGTCAGCCAGCAGCTCGGTGCCCTCCAGCAGCGGCACGCCGTGGCTTTTCGCCAGCGCACGGGCGGTGTGTTTCAGGCCGAAGATGCGCAGCTGCTCCGGGGTGGGGCCAACGAAGGCGATCCCGGCGGCCTCGCACGCGTCGGCAAAGGCGGCGTTTTCCGACAGGAAGCCGTAGCCGGGGTGGATAGCCTGCGCCCCGCTCTCCCGGGCGGCAGCGAGGATCTTATCCACCTGCAGGTAGGTTTGCGCCGCCGGGCCTTCACCGAGGCTAATCGCCTCGTCGGCTTCGCGAATATGCAGGCTGCTGGCATCGGACTCCGACCAGACCGCCACCCCTTTCACGTTCATCTCCCGCAGGGTACGCAGGATACGGCAGGCGATAGCGCCCCGGTTAGCGATAAGTAATTTTGTAAACATGATCCAGACCCGAACCGTGGCGGGTCGTCCCGCCGGGAATAATCTCGCCGCCTGGTCGTCCAGGGGGAAAAGGCAGTTACTGCTGCGGCTTATTGTCCAGCGTCAGGCGATTAGCCCGCACTGCAAACAGGCGGTAGAGCATGAGGCGCAGGCGACTCAGTTCCATACCAGCACCTCCGCAGGGGTCGGATTCCAGCCGTTGCACGGGTTGTTAAGCTGCGGACAGTTGGAGATCAGCACGATGACGTTGCACTCGGCGCGCAGTTCAACGTACTTGCCCGCGGCGGAGATGCCGTCCTCAAAGGTCAGACTGCCCTCTGGCGTTACCGGCACGTTCATAAAGAAGTTAATGTTGGCCCCGATATCGCGCTTATGCAGACGGCCATCGTGCAGGCAGGCGCAGAGAAAGTTATCCCGGCAGCTGTGCATGTAGCGTTTGTCGAGGGCGTAGCGCACGGTGTTGCTCTCCTGGGCGCAGGCTCCGCCGAGGGTGTCGTGACGGCCGCAGGTATCGGCCACGATGGTCAGCAGCGGATTGCCCAGCCCCGACCACAGCACGCTTCCGGTGGTCAGGTAGGCGTTGTTCTGGCGGCGCAGGGTGCGCTGGGGATCGTAGCGCTCGCGCGGGTTATCGGCGTTATAGAACAGCGTATCGATGGCCTGGTTGCCTTCGAGATCGTGCAGACGCAGGGTCTGCCCCTTTTTCACTTCAAACAGGTAGTGCTCACCCGCCGGAATGGTATGGCGGAACACCGCTTCTGCCGGATGTTTTTGGCTTTCAACAAGAGACATTTTTCGGCTCCTTACAGGGCAAACAGCTGGGTGTTAGTCAACGCGCGACCGTTTTCAGGCCGGGTCAGCAGGGCGCTAACGGCGGCTTCGTTATCACTCGCCTCGAACCAGCTCAGCTGTACCGGGCGCGGGGCGTATTCAGGCTGCGGATCCATCGGGTGGGGCAGCGCGGTCAGGACGATCAGCGTCTCCATCGGCGCATACAGCTCGACATAGCTTCCCGGCGCTGAGAAGCCGCGGTGAAAGGTAAAGGCCCCCTGCTCGTCAACGCTGACCTTGCTGAAGAAGTTCACCACCATCAGCAGATCCTCGAGGTTGAGGTCCCATTTGCCCATCTCCACCAGCAGGTTATCCATGCCGTTGCGGTAGAAGCCGTTGCGTAGCTCCTGATAGCGACCCTGACCATACTTCTCGGCGGTCTCCTCGGCGTTCAGCACCCCGCCAAAGGGATCGTGCCAGCCGCAGGTATCCGCCACGATGCCCGCCAGCACGCGCCCCATGTCGGAGTAGAAGCAGTGCCCGGCGGTGAGCCTGGCGGTGTGCTGGCCCTTAAGGGTATCCGGCAGGTTCAGACGCTCGCTCTTCTCGTGAGCGTTGAGCATCATCATGCTGACGTTCGCCCCGCCCTCAATGTCGGTCAGGCGCAGGATCTGTCCACGCTTGAGAATAAACGAGGCGTGACCGCCGCCGGGGACGGTCTCCTCACGAATAGCAGTGGCGGTATGCAGAGAGTGCGTCATCGAATTAGCTCCTTAAAGAAATAACGTTCGCGGGCGGGGGCGACATCACCTCCGCCATGCGCGCCTCGTTCAGCGGGATGTCATAGGTAATACGCGCCCCGTAAGCGTTCGGCTCGTGGGGGTCGATGCGCACCTTGTCGAACACCAGCAGGCGCGTGCCGAGGTTGAACCCCTCGGAGAGATCGTGAGTGACCATAAAAACGGTCATCCGCGTTTCGCTCCACAGCTGGAGCAGCAGAGCATGCATGTCCTTGCGGATGCCCGGATCGAGCGCGCCGAACGGTTCATCCAGCAACAGCACCCGCGGCTGCATGATGAACGCCTGGGCGATGGCTAACCGCTGCTGCATCCCGCCCGAGAGCTGGGCCGGATATTTGGTCAGGGCGTGGCCGAGGCCGACCTTCTCCAGCATCTGCGCCGCCTGCTCGCGGGCCGCTTTTTTACGACCGCCGAACAGGCGACCCAGCAGCGGACTGTTGGGCAGTTCAAGGCCAATAGCGACGTTATCCAGCACGTTAAGGTGTGGAAACACCGAGTAACGCTGAAACACTACGCCACGGCTGCGATCCGGCTCGGCCGCCAGCGGCTGGCCGTCGAGGGTAATGCTTCCCCGGGTGGGTCGCTCCTGGCCCAGCAGCAGGCGCAGGAAGGTCGATTTGCCGCAGCCCGAGGCCCCGACCATGGAGCAGAACTCCCCCTGCTGGATTTGCAGGTTGACCCGCTCCAGCACCACGTGATTGCCGTACTCTTGCCAGATGTTGTTGATATCGATAAAGCTCATGCCTTCCCTCCTTCCGCCCAGGGAAAACAGGTTCTGTGCAGCGCCCGCAGCGCCAGATCCATCAGCCAGGCCAGCAGGGTGATCCAGACGACGTACGGAATAATGACGTCCATCGCCATATAGCGGCGGACCAGGAAGATGCGGTAGCCCAGCCCGGCGGTGGAGGAGATCGCCTCGGCGGAGATCAAGAACAGCCAGGCGGATCCGAGCAGCAGCCGCAGAGAGGTCAGCAGGCGCGAGAGCAGCTGTGGCAGCACGACGCGCAGTACCAGCGTCCAGCTGCTGGCCCCCAGCGTCTGGGCCTTGATCAAGATCTCCTGAGGGATCTCTCGCGCTCGATGTTCGAGATCCCGGGCCAGCATCGGCGTGATGCCGATAACGATCAGCATGATCTTGGACAGCTCGTCGAGGCCGAAGACGATAAACAGCACCGGCAGGATCGCCAGGGGTGGGATCATCGACAGCACGGTCATCAGCGGCGAAAGCGAGGCCCGCCACATCGGAAAGACCCCGGCGGTGATGCCGATGCACAGCCCAATCAGCGAGGCGATAACCAGCCCGGTAAGCAGGCGCGCCAGGCTCACCAGGGTATCCAGCCAGAAGAGGTAGTCGCCGCTGCGCCTGTCTGGGGTAAAGGCCATCCGGTCAATGGCGGCCAGCATGCCGTCGAGGCCCGGCAGCAGCTTGTCATGCGGGTTGGCCTCAAGGCGCACCGCGGAGCCAAGAAAGTAGGCCGCCAGCAACAGGACGAACGGCAGCAGCACCAGCATAAGGCGCATACCAGGCTGTGGGTGGCGGTTAATTTGTCGCATGCACAGGCTCCGTTAGTCTTAAAGTTTGCCGTCGGCAGCCAGCTTCACGAAGCTGTCGTCAAAGCGCAGCTTGACGTTGCCCGCATCGCCCTGGGTTACGTTGCCCGGGAAGGCCATGCCGATAAAGTCAGCGCTCTGCGCCCCCTCCCCCAGTAGCCCCTTATCAAAGGAGAACTGCGCCACGCGCTGCATGGTTTTCGCCAGATCGCCCGAGGTGGCGAAAGCGAGGTTATCCGCCGGGGTATAGAAGAGATGGGTGGTTTTCAGCTGCGCCTGGTAACCCGCCAGATCGGTGCCGGAAGCTGCCGCCATTGCGTTCAGCACCTTCGCATCCTGGGCTTTCATCAGGCCCATCATCTCGTACCATGCGCCGGTCAACGCTTTGCCCAGCGCCGGGTTATCCTTCAACGTTTCGGTATTGACTACCATCATGTCGATCAGCTCCCCCGGCACGGCGGTAGAGCTGAAGACTTCGGTGGTTTTCGGCGTCGCCTTGATGGCAGAGAGCTGCGGGTTCCAGGCCACCGCCGCCTGGACGTCATCGGTGGCGAAAGCAGAGACGATATCGGCGTCGGAGGTGTTCACCACCGTCACGTCACGCTCCTGCAATCCGGCCTTCTCCAGGCCGCGCACCAGCAGATAGTGGGAGACGGAGAGTTCCGGCAGGTAGATTTTCATCCCTTTCAGGTCGGCAAGCTTTTTGCCTTCGCCTTTCAGCACCACCCCGTCGTTGCCTTCCGAGTAGCTGCCAAGGATCAGCGCCGTGGTATCGACGCCGCCCGCCGCCGGAATGGTCAGCGCATCCATGTTGGTCATGGTGCAGCCGTCAAACTGGCCGGCGGTGTACTGATTGATGGATTCGATATAGTCATTGAGCTGGACGACGTTGATTTTGATGCCGTACTTACTCGCCCATTTGTCGATGATCTTCTCGCTGCTGATGGTGCCCCACGGCATCCAGCCCGCGTAGATGGTCCAGCAGACGTTGAACTCTTTTTTAGCCGCCGCGAATGAGGGAACGCTGGTAAGCAGGGCCAGCGACAGAGCAAGCGTGCGGAGAAAGGAACGTTTTTTCATTATCTGACCTCGGGTTGGGACAAAAAGGGAGCAGCGCGACACCCTCTGGTGTTGCCGTCTCCCGGGATTTTGCCCCGCCGTGTAACCTCAGAGAGGTCGCCAGCTCTCGGACCAGCATTCATCAATGATGAACCGGAACCCTAGCCAGCCATTTTGTACAGATATGTTGTGTTGCGCTGCCTGCTGTAGTGAACAGTGCAAAAGCTATGCCAGGCGCTAATGCCCGCAAACGGTGCCTGCTGCGAACGCAGCAGGCGAAAAGTGCGCCCCAAAATTGGGCAGTGCTATGTGATGGTGCAATGCGGCCGGGGTCTACTCATCCGCGCGGCTTTTGCTGCCGGAGTAGATAAACCAGAGGGCGATCCCAAGGCACACGACCGCGCCCAGTCGGGTGGCGGAGAAAGGGATCGCCTCGTTATGCAGCCAGCCAAAGTTGTCGATTAGCATGCTCATCGCCAGCTGGCCGAAGATCACCGCGACGGTGGCCACCGCCGTGCCGATACGCTGCACCGCCAGCACCATAATCACGATATAGGGCACGCCCAGCAGCGCGCCGAGCAGCTGCCACTTCGGCACCTCCAGCAGGGTGACCGCATGCTTTGTCTCAAAGAAGAAGATCAGCAGGGCGGTAATCAGTGCCCCCACCGAGAAGGTCAGAAACGCGCTGCGAAACACACCCACCTTGCTGCCCAGCTGACCGTTGATCGCGGCCTGCACGCTTAACAGCGCCCCGCCCACCACCGAGAGAATAATCATCAGTAGAATCATTGTTCGTTATCCTTTTGCCACCAGCGCCAGCCCGGCGATGATGAAAACCAGTGCCCACAGGCGCTTTGCATCAATCTGTCTGTGTCCGGTGCCAAACAGTCCAAAGTGATCGATCACCAGGCTTTTAAACACCTGTCCGGCCAGAATGCCAATCATGCACATCGCTACCCCAACAATCGGCGCGGCCAGGGTCAGGATCACCACGTAAGCCGGGCCAAGCACGCCGCCGAGCAGCTGCCAGCCGGGCTGGCTGAAAAAGGAGGGACTGTTGCGCGGACTGAAAAAGAGCATCAGCAGAAAGGTGAGCGCGGCTCCGACGCCAAAGATGCTGAAGGTGGCCCACAGATGGCCTACCTCGCCCCCCAGCGGGCCGAGAATGCCAGCCTCGACAGACAGCCCCATGCCGCCCGCGATCACCAGTAAAATCAGTAACAATTGCATGACTACGTATCCCTTAAGAACAGAAGCGCAGCAGCCTAAAGCAACCTTCACTATTAAAAAACGCTATAATGCGCGAAACACTTTTGCAGGTTTTGCACTAATGAAAGATACAGGCTCGATCACTCTGCGCGCCCTGCGCTTTTTTGTTGCCGTCTATGATAAGCAGAGTTTTTCAGCGGTGGCCCGCCGGGAGGGCGTCTCCGCCTCAATGATCTCTCGCACCGTGATCCAGCTGGAGAACGCGCTGGGGCAGCAGCTTTTCTACCGCAATACCCGGGCGGTGATCCCCACCGAAGCGGGTCATCTGTTTATGGTGCATGCCCGCGCCATACTGGAAAACATGCATAGCGCGCAGACGGAGCTGCAAAACCGCGCCGCCGTGCCTGCCGGGCTGGTGCGTATCAATGCCCCGGTGTTTTTTGGTCAGCACCATATCGCTCCCTGGCTGAGCGGCCTGGTGGCGCGCTATCCGCAGCTACAGATTGAGCTGAACCAGACCGACGACTATATCGATCCCCATCGCGACGCCGCCGATCTGATCTTTCGTATTGGCACCCTTACCGACTCCTCTTTCCACGCGCGCATCTTAGGAACTCAGCGCTATTACCTGGCCGCATCGCCGGACTACCTGGCAAAACAGGGTGTGCCGCAGACGCCAGCGGAACTGAATCAGCATCGCTGTCTGGTCTACAGCGGCGCTTCCGGCCCTAACCGCTGGCTTTTTAGCGCCGGGGGCAGCGAGTGGATGCACTACCCGGTGGCGGCCCACCTCAGCTCAAATAATGCCGAAACGCTGCTTACCGCCGCGCTGGGCGGCATGGGAATTGTGTTATTTCCGGACTGGATGATAGGCAACTGCCTGCGTCAGGGAACATTAGTTGAGCTATTAGCTAACTATCACCCCACAATTAATGCCGGGCCACAGCATATTGCCGTGATTTATCCCAATACCCGGCATCCGCCTTTAACAGTACGTGCGGTTATTGATTATTTTGTCGACGTTTATGGCACCCCCCTTTATTGGCAGGTAATCTGAACTCATGAGAAAGTTGTAGAATTAAAAAAATCTTCTACACTTATTTTCAAGGCTTCGATTTTAATCATGTTTTGATGAGGTCTTTAATATTCAACTGACAATCAGGAGAGTCTAATGAAAAAAGCGATCGTTTTACCTGTTGCAATTTTACTTGGCGCAGCGGCCCTGTCTGGTTGTACCCGTACCAGCTATGCGATTCATACCAATGATGGCCGAACCATCATCACCGATGGCAAACCAGAGCAGACCGATGCAGGCCTGTTAGGCTATAAAGATGCCAACGGCGTTAAGCAGCAGATAAACCAGTCCGAAGTTCAGAAGGTCTCTGAAGTGCCTCATTAATAGAAGGGCCCCCTACGGGGGCTTTTTTATGGCCCCCTCAACCCTCTCTCAATTAACGCCCCTTGCGCTTCTCGGAATACATCACCGTATCGGCAGCCTTTAGCATATCCACGAGATCGTCATATTTTTCTATGCTATTTTCCAGCATCCCATATGAGTAATTTAACGGATATTTTTTACCTACATTACTATACCAGTCATCTATTTTAGTTTGCAGATTGAATAAAAACGCGTCGGCATCATTCTGTCCATTATGCGCCAGCAGCACGGCAAAGCCGCTGCTGTCTACACGCCCGCAGACGTCGCCATTTTTCATGCAGCTATTAAGGCATCTGGCAAAAGCACGCAGGGCGTTATCTCCCTCGGCATGGCCCCAAATATCATTAAGAGACTGCAGGCCTTCGACCACGAAATAGAGCAGCGTAAAGGGCGTGGCATTCTGAGTTAGCTCGATAAAACGTTTATCGCCAATCTGGAAAAAGCCACGGCGGTTAGGCAGCTCGGTCAGCTTATCGGTCATCGCCATGCCGATAATCACCAGCTCATCTTCCACAATCGCACCTAAATCGAGCAGGAGGTTGATATCGTCGGAGCTGAACTCCCGTGGCTTATTATCCAGCAGGCAGATGGTCCCCGCGATCGATCCATCGGGCAGGCGCACCGGGCAGCCCGCATAGAAACGCACAAAGGGTTCATCATGGACTAGCGGGTTATTTTCGAAGCGATCGTCTTTCAGCGCATCTTTAACGATCATAATGCCCTGCAGCAGGATCGCGTGGGCGCAGAAAGAGACGTTACGCGAGGATTGTCGCATGTTGAAACCCTCGCAGGAGATCATCCACTGCCGATCTCGGTCCAGCAGGGTGATAAGCGCAATGGGCACGTTAAAGGTCGCTTTGGCCAGCCTGGTGAGGCGTTGCAGCCGCTCATCGTCTTTTTTATCAAGCAGATCCATCATATAGAGCGATTTTAAGCGCTCTTTTTCATTAACAGGTACACCGGGAAATTTCATAGACGCCCTCTCTGGTTTTAAACAATATAACCGAGAAGTGCAGTTTTGGTAGGATAAGTACCCTGCCCAGGTCGCTCTCCCGCGTTCTGGGCAAGGCGCTAAACGGCGTCAGGCAACGCTGGCGATAAGGCCTTTGTCTACCTCTGCACGGCTGATGGCACCGGTATCGTAGTGAAACACGGTCAGCACGCGGCCGTTGCTCAGATCCTGTACCAGCGCCGGGGCGATGCGGAAGCTGGCCGCCAGTTCGTCACGTCCCAGTCCCGGACGGCGCTTGCGGCGCTCGACGCGGAAACGGATCTGGTTATATTTGGCCCAGCCAATCAGCACTGCCGCGTTGATCAGCGCAACCATCAGGTAGAACGTCACCGTGTTCACGGTGGAGAACAGCGGACCAAAACCAATAAACGGCGCGTTGGCCAGCATGTTAATCAGCCCTGCATAGACCAGGTAGGAGAACCCAGTCCAGGCAATCAGCGTCAGGGCCACGTCAAAAATACGCGGCATAATACGCAGTTCAGTAAAAATCAGCGGTTGTTTCATGGATCATTTCTTCCTATACCACGGTCAGGACTTACCCAGCGCGCTCTGCTGCGCTTGCGCATCAGCATCACTTTGGGGAAGGCGACCAACGTTGTGAACAAACTCAACATCCAATAAACCACCGGGAACCAAATGATCCAGAAGAGCGACGCGCCGATACCTTGCTCATAGCGTCGTTCAATAATCAAACTCACCAAAAACTGCAGGAGACAAACCACGCCGAGCATCAGCCCGGTAAAAGCCGGTGGGAACAGATGTTGTACATGGAGCGAATCAGGCATGGGGATAACCAGCCCAACAAGGAACAGCAGGATCGTGACCGCATAGGCAAAGGCCCAGGCGGTAGACAGGCAAAACTCGAGGAATAACGGCCACATACGGCGATACTCCCATGCCCAAAGGCGACGCATATTAACAATAAAGACTTCTGCCCCACCCTGGGCCCAGCGCAGGCGCTGTTTCCATAACCCTTTCATCGTCTCTGGCATCAGGATCCAGCAGAGCGCGCGCGGCTCGTAGAACACTGTCCAGTGACGCAGCTGCAGCTTCCAGCTGATATCAATGTCTTCCGTGATCATATCCGGGCTCCAGTAGCCCACTTCCGACAGCGCGCGGCGGCGGAAGGCGGCAATAACGCCGGAAACGGTAAACACCTGGCCATAGACACGCTGGGTGCGCTTGATCAGGCCGATGATGGAGGAGAACTCGCCAACCTGCACGCGCCCCACCAGCGTGGAGCGGGTGCGGATCCGTGGGTTGCCGGTTACCGCCCCAACGCGAGGGTACTGCAGCAGCGGTGCCACCAGGTAGGCCGCCGCATCGCGATCCAGCAGGGCATCGCCATCGATACAGACCAGGAAGTCACTCCGCGCCGAGGCCGCGCCGGTCTGCAACGCCACCGCTTTGCCCTGGTTCTCTGCCAGATGGATCACCCGCAGACGCGGATACTCAATGGCCAGCTGGTCCAGCACCTCGCCGGTGTTGTCCTTTGAGCCATCGTTGATGGCGATCACCTCGATATTTTCATAGCGCTGGGCCAGCGCCGCCTCGATGGTCTCCCGCGCGTTCAGCCCCTCGTTATAGCAAGGTATCAAGATGGAGATGAGCGGATTCCCCTCCAGCTCCGGCGGCGGCGTGTTTGGCCCCCAGGGCCAGTGACGCTCCCGATGGAACCAGAAGTAGAGCCCGCCGCTGATCCATAATGCGGACATAAACAGCGGCCAGAAGAAGACGAAGTTCAGGATCATGTCGCCGGTGAAAATCGCCGCGACCCCCAGCGGGAAGCTGAACATCAGGCACAGTATGAGAAACGCTACAATGCGATCGGTCATTTTTGCGGATACCAGTATGATGAGAAGGCAGAGCGGATCTCAGACATCTCGGGTTGATCGTTAAGGAAATCGTCAGGGTAGTAGCCATAGCTGTCTGCACCGCTCAGCTTGAGCTGGCGCATCCACTCGGTCATCTGTTTCCCACTGATATCTTTCTCTTTCGCATCAGCACGCCAGTCCTGCGCCTGCAGTTCAAAGACGGTTTTATCTAGCGCACCGGGCCGCTGGCCCACGATTTTCACCATTTTGTCCAGCCACGCTTTGTCCTCACCCTCCGGTACGCCCTCCATCCACGGCATGGCCATCGGCGCGGTCCAGTCGTAGGTGGCCAGGAAGTCGTCGAGGTTCTGGGCAAACCAGGCTTCGCTCTCTGGCTCCATGATCGGCGGCGCGTAGATATTGCGGGCGGTTTCCACCTGCGGCCCACGAATGGCGCGTACCGACGCGGTGAGATCGCGGGTAAAGTCGATCAGCGTCTTACTCTTGAAGCGCGTCCAGCGTTTAAAGGTCTCCGGGTTGCTGCGGATCGCCTCGATGCTGCCCGGGAAGCCTGCCGCTTTGTAAGCACGCAGCGCATCCGGTGAGGCGTCCTCGAAATCGCTCAGGAAGGCGTCATCGTGGAACAGCACGCCGTTGAAGGCGGCCCCTTTCGCCAGATCTTCGTAGATCTCGGTGATACGCCTGCGCGCCTCCGGGTTCCATGGCGAGAGACGCACGTACTGCTTGCGCTCTACCATGCTGCGCTTCGTATCCGGGTTCCAGGCCGTGACGCGCGGCAGCGGATCGTCCATCTGGAAAGCCAGTACCGGCATCCAGGCGTAGACGTTCACCCCGCCGCGGCTCTGTAACTGCCAGGCGATAAAGTTGAACAGATCGGCGCGCATCGGCAGCCAGCGGTTCGGGAAGTAGAGTTCGCGGATATTGCCGTCGCCCTCGGGATCGGCGTACGCCTGCAGGAAGACATGGGAGATCTTCATGTCGTACACCCGCTGGATCAGCATGTCGATGTTACGCCGCTGCTGGGCGGGATCCTTGTCATAGACGTAGTCCAGGTCGATATGCATTACGCGCATGTTCTGCTTCTCACGCACCTGGGCAACCTGGCTGGCAAAGGTTTTCAGCGACGGGTTGTTGGTGATCAGGATGCGCGGAATATCTTCCAGGTTTGCGGCGTTAGCCAGACCCTGATTAAGGGTAAAGGCCATCCGATAGCCATGCTGATGGATCAGCTTCAGCGACGTACCGTTTGCTGCCCCGTAAGGCCAGACCCACGCGCGTGGCGCTTTGCCGGTGACCTCGGTGATTTTTTTGGTCACCAGATCCAGGTCTTTGTTGATGCGCGCCTCATACTCCTCGTCGGTTTCATACTTGCCGGTGGCTTTGATGTAGCCACGATTGGCAATGGCCGGCTCCTTGCTGCCCTGCGGGTTTGCCTGGATGCCGTAGTGGGACGCCCAGGTGTGTGCCCCCACTTCAACCAGCGGTGACTCGCCCATCTCCTTGACCATCTGCCAGGTAGCGAACTTGTCACGCGCCGTTTTTAAGCCGCCGAAGTCGATTGGCTGGTTGGCGGGTGTATCCACCCAGCTGCCAACCGGGGCCCAGACCGCAGGCCAGTTGTAGGCTTTGAGGATCGGCCAGACGCGGGTGTAGAAGCTGCTGTAACCATCGTCAAAGGTCAACATTACCGCCTTTTCCGGCAGCGTGATTTTACCGTCGTGAGCATCCAGCACCTGCTGCACGGAAACCGGTTTATAGCCATTGTCACGCAGCCAGGCGATCTGATCGTTTAATGCGCTGGTGCGCACCGAGAGGTAGCGCTGGTCCGCAGCGCCATCCTCAACGTCGTGATACCCCAGTACCAGAAAACTGTTTTTTGGCCAGGCGCTGTCCGCGTTCAGCGGCGGTCTGGCAGAAGGTGGAAGATAACCCGGCTTCTCAGCACTGCTACAGGCGGTGATGAGCATCCATCCGGCGATGAGTGTTGCGGCTCGCAGCCATTTCTTAAACATGACCTGTCCTCAGAACCTGACATTCAAATCAAATGCGAGGGAGATATTCCGCTCACGCTTACCATCGTAGGGACGTTTATCCCAGGTCAGCATCAATCCGCCTTCCACGACGTTGTTCCACTGAACCCGTTGTCCATACCCAAACTGATTTATTGCCCCGACGCTGTGGCCTTTCTGCCAGTAGGCCCCTGCCCCAGCGGCAATCTCCTGCTTCCATATCGTGTCGTAGTGCTGATACATCACATGCTCAGCGGTCAGCGCTGGTACCACAGAGAGATCGCGTTTCGGGTTGTAGTAGTAGACATCCTCCTTGGTGTTCGTACTGCCGCTAATGCCCGGCGTGAAGTCGAGGGTAAAGCGCGGGGCGGTCCACAGCCGCTCTTTGCCGCTCAGGCCGTACTCGATGCGATCGTTATCATCAGAGAAGTGCGAGGCAGCGAACGAGAGCTGATACTCCCGGCGCTCGGTCTGGTGCCAGCGCAGATAGAGATCGCCGCTGTTGGCATAGACGTTGTTGCGCAGGGCACGCAGCGGGGTATTACGCGACAGCCGCTCCGCAGAGCCGCCCAGCCGCCAGTTGTCATTGAAGTCATGCCACGCCGACAGACGGCCGCCGGTCTTCTGCCCGTCGCCGTAGTTACGCGTCGATACCTCCATTTCGGCCCAGTAGTCCCGCGCCGTCCACTCAGTACCGACGCCGAGATCGCGGTTGATCCCCTTGCCCTCTTCAAATTCGCCGCTGGCGAAGTTGTAGGCCGTAAAGAGCCGCCAGTTGTCAGCGATCGGCGGGCTATAGAGCGCCGCGTTAAAGATGAAGTCGTGCTGGCCGCTGACCGGGCTATCAGAGGAGATCCCCTGTGAACCGTTGATCCGCAGCTCGCTCTTGTGGTGCACCTCACGAGCGCGGGCGAGCCGCAGGGAGGATTCATCATCCGGGCTGCGGGCGATGACGTCGTTGGTCAGCTCGTCCGCCTGCCGCCACTCCTGCAACTCAAGAGCGTTCCAGGCCTGCTGCTTCTCCAGCTCAAGGTTGCTTGGCTCGATGACCTCAGCCAGCTTCAGCTCGCGTTCGGCCTGCCGTGGCAGGCCACGGGCGAGCAGCACCGAGGCGTAGGTAATGCGCAGCGCCTGGTTGCCGGAGCCGGTACGCGCCAGCCACTCCGCGTGCTTCTCGGCCTCGGGCAGGTTGTTGGTCTCAATCTCATACTGGGTGAGCAGGCTCTGTCCCAGCAGCCAGCTATCGTTAGGCTGCGGCACGGGGGAACCCAAAACCCGCATCAGGTAGGGGCTCTTTTTAACCAGATCGTCGACCTGGCGCTTCGCCGCCGGGTAGTTGCCGCTGTCGATATGGGCATAGAAGAGATCCTGCTCATCGTCTTCGGTCAACGGCGTCACCGGGATCGGGCCGTTGGGGTAGTAGATCGCCATCAGCATCTCTTCGGCTTTCTGCGGATCTTTCTCCGCCAGGTAGGCGGAGGCTACCCAGCGCCTGGCGTAGTCCGGGATCGGCTGGCCGTCGGCGGAGAGCGACTCATACTCCTTCACGGTCTCTTTGGTACGCTTGCGGATCACCAGCGCGCCCAGGCGGTCAATACGGGCGCGACGCACGTCGGCCTGCGCCGAAGGATCGTCCTTCCAGGCGATCAGCAGCGCGTCGTAGCGGGCGATGGCTTTATCGGCGACGAGGAAACGCTCCTCTTCGTTACGGGTAGGGGTAAACGCCGAACGCACGGTCTGGGCAACCGCGTCCAGCTCCAGCCGCCGCTCAAGGGGGCCCGAAGCCACAGAGGGCGGGGTCAGATCCAGCGCCGGACCGGCAATACGGTTGGCAGAGAGCACCGCCAGCTTGGTGGACTGGACACTTTTGTTCTGCGGATCCAGCGCCTCGGCGCGGCTGGTCGCCAGCAGCGCATCCCAGTTTTTACCCTGCGAATGGTAGACGTAGGCTACCAGCGCATCACGCTCGGCCCCCGGCTCCTCCGCTGCCCATTTGTTGGCTTCGGTGATCGCCTGCTCGTTACGGCGGGCGTCGGCCAGGGTCATGATCCAGCCGGTACGTGCATCAGCACTCTTTGGATCGTCCTTGAGGACGTTCTCCCAGACAGCCAGCGAGGCATTCCAATTTTTCTGGTTACGCAGCGCGCGGGCGACAGCGATTCGCCCACGCGGCGGAATCTGAAGGCGATCCTGATAGCGCTGCCAGATACGGACCGTCTCGGCATTGTCATCTGCCCAGGCGGTAACCTGCAGCCAGTCAGCAACCTGATCGGGCGTGAGCGGCGTCTGCTGTTCCTGAGCCTTTAAGTAATTTAGCAGCGGCGCTCGCTCCCCTTCCCGCGCCTGTACAATCAGGGCATCGTATTCAGGAGAGGCTCCGTACGCGAACGCTGGCAGCATAATACTTGCAGTAAATAAGCACGTGCCGGAACGAAAGCGTTTTACTAAATTTTTACGTCGGTGAATGCTGAACATAGCTGTGCTGTCCTTATTTCCTTATGCCGGAATAAATAAGCATTATCATTAATATGGTGCTGCAATATGCGAGGGGCATCCCCGCGCATCACGGTAATTTATTAGCTTTCACGAAAAATTAATTTAAATTACTACTTTCTTCGTATTTCAATGGTTTCCAGAGTGTATTAAGGCACGTTTTAATAATAAGATCTCGATGTGTGCAAACGTTAGCAGTGGAATATTTATTTTGCCATCACTGTTAAACAAGTCACGTTAAAAAGAAAATTTTAACACCACTTTTTCTAATACTTTTGGCGTTTAATATCGTAAAAAAGCAAAAAACAGCCGCACAATGGTAATTTTATCTGTGCATGTAAAAGTTGACTTATTTTATAAAAAGGGTACTTTTCAGGACATGAAGACGTTTCTTATTATTGTCCCTGATGGCGGTATGTTATTTGAGGCCGCCGGTATCGCCGATATTCTGATGCACGCTAACCGCCTGCATCTGGAAGAGTTTTCCTCTGCTCGCTATCGGATAGACATCGCCACCACTCAGCCTCACCAGGTCATTCATGGTCAGTCCGGGTTAAATCTGCTAGCGGATTTCAGGCTGGTGGATCTCGATTATACCGAGCCGCGGGATACCATCATGGTCACCGGCAAGGGCATGAACGAGCAGGAGAACAGCGCAGTTGTTGACTGGCTGCGTCTTGCCGCTCCTCATGCGCGTCGGGTGGTCTCTATCTGCGGCGGTGCGCTGTTGCTGGCGCAGGCGGGACTGCTTGATGGTCGCCGGGCTACGACCCACTGGCGGCGGCTGGAGGAGATGCAGTCCCACTATCCGCTGGTGAAGGTGGAAGGCGGGCCGCTCTATATTCAGGATGGCCATATCTGGACCTCTGCCGGGGTCAGCTCCGGCTTCGATCTTACGCTGGCGCTGGTGGAAGAGGACTACGGCTTTACCCTGGCCCGCGACGTGGCTCAGGATCTGGTGATGTATCTGCGTCGTCCCGGCGGACAGATGCAGTTCAGCCGGTTTCAGCTGCTTGATGTCGACGGCTCCGGCCCGATTGGCGACGTGCAGCGCTGGATCCAGCAGAACCTGACGGCCGATCTGTCAGTCGAGGCGTTGGCAGATCGGGCAGCAATGAGCCCGCGCAACTTTACCCGCGTCTTTACCCGCGAAACCGGAACCACCCCTGCCCGCTATGTCGCAGAGGCGCGTCTGGCCGCCGCCAGAGACCGTCTTGAGCAGACCATGGATACGCTGGAGCGCGTGGCGGTAGCCACCGGTTTTGGCAGCAGCATCAATCTACGCCGAATTTTCGAGAAGCAGCTCAAGCTCACGCCCGGCGAGTATCGCCAGCGTTTTCACAGCCGCAAGATGGCGTAAAGTGATCCTTTTTTGTCATTTACGCCATTACGGGCGCGGCCTACTCTGATTCCAGTTACAGCATAACAGGAGTACATCATGGTTAAGGTCGGTATTAATGGCTTCGGCAGGATCGGTCGCAACGTGCTTCGTGCCGCGTTAGGTAATGCAGACGTACAGATTGTGGCAATTAACGATCTGACGGACAGCAAAACGCTAGCGCATCTGTTAAAGCATGACTCATTGCTGGGGACGCTTCCCGTACCGGTGGAGGCAGCAGAAGGGGAACTGAAGGTAGATGGAAAACCCGTTAGGGTCTTTTCCGAGCGCGATCCAGCGGCTATTCCGTGGTCCAGCGTCGGCGTTGAGATTGTGATTGAGGCCACCGGCTTCTTTACCGATCGCGAAAAAGCCGAGGTGCACATCACCCACGGCGGCGCTAAGCGGGTGATCATCTCTGCCCCTGGCAAAAACGACGATCTCACTATCGTGCTGGGGGTCAACCACGAGAGCTACGATCCGCAGAAGCACTTTGTGGTAAGCAACGGCAGCTGCACCACTAACGGTTTGGCTCCTGCCGCTCAGGTGCTGCATCAGCGCTTCGGCATTGAGCATGGCCTGATGAACACCACCCACGCTTACACCAACAGCCAGGCGCTGCACGATCAGCCGGAGAAAGATCTGCGCGGGGCGCGTGCTGCTGCCCTGTCGATTGTCCCCTACTCCAGCGGCGCGGCGAAGGCGCTCGGCAAGGTTATTCCTGAACTGGAAGGCCGCCTCACCGGCTACTCGCTGCGTGTGCCGGTCCCGGTGGTGTCGATTGTCGACCTGACCGTGACCCTGAAACGTGACGTGACCGTGGACGAGGTAAACGACGCTTTCCGCCAGGCCGCCGCCGAGGGGCCGTTGCAGGGCATTCTGGGCTACAGCGACGAGCCGCTGGTCTCCAGCGACTACCAGGGCGATCCGCGCTCCTCGATTATCGACGGTCTCTCTACGCTGGTCATCGGCGGGAACCTGGTTAAGATCCTCGCCTGGTACGACAACGAGTGGGGCTTCTCTAATCGTCTGGTTGACCTTGCTAAACTAATGGCCCAGCGCGGTTTATAAATGTTGTAAATACTCTCTACAAAAAATGCCAGTTACCGAAGAAGTAACTGGCATTTTTAGCTTAATTAAAAGCATGGCTTACGCTGTTTCAATATGAAAAGTTGAAAGGATAATCTCCAGACAACGTTTATTCGCCTCGAAGTGGTAGTCGCTATGATTGCGGTGTCTGCCGACCAGCTCTGCGTAGCACCAGATTTTGCCTACGCTAAAGATATAGCACTGGTACATAGCGCGCATTTTTTCCTCGGCGCTGACGAGCTCGCCCTGGCAGGTGGAGAGCGTTTCTCCCAGCGAGGGGCTAAACTCATTCTTAACCGTGCTCAGCGCTTCAGTGGTCAGCGTGACGGCAGGCTCATGCTCATGGAAACGCTTGGTGGCAACCATGAAAACATCCTGCGCATTAAACAGCGTCTCCTGCGAATAGAAGCACAGATTGATTACGCCGTAGTTGATATCGCCAAAGGTATGCTCAACCACCAGCCGCGTGTCCGTCAGCGCCTTCACCTGCCAGGAGTCAGGGATTTTAAAGCCGCTGCTGTTTTTATTACTCAGGCTCACGGTCTTCAACAGTTCCGCCAGGGCCAGATTACTGCGATGCATCAGATCCCAGTTCACCACCGTAAAGAACATATCATTTGCCAGCGCCGGATAGTCACGCGCTGCACAGGCCGCTTTAATCAGGAAGTAGTTGCCACCGCCCTCATCAGGGTTGTAGTCCTTCTGCACGGTAAAGCGTGAGATCACCTCATCCCCGGAAGAGTGGGTTTTAAGCGTCAGCACATCGGCAAACACACCGCTGCCGGCAGGATTGACAATCAAACGCTGGTTCAGCACTTTCTCGCCCATCAGCTCCAGCTTATTAAACAGCCAGTCCGCTGGGTTCATCTCCCACTCACAGCGCTCGTAAGCGGCCCACACTTCCATATAGGGCTGGGTATCATTGGTCACGTAGCGGCCAAGGTTAGTCAGACTGACCTCGGCAATGTGCTGCGGAGCCAGCTCTGCCGGCTTGACGCGCTTGGGCAGGATCACCCAGTACTGAAGCATTTGCTTATCAGTAGAGGTGTACAAGCACTTCCAGTAGTTCGCCTCAATGTCTTCGTTGCTGGCACTGGAGGCGATGGGAAACGGGTAGTTACTCTCGGTATTCATAAAACCTCTTCAACTTAGACCGCAGCGGTTAACCAGATGCCGTAGAACATAAGGAAAGCACCGAATGAAACTAAACATTTTGCCGCAATCAGTAAACCTGGTCCGAATTTATTCGAGATAGATGATATTTTCTGATAATTTTCAGCGTTGTGCACTTCATGGAATCCCATGATCCTTGCAAAAATGGTGCAAAGGAGAACAACCGCCAATTTCAATATCCATACACACAGGAAGGAGAGTGAGACAATAGCCGTATATTGCTTAGCTGTTGCTATTGAAAACAGAGAGAGCGACAGGGACAGCCATTTAAAAATATAGCCTATAATAAATGTCCCTAAAAGAATCAGCCCGAGCATTAAAGCCATACGCACCCACTCTTTTTTAGAAAAACGGTCCTTTCCATTCCAGATAAAAAAGAGCGCTAATCCTAAAAAGACAATAAAAAATAGCCAATTCATTACTTCATCCCTCGTTTACACATATTAATCCCCTATAATGACTGTAACACAGCCGGTCTTGATCACGCCATCTCCGCTATCAGGAGCCGCACTGGCAGGCTTGTCATCGTCATCGAAAATAAAATTCAGAATAGGTTTAATGGCTATTTTAACGTTGGCGTCGGCTTTAAGCCCGAGCGCGAGAGCAACTTCCCCTGCAACCTTAACATTGACAGAATAATCTGTTGCATCAACAAAGGCCGCTAACCCAGCCGATGCACCAGCACTCCCTACGCTACCTCCGAGCTTGCCATCAGCAACAATCACACCGAAGAGATCGGCTTTTGCCGTACCTTCACCTTTGATCCCGGCAGCCTCGGCACCCAATTCAACGTTAAACCCGTAACGTCCTTTGTTCCCTTTGTACATTTCGCTGACGGCCTTCGCTTCGGCGGTCCCTACGGTGAAGTCTCCGCCAACGCCGCCGTACAGGACACCCTCTTTACCGAGACCCCCTGAGGCACCGTACTGCATGCCTGTTGCGGTTGCGCTCGCGTTAAGGGCCGCATAATCTTGCCGATCGAGAACCAGACCACCGCTCGCATTTGCGGTAGCTAACTTAGTGCGAATCTCGCCTTTAGCGAGATCCTTGCTTTTCATGTTCCCGACGGTGATATCCGCAAGGGAAAAGCCAACGGAAGCGGTATCGAGCTTGCCCAGCTCCGTTTTATCCTCAAGGCTGGCGTAGGCGCCCAGCACGCGGGCATCGTAATGGTCGCCGTGCATCATGCCATCTTCACCGGCCTTTTTCGCCAGCGTGCCGCCCCAGTACTGCGGTGCGGCGGGTTTCGGCGCGGCGGGTGCAGGCGAGCCGCCGGTGTTGCACTTGGTCTGATCACCCAGGCGGGCAAGCGGCACACCGTTTACGAAGACCGTGCTGGATCCACCGACGATCGCGCCGCTGCCGTGCTTTGAACACGATAAGGTGTCGCCCTTACGTGCGGCAGGAAAACCACCGATGATCACATCGGGGCTGCCGGACTGTATTGGACCGGTATGCGCGCTGGTGTCGATTGTTGCTCTTGCAGCAGGCTGTCCCATAATCACTATCCCTCTGCTGAAATTAGCTGTTAATTTTAACGACAGCGCCTTTAATATCGGTCAGGTTGGTTCCGCTGATATTAAGCGTATTATTCACTTTCAGCTCGCCATCTTTACCGCCGCCCAGCTTGGTCATCTCCGTGCCTTTGAAGGAGGCTTCGGTAATACTCTCTGCCTTCAGCGTACCTTCCCCAACAATAATTTCGATGGTCGACGGCGTGATAAGAATATAGTTATCTTTCACCTTGAGCTTGATAGAGGTGTTGGCTTCCAGCAGGGCATTACCGTCTTTATCCATGGTTAACACGGTTTGGTTTTCGCCGACGTTAATTTTGTGCTGACTTCCGGTATTGCTGGTTGAGTTTACCCCGACGTTTACATCGCGGTTGCGCTTAACCTTGACGTGTTCATCCTGACCGATAGTTTTTGTCCGATCGACACCGACGCTGTGGGTTTCACTGTTTTCAATGTCGGTGTCCATGTTCCTTTCGGCATGCACCCAGATCTGCTCTGCACCGGCTTTATCTTCAAAGCGCAGGGCGTTGGCGTTGTCTTTGTGCCCGTCTTTACTCCGGCTGTAGAAGCCCATCTGCGTGGCGGCAGCGGGTAAGGCCCACGGCGGCATACTGCCTTCGTTGTAGACGCGCCCGGTGATGATCGGGCGATCCGGATCGCCATTGATAAAGTCGATCACCACTTCATCACCCACGCGCGGGATCTGCACGCTGCCGTAGCCCTGGCCCGCCCACGCGCTGGAGACGCGGATCCAGCTGGAGCTGGTGTCATCCCCTTTCGCCAGTCGGTCCCAGTGGAACTTCACCTTCACCCGGCCATATCTGTCGGTCCAGATGGATTCGCCTTCCGGGCCAACCACGCGTGCGGTCTGCGGGCCAAAGGTGCGCGGCCAGGGTGTGGCCTGCGCCGGACGGAACACCACCGACGACGGGATGACCGAGAAGTCGATGCGGTGAATGGTGAAGCCATCCGCGCCGCTGGCGTAGCGGTTCTCTTCAAACTGGTAGTGGACCGCCGTGGTGAGATACTCGCCGTTGTCGCTGAAGAAAGGTGCATTCAGCAGGGCAAACGTATAGCCCGGCGCGATGCCCATCGCCGTCGCGGTAGCATGGATCTCCTGGTGCTCCACCTGCCAGCGCTCCTGGCGAATGCGGGCATAAAACTCTCCGTGACCGTGTTCGACGAAACGCCCCGGCCAGTCGTAGACGTCAATCCCGCCCGGCTTCGGCGAGGTCGGATTCTGCTGGGCCTTGAATAGCCATGCGTTCGGCTTGCGGAAGTCGTAGTCGTCAAGGCTGTAGATGCCTGGCGTCACGCTGTCGGCCAGGGCCCACTGACCGATTCCCTCTTCATCCGTGCTGCCGCCCGACGGCGTCATGTGGTAGGGGATCATCTCGTAGCCGCTAAAGGGCTCATGCTGGGTCGCGGAATCAGTTAACACCAGCGTGTGGCGATCCGCTTCATGTTTGAAGTGGTAGGTGATACCTTCCAGCTCCATCAAGCGGCTGATGAAGTCGAAGCTGCTCTCCTGATACTGAACGCAGTACTCCCACACCCGGTAGCTTGAGACCAGGCGATCCTCGATATTGACCTGGCACTCGCCGAGCAGGGTTTTAACGATCTGCGGCACCGTCTGGCCCTGGAAGATGCGCAGGTTGCGGTCGCGCGTCATTGGCCACAGATCGGGTTCAACGATCAGCTCATATACCGCATAGCGCGATCCAGACAGCTCTACCGCGCTCACGCCTACCTTAGTGATTTTGCCGTTAATATAGCGCGGCGACAGCAGGCTCTGCGTCGGGATGGTAATAGTCACCGGCTGGCCCAGCAGCGTGCTGCGGTCAAGGCGGGCATCGGTTCCGAGCAGGGTCAGCGTTAGCGCGAACGTCTCTGAGAGCGCCTCACGGCCAGAGAGTTTCCAGAAAAGCAGTCCCTCAACGGGAAGCTGGACAGTGATACGGTTAAGCATAATCTTTATTCCATACGGTTTATGCGATGCAGATGATGTGATGGTAAATTAAAGGTGCTGGCAAGATTAACCTACCCAAATTAGTACCTGAGTTTTATTTCGATTCAGATTCGTCACGCTTGATGGGGTGTTTTTTAGCCACGTAGATGAGCGATCCTATTTTTAGGGCCTCAGAGAGGATCAGCAGAGAGATGTTCATCCAGCCTCCTGCAACGCCTAGCTTCCCGGCAAGTAAGGGAAAGAGCGCAACTGAACAGCGAAACGTCAGAAAACGCAGCACTTCCTGAACCAGGGCAAACTTGATAGCAGCCCCGCTTCTCTTGAAGAAAAGCCACGCTGAGATGAAAAAGGTGAATGGCGTAATGAGATATGCCAGATAAAACAGCCCCGCTAAGGGTCCCGCTGAGGCAAAAAAGAAGATCACCACCGCCAGGTTACCGGCCGCTGATGCCCACATATTTTCCAGCGACGCGATCGGCCCCATAATGTACCAGGCGATACCGATGACATCCATAACGCCCCAAAAGTAGAAGACCTTATCTCTTGTGGTCATAATTTATGTCTCATTTATTCAATGGGATCAGGCGGCCACTTCTCGTGACGCTCATCCACGTCACGCTTAACGGGGTATTTTTTTGCCACATACATCAATGAGCCTATCTTCAATATCTCAGCTGGAATCATGACCATAACCAGAGATAGTGATAAACCAAGGTAGCCATCAGGCGTATCGACTTTGGCTAATATCCATAGAAAAAAGGGTATTGAGCAGCGAACCGTGATAAAGAGAAACACTTCCTGAATCAAAGCAAAGCGGATGGCATAGTCACGTTTTTTAAAGAAAAACCAGGCTGAAAAGAAAAGTGACACTGGCGTAAATATAAAAATAAGAACATAAAGCGCCGTCCATACCTTACCCGCTGCGATAAAGTAGATCGCCATAAACACACCGCCACCCGCAGAACTGATGAGGTCACCCACAGATGAGAATGGCTTAATGATATAATAATAAATACAAATGACATCCATGATGCCCCAAAAATAGAAGACTTTTTCTTTTGTGGTCATAATCCGCTTCTCACTTTTTAACAGGGGCTGGTGTTCATCGCCACGTGCATCCCTGCACAATGAAAGTCAGTGTCAGTACAAGACACACCGATAATAGTGCTTTCATTAACAACTCCCTGTTATATTAATAACTCTGCACCCGTTAAAGAGTTAATTAACGGGTTTAGCGGGTGGCGCAGGCGGCCACTTCCCGCCATGCTGGATCAGCTTCTCTTTTATTTTGATCAACTCTTGATAGTGTTCGTCGCCCTCTTTCGCACCCTTTAAAAGGCGCTGCAGCTGATTGCCCATCGTCCAGCCGAGATTGCTACGGATTTCAGGATCGGCGCCACGATCCAGCAGTAGCAGGACATGGTCATGCTTGCCATAATCCAGGGCATAGATCAGCAGCGTATTTCCCAGCGAATCGGTAACGTTAATATTGGCTCCGCGATCCAGCATCGCTTTCAGCGTCTCGGTATTTTTAGCTTTGATCGTTTCCATTATGATGGGATCGTGATGCACTTTATCTTTCGCATCAGGCGACAAGCCTCCGTCCAGCAGCGCGTTAATCCAGTCTCCACTATCCCCTTGCAAAACAAATTCAGCCGGGCTGCTTCCACCGGCCGGGCGCGGCTGGAGCGGGTCTGCCCCCGCCTTCACCAGGTCGGTGATGATTTCTAACTGGGGTGCTGTTTTTTTATCGTTTATGGCATTGCTGAGCGCCCAGAACAGCAGCGTCATATCCTGCTGTCCGGGTTTATTGAGATCGGTTTCCGGTGCGAGTTTTTTTACCTCGCTAACTTCACCTTGCTCAATTGCCTTTGCCAGCTCGAGCTGCTGGCCGCTGAAGTAATCCTGCGGATTCAAATCCATTGTTTGCTTACACCCCTGAATCATAAACGTAAAGAGCAGCGCGAGGCTGAATGAAAAAATCG
Source organism: Pseudescherichia sp. L3 (assembly GCF_024656065.1). Classification (NCBI taxonomy): domain Bacteria; kingdom Pseudomonadati; phylum Pseudomonadota; class Gammaproteobacteria; order Enterobacterales; family Enterobacteriaceae; genus Pseudescherichia; species Pseudescherichia sp. L3. Next base: position 161,032 of record NZ_JANKYC010000002.1, read on the forward strand.
TCTTCACACTCGACTCCCGATAATCGCAATATCTTCATCTTTCTGCTGCTCGATGCAGTGAATAGCCTGATCGATACCGTGACGGCTGAGTGCTCCACCCGCTCCGCCAGGCAGATCGTGTGGAATACCGGCCGCGTTTGGGCTCAGAGCGGATATCTCTTCTTTAAGGAGAAGACCTCCCGGTCCAAAGTCCTTCATGATACCGGCGTCCTCCGACAGGTTGACTTCCTGAAGCTTAGTCAGGAGTTCGCCATTAACGCGGTAGGCCTGGATATTGTCTGGACTACCCAACAGGCTTCCACCATATCTTTCTACGGTGCCGCTGTTTAGCCCTGCGGCGTTAAACGTCCATCCAGGTTTACCGCTGGCAATCGACGTTGCCGATGCCAGGCCACCGCCAAGGGAATGCCCGGCGATATCTACGTTCTGACCTGACTTGGCGATTAAGTTACCTATGCCCACCGCTTTTTCATAATATGGCGCACTCATCCCTGCTCCCTGCGACAAATTATTCGACCAGTCAGCACCGTTTTTAATTACTCGACCACCTTCCTCATTGAAGAACCAGGCTTTCAGCTCTGCTCCCGACGCCAACCCCGGCTCCCGGGATCCCCTGAAAACCACGGTAGGGTTCATATCGCTGCCGAAAACGCTGGGGTCTGGCTGATAAACACGCGCCAGAAAATCAGGTGCGACCTCTTTGTCATAAAGCATACTGCTCTTAAGGCCCAGCTTACTCAGCACCGCGTCATCATTACTGATATCTGTCCAGCCCTCTGGCACCCCCGGCGTCGCTTTCAGCGGGTCGACGGTTTTATAGACGTTCTCTGCAAGCTTCGCTTTCTCTACAGCGATATTGTTTGCGGCCAGCCGCTTGGCAGCAATTTGTGCATCCGGAAAGGGACTGGTACTCCCCTTGCCGATCAGATCTTTTCGTGCCTGCCAGCGCTGGGCCTTGGTCATCTCCTGGAGCTGTGCGGCATAGGTCTGATTGTCTTTTCCTGGTGTGGCCTGCTGTCCCACCTGAGGCGCTTTGGATTTCACCACATGCATTGCAGGGATCACGGTAGCTGGCGGACGTTCATACGCCCGCACCATGGTTTCGTAGCGGTCGATGACGGTGCTTACCGGATACGACCAGCTCAACCCCTCCTTCCCCGATGGGCCGAGCGTAAGCTCGCCCTCACCGTTGATGTAGAACATCTCCGTCGCCGCTGACCAACCGCGAGCGCTATTATCAATCGCCACCAGCCTGCCGATCTCCAGATCCTGCACAATAAGCTTTCGCGTATTGCGCCCGGACTGGTTCGGGTTGGCTCCGGTAACCCACTGAAGCAGATCGTAGCGCGTAAACAGCGAGCGTAATGAATTTTCCGGCACCGACATGATCCACTGCCCGGCGACCGAGGGCCGCATAATTCTATCGAACATCGCGGGCGGCACTTTTTCACTAAAAAGATAGATAAATTTAATGTTGTACATAGGCTTTGTCCTGTCACCCCTCCCTGACTTTCGCCGCGTTTACGGGTTCACCAGCCACGTGCCGGGCTTAGCAATATTCAGCGTCTGCGTGCGCGTTTTACCGCTCCCCTGTAGTTCAAAAGTGAACTCCCCTGCCGGGAGGGTAAGAGAGGCGTAGCCGTTGGTCGCCGGACGTAGTGCTTTTGACTCGCCGTTAATCTGCAAGGTTTCACCCTCCAGCATGCGAATGTAGACCAGCACAATCGGCTCGGCTTCAACCGCTGCCGGTGGCGGGCTTTCCACCGCCGGTGGAGCCTGGGTCTGAACAGCAGCCGGAGCCTCATTCGCCGTGGTGGCCGGTGGTGCCTCGGCTGGCGCTGGCGGTGCGGTGACGGCGGTATCGACGCTGGCGGTTTCCGGCGTCTCATCGTCGCTGCCGCTGAACAGCAGCGCGCCCGCAACGATACCGACGATGATCCCCGCTGCGCCAATCGCTGGAACCTTGTAGCGCCGCCAGTCCAGGGCAGACGTCGGCTCCGGCGTCTCCTCTACCGGGACCAGCATGGTGCCCGGCTTTTTGGCGCTCAGCACGTCGTCAATGCCCGCAACGGGCATGTCGATAAGGACGGCGAATTCGTCAATCGACTGAGGACGATCGTCCATGCGCAGCATCAGCGCGCGATCCACCGCCTGGAGCAGAGAGAGCGAATAGCCCGCTGGCTGCAGCTCGGCCAGCGGTTTGTAGGTATCCTGAATCGAGCGCACTACGCTCACCGGCGGCGGTGAACCGGCGATCAGGGTATGGATCACCGCACCCAGGGCGTAGATATCGGTCCACGGCCCCTGCTCGCTCTCGTTGTCATCGGTGTACTGCTCAATAGGCGCAAAGCCCGGGCGCAGCATGGTCTCCGTCTCGTCGGAGAGGTTGCCGATGGTGCGACGCGCCGAGCCGAAGTCGAGCAGTACCGGCAGGCCGTTATCCTGGATCTGAATATTATCCAGGGAGATATCGCGATGCAGGTAGCCTTCATCGTGAATGGTCTTGATGGCACCAAACAGCATCGGCAGCATGCGGCGGATCCACGCCTCGTTGACCATCTCTGGCTTCTGCTCGCGCAGGCGGGAGAGCGTGGTCCCGCTGTAGAACAGCGTCCCCATGTAGGCAGTATCGTTCTGCACCCAAAAGCGCAGGACGTGCACCAGGTTAGGATGGTTAAAGCGCGCCAGCAGGCGCGCCTCCTGGATAAAGCTATTCAGCCCGGCAGAGAAGGCTTTACCGAAGCGCTCGCTGCGCAGTACCAGCGTCATGTCGTCGCCACGTACGGCTAGCGAGGCGGGCATAAACTCTTTGATGGCGATAGTGCGCTCAAGCTGGTGGTCCCAGGCACGATATACGATGCCGAATCCACCGCCGCCAATCACCTCTTTTATCTCAAACTCATTGAAACGGTACCCGACCGGCAGCGCGTTTGGGACAGTCCGATTGTTATCATTATCCATCATGTTTAACAGTTCTCTTGATGATTGCGTTACACGGCAAACTGACAGTGAAACTCGCCCTGCTCACAGGTGACGCGCAGACGTTGGTACTGCTCGTCACTGCGGCTGGCGGTCAATAAAATCTGGCTCATCTGCGGCAGCAGCGTATTGGTAAGAATGGCGTCAACCATACGTCCGCCGGACTCGACCTCGGTACAGCGCTGAACAATCTGCTCTACCACGCTGTCGTCAAATTCTGAATCAATGCCGTGGTTCTCCTCCAGACGGCGCTGAATACGCTTAAGCTGGAGGCGAACGATCTGGCCCAGCATATCATCGCTGAGCGGATAGTAAGGCACCACCAGCAGGCGGCCCAGCAGCGCAGGCGGGAAGACCTGCAGCAGCGGCTGACGTAGCGCACCGCCCAGCGCCTCTGGCTCCGGCATCAGCTCCGGATCGGCACACATAGCGCTAATCAGCTCCGTGCCAACGTTGGAGGTGAGGATGATAATGGTGTTGCGGAAATCGATCAGGCGTCCTTCACCATCCTCCATCCAGCCCTTATCAAAGACCTGGAAGAAGATCTCATGCACATCCGGATGCGCTTTTTCAATTTCGTCCAGCAGCACCACGCTGTAGGGGCGACGGCGAACCGCCTCGGTTAACACACCACCCTCGCCATAGCCCACGTAGCCCGGAGGCGCGCCCTTAAGGGTAGAGACGGTATGCGCCTCCTGGAACTCGCTCATGTTAATGGTGATGACGTTCTGCTCGCCGCCGTAGAGCGACTCTGCCAGCGCCAGCGCGGTTTCGGTTTTACCGACGCCGGAGGGGCCGCACAGCATAAAGACGCCGATGGGTTTGTTGGGATCGTCAAGCTTCGCCCGAGAGGTCTGCACCCGGCGAGCGATCAGCTCCAGGCCGTGGCGTTGACCAATCACCCGCTGGTTGAGCGTATCGGCCAGGCTCAGCACCGCGTCGATCTCGTTTTTCACCATCCGCCCCAGCGGGATGCCGGTCCAGTCGGAGACCACGGCGGCCACCACGTTCTCATCCACGGCAGCAAAAAGCAGCGGCGCATCGCCCTGCAACGTCTTCAGCGCCTGCTGTTGGTCAGCCAGCTGGCTACGTAGCTCGGTCGTCTCCTCCTCCTCGGCGGCAAACAGCGCCGCGCGCAGGCGGATAATCTCTCTGACCAGGCCACGCTCCTCTTCCCAGCGCTGGTTTAACGCCTCGCGCTGGGTCTCTTGCTGGTCGCGCTCCGCCTGGAGGGTGGCAACCCGGTCGGTTTCACCCACGCCGACCCGCGCTTCGCGTCCGGCAATTTCGATCTCTACGTCGAGGGCAGCAATACGGCGCAGGCAGGCTTCAAGCTGCGCCGGCGGTGCGCTCTGGCTGACCGCGACGCGGGCGCAGGCGGTATCAAGCAGGGCGACCGCTTTATCAGGCAGCTGGCGCGCGGGAATATAGCGATGGGAAAGCTTCACCGCCGCGCTGACCGCTTCATCCAGCAGCAGCACCTGATGATGCTTCTCCAGCGGCGAGACGGTGCTGCGCAGCATCAGCACGGCTTTTGCCTCGTCCGGCTCATGCACCTGTACCGTCTGGAAACGGCGGGTCAGGGCCGGATCTTTCTCAATGTATTTTTTGTATTCCGCCCAGGTGGTTGCGCCGATGGTACGCAGCTGACCACGCGCCAGGGCCGGTTTCAGCAGGTTGGCAGCATCGCCGGTGCCCTGCTGGCCGCCAGCGCCAATCAGGGTATGAATTTCATCAATGAACAGAATGATTGGCGTGACGCTGGACTGGACTTCATTGATCAGCGCCTGGAGCCGGGCTTCGAACTCCCCTTTCATGCCCGCGCCCGCCTGCAACATGCCGATATCCAGCAGCCACAGCTGAATATTTTGCAGCGGTTCCGGCACGTCGCCCTCGGCGATACGCAGCGCTAATCCTTCCACGACCGCCGTTTTACCCACCCCGGCTTCCCCGGTCAGCAACGGGTTATTCTGCCGACGACGCATCAGGATATCCACCATCTGGCGGATCTCTTCATCGCGCCCCACCACCGGATCGATTTTTCCCTCTCTGGCGCGGGCCGTCAGATCCTGACCGTACTGCGCCAGCGTGCCCTGCGCAGCGGGCACCGCGCCGGTGGATGCCTCTGCGGCTGCGGCGGCCTGCTGCGTCTCTTTGCTCTGGGCGCAGATGGCGTCGAACTGCTCCAGCAGTACCTCGACGTTGATACGGCCAAACTGGGCGGAGATGCTTTTCAGCACGTTCGCCAGGTTCCAGGTTTTAAGCAGGCCGATGAGCAGGTGCCCGCCGCGAATACGGCTTACGCCAAACGTCAGCGAACCGTATACCCAGGCGCGCTCAACGGCGCTATCGATATGCTCTGAGAGATCGGAGACCGAGCTGGCCCCACGCGGCAGCGCATCCAGCGCGGCGACAATATCGCGGGTGAGCTGTGGCTCATCAAGAGAGAAGTGGCGGATAACCTGCTGGAGATCGCCATCCTGCTGCTGCATAAGCTGATGCAGCCAGTGCACCAGTTCAACATACGGGTTTCCGCGCAGCTTGCAGAAGGCGGTGGCGCTTTCCAGCGAGGTAAATAACAGCGTATCGAGTTTGCCGAAAAGCACGGCACGGCTGATTTCTGACATGTTCGGTTCCATTGATAACATTGATGTGTGACGTCAGAGACGAAAATCAGAGCTCTGCGCTAAAAACCAGGTCGCCGCGAGGTATCGGCAGAGGCTGTTGTCCAAGCCAGGTGTTGTAACCCAGCCGACCGCCTCCCCCGAGCGCCACGCCGCGTACCGCATCGGCTCGTAGTAAAATTTGCGTATCCCACTGATACTCAAGACCCAGGTACTGGCGCACCCAGTCGCGCAGCGCCGTTACCCAGGCTTCGCCAGGCAGAAAGCGGTCATACTCCTCTGCGCTCAGCGGACCTATTTCGATACGAAACTTATGCTGCACGTCGCGGACGGCTACGCCAAGAAACGCCGACTGGCCTAGCCGGGGCAGGCGTCGTCCCGCACCGAGCTGGGCCTGCTCACGAGAGGAAAGCGGCATCCACTGCGGCACGTTCATCGCCAGCTTTACCGGCACCTTAAAGTAGTTGCGCAGGATCTTCTCCAGCCCTTCCGGATCGCGGCTATGGCGCGTCAGGTGTCCGGCATGGGTAAAGCGCGCGTGTGGGCTGAGGCTGCCTTTCGCCATCTGCCCCGGCTGCCCCATACCGATAAGCGACGCCAGATAGCGATCAAAACGCTTATTGTCAGCACGGTCGAGCGACACGGCGGGCTGCGCATCGGCCCACGCGCGGTAGAAAAGCAGCGTCAGACGATGATGAAAGAGATCGGCGAACGCGGCCAGGCTATCGTCCTGATGGTGATGGATACGCTCCCGAGCGTACTCCGTCATGTGCACCGGCAGCGGGCCGTTGGGGCCAAACATGCCAAAGCTCAGGATAGAGACCTCATGCAATCCGCTCTGCGCCCGCTGGCGAACCTGTGCCACCGTGGAGGGGGCAAAGCTCATGGAGGGCTGCTGACCGATACGCAGCGGCTCAAATTTTGGCAGCGGCGCACGGCCCAGCGGGTAACGCTCGCCCCCCTGGGCGTCAACGCGTCTCAGCAGCTGGAAGAGATCGTAGCGCCAGGGCGCGTCCATCACCCCGCGCCAGAACGTCTCCGGCAGCGGCGTCAGGCGATGAACCTGCCGTAGCGTGGTCACGGTTTCACTCATATCAGCGCCCTTTTGCCCATTCTCGGTGCCCAGTAGCCAATCTCCCCCCGCTGCTGGCTCTTAAGCGTGAACTCGGTAAAGCTATTGATGGAGACCAGGCGGGCGAAAAGGCGCTCCAGCACGCTGCCAAACAGCCACGGGCTGGAACCCGAGAAGGCCTGCTCGTCCACCGTCAGGGTAATGCCGATGCCACGGGCGAAAACGATAGGCCCCGGCTCCGGCACGCGGCGATGAACGGGCTCCAGCACGCAGTGGCGAACGCCCTCGATCTGGCGGGCAATGGGCGCTTCGGCCAGGCCGGCATACAGGCCGAGCAGCTGGCGCAGCGCGGCGGCGCCGTCTTCGTTTTCACTGTCCATCAGGCTCAGGTAGTTCATTTGCAACTGGCTGATGAGCCGCCAGGTGCTGAACCCCTCCGCCAGCGCCGGACGCGGCGGCGTGGGGCCTTTACGCAGGCTCAGCTTTTTCACCGGCATCGAATCCGACAGGATAAACTGGCCCAGCTCCTGCTGAAGCATCAGCGGCAGATCGCGGCTGGTACAGAGCACGTCGGCGGTGATATAGCGCAGGCTCTCCTGCCACGGGGCATGCTGCTCATCCACCAGCGAGACAAACACTTCCGAGCCGGTGTAGCCGGTACGGGTGCCGTAGCGTAGCGCATGTTCGGACAGCACACGCTGCTCGCGGCGCAGGGAGAAGTAGGCTCCGTAGTTGCCTGCATCCTGGCTCCAGGTGCTCCAGAACGGACGAAACGTCTGATCGTCACGCTGGCCGTCGGCGCTACCGTAGATCTTGTTTACCGCATAGATTTCATAATCCAGCGGACGGATATTATCGACCACCAGATGACATTCGTGCTGGTTATCACTTAGCTTCTGGCGAGAGGCCACCTTCGGGAAGAGATTGATCACCGGCGTGCAGTGCATCGCCATGTGGCTGGCGTCCACAACCCGCTCCAGCTGCTCGTCGGTTTTATCCAGCAGGATGAAAATATCAAACGCATGCTCTGCTTCGCAGCGGCTAATCAGCTTGCTAAGGCCGCTCAGGCTGATAAAGCGGAAGCGCGCCGGGAAAGCAAAATACTCCTGAAGCAGCCGGTAGCCATCAAAGTTGCGCAGATCCTCTGGCAGCAGCGCATGGTCGGCGTCAAAACCCTCATGACGCAGGGCGTTCTCTGGCAGCTGTTGACGCTGCGGCTGCGCGCCCACGGTCTGGCAGACAACGCCAACGTGATGCTCCATTACCAGTTCCAGCAGCTTCAGCGCTTCGATGTCGGGGCCGCTCAGGAAGAAATCCAGCCGGTCAAAGTTGAGATGTCCAAGGTGCTGCGGGCCATCGCAGGCGATGCGGATCCGCAGGGCGCTGGTGATCCCGCGCTGGCTGAGGCCAAGCTGGGCGAGAGGCAGATCGGCAGGCACGCCCCCCAGCTCAACGCTGTCGATTTTCAGCGGCAGCAGGTTGACGTCATGCGCCGTGGTATAGCTACAGGTGACCCCGTTTTTTTTCAGCGCCAGGCTGTCCATCATGGTGCCGCGCGGCACGATAAACCCGTTGCTCAAATCGCCCCGCCCGCTGTCGGGCTGCAGTTCAGCGATGGCCATGGACGGCGTGGGAGCTAAATAGTTGGGGGCCAGCATCTCCAGCAGGCGCTGGGAGAAGCGCGGAAACTCGGCATCCATTTTGAGCTGTACGCGGGAGGTCAAAAAGGCAAAGCCTTCCATCAGGCGCTCGGTGTACGGGTCCGCCACCTCTATGCCCTGCATCCCTAACCGCCCGGCTACTTTAGGGTAGCGCTGGGCAAACTCTGCACCCATCTCCCGCAGATAGGCCAGCTCGCGGTTGTAGTACTCAAGCAGTTTACTTTCCATAGTTACCCCGCATCTTTAAGTTCAAAATGACCATTTTCCAGATCGACATCCGTGCGAAACAGAAACTCCAACGGGTACGGTACGCACCACATACGCCCTTTGATCTCTATCGACAGCACGTTGTGCAGATCAAGCGACGCCGTGTCGGATATACAGCGCACCTGGAGCCCTTGCGCCATGATACGCGGCTCAAAGTTAACTATCGCCTCGGTTAACTTGCGCTGGATGTCATGCCATTCGATATCCGACATCCGTTTCCCCGCCAGCGGCGCCACGCCGAAGTTCACCACCGAACGGCGCACTTCCGGCAAGGCGCTGAGATCGTGGGACGAGTCCTGATTGATGGTATTAAACAGCCACTGCAGATCGCGCAGCACCTGGTGCCGCAAAGCCGAGTGGGTAATAAAGTTGCTGTTTGCGGGCTCCCGCTGCTTTCCGGGATCGTTATCCGTCAGGCGATCCAGCAGCGAGGGCTGCATCTTGTCGCGCGCGCCCACTCTCTCCTGCTTGCTGCGGGCTTGCCAGCCGCTGCGCAGCAGATCGCCTTCGCCAGCGGGTTTACTCATGCTCGCTGCCTGCCGTAAAGGTGATCAGGCTGAGTGACAGCAGCGGGCTTTCACTCTGCTCACTGAGCCACGCCTTCTGACCCAGCCCTTGATACAGCACGCCGTCGTCATCCAGCGGCAGCCATTCCGTCGCCCGACCCAGCTTGACCGCGTCAGCCGCCTCGGGCTCAAAGGGATAGCGCGCCGGGAGCTGGCAGACCTGCTCGGTGCCATCGGTCAGGCGCACCAGCGCGTGACGCCACACCAGGTCGGTGACGCTGGCCGGAGCCTGAAAACGGATCTCTTCGATGGCGCTAAAGGGCAGCCAGAAATAGCGGCCATTGAGGATAGTTTCACAGACCGGCCCCAGGCGCGCGTCGCCATCCATCAGCCATGCAAAGTCCTGGGTCTCTTCATTCTCAAACGTAAGCACGCCAGCGCTGGCCTCAGCCTGCTCCAGCGCCTCAAGGCGTAGCGTCCGGGCGCGCTCCCCGGTTTCAGCCAGCGCCGAGGCGAGCGTAGCCAGCCAGGGCCACTGCGTATCCGGCATCGACGGGCGCGCCAGGCCTGCCAGAACCTGAGCACGCTGCAGCTCCCCCTGCATGGCCTGCTCAAGCAGCGTCACGGTAGGCTTCGCCTGTGGCTTCATTGCCAGCCAGCTTTTCAGCTGGGTTATCGCCCGCGTCCAGTTACCGCTCAGGGCCAAAAACTGGACAAAGGCGGCGCGCAGATCGGCGTCCGCCGGACGGGATTTGATCTCAGTTTCCAGGCGCAGCAGGGCGTCATTAATCGACTCATCACCCAGATGTTGATAAAGCGTATTCATAGCTGCTCCTTAATTCGCGGCGCGCCAGGCACCCACCGCAGGATCGCGCAGCTGCGGGCGCAGCGCATCGACCAGGACAATATTGAGCGTGGCATTCGGTGCCAGCCACGGGGTCCAGAGCTGTTTCACGGCCTGCAAACGCGCCTGCAGTTGCGCATCGTCGCTGGCCAGCTCCTGAGAGACCTGAACCACTACCGTACCTTCGCTCTTCCAGCTGTTTAGCGCGCTGTCGTAAGGCAGGATCATCCAGCTCTGCTCGCTACCTTTGGTGCTGAAAACCATGCGCTCTTTATTCACGGAAGTGATGAGTACATCATCCGCATTAACGCTGTCGCTCAGGCCGGTGACCGGGAAGCCGTGGACATAGGTCACCGGAGTCTCCTGCTGCCCGCTGTTGCTGGCCTGCGTCATCACAGCATGACCGCTCAGCCAGCTACCTTTTTCGCAGCTCGCCGTGCCGGATGCCGGAATAAACAGCGCCGGTGCGGCCGCGCCGCCCTGCCAGAAGGTACGCAGATGGCAGCCGTTTTGCAGGGTAAACTCCTGCCATGGCGTGCGATCCGCCGCGACCGAGAGCGTTTCCGGATTAACGGCTGGCGGGATCAGGGCGTTATTAGTCGTTGTAGCTACCTGCGGCTGTGGCTGCGGCTGCTTGACTGCGACCGCCCACTCTTTGTTTTTACTCGCCGTCCCCTGGGCCAGGGTTGTACCCGCAGGATCGTTCAGCGTCCACGACAGCTGCTGCAGCTTGCCGCACTGGTTTTCCAGCAGCGCCCCCAGGCGAGGCATAAAGCTGTCGAGTATAGAGACCTCTTTATTGCCGTTCGCCACGATACGTAACGCGACGTCTTGCTTACACCAGCTCTGCGGCGTTTTGTCCTTGATATCGTCTATCCAGATATCCAGCTTTTGTGAAGGCGACTGCACGATGCGATAGTTCTCAGCCTGTGCGGTGCCCGCTACAGCCAGAAGCGCTAAACCCGATAGCCAAAGTTTCATATAAGTCCTTGTGTGCCTAATCAATCCAGTACGGGAAAAAACTGAGCTGCATCAGAGAGCGTATGCAGCAAGGTGGTGTCCTGCGGGTTGCCCATCCACACCGCAACAGCGGTGTAGTTATCCTGAGCGCTACCCTCGCTTTCGCTGTTTTTTTGAATGAGCTGCTGCATTAGCGTCAGCCACTCCTGCGGCGTGTTGACCATATGCAGCGACTGTTTCATCTGCTCTTCGCTAACGCCGTGCCAGAAGCCATCGGTGCATAGCAGAAAGACATCGCCATCTTCGACCGGGACCACATCGCTGTAGCTCGCTTCCGGACCGCCGTTCTCGATGCCCAGCGCCAGATAGAGCAGATTGCTGTTGATGTTATCCGTCTGGTGCCCGGCATCTTTCATCTGCTGGATCAGGCTGTGGTCGGTGGTCACATGGGAGAGCCAGCCGCGACGAAACAGGTAGAGGCGGCTATCGCCCGCGTGCGCCCAGTAGGCCAGCTTGTAGTCACGATCGATAAACAGGCTGACCAGCGTGGTACCCATCCGGCGGTAGTCCTGCACCGCCTGCTGTTCGCTGAGGATGGCGCGGTTTGCCTGCTGAATATAGTCGGGAATTTCTTGTGCGTTCAGGTGCTTATCGCCGTTGAAGCGCGAGATAATGCTGTTGCGGGCAAGCTCAGCCGCGACGTCGCCGCCCGGCAGGCCCGCGATACCGTCACATACTACGAAGCAGGCCGCGCGCTCCCCGATATTTTCTCCCGTCTGATCCTGGTTACTGGCGCGCGTTCCCTGGCGGGAGAGAGAGGCCGTTGCGATATTCATTCTTCTTCCGATCCGCTTTGTGAGTCTTTGTACTGATTGACCTCCATGTCATAGGCATGCAGGAAGGCTTCGCCAAACAGGGTATGGAAGTCATCTTCAATTTCGCCTGCCGTCTGGCCGTAGGAGCGAACGAAGTAGTCCCACAGCGCGGCTTTACGGCTGCCCGGCAAGGATAGACGTGACGTTACGCCATCGAGCTTCGCCTGCTCTTCAAGCTGCTCCGGGTTAAAGGATTGCAGCATGGCGGCGATGATGGCGCGGATGCCGGAGATCATGCCCAGCTGGTGCGCCTGAAGATCGATCAGCGCATCGCGTACCGATTTTTTCGGCGGCATAAAGCCCGGCATGCGGGTGCCGAACATCTGCATCAGCACCGTTTTTCCGGAAGGAAGCAGCTTGAACGGATTATTGGCGTCGTCCAGCACCATCGTCATGTCCGCTTTCACGCCGCGTTTGAGGATCGATCGCGACGAGAGGAGTGCCACCGTCCCCTGAGAGAACATGCTCAGCATCTGGCCGAGCTGGCGCATATTTTCCCGGTCGAACTGCGGCGTCGGCTGCATATCGCCAAGGCCCATCCCTTCCAGCAGTGCCTCCAGCAGCTCGCCCTGCAGTACGTCGCCCCGGGCAGGCTGGGACGAGGAGGCAGAGGCGGCGTTTTGCACCGGATCGATACGCAGGCGGCCTTTAGGCGTCTGCATTTGCGTGCGCGCAACCGCCTGCGGCGTAGGCATGGTAAAGCCTGCGTAGTCCTGGCGGTCCGGCTCCTCGGCTGGCATGTCAGGTTCAGCGTGCGGCGCTTCCGGCAGCGGCTCCTCTGCAAACAGCGGCGAGTTGGCCAGCGGATCGGCATCGTCAGGCGTCTGGACCAGCGGCGCTACGGTTTCAGGCTTTGAGGTAAACTCAGGCTCAGGCTCAGGCTTCTGCTCAGGCGCAGCGGTCAGCGGTGCACCGCCCATCAGCCCCAGAGGATCGTTATCTTCAGCGGGTGCTGCGTCTTTCGGCAGCGGATCGTCTTTGGGCGACAGACTGTTATTAGGCGACAGATCGTCTTTAGAAGAGAGATCGTCGGGATGGGTAAGCGGTGCGCCTCCCATCAGCCCAAGCGGATCGTCATTGCGCGCGGCGGGTGCGCTGGCAGAGCCGCCGAACAGCGCCAGCGGATCGAGCTCGTCCTTCGGCTCCTCTTTTGGCAGCGAAGGCTCGCTCTCTTTTGGCGGCACCAGCGTGCTGGGCGTAGCGTCATTGAAGATGCTGTCGCTTTTAAACAGCGCCTCGTCGCTAAACAGCGAGTCGGTATTAACGTTTTTACGCTCTAGCTGGGGATCGCTATTCTGGAACATCGCCAGCGGATCCTCGGCGTTGCGTTCCGGCTCTTTGGGCTGTGAGAACGGATCGTGAGATTCAGCAGGCTGTGGCCTGGCGCGGCTGCTTGAGATGCTGTCGGAGATAGAGAACTCCTGCATCAGGCTGTCCCAGATCTCCGTAGGCACCGCCGTAGGTGCGGCGTCCGCTTGCGCAGCGTCGCTGGCTGGCTTTGATGCTGGCGCTGGCGCGGCGGCAGGTTTCGGCGGCGGCGGCGTAATCACCGCTGCCGGACGGCTTACCGGCGCAGCCTGCTGTTGCAGGCTAGTAACTTCGATGCGGTAGTCATCAATACCCAGGATGTCGCCATCCTGCAGTTCGACCTGGCGTCCGCGCTCCAGGGGAATATCGTTCAATGCCACGCGGGTCACGCTGCCCCGGTTGGTGATGTGGCACTCGCCCTGAGCATCCACATGGACAATGGCCTGCAGGCGAGAGATCGTGCGGTCGTTATCCGGCAGCACCAGATTGTTATCCGTTCCGCGGCCAATGGTGCCACCGGGCGCATAAAATTCGAAGCTACTCGTGGGTGGCTGATGGCCAGGTTTTGTCGAAATAATCGTGAATCGCATAGCGTATTCCTGCTGGTATGGTTAGCACTCAAACGCAGCCGCTCTTGGGGAAGAATGGCTGCGTTTGGGGGCGACTAAGTTGATTAAGAAAAAGCTGAATGGTGCAAATAGATACGTATTAAAAATAAGTTGCAACTTCTTTTAAGAGCTGAGATTTAACTGCATGATTAATTTTATTTATAGAGCAAAAATATAGCAAAACAAACAGACAACCAAAAAGCAAGTATATAACCTTGGATTATGCATAGTCGATGGAATTTGATTATCCAACTTATTCTTGAATCAGGCAAGGACTGTACAAACGCATATGCTTCTGGCTGGACGTAACGCTCATGGGTAAATTTCATCTTCACCCCTTTATATAAACGCACAAACCAAATTATTTTTTGATAATTGGCTATTGAGCCAAAAAAAACAGCGTAAGTTGTCATTATATCAATATCAAAACCATGTCCAAGGTACTCATCCAGCAACCTTCTATACTCCTCCTCATTCTTTTTAAACTGATACCTGTTAAAAGTATCAATTATCACAATAGCAACAAATGATGAAACCCATAAAAAAAGCAGTATGCTTTCCAATCTTTTGCGTCCTGTTATAAATTAAATAGCGCAGATCATTTATGCAGATAAGCAATCACCTAAACATTATGATAATGACTTACCTTTTATCTATATTTTATAAGTATGCCAGAAACAAAAAACACCAGACCCAGCCCCATTATACAGTTTATCAATCTGTAAAAATCTTTGACCCACAACCAGTCAAAATTCCCTACCAATACTTGCTTAGCCTCTGGCGTAACCCAACGGTTCTTTTCAAGCTGAAATGCTTTTCCTTTCATAATTATTTTTATCAGCGAAACTCGAAACCCAAAACCGTACATCCCCAACTGTTCATAAAAGTAATAATCTTCTAATTTTATTAGTGATTTTTGCTGAAGAAGCCTAAATGCTTCTTTCAGTTGAGTGTTATATTTTTTGTAGAATCTATTATAAAAATAAGCCGTAATGGCTATGCCAATTAAAGCACCATAAGCTAAGGACACTAAAATGATGTCCATTGTCAATTTAGTTGCTCCTAATAATATTTAAATGTTGTTATAACTGCACTAAAAAACCATTACTTATGATAAAAAGCCCATCTTATCAAGTAAAGCATAAATAACGCCAACACCGAAACCTAGTCCCATAAGATAGCCATTTCTATAAAAACCGCGTATCCATGAAAGATCAAAATGCTCTCTGAGCAAGTCACCCGCCTCAGGCTCTATCCACCTTTTATTATCAATCGGAATACGCCGACCCTTTAGAATCATAGAGATAATAGATACACGATATCCAAACCCTGGCACACCTAACTGTTCATAAAAATAGTAATCTTCAAAGCGAATAATCGAATGATCGATTAACAGTTGAAAAACACCTGCAAGTTCGGCCCTATACTTTCGATAATATACATAATATACTACAAGCGTGTATACCCAACTTGACACCATTATTAATAAGAAGGTCAGCTCTATGATGTTTGTCATCATTTCAATTACTACTAAAAAATAATGAATTTATTTTGTTACCTATCTCAATACCTGCAGTATTCCCCTGCCAAGAGCCCCCTGCTGTAAATACCAACCCAACTCCAAAACCGCAAGCAACGGTCCCTATGCCACCAGTAGGTATACCAAGAGCAAGACAGATCGGATCAGCCGCCATTGTAGCAAACCCACCAGCTATTAAGCTACCAGCCGTACCACCACCAAAAATACTGTATTTTTTTACCGCAACCTTCGCACACTCATTCTCGCGCCCGGTAGTACAGGCATGGTACACATCGTTAGTGGTGTTCATAAACGACAAACCTAACGCCACCCATCCGCCCGCCTTCATAAAGCTCGCTGCTTTTGCTGACCGGATAATGTAGCTGGCGTATCCGGGGATGGTGCCCACCCCAACCGTGCTCCACTCATGAATAATTGAGCGTGTGGACAAGCCCAGTGCTCTTTTGATGCTCTCGTAGCGGTCTATGTTTAGCGACATACGGCCGAGGCTATTTAGCAGCGGCTTAAGCTGGGCGAACAGCGCGTTTCGCTCCGTATAAAACTGCTGACCAATCAGCATGCCCTGCGTACGGAACTGGTTCTGGTAGGTCTGCTCTATTTTGACCAGAATCGACTCAATCTGGTGAAAATATCTTTCCCCCGCCTCTCCCGCCGTTCCGACAACCTTCTCTCCCAGGGAGGTCAGTGCCGCAATATGCTGGTAGTTCTTGTTCAGAAATGCCGCTACATTGTCATCCGTTGTTGCCAGGGCCGCGTTAACTTTCTGCTTCGCCATAATCAGGTGATTAAGCTGATACACCTGATTCTGATTCGCCGGGTCGGCGACTATCAAAATCTGTCCGGGCCTGACCCAGCGCATATCCCGATTGAGATGCATAAAGTAGCGGGCCGCTTCGCTGTTCGGATTATTAAACAGTAAACGCGCCTGAAAATCTAAGGTGCCCGGCTGCTGTACCACGCAATACCCGGGGGCTACAGTAGATTGTGTTCTCATCTTTAATCCCTGTTAAATCGCTTTAACAGCAACCTCTGCCCGCTGTTTTAAAGCAACATGAGAAGACGACTTCTCATTTTTACTAAAAATGATTTTGAAATTCGTTCAGCCTGTTAAAGGAACACCTGTTAACCTGACGTAGCATCGCAAACGATTTCAAAATACGGTCTGTAAAAATGATTCTACTGCGAACCTGCTATTCTCTGTAATGTATTTGTGCTATCCATACTATTACAGCTTGTGCTATTTAATACAGCCAACCTGGTTGAGCATCGAAACACTTGATTATCTGCTGTATAAAATTTTATTTACCTGTCATTACGAGAACAACCAACAAAAACATTAATATTGCAACAAAATATGAAAGCTTCTGGAATTTACCGATCCATGAAAAATCATACAGTGATAGCATTAATTTACCAGCATCAGGCTCTAACCAACGCCCCTTGCTTCTCTTCAAGGGCTTACATTGAAGGATTTTTCGCATAAGGTTTACCCGATGAACAAAGCCCGGAGCACCTGACTGCTCATAGAGCCGATAATCTTCAACATCTAAATACCTTTCTTTTTGCAGCTGACTAAACACATCAGAAAGTTGCCTGGAGTATTTACGATAAAATCGGAAGTAAATTACCAGTGAGATAGCAAGCCCTATGAAAATTAAAATTAACGCAATAAACCGGAAGTCCTTATACATTACATTTCCATTGACTGCTAAGGAGCGCCTCTAAGATACAAAGCCAATGAAATTTTTTGATAGACAGCAGCAACTATTATAATCGCTCCCCCATACAACCAATATTCATTAGTAATCATAACCAAACAAAGTTAATATTAGTAAAAAACATAAAAGAACACTACCTAGTTTGACTTTACAACCATAATTTTTAACCCATGCCAGATTAACCCCTCTCAATAATACCTGACATGCTTCTGGCTCAAGCCAGCGAGTATGAGTTAACTTAACTCTCTTACCTTTAAGAATTAAGAACAGAACCATTACTCTTGCACCAAAACCCCAAAAACCTAACATTTCCAAAGTCTGGTAATCATTGACATGCAATAATTTATTATCTTTTAAAATCTGAAAAATACCCACCAATCTTTTTGAGTATCTTTTATAATCCATAAAAAAAGACACAACAATTAGAATCCATACTATAAATAGAAACAAAACAAAAAATGAATAAATATGTTTGGCATCCACACTAATTTCCGCCATAAATCAAATAGTTTGTTACTTGACCAGCATATCCACCGACTGTGGCTCCTATTGATGAACCAGCCGCGCTGACAATAACACCGCAGGCTATTGTTCCCATACCTACAGTAGGTACGCCTAGTGCTAAGCAAACCGGAGTTGTTAAGGAAGCAGCTAAAGCTGCACCAGCTACTCCACCACCAAAATTACTGTAATTTTTAATCGCCACTTTTGCGCACTCACTCTCGCGCCCGGTGGTACAGGCATGGTACACGTCGTTAGAGGTGTTCATAAATGAGAAGCCTAACGCCACCCATCCGCCCGCTTTCATAAAGCTCGCTGCTTTTGCTGACCGGATAATGTAGCTGGCATATCCGGGGATGGTGC
Organism: Pseudescherichia sp. L3; assembly: GCF_024656065.1. NCBI lineage: Bacteria > Pseudomonadati > Pseudomonadota > Gammaproteobacteria > Enterobacterales > Enterobacteriaceae > Pseudescherichia > Pseudescherichia sp. L3. Next base: position 178,858 of record NZ_JANKYC010000002.1, read on the forward strand.
CCACCCCAACCGTGCTCCACTCATGAATAATTGAGCGTGTGGACAAACCCAGTGCTCTTTTGATGCTCTCGTAGCGGTCTATGTTTAGCGACATACGGCCGAGGCTATTTAGCAGCGGCTTAAGCTGGGCGAACAGCGCGTTTCGCTCCGTATAAAACTGCTGACCAATCAGCATGCCCTGCGTACGGAACTGGTTCTGGTAGGTCTGCTCTATTTTGACCAGAATCGACTCAATCTGGTGAAAATATCTTTCCCCTGCATCTCCCGCCGTTCCGACAACCTTTTCTCCCCAGGAGGTCAGTGCCGCAATGTGCTGATAATTCTTGTTCAGAAATGCCGCTACATTGTCATCTGTTGTTGCCAGGGCCGCGTTAACTTTCTGCTTCGCCATAATCAGGTGATTAAGCTGATACACCTGATTCTGATTCGCCGGGTCGGCGACTATCAAAATCTGTCCGGGCCTGACCCAGCGCATATCCCGATTGAGATGCATAAAGTAGCGGGCCGCTTCGCTGTTCGGATTATTAAACAGCAGACGCGCCTGGAGATCTAAGTTTCCCGGCTGCTGTACCACGCAATACCCGGGGGCTACAGTAGATTGTGTTCTCATCTCTAATCCCTGTTAAATCGCTTTAACAGCAACCTCTGCCCGCTGTTTTAAAGCAACATGAGAAGACTATTTCTCATTTTTACTAAAAATGATTTTGAAATTAGCTCAGCCTGTTAAAGGAACACCTGTTAACCTGACGTAGCATCGCAAACGATTTCAAAATACGGTCTGTAAAAATGATTCTACTGCGAACCTGCTATTCTCTGTAATGTATTTGTGCTATCCATGCTATTACAGCTTGTGCTATTTAATCTTACAAGAACTACCTGGTGCCTTTACCGTAGATATTCTTAATAGCTTCGCTATTAGCGATAAGCGTACACTTCAACACTTGATACTCACCCGGAAGTGAGCCGCCAATCTTTTCTTTAAGCTGATTATCGATGGCTTTGTCCGCCTCTTCGAATAACTCAGCGGACACGTTACTTGCTTCAAACCATGCAGATGCGCTGGCCTTAGCATCATTCTTTAAAGACTCACCATCAGCAATTTTGCCAATGCAGCGATTTTGCACCCAGTTACTAAAAATTTGCTGCTGAGAAAAGCTATTTACTTCCGGCAGCATTTGCGCAGAAACGTCGGAAAAGGTGATTAACAGGAGAAATGCCAATAGTTTTTTTATTTTAGCCTCCAGGAGGTTATGTAATCGACTTTTCTTGAACACCTCTTTAATACAACCGCTTAATGATAATAACTTTACGGTTTACTTAACTATTTATTCGAAAGCTCAGTTATCTTGTTTACCTTTATACTTTTTAACTAGATCTGCAAGCTCTTTACTATGATAAAAATCGATACATTTTGCCATTGTCATTGGTACGCCCGCCTGGCTTCCATATGTCTTAGCAAGGAAGGTTTTGCCCAATTTTTCTACGGCAGTATGCGCTTTCAGTGAGTAATCACCAAACTCAACATATCCCCTGGCAGCAGCAGAAGCATCTTTTTTAACTTCTTCAGCCTGATACCCTTGAGCAAGGCACGTGCTCAGAGCATAGTTTTTGAGGTACTCTTCTGAAGAGTACTCCATACGACCAATCGCTTGCGAAGATAGCAAAAAACAACCCAAAACGGCCAGATGCCATTTATCTGTCATCCTAATGCCTCGAAAAAGATAAAGTGAGCCCTTGCGGGCTCACTGCAATTACGCTTCTTTGTTTTCTTTGATGTTCCAGCCAGAGCTACTCTCAGCCCCTTTACCGCCAGCAGAAGTCTGTTCCCAGTACTGCTGTTTCACTTTTGCAGCCTGGAATGCGTAAGCAATACCAACCAGATCGCCATTATCGGAACCAGTATACTGAACGGACGTTACCAGCACGTCTTCCAGAGTAATACGACCGTATTCCACCTGCTGACCACCTGCTTTGCAGATAGAAAGTTCAACTTTGGTCAGGTGTTTACCGCTGGCGCAATGCTTCAGGATAGCGGTTGTTGATTTGTCGATCAGCGCATTTACGTGCAGGTCGTTGAAGTTAACTTTACCGGCACCGCCGCCGCCGCCAACACTCATGTTACCCGGCTGGGACGCTCCCCAAGTAAAGGAAGTAATATCAGTCCAACCAGTGTGATTCGAATCTTTCGATTCACCTGTAACACCTTCGACCTTCAGGAACATATCAATAGCCATAGTATCTACTCTTCGTGATTGAAAATTATTGCTTTCAAAAAAGCACTTATATGGCAAACAGGAAAGCATGGGGCTGAATAAAACCGTCCATATTTTACCTCTGCCTCTAGCCTGAACGCTGTCAAAGCATTCAGATCATCCAGAGCGGTAGCAAAAGCTCCCCCTCTAAATCTGGTTCATTCGCGCACTATTATGCGAATGAGTAATATTGCAAAATAGAGCAACATTTAAATCCGTGATTTTAACTTTTCCGCCACATAATATACTGCGACTGATGCAGACAGTGACACTACCAAAATTAGTGCGTTGACCGCTTGCTTTATAGTGCTACCGTCCCACGTAAAGACAAAAAAGCAATAGCTTACTACAGTGAAAAGAAGCATGGCCGAAATAAAAAGAAATGCATAAACGGCTAAGTATGTGACGATTTTTTTATGCACTAACAACTCCTATCCGCATTCACTAAAACCACTTCTTTTTGCAAATGATTTTAGTGAATTTCATGGAACGCATAAATGCGTTAATCATGTAAAGCGAACTCATAACATGTCTCATTGGCGAATAAGGGTTTTCCTTTAATCACTCAGAGTGCGATTTCGTTCTTCTTTAAACTCATCACAGGCAAGGTCTTTTGCTAATGCCTCAGTGATGAGAACAGAAGCTCGCTCTTTCTTACGCTCGGGGGTCAATTTAACCATATAGTTGAACACTCCCTCACGTAAAGATCCAGGTAAAGCCATTTTATAACTGCACCATATCTTACCTTCCGTGGCATCCATTACGCCCAGCAAATACATGTTCGCTTTTATGCGCTCACGCTCATCAGTCTTCGATAGCCAGGCATTGAGAAAGTGCTCACCGCTTAGATTGACATCATTTCGAGAAAGCAAAGCCGTATCGCGCAAAACGTTAGCGGTATCATCCGCCGGTTGCGATTCCGATACGGACCACGCTTTTCCACTAAGGCTAAGCAGAACTAATAGCGCAGCGAGCACGCTTTTTAGCGACATAACCGGTTCATCCTGATAAAACAAGAAAATGTTAAGACTTACTATTGTGGATTATCATCAAGCCAGGTGTGATCCGGTTGGCCGATTATCACTTGCGAAGTTAACTTATCAAGCTCATCGCTATGGTACAGCCGTAAACAGTTTAGGGTTACGCCTTGTATCGCAGGTTTTCGTTCAGAATGAAACCCGTTAGTAAAACCTTTATATTTATCGATGAGAGCATTGACCTTATCATTGCCATTTTCAATATCGAAAGGCACCCACTCCAGCAATGCATTACCGCTGCGTGCGGCGTCCAGAGAAAATTGACTTTTATCATCTGCAACTTGCGCAAGGCAGCGTGACAAAACCATATCTTTTACAACTTGCTTATACGGCATTTTCTTTATAAACAGAACAGGATCATCAGTCGCATTTGCTGACATTGCAGTAGCAAACAGAACAAGGCCTAAAAGCTCATTTTTCATGGTAACTCCCAAAAATTTGCTTTGGTTGTTGTGTAATTGCTATTGGGGTCGTTAAAGTAACAATGATCTGAACATGTCAATCCATCCCAAAATGTTGCATGTCCTGCTGCATCACTCCAGCCCTGAACTTCAAATAAAATGACACCTTTTTTATTGGCCAACTGTTGCACAGGAAGCGAGGGATAACTCACTATCATATCTGGCTTACCCCACTGCCTTGTTAGCCAGGCAATGACGTCTTTAACCCGGAAAAAATACCACTTGTTATCGGCTCCAGAGACAGTCAGTCCAGCGATACGCGGAACAGGGTGTCCCGTATAATTCAAGACATAGCTCATACGAACCGCACAACTATTTGACCAGCCGCCCTGCTGTTCAGGGATTTCAAAGTTATGCTTAACTTTACCGCCTATAACCTCTTTTACTTTGCCAATTGAATCATTGGCATCATAAATACTTTTTGCAGCGCTCCACGCAGCAACAAATGATGGTCTTGTACTCATAACTTGCTCCCGAGAAGGGCCGGGTTGATCTACAACCCGGCTTTTTAACTATTACGCTTCGTTGCTCTTCAGCGACGGCAGCTTCGATACCAGACGCAGGGAAACGGTCAGACCTTCCAGCTGATAGTGCGGACGCAGGAAGAACTTCGCCGCGTAGTAGCCTGGGTTGTCTTCGATCTCCTGCACCTGCACTTCCGCTGCGGCCAGCGGTTTGCGGGATTTGGTCTCCTGAGAGGAGTTAGCCGGGTCGCCGTCGACGTAGTTCATCACCCAGTCATTCAGCCAGCGCTCCATCTCTTCACGCTCGCGGAAGGAACCAATCTTGTCGCGCACGATGCACTTCAGGTAGTGCGCGAAGCGGCAGCAGGCAAACAGATACGGCAGGCGTGCCGCCAGACGGGCATTGGCCGTCGCGTCCGGATCGTGATACTCCGCCGGCTTCTGCAACGACTGCGCACCAATAAAGGCGGCGAAGTCGGAGTTCTTGCGGTGGATCAGCGGCATAAAGCCGTTCTTCGCCAGCTCGGCTTCACGACGGTCGCTGATGGCGATCTCAGTCGGGCACTTCATGTCCACGCCGCCGTCATCGCTCGGGAAGGTGTGGCACGGCAGGTTCTCTACTGCCCCACCTGATTCCACGCCGCGGATGGAGGTGCACCAGCCGAACTCTTTGAAGGAGCGGTTGATGTTGGCGGCCATCGCGTAGGCGGCATTGGCCCATGAGTAGCTGTCATGGTTCGCGCCGTCGGTCTCTTCTTCAAAATCGAAGCTGTCTACCGGGTTAGAACGAATGCCATAAGGCAGGCGCGACAGGAAGCGCGGCATCACCATGCCCAGATAGCGCGCATCTTCGGATTCACGCAGTGAACGCCAGGCGGCGTATTCGGTGTTCTGGAAAATCTTGGTCAGATCGCGCGGGTTTGCCAGCTCCTGCCAGGACTCCATCTGCATCACGCTTGGCGCAGTACCGGTGATGAACGGGCAGTGTGCCGCAGCACCAATGCGCGCCATCTCGCTCAGCAGCTCGACATCCTGCGGGCTGTGGTCAAAGTAGTAGTCGCCCACGATGCAGCCAAACGGCTCGCCACCGAACTGGCCATACTCCTGCTCATAAACTTTTTTGAAGATGGGGCTCTGATCCCAGCCCACCCCTTTATAGCGCTTGAGGGTGCGGCCCAGCTCCTGCTTGGAGATGCTCATAAAGCGAATCTTCAGCATCTCATCGGTTTCGGAGTTGTTTACCAGGTAGCTCAGACCACGCCACGCGCTCTCCAGCTTCTGGAACTCGTCGTGGTGGATAATCTGGTTTACCTGCCGGGAGAGCTGCTCGTCGATACCGGCGATCAGGTTCTGGATGGTACGGTAGGTGTCGTTAGAAAAGGTAACCGTGTTCTCCAGCGCCTGCTGCGCCAGGGTTTTTACCGCGCTCTCTACGGCTGAACGAGCCTGATCAGTCTTCGGGCGGAACTCTTTGTTCAACAACGCGCTGAACTCATCCTGGCTAAACGCCTGCCCCGCCTGCTGCTCATGTTGTTGAGAAGGATTGCTCATCGATTACTCCTCGTTACCTTTTACGCTATCGTCATTTTTTGGCATCTGGCTCAGGGATTTGAGCAGGGTCGGATCCTGAAGGATCTTGGCGATCAGCTCTTCTGCACCATTTTTACCGTCCATGTAAGTCAGCAGGTTGGAGAGCTGCGTGCGCGCCTCCAGCAGCTTGTTGAGCGGCTCAACCTTGCGTGCAATCGCATCCGGCAGGAAATCTTCCATGCTTTCGAAGGTCAGATCGACGTTCAGCTTGCCGTCGCCGGTCAGCGTGTTGTCCACGTGGAACGCCACGCGTGGCTTCAGGGCTTTCATACGCTCATCGAAGTTGTCGAGGTCGATCTCCATGAACTTACGCTCGTCAACCGCAGGCAGGTTCTCAACCGGTTTACCCGCCAGGTCCGCCATCACGCCCATTACGAAGGGAAGCTGGATTTTGCGCTCCGCACCGTAAATCTCTACGTCATACTCAATCTGTACGCGTGGCGCACGGTTACGTGCGATAAATTTCTGCCCACTGTTACTCATTGCCATGATGCTCTCCATCAAAGATGCGCTGTGAAAATGTGGCGACCAGCATCAGGCCAGACGCCGTTACAGGGTTATGCGTCAATCGCGACGCCCAAAAATGTTTTCCAGTTGATGCACGCCATCTGGGGCCAGATCCCGAATGATGTCCATAAAGTTGAGTTCGATTAGCTTCTGCACCCGGTCAATCATCAGCGGCGCGGGATGGCTAGGTTCATGCTGAGCGAAATAGTGCTTGGCTTTCTCCAGCATCAGCTGCGCGTCAGCGCGGCTGGTGACCTGCACGCTGCGCCAGTCGGCGGCGTACTGAACCGGCTGGGGCGCAGGCGCGGAGGGGGTCTCCTCGCTTGCAGACGCGGCGTCCTGCGGCGCTGGTGCCACATTGCCGTCGGCTGACTGGCAGGCGTTAGCCACCAGCCCAACGGTTTTTTGCAGCTGCTCCATCTCTGGCACGCCGCTTTCGCTCAGGTAGCCAATCAGCAGTTCGCGAATGGTTTGCAGACGCTCGTGGATCTGCACTACCGCCTCAATACCCGGCTGGCCGCCGCGCGCCAGTTCGTCAATGAGCCGCGCCCGGCCACCCGGGTAGTCGGCACACTCGGTTTTACTGCCGTCCAGCAACGCCTGGGCATCGCGGAGCGAAATCTCATCGCCGCTGGAGCGCAGCAGCGGCGCAACGCGCAACGCGGCGGTGAGATCTGACTTATCGCTTAGCGCGGCCAGAGCGTTAATGCGGTAGATCGGATCGGTTTCGCCATACTCCTCCAGCAGCGGATAGAGCGGCTCCCAGTAGAGCGAGATCGCCTGCTGGATTAACAGCAGCCCATCGGCATAGCCTGCTAGCCCGCGACGTTTGGTCCAGGCGTGGGTTAACGCCATGATTACCCGCAGATCCTTGGTGCGCTCCAGCAGACCGGTGGCCAGCTTCTCCACCGTAGTCCAGTCGGCAGGCTCAGCGGGAATAATGGTGGTGCCAAACTGCTGCTCGGCTTTCCCCTGGCTGGCCTGCTCCATCGCCTGGTAGTCAGCGTCATATTCCAGATTGTCGCCGCAGGGTTTCTCCGGGCTTATCGGGGTAAGAAAGTGATCGATGCTCATCAGATACCTGCTTATTCAAACATGGGCGGATAAAGCCCGTGACGTCCGGGTCTGGCCCCGCCTGCGGGATCGAACAGCAGCGTAAAGAGCTGTCCGGTAAAGTTACCGCTGTGAACATGGGTGTAGAGCGGATACCCATCGCTGCGGTTGGTCCACCAAAAACTGGTCTGCCGCTGCGGGTCAAAACACTCTGCCGCCTGCGGCCAGCTCAGCGTGCAGCGCTCTTCGCCTTCATAGCCAATGACATCAAGGATGTCAGAGCGCACCTGCGGCTCTGGGAGCTGTGGCGAGGGAATGGCCATCAGCGCCTGATCCAGCTGTTCCGCAGAGAAGGTGTTGCGCACGGCGTGCAGCAGGACGCGACCCAGCTGCTGATACCAGCTTTCCGCCTGAGCCAGCAGGCGCGGCGACCACTCGGTCGGGTTAAAAGAGAGCTGGGCGCACACCGGATAGCGGCGGCCAACGCTGTCGCGCCCTGGCAGCAGACAGCCCATCTGCACCATCTGACTGCCAAGCATGGGCGGCACCACAAAATTCCACACCGGCGCGGCGCTGAAGTCGCGCTCGCCGCTGCGGAGCTCCTCCTGCTGCCAGGCGTGCAGACCTACCTGAAACCAATGCGACCACTGGCGCTGCAGCGAGTCGGGAAAGCGACGCTGTAAAAAATCGCCGGCACTGGGTAATTTTCCGTACCAGCTTGTCGCGGGGGTATTCGTCATACGGCTATCCTTGCGATTAAGGGCATGAGAAACGAGGAAGCTGGAACGGGTTGCGAATGCTGTTTGGCGCAAACTCCAGCGTGACCTGATGGCCATCTACGGTAAACGTCGCCTGCCGGCTCAGACTGCCGCCGCCTGGGCTGATACGTGCTTTATCAAAGAAACGGTTAAGCGCCCAGGCGCCGTTGGTGACCAGCGTCGAGGTGCTGCCGTTCGCCAGCCCCAGCTGCATACGCACCTGGTTTGTTCCGCCTGGCCCCGGCCAGGTCATGATCTGCACCGCCTGCGGCCCGTGGCTGTAACGCAACATCTGACCGTCTACGTCCAGGGTCAGATTGAGAATAGTGTTGTCCATGCGGACGGTGCGCACCGTAACCTTATAGGATGGCGTCGCAGCACCGCTGGCAAAGAAGGCATCGCGAATCGACTGCGCCTGCTGGAAGGGACGCAGCAGCCCTTCGCTGCCCGGTAGCGTTTTGCCATCAATGCCCGGCATAAAGCGCCAGCTCGACTGAGTGGTGTCGACTTTATTGGTCAGGTTGTCGCGAAAGAAGGCATCCATCAGGCCGGTTCCTGGGGCAAACATCCGCGCCAGATCGTCCGGCGTCACCTCACTGCTGGCGCTGCGCACCAGCGGGTAGCGGCCCGCGATAGCCTGACGGCAGAAGCTGCCCACTTCGACATTAATTCGCTTACGCACGTTATCGAGATCGCGGCGCTGGGTATCGCTGCTTGCACCGACCGCCATATTGCTGAACATGGTCTGCAAGCCGCCCGGCAGGCGACCCGCGCTGGCCTGCAGGCGGCTGATAGCTTCCCCGCCCGGCGCAGGCATGCCGCTGTTCGCCGCATCCTGCACGGCGGTCAGATAGCGATACAGCTCATCCACCTGCTTGAGGAAATCATCAAAGACGATGGTTTTGCCGCCCTTCTCCAGGGGCTGTGCCAGCTCTATCATCGGCGCGTAGTGGTCAGTCACCAGCTGCTCCGGTGCCTGGGTCATCACGGCTCCCTGCTTCGGCGCGCCGTCGTTATTGCTAAACAGTGCCTCCAGGGTACGCGTGGCGCGGTTGTTCTGCTCTTTGGCCTGCGCGGCATCCGCTGGGCTCGGCGCTTCACGGGAAAGGGTCAGAACCTTGCTCAGGTTCATCACCAGACGTCGCAGCGGCGAGTTGCTGCTGGAGAGCAGCCGGGCGGTGTTAATGCGCTGGGAGAGATCGGCGCTGTTGTTGAGCTGAATGTCAGCCAGGAAGCTGTCCCAGTTGGCGATAAAGTCGCGCATATAGAGCTGACGTACGGCGTTGTCGGTCTGCTGCTTATCCTCCTGGGCCGAGGTGCTTCCCAGCACCCAGGCGTCATCTTCATGCAGGGCGGTAGTGACGCTATCGATTTGCCCGTTGAAGCTTTTCCAGTAGCCGTCTGGCGTATACAGGCCCGGAACGCCCTCGCTCACCGGTTTACCGCTTTTACGGGAAAACACCAGCTCGCTCTGCGGTCCGCCGAGCATCGACAGTGATACCGGCTTGAGGTTTTCATCATGCTCCAGCAGGCGCTTCAGGCGACCGTACACCCGCGTCGAGAGCGGCTGCTGGTTGATGAGAGCCCGCTCGCGAGCCACCAGCGCCTCGTCTTGCGCATAAGGCGACGCCTGGATCTGCGGCTCCAGCAGTTGAGTCAGATGCCACTCCAGCTCGCGCAGCTGCGCCTGGGTTACGTTTTGCGGCAGGTTGCGCTCCAGGTTGAGCATGACCCACGAGTGCAGGAATTTGCCGTCGTAGTGCTTCGGCTGGTAGAGCATCTGGTAGGCCTTCAGCGCTTCGTAGCTGTACTCTACGTCGCTGCCGTTGTCATTGCGTAACCAGGTGGTGATGTGCATCGCGACGGCGGGCAGCAGCATCTGCTCCAGCGCTTTTTGGTACAGCGCCTGCGATGCGTTGCTGACGTCATACCCGCGATACAGCCCCATCCGCCGGGTGATCGGCGGTTCGTTGATATCAAACTCGCTGCTTTTCGGCAGTTCAACCAGGCCATTAAGCAGCGGCAGCAGCGCAAACAGGTCACGCTGCTGAAGGTTTTGCAGCGCCTTACTCTGCTGTTCCACCTCCGGCACTTTCGCCTGCACCTCTTTGAGGTAGGCGCTGTTTTTACCGTAGCTGGTCAGCCACAGGCCACCTAAAATCACCAGCAGGGCCAGCAGCGCGGCATAACCAGACCAGATCACCGCCCGGTTGCGCAGCTCCCACCAGCGATTCTCCCCGGCGATGCCCGCTTCCTGGAAAATGACGTTTTGCAGCAGATTCTTAATGAAAAAGCTCTGCCCTTTGGCTCCCGGGATCGGGGCCTCTTTGCTTACCGAATCCCAGTTATCCGCCTCGTTACCCTCTGGCAGCGAAAGCGCCCGGTTCAGCTCGCCCATCACCCGGTCAAACGGCATGCCCTCCTGGGTGCCGCTGGCAAAGTAGATCCCGCGCGGCGAAAACTCGGTTTCAAAGTTGGAGCGGGCAAACACCGTGCTCAGGTAGTCCGCCAGTAGCGGACGCAGCGCAGCGAACTCCTGCGGGAAGAGCCAGGCTTCGGCGCGGGTTTTTGCATCGTGCTCCTGGAGCATGGTCTCTGGCAGGCCCGCATCCAGACGCTGCTGCAGCAGGGAGAACTCCTGCTCGAAGTTCCCCATCAGGTCAAAATCGGCCTGCTTAGCTTTTTCCCACGGCAGGGTAAAGCCCCAGATCTGGTCACGCTGGGCCTTATCGAAATCGGAAAACCAGGCGCGGAAGCCTTTAAGCAGATCGACCTTGGTGACCATGACATAGACCGGGAAGCGAATGCCCAGCTGCTCGTGCAGCTCCGACAGACGCTGGCGCAGGTTTACCGCCTGCTGGCGGGAGGCCTCGGCGGACTGCGTCAGCAGATCGGAGATGCTGATGGTGATGATGACGCCGTTGATGGGCTGGCGACGGCGGTATTTACGCAGCAGCTGAACAAAGCTGAGCCACTCCCCGGCATCCTGCGCCTGCTCGCTCTCCTGAGTCGTGTAGCGGCCTGCGGTATCCAGCAGCACCGCCTCATTGGTAAACCACCAGTCACAGTTACGGGTGCCGCCAATACCGCGCAGGGCCGTTTTCCCAAAGCGATCCGCCAGCGGGAACTGGAGGCCAGAGTTGGCCAGCGCGGTAGTTTTACCCGAGCCCGGCGCGCCGATGATCACATACCACGGCAGCTGATAGAGATACTGGGTGCCAAAGCGTTGCGTCCACTGCGCGTTGCGGTTGCCCGCCTTGCTGAAATGGGCTTTCTTCAGCATCTGCGCCGCTTCATCAAAACGGCTGGCCAGGATCTGGTCTTCGCTATTCAGCCGCTGCTGCGGATCCACCGACTGCGGATCGGTCGTATCCTCTTTGAGCTTATCCATCAGCTTGCGGTTGAGCCAGGCGTTATAGAGGCGAGGCACAATGTGGCTCTGGGCCCAGATAAAATAGAGCACCACGATGCTGATGATACGGTTCTGTTCTGATTCGAGCGGCCGGGTATCGACAATCGATAGCAGCGGGCCAATCATCCAGATCACCGCCGCCAGGGCTGTCACACCAAGGAAGCCCCACAGCAGGCGATTGGTGAGAATGGAGAGAAGTGTTGTCAGCATCCTAGTTTCCTTGCGGCAATCCGTTCAGCTCAGCCTGGGTATTTTCAGGCGATACCAGCAGAGTAATTTCCACGCGGCGGTTACGGGCGCGGTTTTCCGGCGTCGTATTTGGCGCGATGGGGTCCATCTCCCCTCTTCCCTCGGCTTTCACACGCTGGGGCTGCGAGAGGCGATCCTGCAACTGCTTTTGCACCGACCGGGCGCGCTCAAGAGAGAGCTCGTAGTTAGAGGCGAAGCGAGCGCTGCGGATCGGCACGTTATCGCTGTAGCCCACTACCAGAATCTTGCCGCTCACGTTGTTCATGGCCTGGGCAATACGCTCGATAACCCGGTCGTAGCGGTCTCTCACCACCGTCGAGGCAGAGGCGAACAGCCCATCTCCTTTGAGGATCACCACGCTGCGGTCCGCTTCGTCTTTCACCGCCACCAGCCCCGCCTCGATCTCCGGCTTCAGGAAGCCGCGCAGATTCAGGACGGCAGGCAGACGCTGCGCGGGCTGCTGAATAGTCGCCTCGGGCAGCGGCGTCTGGTAGATCTTCGCCAGCACCGGATTGGTGCTGTCACCGAGCCGCCAGTTGAGAATGATGTAGAACAGGCAGGCGGCGAATCCGGCAAGCGCCACGCAGGCCCAGAGCGGCACCATGGGCCGCCACAGCTTGCGCAGTACCGGCTGGTCCTCCGGGTGCGGAGAGAGCGGCGGCGGATAGCTGCCGCGCACGCCACGGATCATCTGCCACAGCCGCTGCTTGATGGTTTCAAGCTGGGTACGGCCGTTATCCAGCACCCGGTAGCGCCCTTCAAAGCCTAGCAGTAGGCAGTAGTTAATCATCTCCAGCAGCAGAATGTGCTCACGCGGGTTCTGCGACAGACGCGCCAGCAGCTGGAAAAACTTCTCCCCGCCCCAGGTTTCGTTGTGGAAAGTGACCAGCAGACCGCTCCCGGACCAGACGCCGCTGCTTCCCCAGGGCGTCAGCGCGGCAGCTTCATCCAGCGCCGTACAGAGACAGTAGCGCGCACCGACGATGGTTTCATACGGTAGCCCTGCCTGCTGACAGCGCACTTCGAAGCGCCGGATCTCATCGATTAAACGCTGACGTAGCCCAGCCTGATCGTCATGGGATACTGAATGACGGATCTGCGGGATAGCGTTGAGCAGCGGATTCGCCGCTGCCACCAGAAGGTTATTGCTGCTTGCTCCGGTAAATGCGGCATCGTTGCCGGAAGCCTGTCGTTCCTGCATGTTAAGCGCTCGCTTTATTATTCTGTTGGGCTACGAATGGCCCAAAACGCCATATCCAGTCCTGGAAATTCGCCTGCCAGATGCAGGGCAAACGCGCCGGACTTATCCATTTCGTTCCACAGCTCGCCGCCTTTCTCCAGCTCAAAATAGCTGTATCCGGCATGCCATGGGATTTGCGGCGGAGCCACCGGCATCGCGCGCAGCCCAATGCCCGGCAGCTGGAGCTGCACCAGATCGCGGATTTTAGAGACGGGGGCAACCTTCATCTGTGCCGGGAAATGCGTTTGCAGATGCTCGCCTGGCACGCTGGCTTTTACCGCCAGCACGAAACCAAACTCGCGTACCATGCTGATTTCCGGCACGGTAGCGATATTCAGGCCGTGAGAGCGCTCGTTCAGCGGCAGTTGAATCGCCTGGTCTTCCATCACCATCGACAGACCCTGACGCAGCAGCAGCATCAACTTGCTAAAGCAGCCAGCCAGATCGTCATGGTTATAGACCGGCAGCACGCTTTCCGTGGTGCGGTGAGCGGTCCAGGTTGCCAGCTCGGAGGCAAACGGCAGCCAGCTGCGCCAGAGCGTCTCCGGATGCAGCAGCGGCAGGGACTTAATATGTGAAACCTCACCAAGGTGACGGTTCAGCAGCGACAGCAGCGTGAACTCAATCAGTTCAGAGGTGTTGAAGCGACCCGGCTGACGTAAACGGCCTGCGATCTGCTGGCTTCGCTCACCCAGCAGGCCGTGCAGATCGTTGATCATGCTGTAGATAGCATGGCTGTTGTTGGCGTTCAGCATTGGCGGAATGTAGCTGTTATCCAGCCGGACGTGGTTATCGTTACGCTTTTCATTGACGAAAGCGACGCCAATCGCGGTCCACTCTGCCGTCAGATCTTTCTCCAGCATGAGCTTCAGGCGCAGGCGGCCAAACTGTACCGTGGCCTCCCCTACCGACAGGGCGTTATCATCTTCCACCTCCTCTTCAAACGTGACAAAGCGTGCCAGCGAGGCCTTCTCTTCGCTGAAGACCACCTCTTCACGTTCGCCCCGGCGTACCGGCAGCGCCAGCACGACCTTTTCACCAGAGAGGTTATCGGGGATCTGCAGCGGCAGCGGGCCGTTACGGCTATCCCGAAAGTGGAAAAAGGTCCCGTCGGGCATCAGTCCACTGGCGTAGCTGAGCGCCACACACCCCTGGCGCAGCATGGCCTCGTCGAGCTCCAGATCGAGAAAACCCCACAGGTAAGCGCGTTGCAGCATACCCCATTCACGAATATGGCTTTGCAGGTAGCTTTCCGCGCGCTGAAAATGGTGCGGACGCAGAAACATCCCTTCGGTCCAGACGACCTTTTCTGCTTTCGTCATGATGATCTGTTTTCCTGTTAAGAAGCGCGTTACTGGCTGATGACGCGGATCCCGTTTACGTCAAAAAAGAGAGTGGCTTGCAGTTCTTCTGCAGACCCTTTCCAGAACTGGTAGATATGGTTTTCGCCCGGTACGGGCAGAGGAAGTGACATGCGCCATTTTTTGCCGTCCAGCGCCTGGTATTCCCCCATGATCCCAATGTATCGCGCCTCAGGCGAGCTTTGTCCGCTCAGGCTTTTCGACAGTTGTCCGGGCATCAGGAAGAACACATCGCTATTCAACAGGTTTGCGCCAAGTACGGCTGACGCGTTGTTCTGCAGGGAGTAGAAATCGGCGGACATGAAGTCCGCATCCGATTTCAGCAACAATACCCTGACCTTAAGTGGCGCAGAATCATTGATTTGTGGATGGGCCTGAAACTGCAGGGTGTAGCGGGAAGGCTCGCTGTGTGAAGACGATGCGCAACCACCTATCAATGCAAAGATGAACAGCAAAAACGCCAGGGAAGCCCTGCCGAAAAAAGTATTCTTATTCATAAGGATTCGCTCGCAAAAGCTCTATTAATCCAGGATCCATGTGCCGTTATTATTGTTTTTACAGGCTTTACCGCTGCCATCAACGTTCACGCAGGTGGCCTTTTTCCGTGCTTTTGGTCGCACAGAGGCTTTACGAACCGTGGCTTCATACTGATCGGCTTTCACCACGGCGCGCATTGGAACGTAACCGATCAGCTCGTCTTTACCTTCGTCTGCCAGCGCCATCCAGAAGTGTTCCACCTGCCCTAACACCTCATAGGTTTTACCGGTCTCCAGCGTACGGACAACCTTGCCGCTAAAGTCAGGACGACTCATTAGCGAGGCGGGGTAGAGGGCGCGGTAAGAGGCGTTCACGGGCGTAAACTCCGCTGGCGGCGAGACCGCATTACGGTGGGTCAACGTCACGCCGTTCACCTCGTGGGTGACGATGGTATCGTCAGTCATTGCAGGCTTGGTCGGTGCTTTACACCCTGCAACCGTCATAACAAAAAGAAGTGAAATAATGAGTCGCTTGTTCATATGCTTTTCCGTAGCAATATTCTGCAGATCGTTAACAGGAGATGTGAAGTTTCACTTAAGTGCTATCATTACAGGAAGATGATAATTCAACGTACTCTTTCTATGCAAAAGGCATAGCTACCGCACGAAACTTAACGAGTAAGTTCCATTTCTCGATGGTTTTTTTTGACAACTGAGAAACAATTGTAAAGCAACTTTCCATCAATTCAATATACGTCCGCGCATGCTACCTGTTTTAAGGGCACAGCAGAGCACCATAAGTGCTAATAGTAGAATCCAATGGCTTACATGGCAAAAAAGTAACCATGGAGCATCAAAAGATTCCAGATAATTAAATAACTCTATGATTTCCTTGGCTTATTAAGTGAAACTGCAACGCGATCACATAACGCAACATAATTACAATTACCACTACCATAATTAGTAGAAATGTTTCGTTACCGTGTATATCAATATAACCTCCAAAGAGAGTAGTAGTATTTTCAAAGCATGTTTAGAAAAAACATAAAATATCCTATATAGGACAGGCTATAGATTTTCGGATGTGTAAGACTACGTTGGAATCAGGAAATAACGCACCGTGACTATAAGCCTTACAAAAGTAAACTGAATATATTCTTTTAATACCAGCCTAAATAGTTTAGCTACGCTAAATTATTATTGTGGAACTTCCCAGGCAGCATATGGCTCTGTGGCGGTATGCATCTCCAATATGAGCTTACCCTTCTTTAACCTATGCTAAAACATCTTCGGGTCTTACGCCTCTGCTTTTTGATGAAACTGGAAGGCGTCTCGTGAAGTTCCCTATCGCTGCTTTCCAGCGAATGCTTATCTCCGTTATCATGTCCCCCATGCAAATACCCATCACAACAACGGTATCTGCACCTCATTTTAAATCAGGGAACTGGACACAACTTCATGAGTACACAAGAGAACTTTGACGCCCATACGCCCATGATGCAGCAGTACCTGAAGCTGAAAGCCCAGCATCCGGATATCCTGCTCTTCTACCGGATGGGTGATTTTTATGAGCTGTTCTATGACGATGCGAAACGCGCTTCGCAGCTGATGGACATCTCCCTGACCAAACGCGGTGCCTCGGCCGGTGAACCCATCCCGATGGCGGGCGTGCCACATCACGCGGTGGAGAACTATCTGGCGAAGCTGGTCAGCCTCGGTGAGTCAGTGGCCATCTGCGAACAGATTGGCGATCCGGCCACCAGCAAAGGGCCGGTTGAGCGCAAGGTGGTACGCATCGTAACGCCTGGCACCATCAGCGACGAAGCGCTGCTGCACGAGCGTCAGGACAACCTGCTGGCAGCTATCTGGCAGGACAGCAAAGGCTTTGGCTACGCTACCCTGGATATCAGCTCCGGGCGTTTTCGCCTGAGCGAGCCAGCCGATCGCGAGACCATGGCCGCTGAGCTCCAGCGTACCAACCCGGCAGAGCTGCTCTACGCGGAAGACTTTGCCGAGACCGCCCTGATTGAGGGCCGCCGCGGTCTACGCCGCCGTCCGCTGTGGGAATTTGAGATCGACACCGCTCGCCAGCAGCTGAACCTTCAGTTCGGTACCCGCGATCTGGTGGGCTTTGGCGTAGAGAACGCTACGCGCGGCCTCTGCGCGGCGGGCTGCCTGCTACAGTACGTGAAAGATACCCAGCGCACCTCTCTGCCCCACATTCGGGCAATCACCATGGAGCGCCAGCAGGACAGCATTATTATGGATGCCGCTACCCGCCGTAACCTGGAGATCACCCAGAACCTGGCCGGCGGCATTGAGAATACCCTCGCCTCGGTGCTCGATTGCACGGTAACGCCAATGGGTAGCCGCATGCTCAAGCGCTGGCTGCATATGCCGGTGCGCGACACCAAAACGCTGACCGAGCGCCAGCAGACCATCGCCGCGCTACAGGATGCCACTGCCGAGCTCCAGCCGGTGCTGCGTCAGGTTGGCGATCTGGAGCGTATTCTGGCGCGCCTGGCCCTGCGCACCGCGCGTCCGCGCGATCTGGCCCGCATGCGCCATACCTTCCAGCAGCTCCCCACGCTGAGAGAGATGCTGGCCGAGGTCGACAGCGCGCCGGTACAGCGGCTGCGAGAGACAATGGGTGAATTTAGCGAGCTGCGCGAGCTGCTGGAGCGGGCAATCATCGATGCCCCGCCGGTGCTGGTGCGCGACGGTGGCGTGATCGCCCCCGGCTATAACGCCGAGCTGGACGAGTGGCGCGCCCTGGCAGATGGTGCCACCGACTATCTGGATAAGCTGGAGATCCGCGAGCGCGAGAAGCTGGGCCTCGACACCCTGAAGGTGGGCTATAACGCGGTGCACGGCTACTTTATTCAGATCAGCCGCGGCCAGAGCCATCATGCTCCTATTCACTACGTGCGTCGCCAGACCCTGAAGAACGCCGAACGCTATATCATTCCCGAGCTGAAAGAGTACGAAGACAAGGTGCTCACCTCGAAAGGCAAGGCGCTGGCACTGGAGAAGCAGCTCTATGATGAACTCTTTGACCTGCTGATGCCGCACCTGGCCGATCTTCAGCAGAGTGCCAGCGCGCTGGCGGAGCTTGACGTGCTGGTTAACCTGGCCGAACGCGCCTGGACCCTTAACTACTGCTGCCCAACCTTTAGCGATAAGCCGGGCATCCGTATTAGCGAAGGGCGTCATCCGGTGGTTGAGCAGGTGCTGAACGAACCGTTTATTGCCAACCCGCTGAACCTCTCGCCGCAGCGGCGGATGCTGATCATTACCGGGCCGAACATGGGCGGTAAAAGTACCTATATGCGCCAGACCGCGCTGATTGCCCTGCTGGCCTACATTGGCAGCTACGTGCCGGCGCAGAAGGTAGAGATTGGCCCTATCGACCGCATCTTCACCCGCGTAGGCGCGGCGGACGATCTGGCCAGCGGGCGTTCAACCTTCATGGTCGAGATGACCGAAACCGCCAATATCCTGCACAACGCCACGGAAAATAGCCTGGTGCTGATGGATGAGATTGGGCGCGGCACGTCCACCTATGACGGCCTGTCGCTGGCGTGGGCCTGCGCAGAGAACCTGGCGAACCGCATTAAGGCACTGACCCTGTTTGCTACCCACTACTTCGAGCTGACCCAGTTACCGGAGAAGATGGAAGGCGTTGCTAACGTGCATCTCGATGCGCTGGAGCACGGGGATACCATCGCCTTTATGCACAGCGTGCAGGATGGCGCGGCAAGCAAAAGCTATGGCCTGGCGGTAGCGGCCCTGGCAGGCGTGCCGAAAGAGGTGATCAAGCGCGCCCGGCAGAAGCTGCGCGAGCTGGAGAGCATTACGCCAAACGCGGCCGCCACCCAGGTCGACGGAACGCAGATGTCACTGCTCGCCGCACCGGAGGAGGCTCATCCGGCGGTTGAGGCGTTGGAGGCTCTCGATCCGGATACCCTTTCTCCGCGTCAGGCGCTGGAGTGGATCTATCGCCTTAAGAATATGGCGTAGTTTTCTGTGGGCCTGGCCTGAGCTTCTATACTTAGGTTTTCATCCAAAAAAGGAGCGAATAGATGACGATCCATAAGAAAGGTCAGGCACACTGGGAAGGCGACATCAAAGGCGGTAAAGGCACCATCTCTACCGAGAGCGGCGCATTAAAGCAGCAGCCTTACGGTTTCAACACCCGCTTCGAAGGCGCAGCCGGGACCAACCCGGAAGAGTTGATCGGCGCTGCGCACGCGGGCTGCTTCTCTATGGCGCTGTCATTGATGCTGGGTGAGGAGGGCTATACCCCGGAGAGCATCGACACTACGGCAGATGTGTCTCTGGATAAAGTTGACGGCGGCTTTGCGATTACCAAAATCGCGCTCACCAGCACGGTGAAAGTGCCCGGTATCGAAAAAGAGACCTTCGATAAGATCATCAACAAAGCCAAAGCGGGCTGCCCGGTTTCCCAGCTGCTGAAGGCTGAGATCACACTGGACTATACCCTCAATTAATTGAGTTAAGCCGGGCGGTGGCTCTGCCTTGCCCGGCCTACGGTTTTAGTAAAAATCGTTGCCATCCAAAAGCACAAAAGAAAAAGGCCAGTCAAATGACTGGCCTTTTTTGAAATGGTGTCGCTTATTCGCGGAACAGCGCTTCGATATTCAGCCCCTGCGTCTGCAGGATTTCGCGCAGACGACGCAGACCTTCAACCTGAATCTGACGAACGCGTTCACGAGTCAGGCCAATCTCACGGCCCACATCCTCAAGCGTTGCAGCTTCATAGCCCAGCAGACCGAAACGACGTGCCAGCACCTCACGCTGTTTGGCGTTCAGTTCGAACAGCCATTTGACGATGCTCTGCTTCATGTCATCGTCCTGCGTGGTGTCTTCCGGACCGTTGTCTTTTTCATCGGCCAGGATGTCCAGCAGCGCTTTTTCGGAGTCGCCACCCAGCGGGGTGTCTACCGAGGTAATGCGCTCGTTGAGACGCAGCATACGGCTTACGTCATCAACTGGCTTATCCAGCTGTTCGGCAATCTCTTCTGCACTTGGCTCGTGGTCCAGCTTATGGGACAGTTCACGTGCGGTTCGCAGATAGACGTTCAGCTCTTTAACAATGTGAATTGGCAGACGGATCGTGCGGGTCTGGTTCATGATTGCCCGTTCGATGGTCTGACGAATCCACCAGGTTGCGTAAGTCGAGAAACGGAACCCACGCTCTGGGTCAAACTTCTCAACGGCGCGGATCAGCCCCAGGTTACCTTCTTCAATCAGATCCAGCAGAGCCAGACCACGATTGCTGTAACGACGGGCAATCTTCACGACCAGACGCAGGTTACTTTCAATCATGCGACGGCGTGATGCAACGTCCCCACGCAGTGCGCGACGCGCGAAGTAAACTTCTTCTTCAGCGGTTAATAGAGGAGAATAACCGATCTCTCCTAAGTACAGCTGAGTTGCGTCCAGCACACGCTGTGTTGCTCCCTGAGATAACAGCTCCTCTTCAGCTAACTCGTTATCACTGGGTTCCTCTTCATTCAGGACTTTCTCATCGAAAGCCTCAACTCCGTTCTCATCAAATTCCGCATCTTCATTTAGATCATGAACTTTCAGCGTATTCTGACTCATAAGGTGGCTCCTACCCGTGATCCCTGAACAAAATCTCCATACCCCTTTTCTTATGCGTGGCAGCGGCTGTTACACAAGCTGCCACGGCAAAGCAAAGGACAGTATAGCGACTTTGCCATATTATCGCTGCGGTAAATAACGCAGCGGGTTGACGGATTTCCCCTTGTAACGAATTTCAAAATGCAAACGTGTCGAACTGGTGCCGGTGCTACCCATGGTAGCTATCTTTTGCCCCGCCTTGATATCTTGTTGTTCCCGGACCAGCATTGTGTCGTTATGGGCGTAGGCACTCAGGTAATCATCGTTATGTTTGATGATAATAAGATTACCGTAACCGCGCAGAGCATTACCGGCATATACCACGCGTCCATCTGCGGTCGCGACGATAGCCTGGCCTTTCGACCCTGCGATATCGATCCCTTTATTGCCACCTTCGGTCGCAGAGAAGTTATCGATAACATTGCCATCAGTAGGCCAGCGCCATGTTGAAATTGGTGCGCTGGTTGACGTACTGCTGGCTGTCGGTTCGGTGGTACTTACATCAGAATTGCTAACCGTAGGTGCTGTAACAGGCGCTGTGACTACCGTCGCAGGCTTGTTGTTCGGCAACATTTTGTTAGCACTCTGTTCACCTGAGTCCTCAGAATACGTAATTGTCGGTTGCGGCGCAACTACTACGGTTGATTTTTGTGCAGGCGGAGTCACTATTCCTTGCTCGGAAGCATCAGCCTGAGTGATTGCATTCCCACCAGTGATTGGCGTACCGGATGAATTTCCTACCTGGAGAACTTGCCCGACATTCAGGCCATACGGGGCGGCAACGCCATTCCGCTGGGCCAGGTCACGGAAATCATTGCCGGTTACCCAGGCAATGTAAAACAGTGTATCACCGCGTTTCACAGTGTAAGTACTGCCGCCAGTATAGCTCCCTTTCGGAATGTTCCCATACTGACGATTGTAAACAATTCGACCATTTTGCGTCTGAATGGGCTGCGACGTCACCGGTTGAGGCGTCGCTGGCTGAATGGTCGTTGGCGGAGCGATAACCGGCTGAGCCGGTTGAATTTGCGGTGCCGGCTGTGGTGCGCTGCCCATCTTCGGTGGAGGGGTAATTAACATCCCGGATTCGGTGCTGCTGCCGGAGGCGCTGCCGCCATCAACGGAGCTTACCGGTGCGGGTGGATTACCAGAATTTGAGCATCCTGCCAGCCAGAGCGAAACCAGTGACAGTGCCGCAATCCGGCTTAAGGTGAATGTTGGGCTTCCCGTGCTCATTTATCCCCCAAAAATGTATTTGCTTGTGCGTGTTGAAAACCGTGGCGTTATTTAACGCCGCCCCACCTTACGCTTAAACTCGCTGAAAACTTTAGGAAAAATCCGGGTCTCAGGCCAGTTCGCCTTTCACAAGCGGGACAAAGCGTACGTCTTCCACGGTTTCGATGATAAATTCGCTTCCCCGTCGATGGATGCACTTTAGCTGCTGGTGCTCATCGCCCACGGGTAAAACGAGAATGCCGCCGTTATCCAGCTGCGCCAGAAGCGCGGCGGGGATCTCCGGCGGTGCGGCCGTGACGATGATGGCATCAAACGGGGCGCGCGCCTGCCACCCCTGCCAGCCATCGCCATGACGCGTAGAAACATTATGCAGGTCGAGCTGCTTCAGGCGACGACGCGCCTGCCATTGAAGACTTTTGATGCGCTCAACGGAGCAGACATGGCGTACCAGATGCGCCAGGATAGCAGTCTGGTAGCCAGAGCCGGTGCCGATCTCCAGCACTCTGGAGTCCGGCGTCAGCGCCAGCAGTTCGGTCATTCGCGCGACCATATAGGGCTGCGAGATGGTCTGCCCCTGGCCGATAGGCAGCGCGACGTTTTCCCACGCTTTGTGTTCAAACGCTTCATCAATAAATTTCTCACGGGGAACCCGTGCGATAGCGTCCAGGACATGTTCATCTTTAATGCCCTGGCTGCGTAACTGATCGAGAAGGGCTTGTACGCGTCTGCTTACCATTGCGTGTTCACCCCGGCACGGCTTAACCAGTCCGAAACAACATCACGCGCACCGTAGGCAGTAAGATCGACATGCAGCGGCGTTATCGAGACGTAGCCTTCATCCACGGCGGCAAAGTCGGTGTCCGGCCCGGCGTCGTGCTTCTCACCCGGCGGACCAATCCAGTAGAGCGTATTGCCGCGCGGATCCTCCTGCGGAATGACCTTATCCGCCGGATGGCGACTGCCGCAGCGGGTCACGCGAATGCCTTTGATCTCACTGAGAGGCAGATCGGGCACGTTGATATTCAGGATGCGACCGGTGCGCAGCGGCTCCCGGCTCAGGGCGCGGAGAATCGAACAGGTCACGGCGGCGGCAGTGTCATAGTGCGTGTAGCCGTTAAGCGAGACCGCCAGCGCCGGAAAACCAAGGTGACGCCCCTCCATTGCCGCGGCTACCGTCCCGGAGTAGATCACATCGTCGCCAAGGTTCGGTCCGGCATTGATCCCGGCTACCACGACGTCCGGACGCGGGCGCATCAGCGCATTAACGCCCAGAAAGACGCAGTCGGTCGGCGTCCCCATCTGCACGGCGATATCGCCATTCTCGAAGGTAAAGGTACGAAGTGACGATTCCAGCGTCAGAGAGTTAGAGGCTCCGCTGCGGTTACGATCGGGCGCGACAACCTGCACATCGGCAAATTCCCGTAAAGCATGGGCCAGCGTCTGAATGCCTGGCGCATGGATCCCGTCATCGTTACTCAGCAATATTCGCATAATCACCCGATGTATTGATAAGTTCCCTTACAACGCTGGTGGCAAAGCTCCCTGCCGGCAGCCAGAAGCGCAGTTCGACAGTAACATCATCCCACCAGTTCCAGCTCAGCTGCTGCGGATAGAGCAGCGCCGCCCGGCGCGAGGCCTCAACCTTTTCCCGCACCAGCAGGGACTGTAACAGCGGCGAATCGCTAATGGCCGCCTCTTCACGCGCCAGCGCTTCGCGCTGGGTTCCCCACTCGCCGGTACCCGGCAGCGCAGCGGTAATCAGCAGCGCTTTATCATCAACGCGCGCCTGGAGCGCCGCCAGCTCTTCCGGCGTGGCCACGAACCAGCTTCCGCGCCCCGCTAATTGTAGCGCATCGCCGTCAACAACTTGATTAAAGTCCGCTTTTTTCAGGCGCTCGCTGACGATCTGATTAAACAACGCGCTGCGTGCCGCCGACAACCAAAAACTGCGTTTATTGCGATCGCGCACCGGGGCATCGCTCTGCGCCCAGCGTAGCGCACCGTGCAGGTTGCTGCCGCCGATACCGAAGCGCTGCGCGCCGAAGTAGTTCGGTACGCCCTGCCCGGCGATTGCCGTGAGACGCGCCTCGACGTCGGCGCGGTTGCTCACCTCACGCAGCACCAGCGTAAACTGGTTGCCCTTCAGCGCACCCAGCCGCAGCTTGCGTTTATGCCGCGCATACTCCAGCACCTGGCAACCTTCCAGCTGAAACGCGCTGAGATCCGGCATCTCTTTACCCGGCACGCGGGCGCAGAGCCACTGCTCGGTCACCGCATGCCTGTCTTTCTGCCCGGCGAAGCTGACCTCTCGGGCAGAGATTTTAAGGAATTTTGCCAGCGCGTCAGCGACAAAGCGGGTATTACAGCTGGTCTTCAGCACCCGCACCAGAATATGCTCGCCCTCGCCGTCAGGCGCGAAGCCTAAATCTTCTACCACGACGAAATCTTCCGGGTTGGCCTTCAGCAGGCCACTGGCCAGCGGTTTGCCGTGCAGGTACGTTAGCGCGTCAAACTCGGTCATTTAGCCGCCTTGACTAACAGCGCCACGGCTTCGCAGGCAATGCCTTCGCCGCGCCCGGTAAAGCCCAGCTTCTCGGTGGTGGTGGCCTTAACGTTAACGTCGTCCATGTGGCAGCCGAGATCTTCTGCAATAAAGATGCGCATCTGCGGGATATGCGGCAGCATTTTCGGTGCCTGGGCGATAATGGTCACATCCACGTTGCCAAGGGCATAACCTTTCGCCTGAATACGACGCCAGGCTTCGCGCAGCAGCTCGCGGCTGTCAGCGCCTTTAAATGCCGGGTCGGTGTCCGGAAAAAGTTTGCCGATATCGCCCAGCGCCGCCGCGCCAAGCAGCGCATCGGTTAAGGCGTGCAGGGCCACGTCGCCATCAGAGTGCGCCAGCAGGCCTTTCTCATAGGGAATACGTACGCCGCCGATGATGATGGGGCCTTCGCCGCCAAAAGCGTGTACGTCAAAGCCGTGTCCAATACGCATTATCAGTTCTCCATAGAGGCGTTACGGGTAAGATAAAATTCTGCCAGCGCCAGGTCTTCAGGCCGCGTCACTTTAATATTATCAGCGCGACCGGCAACCAGCTCGGGATGATAGCCGCAGTGCTCCAGTGCTGAGGCTTCATCGGTGATGGTTGCCCCGTCGTTCAGCGCCCGCGTCAGGCACATTTTAAGCAGCGGTAAGGGGAAAAACTGAGGGGTTAGCGCGTGCCACAGATCGTTACGATCAACGGTGTGGGCAATGGCGCTTTTGCCGGGCTCGGCGCGCTTCATGGTATCGCGCACCGGGGCGGCCAGAATGCCACCCGTAGGGCTGGTTTCGCTAAGAGAGAGCAGACGGGAAAGATCGTCCTGATGCAGGCAGGGACGGGCCGCATCGTGTACCAGCACCCACTCGGCATCACCGGCAGCGTGCAGACCAGCCAGCACCGAATCGGCGCGCTCTGCGCCGCCGTCAACCACGGTTATCTGAGGGTGGTGCGCCAGCGGCAGCCGGGCGAAGCGCTCATCGCCTGGGCTGACGGCAATAATCACCCGCTCCACACGCGGATTTGCCAGCAATGCCGCAACCGCGTGTTCAAGAATGGTTTTATTGCCAATCGAAAGATACTGTTTAGGGCATTCCGTTTGCATACGGCGGCCAAATCCGGCGGCCGGTACGACGGCACAGATGGCCGGAACTATTGCTGCCATGTAAGAAAACCTGGGCCTGTTATCGATTATTTTGTGGTGACCCTGGAGTACGTTTAGACGCATCCGGAACCAGACGATAAAAGGTTTCGCCCGGCTTGGTCATACTGAGTTCGTTACGTGCGCGCTCTTCAATCGCTTCCTGACCGCCGTTGAGATCGTCGATCTCGGCAAAAAGCTGATCGTTACGCGCTTTTAGCTTAGCGTTTGTTGCCTGCTGTACTGTGACATCATCGCTGACGCGGCTGAAGTCGTGGAGGCCATTCTTGCCAAACCACAATGAATACTGTAGCCAGACCAGCAGAGCCAGCAACAGCAGCGTTAATTTACCCATCCTGCCCCCTGTAAAACGGCATCATCATCCCATAACTTACGCCAGGACTCCACTCTAAGCCGATGCCGTAACGACGCTGCCAAATGTACCATACCTCACGCGATCCAGGCACTGTCCAGCCTGGAAACATCGTCTTAAAAAGCGTTACGGTTTGAATTATGGCGTGCTTTAACCCATCAGCCACATAAATAGCATGCCGAACATGCCCACGCTGGCGAGCGCCGTCACCAGGCTGGTGTAAACCAGCCTGCCGTTAAGCAAGGAGTGGATGGCAATCCCGACCACAACCGCAACGGGCATCAGCGCGAGAAAGAACGGCCAGGTATAGAGAAAGAAAAAGAGGGTATTAGAGCCGTACAGCAGGAACGGAATGCTTAGCGCCAGCAGCCATGAGGCAAAGCCAACGACAGCGCCTGGCAGTGACCAGGCCGGCTCGTCATTGGCAACGCCGGTTTCAGATGGAGTAATAGTAATATTCTGGCTATTGCGCATAGTGGATCCTGTGACCTGACTTGCCGGGCGCAAAACCCGGCGTTGTCTCAGGATCTGATAATATCGTCCCGTTTCAGTAGATCTAATAATTGAGCCACTAAATTTGTTACTAATTGTTCACCGTCCAGATGCACCTCGGGTAATTCAGGTGCCTCATAGACGGAATCGATCCCGGTAAAATGGCGTAGCTCACCGGCGCGCGCCTTTTTATACAGCCCTTTGGGATCCCGCGCTTCGCAGGTAGCCAGCGAGGTATCGACAAAGATTTCGTAAAAACGCCCCTCGCCTACACGTTCGCGCACCATCTGCCGCTCGGCCCGGTGCGGAGAGATGAAAGCTGTCAGCACCACCAGCCCCGCATCGACCATCAGCCGGGCAACCTCGCCCACGCGGCGAATGTTCTCCTTGCGATCGTCGTCGCTGAAGCCCAGATCGCTGCACAGACCGTGGCGTACGTTATCGCCGTCCAGTAGATAGGTGCTAACACCCAGCCGGTGCAGGGCCTCCTCCAGCGCCCCGGCGACGGTGGATTTACCCGAGCCGGATAGCCCGGTAAACCACAGCACAACCCCACGGTGACCGTGGAGTTGCTCCCGCTGCTGCGCGGTGACGGGATGGGCGTGCCAGACGACGTTCTCGTCATGCTCCGCCATTATTTGCCTCCCAGCAGATCGCGCGCGCCCCAGTGTGGGAAGTGCTTGCGTACCAGCGCATTCAGCTCCAGCTCAAAGGCGCTGAACTCAGACGGCGCGGCCACGGCATCAGCGTTCGGCTGATTAACCATGCCCGCCCCGACGGTGACGTTGCTCAGGCGGTCGATAAAGATCATCCCGCCGGTCACCGGGTTGTCCTGGTACTTATCCAACACCAGCGGCTCGTCAAAAGTCAGATCCACCAGCCCAATGCCGTTAAGCGGCAGCGCGTCGACGCTGCGCTGGGTCAGGTTATTGATATCCACTTGATACTGAACGCCGTCCACCCGCGCTCGGGTCTTCTTGCCAGCGATTTTAATGTCATAGCTCTGGCCTGGGCTCAGCGGCTGCTCGGCCATCCATACCACATCTACCGCTGCGCTCTGTACGGCTGGCAGGCTCTCCTGCGCATCCAGCAGCAGATCGCCCCGGCTGATGTCGATCTCATCCTTCAGCACCAGGGTCACCGCTTCGCCCGCACCTGCTTCCTGCAGATCGCCATCGAAGGTCACAATGCGTGCCACCGTGGACTCCACGCCCGACGGCAGCACCTTGACGCGCTGGCCGACCTTGATGCTGCCGGAGGCCACGGTACCGGAGAAGCCGCGGAAATCGAGGTTCGGACGGTTAACGTACTGCACCGGGAAGCGCATCGGCTGGGTATCGACTACGCGCTGGATCTCCACGCTCTCCAGCACTTCCAGCAACGTCGGGCCGCTGTACCACGGCATGCTTGCGCTCTGGCTGGCTACGTTATCTCCTTCAAGCGCCGACAGCGGCACAAAGCGGATATCGAGGTTGCCCGGCAGCTGCTCGGCAAAGGTCAGGTAGCTCTGGCGAATCGTGTCAAAGGTCTCTTCGCTGAACTCAACCAGGTCCATTTTGTTCACCGCCACCACCAGGTGCTTAATGCCCAGCAGGGTGGAGATAAAGCTGTGGCGACGGGTCTGATCCAGCACGCCTTTACGCGCGTCAATCAGCAGGATCGCCAGATCGCAGGTCGAGGCCCCGGTCGCCATATTACGGGTGTACTGCTCGTGCCCGGGGGTATCCGCGATAATAAATTTGCGTTTTTCGGTAGAGAAGTAGCGGTAGGCCACGTCAATGGTGATGCCCTGCTCACGCTCGGCCTGCAGGCCATCCACCAGCAGCGCGAGGTCAAGCTTTTCGCCCTGGGTCCCGTGGCGTTTGCTGTCGTTGTGCAGCGTGGAGAGCTGATCTTCATAGATCTGGCGCGTGTCGTGCAGCAGACGACCAATCAGGGTGCTTTTGCCGTCGTCGACGCTGCCGCAGGTCAGAAAGCGCAGCAGGCTTTTGTGCTGCTGGGCGTGCAGGTACGCTTCGACGCCGCCTTCATTAGCAATTTGTTGAGCAATAGTGGTATTCATGGCGGCTCCTTAGAAGTATCCCTGGCGTTTTTTCAGCTCCATCGAACCGGCCTGGTCCCGGTCGATGACGCGCCCCTGGCGTTCACTGGTGGTGGAGACCAGCATCTCTTCGATGATCTCCGGCAGCGTCTGGGCATCAGACTCTACCGCGCCGGTCAGCGGCCAGCAGCCGAGGGTACGGAAGCGCACCATGCGCTGTTTGATCTCTTCGCCCGGCTGCAGGTCGATGCGATCGTCATCGATCATCATCAGCATGCCGTCACGTTCCAGCACCGGACGTTCAGCCGCCAGGTACAACGGAACGATTTCAATGTTTTCCAGGTAGATATACTGCCAGATATCCAGCTCGGTCCAGTTCGACAGCGGGAAGACGCGGATGCTCTCCCCTTTGTTGATCTGCCCGTTGTAGTTGTGCCACAGCTCCGGACGCTGGTTTTTCGGATCCCAGCGGTGGAAGCGGTCGCGGAAGGAGTAGATACGCTCTTTCGCGCGGGACTTCTCCTCGTCGCGGCGTGCACCACCAAAGGCGGCGTCAAAGCCGTACTTATTCAGCGCCTGCTTCAGCCCTTCCGTCTTCATGATATCGGTGTGCTTGGCGCTGCCGTGCACGAACGGGTTGATCCCCATCGCTACGCCTTCCGGGTTTTTATGCACCAGCAGCTCGCAGCCGTAGGCTTTGGCGGTACGGTCACGGAACTCATACATCTCACGGAATTTCCAGCCAGTATCGACATGCAGCAGCGGGAAAGGCAGCGTACCTGGATAGAAAGCCTTGCGTGCCAGGTGCAGCATCACGCTGGAGTCTTTGCCGATGGAGTACATCATCACCGGATTGGAGAATTCAGCCGCCACCTCGCGAATGATATGGATGCTTTCCGCCTCCAGTTGTCGCAGGTGGGTGAGTCGTTTTTGATCCATAACCGTTCCTTAAAGGGAAATTTACCACACGAGACGATCTATTCTGTGCGTCTGCTATACGTCGCATGAGTCGCTAAAAACAAGGGATAGAGGGACTATAGGGGTCGTCTAAGGACGAATGAAATTACGAATTGGAATGAGTAGTTACTCAATGGAATAACGTTAAGCAAAAGCAAAGATCAAAAAGTGCTTAACGTGAGAAAATCCGGGCGTTTGAGCGTAATTGAAATTGTGTAACTGCGGTCACAGTTTCATACTATGCACGTCAAAAATTTTGCTTCATTTTTAAGGACTCACTATGTTTCCCGCATTGCGCCATCTTGTTGTAGCTCTGGCGCTCGGTGTGTGCTTTACCGTGCCGGCACAGGCTAAGAT
This sequence comes from Pseudescherichia sp. L3, assembly GCF_024656065.1. Lineage (NCBI taxonomy): Bacteria > Pseudomonadati > Pseudomonadota > Gammaproteobacteria > Enterobacterales > Enterobacteriaceae > Pseudescherichia > Pseudescherichia sp. L3. The sequence goes on from NZ_JANKYC010000002.1 coordinate 208,524, forward strand.
CAGCCAGCCCGGCGAGATGGCCAGCGAGCAGGCTCGCCATATTGCTACCTATTTCCCAGGCCGCATGACCGGCACACCTGCGGAGATGCTCTCAGCGGACTATCTGCGCCAGCAGTTTGAACAGATGGGCTACCAGAGCGACATCCGCAAGTTCAACAGCCGCTACATCTATACCTCACGCAATAAGAACCAGAACTGGCACAACGTGACGGGCAGTACGGTCATCGCCGCCCATGAAGGCAAGCTGGCTCAGCAGATCATTGTGATGGCGCATCTCGATACCTACGCGCCGCGCAGCGACGCCGATAGCGATAACAACCTTGGCGGCCTGACGTTACAGGGCCTCGACGATAACGCCGCTGGGCTGGGGGTGATGCTGGAGCTGGCTGACCAGATGAAGCATATGCAGACCCAGTACGGCATCCGCTTTATCGCCACCAGCGGCGAGGAGGAGGGACGGCTGGGCGCGGAAAATCTGCTGCAGCGCATGAGCGACGCCGAGAAGAAAAACACTCTGCTGGTGATCAACCTCGATAACCTGATCGTCGGCGATAAGCTCTACTTCAACAGCGGCAAAAGCACCCCTGCCGCAGTGCGCAAGCTGACCCGGGATCGCGCCTTGGCCATTGCTCGCCAGCACGGCATCACCGCCACCACTAATCCGGGCCTGAACCCAGACTATCCGAAAGGCACCGACTGCTGCCACGACAGCGAAGTGTTCGATCGCGCAGGTATCCCGGTGCTCTCCGTCGAGGCCACGAACTGGTCGCTGGGGAAAAAAGATGGCTACCAGCAGCGGGCAAAAACCAAAGCGTTTCCCGACGGCACCAGCTGGCATAACGTGCGTCTGGATAACCAGCAGTTTATCGACAGCGCCCTGCCCGGCCGCATTGAGCGCCGCAGCCGCGACGTGATGCGTATTATGCTGCCGCTGCTTGAAGAGCTGGCGAAGGCGGAGAAGAACTCGTAACGCCATCGCATATAGATTGCGTTTGGTAGGCCGGGCAAGCGCATCGCGATCTTTATACTCGAACTCAACGTCGCGGGTTTCATATCTTAGATCTGCACCGCCACAGGAATAAAAAGCCCGCTGTCAGGCGGGCTGGTTGCGGTGGTTAGGCGACTTTCTTTTTAGCTTTGCTGGCAATAAACATAGCGGCGGGAACGATGCGGCTAAATTCTTCTTGCGCTCGGGTGTCGTTCTCTACTTCCCAAAGGTCTACAGCAGCCTGGAGATTAAGCCAGAAATCAACGGACGTATCGAATGCTTTAGACAGGCGGAATGCCATGTCAGTCGTCAGTTTGCGGTTGTTGTTAACCAATGCGCTTACACTATTGCGATGCACATGCAACATTTCCGCAAGTTCGTTGATTTTAAGATCTAGCGGCTCCAGGTATTCATACAGCAGGATGTCACCTACGGTAGTCGGTTTTCTGGTTGCCTGTTTCATAATAATCCTTGAGGTTTTTGAGTATCATTCGTAAATCATGAGGGGGACCAGCGCCAACTGGCACCTCTATATGTCAGTATTTGTGCGGATCCAGATAGAGATCTTCCGCTTTTCCATCCACCCATTTAAATATTAAGCGATATTGCTGGTTAATGCGTATTGACGAGTAACCTTCCAGTTTGCCGTTTAACTCCTCATACCTGTTGCCAGGTGGCGATCTCAAATCCAGATAAGTAACGGCAGCGTTGATAATGTCGAGTTTGCGAGCCAACGTGGTATGTATGTCTGGAGGAATCTTTCTATGCGGCGTTGAGTGCAAAAAAAAGTCTTCCAACCATACATCACGGAAGCTTCCTATGTGGTTTAGCATTCCATCCAAGCCTCCCTATGTTTAATGCAATCATGATAACGCACCGCTGCACGGTGCACAAGTGCATTCTGGGCGTAAGTGTTACAGGTTGATGAATGGCTCGTTTAGGGGGCGCGATTTGGCGCGGAGGGGTCGGGAATGCCGTGTTTGGAAAGGGAACGCTGGCGCACTCCACCTCCACGGAGCTGGACGCGCGGTATATCCCCACGCATGTAGGGAACACTCTGTCAGGTGGAAGGCTTCCCTTCGTGAAACCGGTATATCCCCACACATGTGGGGAACGCAGCACGGAGACACCCCCAGGATTTCCAGCTAACCGGTTTATTCCCACGCATGCAGGGAACTCGCGCATGGCGCAGACCACCGCGGAAAACATTCCGGTTTATCCCCGCTGGCGTGAGTTAATATTGACTCAATAAGCCCTTTTTAGCGTTGGAGCGAGAATGAAAGTTAACTATGTCCGGCGGTCAAGCGGTAAACGGACCACTATCACACTGCCCGATTATCTTTGCGAACTCTGGAGAGCTGCCCAGTATCCGGTCGATGATAACGGTGTAAAAGCGGGAATAATTGGCTTGTTGCAACAACTGGATGACCCTGCGCCTGGGATGACATTTCAGGCGTTGGCTGAAAAAACTATGGTTGATGATATCCGTTCCTATCAAAATCGACTGATGGCCAGTAACGATGAGCTCAAATGCCGGGTAATAGACTGGATGCTCGGGCTTCTGCCAGGCAAGGTTTCGCCAGATGATAAAGCGCCAGCTGTGATGAACGCGTTAGCAACGTTGAAAGACGTGAAATGGGAAGTGATGGAGCAGTTCGATTCTCTGGAGGAACAGCGGTGGCGATAAGAGAAATGGCCCAGTTAAAGCTTGGCCTGGAGATTTACCGAAAAATCTTCCCAAGCCACCTTCGATATCTGAGGTATTCAAGTTGCTCGCCGCTGCCAATGCGTCAGCATTAGATATGCGCACTAATCTTCTTATCTGCGCGCAAGATGAGTGGCTTACTTGAAATTTCAACCAGCAGCAACAGTGAAAAAGCAGATGAAATTACTTGATAAAATGACGCCAGAAGAGATGGCAGATTACCTTGGTGTCACCAGACAAACCGTAAATCGCTGGATACGCGAACAGGGCTGGACAACTGAGGCACTGACTGGTGTGAAAGGTGGAAGAGCGCGGCTGATCCATGTTGATGAGAGCGTACTGGTTTATATGCGTAAGACGCCGGTGGTTCACCATCGTCGGGCGTCCTGTTTAATAGCGGAATCTACTGCAGACTATAGTATGCGGTTACAAACAGCCTCGCTGTGCCAGATTGTCAAGGTCCTGCAGAAAATGACACCCGCAGAGCAGGAGCGGCTTGAATGCTTTCTGGTGAGAGAAGGGCTGCTCGGATTTCTAAACCAGCTGGGCATTCCTAACTCCGAGAAAGAATAAAATAGTCAGTTTGTTGTCTAACTGACTGGCATTTGGTAATTCGCCACTGCTATTGCGTATAAACATACTTTTTCGCAGGTAAAATCCTCCTTGAAAGAGCAAGTGAATAAGCGTAAAAACTTTATACTCTTGACTGAGTAATTATCTTTTAATATGCAAAGGAGAACGACCATGAGTCTTAAGCCAGGCCCGAAAAGAATTGCCGACTCAACAGGGGAACCTGATAAACGCCAGCGCGACAATAAAAAAACCCCGGGAAATACTGACAAACTGAAACCCAGTAAAAACCCAAAGAAATAATTCAGTAGCTCAAAGCCCTACGGGGCTTTTTTTATTTACCATGTGTCAGAATTGAGCAACTGTCGAGAAGCTCATGATAAAGAGTTTGAAACACTGTCTTAGCTCAGGCGGACATTATAATTCTGCCATTATTATGTTTGTCAAAGCTAAATTCAGATGTTCGGGGCAGGGCAAAGCTGAAATGTGCGTTCTGTGCCAGAAGCGGACATGATATGGATAAGGCAAGATTACCTTCTTGGCTCGGGAGGAATCCATCATCATGAATTCCTCATGTAATAAATATGTAGCCAGTTAGTCTACTTACATGTCATTCGCCTCTTCAGCATCCTTTTCATCATCACGTCTGAGGCGAGCTACGCTACGCTCTACTGGACTCAGGGGACTATACACTCCCTTTACAGCCGCAGTTCTGATGCTGGCTGTATGGGCGCTATATTGGCGGTCGAAGTCCAGAACTATTCCACACTTCTCTGCCTGCATTCTGACAAAACCTCTGATCATGTTCTCTCTGAATCGAAACCAGCCAGGGCGGACACCATCTTTTCCTACAAGCGCATGGCACAGAATAGAACCATGATTCTCTTTACGAAGCCTGGCAAAACGGCTGTCAAAATTCTTCTGAGTGAGAGGTTCAATACTGAGGTGCTTCATGACCTGTATATAGGAAGTAATGATGTGGTCTTTCATTCGATTGAGATCCGCTCCTTCAGCCATCGCCCATAGAATGTGGTGCATATGTTCATCACGGCATGTCGCAGCCTCATAGCATGATCTGAGTGTTTCTTCCGCAGACAATACAGACGCATCGAGCGACGCCAGAAATAACTCACGAGTCACCGTACCGACTACTTCATCAGCCATATAACATTCATGGAGGAGTTTGCTGCACATGAGATGAACATAGTACGGGAATCCATCACTCAGCGCGCAAATACGGTCAGCGATTTCAGCAGGGATATCTACGCCAAAGTACTCAAAAGCACTGTCTACGATCCGTTTCCGGCCGGTCCAATGCAGGCGATCAAGGTCGATCTGTTCAATCTGTCTTTGACTGGACAAGTGCCCACCAATCAAATCAGATAACGACTGTCCAATCCCGGTAAAGATGATACGAACCGGTACATCCCCGTCGCTTAACTGCTTGAGTAAAACACCAAAGCGAGACCGCTGTTCTTCGCTACGGATCAGGTCAAACTCATCGATGACTACAACGGTTTTCTTTGAATAGCTTTCTGTCAGATAGTTGAGGGCTTCAACCGCACTGGCCATGTTAATGACAGGACGAATACGTGACGTATTAACCTTATCAAAACGAGCTTCGGCTTTTACAATTGGGATGTTAACACCAAATGTAGTGGACGTTTTATATTGTTCCATCGGCATACGCAGTATTGCCTGACTTATAACCGACTCGATGACAGACTCAAGTGTCGAGTCATGGTCACAGCTGACGGTTATGGGGCGGTTATCTGAAGACTGAATAAGCGATGCGGCGGTGTGTGCCAGAGAAGTCTTCCCTACACCTCGGTCACCATAGATGAATACATGGCGGCCCGGGGAGTGAAGTGCTAACTGTATTGTTTCCAGCTGTTTTTCTCTCCCGAACAGTTTTTCGGGGGTACGTACCGGAACGCTGAGAGTCAGCACTTCATTAAGTTTGGTGGCGAAAGTCGTAAAGTCGCAGCCTGCAATAGCCATACCCATTAACTCCGGAAAGAAGATTAAAAGATATTATACTGATTTCCTTAATGCGATGCATGGCTGACCTGTTCTCCATTGATTAATACATGCTATAAACCGTGAGAGCAATGGCGAACATGCCTTTTCGCTCTTAGCGGGAATGAACCCCCTGGCATTGCAGTTCTATGAAAGTTGGGGCTTATGTCTTTCATCTTAACTTAGCTATGAGCGAACATTACAACTTTGCTGTTACATTCTTAGTGCGCATAATCTATCTTATATTAAATATATAGTGCACTATTAAATAGCGAACGATATACTGCATGTATTGTGCCCCTGCCCTTCATTTTTCAGTACAAAGCTAGAATGACACTTTAAGTACCAATATAACTAAATCCGCTTTAACATCATCTATCAACTCCCAGCAGATCCGGCAGGTGAGCATGCTGCCTATTCTGAAGCAACCTTGAATCCGGCTAACATTTTGCAAATCGACAAACCGGGATGAGCACAATAGAGAGTGTTACCTTACAGTATGGGTCAGGCAATCACCTTACCTTTCAACGATGTGAATCAGTGCAGTGACAGGCCCGACTATGATCACGCCATCTAATGCTTCTCCTTCCATGGCCTCTCCATCTTCGGTTATTAGCGCATCACCCAGCCATCTGGCGAACTCATTATTGCCGTCGACATTTACCAAAAGTACCCTGCCGGGGAGCGGACGCTTTGATTTATCAATTACTGCCCAGCCGCTCGACGTCGCGATCACCAGGCTGTTGCCGTTTATATTGCAGAGCTGATTCAGGCAGAGCGTCTGCTCAACGTAGTCCTGAGCTGGCGATGGGAACCCCACTAGAGGATTCTGCCCATGCCAATCATAAAGTAACTTTTTTCGTCACCGTGATGCGGCGTGTAGTCACGAAAATAAATTTGGCACCGCTCGATCCAGGCATTAGCACGGCTTAGTGTCCAGTGATGGTGCACCGCTTCAAGCTCACGAACAAAATCAAGGGACGTAACTATAAGTCGGCCGTTTGGCTCTCGTTTAACGGCTGCACTGAACGCAGTACCGATGTCTGAATATCTAGCCACTATTTTATCACTCCCCCAAATACTGTGTTTATATACAGTTTTGTTAAAAAGTTGATAGATCAAGATGGAGTAGCCTATTTATTCGCGTCACGTAGCTCTCTACATGACTCACAGCAGCACCGCCTGCGCGCCAATACCGTCTTATGACGCCCCCAATGACCCATTCAAATCTGCTGCCGCGCCATTATGCAGTTTCAATTGAGCGAGCGGATGGGGCGTCAGGGTATTCACGCGTTAGTTCTCAGGCCACAATAGGCTTCACTTCGTAAATGTACGCGCTAGGCATATCAGGTCATACTTTGGCTGCGGCCTCCAGCGTCAGTATCTTGTGTCGATGCTCTAGTCTCCCTGCCCCGCTGCCGTGCCGACGAGCGACCTTATACTGGCGAAACGCAACACCAGCGGACGCATCAGCAGCGATAGCATGACGTATGCCTCTTTTTTTGCCACGAGCAATCTTCACAACAGCGCGGAGCACGTTTGGCCTATAAACCTCTTCAGATATGAACATATCGCTGCACAGTAGGCGCACGCGAGAAATAAGCTAGTCAAAAACGACTGGTAACAGGGTGTGTTACCAAACAGTGCGAATGGGAAACAAAAATTGTTCGTGGCATCATAAAGCTCCCCGCACAAGGCGGACTGTCTGCCTTTAGGCTGTTATGCTTTGGGGGCATCGAACATAAAGGTGGTGACATTTTTCCTTTAGGAAAGCGAATGATATAACCTGGATGGGCGGAAAGGGACCTCCTACAAGACTTCATGTCGTTACGGTGTATTGCTTCCGGCGTTGACGGGCTATATCTGTCAAAATGAAGGACAGCGCGTCAGGGGCTTATATGTGCTGAATACCCATGATGAGTCAGTTCTGCAGTCTGGCATAATCGATGTCGGTCAGGACGTTAGCGCAGGCGACGCAGGCATTCTCCAGCGGAAATGCACCTCGCGAGAAATAGTCGCTCTGGACATCGATAACAATCAGCGCTTTTTTTTATCTCTGCTCCTTATAAAAATAAGAACGGACAGCCGGGCTTATCTTTGCGGGACCGTCAGCAGTATCCAGCCTGCCATCATGAGCGTTGAGTTGCAAGATAGGTACGGAACACTATTCGATGAAATCGGGTCAGTTAGTCGAAATACGTCAACTGACGACATACGGACTGGTGCGGATGACCGCACCGCTTTGCGAGAGTTCTCTGACGGTTATGGTACGGGAGGGTGATCCCCCGGGATTCAAGGGGCGCTCCGACCCGGCAGGTGCATTTCCGTCAGATTCGTTTCAAAGTAATCGTCATAAACCCGCTCATTTTTGCGTTTCATTATCAGCTGAATGCCGTTCGGTACGGGCGGGCATGAGGCACGGTAGGCGAAAATTTCATCCTGAATATTACGGAGCGTATAACCCAGCGACTCCTCTTCTGCCCGTCCGGACACCCTGATGCCGGAAATTTCCTTCTCAACGTACTTTTTCAACTTCTCACTTCTTTTCATACTGCTGCAATTATCCAGAAACTGAAGCAGGAAATAGCGGATGATCGGCATAGTGAACACTATGTATAAGAGGATCTCATTCAGGCCTGATTTCATGGCAATGCCGTAAACAAGCATGGCGATGGGTGAGACAATGAAAGCTGAAAGATACAACACGTGCAGTACCTCCCTGAGGGATTTATCCCATCCGAGGTTTTTACCGTGGCACAGGAGCGCCATAACGGCTTGGGGTGCATCATAAACCTTAGTTACGTACCATCTCTCTTCGCCAAATCGCCTGCGTGCTTTTTCCGGACTGTCTCTGAAATAGGCTGCTGCCCGGCTTATATCGTCCCGTGAGATCTCCTCCACCTTCAGATCATTACGCCGTATACCAAGTACCCGGCAGTCGTACATTTCCTGGACGGAGGCGGCCTTCCTGCGCAGTGCCGAGATGTGACCGCTAATGGCAATATTAAAGGTAAGGACCAGCAATCCGTAAAGCCCCAGCAACGAAGACAGCAACTCCGAGTCGACAAAACCCCAACTGCGGTTGTAAACGGTCACAACCGAAAGCAGGAACGGCACGATGATGCTGAAGAGAAAATTTAGTCTGTTCCAGTTCTTCACCCTGTCGTAGACGCGGGCCTGAGCATACAGAAGATCCAGGTTTTCTCTGGTTGACTGGTTTGTGTAAATAGCATTCATGGTTCACCCGTAAACTGGAAATGACGGCCCGAACACGTCGCGCCATTTGTTGATGGATTTTTCATAGTTTTTATCATTCTCAAACCGTCTCGCCTCCGAGGCTTTCTGCGCATCGAGAAAACATCTGTCCGAAATCGCCTGGCGTGCCTCGGCTGAAAGAGAGTTGATATCTCCCTGTATGCCTTTGGGATCGTTGACGGAGAACTGCACGAACAGACCAAGATGGCGGAAAAGCGCTTCCAGCTCCATATCGATAAACGATGAGCAGGATGTCCTGCTGGCGTAATAGTCCAGAATCAGCGTCTCCAGCAGATAGGAGCTCATGGAGGGCATCGTCGCTCGCCGCTGCCAGTACTTGACGGCTCTTATGACATTGAGCACATTGCCGTCCTTCTGCACATTGATAGTTGTGACCCTGTCCCTGTCTTTACGGGGATCGGTAAACTTCCAGTGTCCGTTGCCGTCAGGGATCAGGTAGTAAGTCCGTCCAAAGACGTCTTCGCGGGTGATAAAGCACGGCACGATGTCAAAATTCCAGTCCTTGCTGACCAGCTTCAGCGTGACGGCTTCCTGGTTACGCCTGATATCAGCCTGAGCGTACTGGGCAATATCCTGTAGGCGGCTTTTAAAGGCATTCAGAATTCTGACGGAGCAGATAGTGTCAGCTCCCGAGTGTCGATACCCGTGCAGGCGCGAACCCTCTCCGGAAGAGGTCAGGGTGATCCGGTCACTCAGGATGTTATAAGTGCCACTCTCCGCGGATAAGCCGAACATCAGATCGATATCGTCCAGAGGACGGATTTTGGTTCGTCTGGCAAATGAGCCGAAGGCAATATGGATCCCAGGATAACTCACCGGAAAAATATCATCATTTTCAAAATCATTTATCTTTCCGATAAGCCAGTCGCGACTTGCACGCGCGTCATCAGTATCTGCCTTTTTGAGATTTACGGTATCTTTCATAAATTCGTTAAAGGCAGTAATTACGGTGGTGGCCATGGTCAGTCCTTTAATCTTTAATTACTGAAGGAACAGGGCGCAGAAGCAGATAGGAAATCACTGAACCCTGGCAGAGTCGGAACAGTTTATTCCATACGTTGCGAATTCACTACCGCCTCGCTTACGATAAGGCCATATAATTTTGCGCGTTACGAAAGGCGTGATGTTAATTAACAAGTAAGTATACAACTGATAAAATTACTTTACCGAAAGTTATAATTTCCTGTTGGCAATAAAAGCAAGCTTTTATTGCTTAACTCGCATCAGCCTTTCTATTCTCCTCCTGAGATCCGAAAAAAGGTAAAGCCGAAAGTCAATGAGCCTATAAAGTAACTGCTTTCAGCAATTGAGATGCAGCACAGGAATTTCTTGATGAATCACGATGAAATATAGACTAACCGAGATGGCAAACGCACGTCCCTGTGAGTGTTCAGCAGTTATTCCCTGCGGTGGACTCGCATATGTTCAAGGCCTGAGGATCACAGGGAGTTCGCAGCCGGAAAGCACATGACGCCCCTGACGTCATGCTGCTGATACACTGCCATTGAAACGCAGCCGGTAAAGCTTCCTGTCGTTACGGTGTATTGCTTCCCGGCGTTGACGGGCTATATCTGACAAAATGAAGGACCGCACGCCAGGTTTTGCGTGCCATTACCCATAGATTCGGGGACGCAGAATGCATTAAGGCCCGGTAGTCACCGGCGATGCGCTCAATCAGCTGTTGTCTGTATGAAGGTAGCGGGACAGCCAGAGCAGCTAGTTCTTCGTTGTAATTTTTCACCTTTTCGGGTCTCCAGGACATGCGGCTGAGCTGTTCCGTACACTCCTCAGTAGCCCATGACGGGGAAGCAACGACATGGTCGAGATGCAGTATCAGCGGGAGAATGAGCCTTTTCCACTCCTTAAAATCGGCTGGCCGGTGAAGTTCTATGGTAATCTGAAATGCCTTTACTGCCTCAAAATCAATCCGGATCCCCACGCCGGCGGATTTTACGAGACCTTGGGTGACGCTGGCCAGCGTGATGCTCTTTTCATACCCCTTTGACAGATCATGTAGCAACTTCCCCACATTCATGCAGTAGAGATTCAGATTTCTCAGACAGCTGTCGCACTCAAGCACCAGCCTCTCCAACCTCACCGTCTCCAGTTCCAGTGTTTTCTTACGGATATCGTTACTTAATGCGAGTCTGGCTCCAAGCCAGACTGCAGTGACGGTCACGACAGGCGAGATAAGTTCTTTCCAGTCAAAGAGCATGCTCTGTATTTCCTGAAATAAGGCTAAATTTCCTGTGGGATGACATCCGCTGTCGCTTATCGGCAGCGGCCGATGCCTGTAGGACAGGCTGCGTGTGCACTATAGCGGACACAGAGGCTGTGGTTGATGCCGTAAATGCTGTTTTTCCGGGCGCACGGACGCCGGTGCATTCTGACCATCAGGGTGACAATGGGTTAGGATATGCCGTCCCGGAAAAGAATGATCCTGTACCCGGCGGGATGACTATCTGCCAGTTTAGCCCAGCAGCACATTCCCTTCTACAGCCAGACAGCCATGACCAAATAAATTTTACAGCTGTAGTGCCGTACCAGGGTAATGTCTGAAGCCATGATCAAAGCAGCAATACAGGCGAAAGCAGAAGCCGAATAGCTTTCTTTTCATTTCTGATAAAATTGGGCCTTCTGACCCCTCGCCGGAGATACGCCTGATGTGCAGTTTTGAAGCTGATGAAACCTGGATTTGTACTACCTGCATTGGAGAGCCTTTTCTCAGTGCCCGTATAGAAAATGAAGGCACTCATGAGGTCTGTACTTACTGTGGTAAAGAGAATTCCTGTTTCACACTGGAAGAAGTTAGCGATGCAACTGAAACAGCTATCGGGCGATAACGCAATGAAGAGAACGTGTAAGGACGTCGGGGCCCGCTGGCTGGACAGTCGGGTACCGGAGCAGCGCACCGGTGAAGAAGCGCTGAAATTCTCGGATGAATGCTGGGCAGAGGGACTGCGGCTTGCCGCCAGCCGGGAAAATCACTATCAGCACATTATGGATGTGGTTCGCTGGTCACTGACTAAGAGTAAAAAAAAGCTCCCGGAGGGAGCTTTGTGGCAGGACGGTCAGCAGCGGGAGGGTTAGAGGTGACTCTCCATGCTGCTGATCAGTTCTGAAATCACCTTTTTGAGCGGAACCGGATTTTCATCGCCCCGGGCGACGCAAAGTCCGTATGGTGCGCTGAAGACATTACGTGACCGAGTCCTTTCATTCACCTTTTTCTGTTACCGCGCCCTGAAGAATTTTACGGATAAGGCTGTCCATCTTCTCGCAGACGACCTCAGCAAGCCTGTCACGGGTGACCACATCCGTACCGGCTTCTTTCTGCGGCCAGTAATGAATACGGGTTTCTCCCTGAATGAAAAGCAGGCCGCAGATGCCCATTGCCCCGCCGGAGGCAGCTCGAGCAAATGCGGATGTCGCGTTCCTGGGGGCAGAGTCTGCCGGTGCCGAAATAAAGGTGTTATAGCCGCTGTTGATATCCACACCCGGCCCCCAGCCAGCCAGCTGCGGGCAGGGGATCGCCTCTTTCAGACGTGGCGTCAGCAGACGCAGCAGATCCGGTCGCAGCAGAACAATGACATCAGCATGCTCAAAAGCAGCGGCAGCGGTGATAACAGAACAGAATTCGCCGTCTGCACGCTGCTCTTCCTGCACAACCGGTATCTGCCGGCGAAGTAACCCTGCTTTTTGGCACAAATTGCTGACCAGTTCATCCAGGCTGGCTATGGCGGTGGACAGGTGTTGTTCACTCTCGCCGGTAAGCATCAGTGCATCGCGGCTTCCGCCACCCATCGCAATATCACACTCTGCGATCTGCGCCTGAGCCTGTGCCAGAGGCAGCAGCAGCCGGTCAACGGTGAAGGGCAACGCCGGGGCACTGTGCAGCCAGCACAGCCCATCGGCAAGCGCCAGGCGGGAACGGGTAAACAACTGATAAAGTGAAGCCATCTCTCCCCAGCCAGCCTGGCGCTCAGTATGGCCGCGGATAAGCAGCAGTGCATCGCGGATATTCATCAAATCAGAACAGCACTTTGCCACAACCTCACCGGCAGTATGCGGCCGGGGGGCCGGCAAAAAGGGTGACTGCTCATGCTGATCAATATAACGGTACAGATCTGTCATATTCTGGGTGACCGTTATATTCCTGCGCTGAAGGACTGCATCGACCCGGGCTTTCAGATCGTCATCAATGCGGGCATTGACCATAGCCATACAGAAGCTCCTTAACTGGTTGGTAATGTAAAGCTTCATAGCTTTACCATATTAAGTAAAGCTTATGTGCTTTACATAGCCATGTAAAGCTCTGTTGCTTTATTTTTAATGTAAAGATACCCGTCTTGCATTTATGCTGGTTCTGCACTAATTAGAATAATTATTGCCATCCTGTCAATTATGTCCTTTCCTGTTGCCGTAGATCCGAAAAAAGGTAGAAACGGATCTTCACCATCCGCCCCGGCGCGCAGCGGCCCCGTGACACAACATGTAGCGGCGTCAGCAGCTTATTATGACGCTATATGTTGTATCTCTCCCCTGCCCCGTGCCCGCCCCCTCACCATCCTAAAAGGGCGCTTTGCTTATGGCGTGAACGTGGTACACTTCCGGAAATTCGCAGATAAGCAAAAAATCGGATCACCTAAAACCGGTCTCCGGTAATTTACGTTCGTGTTTATCATAATGCTAATTATTTAGATCGTGATGATTGCTTCTTGTAATAAGACAGACGCCTCTATTACCGAGATAATAATCACTGCCATCAATCATGGTGTAGGTGATTGTTACGCACGGTTAGCATTTCACCCGTGACGTGCGGGGAACTCTCATCGCAGCCAGCATGGCCAAACTCCTGGCCCGGTTTATCCCCGCTGGCGCGGGGAACTCTCTAAATACATGAATATGTTTTTAAAGAGTTTTTTAGCACTTAACAATCTACCAACTTATTACCCACGATAAAACAACAATCTCATATTGCTAATCTATTGATTTTAAAATAGAAAGACAGAGCCTTACTATAACCAAGTCAATTCTACCGCCCCACCCAACCATAGCCCTATCTCAAATCGATCTTCCCCCGCTCTCCGCACAAAATATCCAAAAAAAATGCCGACTCGAAAGTCAGCATTTTTCGTCCGGTGCGTTATATCACCCTTCGTGCAGCCCGCATTCGCGCTTGAGGCCGAAGAAGCGGGTCTCTTCCTCTGCCATGCCCGGCTCCCATTTGCGGGTGGTGTGCGTATCGCCCACCGAGAGATAGCCCTGGTCCCACAGCGGGTGGTACTTCAGCCCGTGCTTCTGCAGGTACTGGTAAACGGTACGGTTGTCCCAGTCGATGATCGGCAGCACCTTGAACACGCCGCGCTGAACGGCCAGCACCGGCAGCGTGGCGCGGCTGCCGGACTGCTCCCGGCGCAGGCCTGCAAACCACGTCTGCGCCTTCAGCTCTTTCAGGGCGCGGTTCATCGGCTCGACCTTGTTGATCTCATTGTACTTCTCAATGCCTTCCACGCCCTGCTCCCACAGCTTGCCGTAGCGTGCTTCCTGCCACGCCGGACTCTGCTCCGCACGGTAGATCTTCAAATTCAGCTTAAGCTTGTCTGCCAGCTCATCAATGAACTGGTAGGTCTCCGGGAACAGGTAGCCGGTATCGGTCAGGATCACCGGAATATCCGGGCTGATCTGATTCACCAGATGCAGGCTGACCGCCGCCTGGATACCAAAGCTTGAGGAGAGCACATACTCGCCGGGCAGGTTCTCTAACGACCAGACGACGCGCTCTTCCGCGCTCAGTTTTTCCAGCTGGCCATTGGTCTCTGCCAGCGCCAGAATGCGTTCAACCTTTGGCAGCTCATTAAGGGCGTTTAGATCGAGTACGGACATAAGAACCTCGTTTGCCTGTTACGCCGGGCGGCACGACGTTTGCCCGACCTACTGTTTTGTAGGCCCGGTAAGCGAAGCGCCACCGGGCATGACCTCGTTACTCCCAGAAATCCCGCGCCGGATCCAGCACAGGGCGGATGATCCCCGTCCGGACGGTGAAGTCGCCGAAACCTTCATCTGCTTCGCGCTCTTTCGACCAGCGGCCTACCAGCACGTCGATAGAGTCGAGGATCTCTGACTCGGTGATATTCTCACGGTACATGCGCGGAATACGCGTGCCCATGCGGTTGCCGCCAAGGTGCAGGTTATAGCGTCCCGGCGCTTTACCCACCAGGCCCATCTCCGCCAGCAGCGCACGGCCACAGCCGTTCGGACAGCCGGTGACGCGCATGACGATATGATCGTCACCAACGCCGTGCTTCTCCATAATCGCTTCGACTTTATCAACAAAGCTCGGCAGGAAACGCTCCGCTTCCGCCATCGCCAGCGGACAGGTCGGGAAGGCGACGCAGGCCATGGAGTTCTCACGCTGCGGTTTCACCGCATCCATCAGACCATGGGAGCGGGCCAGCTTTTCAATCTTCGCCTTTTCGCCTTCCGGCACGCCCGCGACGATCAGGTTCTGGTTCGCGGTCAGACGGAAATCGCCCTTGTGGATCTTCGCGATCTCCAGCAGGCCGGTCTTCAGCGGACGATCCGGGTAATCAAGGATACGGCCGTTTTCAATAAACAGCGTCAGGTGCCACCTGTTATCGATACCTTTCACCCAGCCGATACGATCCCCGCGACCCGTGAATTCGTACGGACGAACCGGCTCGAATTTCATGCCAGCCCGGCGCTCAACTTCCGCTTTAAAGGTCTCAACGCCCACGCGCTCAAGGGTGTATTTGGTCTTGGCATTTTTACGATCGGTACGGTTGCCCCAGTCGCGCTGGGTCGTCACTACCGCCTCTGCCACCGCCAGGGTGTGCTCCAGCGGCAGGAAACCAAACTCGCTCGCGGTACGGGCGTAGGTTTTTTTGTTACCGTGCTCGATTGAGAGGCCACCGCCCACCAGCAGGTTAAAGCCGATCAGCTTGCCGTGCTCGGCGATGGCGATAAAGTTCATGTCGTTGGCGTGTAGATCAACGTCGTTCTGCGGCGGGATCACTACCGTGGTTTTGAACTTACGCGGCAGATAGGTCTGCCCGAGGATCGGCTCTTCATCGGTGGTCGCCACCTTCTCCGCGTCGTGCCAGATCTCAGCATAGGCGCGGGTGCGTGGCAGCAGGTGCTCAGAGAGCTTCTTCGCCCACTCGTAGGCCTCCGCATGCAGCTCCGACTCAATCGGGTTAGAGGTGCAGAGCACGTTACGGTTCATGTCGTTGGCGGTCGCCAGCGCGTCCAGACCCACTTCATGCAGCATCTGATGGGCAGGCTTAACGTTCTTCTTCAGAATACCGTGATACTGGAAAGTCTGGCGGTTGGTCAGACGAATACTGCCGTAAATGGTCTTCTCTTCGGCAAACTTATCGATAGCCTGCCACTGCGCCGGGGTAATGATCCCCCCCGGCAGACGGCAGCGCAGCATCATGGCATGGCGCGGCTCCAGCTTCTGCTCGGCGCGTTCGGCACGAATATCACGATCGTCCTGCTGATACATACCGTGGAAGCGGATCAGCAGAAAGTTGTCACCTTTAAAACCGCCGGTAAGCCCGTCGTTCAGATCTTCCGCAATCGTACCGCGCAGGTAGTTGCTCTCACGTTTCATACGCTCGGCGTCGGTCAGTTTACCTTCGACCACCAGCGGACCAGGGTGTTTATCGCTCATTAGTAGACATCTCGCTGATAACGGCGCTCTACGCGCAGCTCACTTAAATATTCGTCAGCCGTTTCGGTATCCATGCCACCGAACTCGGCAATCACTTCCAGTAAAGCCTGCTCAACGTCGCGCGCCATGCGCGTCGCGTCGCCGCAGACATAAATATGCGCGCCTTCGTTGATCCAGCGCCACAGCTCTGCGCCCTGCTCGCGCAGCTTATCTTGTACGTATATTTTCTCTTTCTGGTCACGGGACCAGGCCAGATCGATGCGGTTCAGCACGCCCTCTTTGACGTAGCGCTGCCACTCCACCTGGTACAGGAAGTCTTCGGTAAAGTGCGGATTACCAAAAATCAGCCAGTTTTTACCCGGCGCCTCATCGGCCGCACGCTGCTGCATAAAGGCGCGGAACGGGGCGATACCGGTGCCTGGGCCGATCATGATCACCGGCGTCTCTGGGTTTGCAGGCAGACGGAAGTTGTCGTTGTGCTCAATGAACACGCGGATCTCACCGTCCTCTTCGACACGATCGGCGAGGAAGCCTGATGCGCCGCCGGTGCGGGCGCGGCCTTCAACGTCATAGCGCACCACGCCAACGGTAACGTGCACTTCGCTCTCGACTTCCGCCTGGGATGAGGCGATGGAGTAGAGGCGCGGGGTCAGAGGACGCAGCAGGCCAATCAGCGCCTCAGCATCCAGCTGGGCAGCGGAGAAGCGCACCATGTCGACGATCGGCGTCGTCGCGGCGTAGTGCTGAAGTCGAGCTTTGTCGCCCACCATCGGCAGCAGGGTTTCACTGCGGCTCAGCCTGGCGTAGTTCTCAACGATGCTGGCGGTGTTGACCGTCAGCTCAAAATGCCACTCCAGCGCTTCAGAGAGCGGCAGCGTTTTGCCATCCACGGTGACCGGCTCGTCGCCTTTCAGCCACAGCAGCTCAACCAGCTCGCGCACCAGCGCCGGATCGTTCTGATACCACACGCCCAGCGCATCGCCCGGCTGGTAGCGCAGACCGGAGTCGCCCAGATCGATCTCGATATGGCGCACATCTTTCTCGGAATCACGGCCGGTGATCTTCTGGTTCACGGCGAGCGTGGCAACCAGCGGCTCCTCTTTAGTATAGGGGCTGGAGAAGACCTCGTTGACCACGCCGGTGGCGGTCACTGCCGCCAGGGCCGGGCTTTCGGTGGGCACGCGGGCCTTGAGGATCTCAACGATGCGGGCCCGCCACTCGCTGGCCGCCGTCTGATACTCAACGTCGGCATCCACGCGATCCAGCAGGCGCTCGGCACCCAGCTCCGCCAGCTTGCTGTCAAAATCTTTACCGCACTGGCAGAAGAATTCGTAGGAGGTATCGCCCAGGCCGAACACGGCAAAGGCACTGCCGTTAAGCTTCGGCGCTTTTTTCGAGAACAGGAACTTGTGCAGGGCGACCGCTTCTTCCGGTGGCTCCCCTTCCCCCTGGGTCGAAGCAACCACAACCAGCAGCTTTTCATTGGCAATTTGTTTGAATTTATAGTCGCCAGCGTTGACCAGGTTGACGTTGAGCTTCGCCGCCAGCAGATCGTCACGCAGTGCTTCTGCGACGCGACGCGCGTTACCGGTTTGCGACGCGCTGAGCAGCGTGATCGTCGGCGTCTCTGCCGCCGGAGCCGGCGCTGCCGCCATCGCTGCTGCGCCAGGCTGCTGATTAAGCACGCCCCAGAAATAGCCGGAAACCCAGGCGAGCTGGGTCGGTGTTAAATCGGTGGTGGCTGCCTGAAGGCGCGCCAGCTGCTCCGGGTTCAGCGGAAGCAAAGCGGAAGGTGGGGCCTGTGTCGTCATGCGTCGTTATGTTCCAGTAAGCAAAGCGAATAAAAAAGCGTAAAAACAGAACAGAGTGTAAGGTTAACGGCGTGAATAATAACAATTAAAGAAGGGATGGAAATAACAAATAACTAAAAACGCTAACCGCTTTTAGTCATAGTTATTAACAGTAAAACAGGTTAATTAAACTACTGATATATAAAGATAAAATGGCAATTTTATGACTGTAGGGCAGGCTTTACCGCTTTTGCCTGTTTTAGTTAATGCCAAAAAAGGTCAATTCCGGTAGTATGCGGCGGTTTTTGCCTGTCTGAGAATTCATCATGTCTACCACGTTATTTAAAGATTTCATCTTCGAAGCTGCTCACCGTCTGCCCCACGTGCCCGAAGGCCACAAATGTGGTCGCCTGCATGGCCACTCGTTTATGGTGCGCCTGGAAATTACCGGTGACGTCGATCCCCATACGGGTTGGATCATGGACTTTTCCGAGCTAAAGGCGGCGTTTAAGCCAACCTACGACCGGCTGGATCACTACTATCTGAACGATATTCCTGGCCTGGAGAACCCAACTAGCGAAGTGCTGGCGAAGTGGATCTGGGAAGAGATGAAGCCGCTTGTGCCGCTGCTGAGCGCAGTGACAATCAAAGAGACCTGTACGGCGGGCTGTGTCTATCGCGGAGAGTGAGAAGTCGCGGTGCGGTTAACGTAGGCCCGGTAAGCGAAGCGCCACCGGGCATAGCGATTATCAAGCAATATTCAGGTATTTATGCGTCTGCATCGACAGACGCCAGTTGCGAGCGATGCAGGTTTCAATGCACAGACGCGTCGCATCCTCTTTCTGGCTAATCGGCTGAAGCGCAATCACCCGCGGCTTGTCGTCGTGCAGCGTCGCCAGCAGTTCATCCAGCGCCTCAACGTCACGCATCCGGCCAACCGGGTGCTTGATCTCATCCGCACGATCCAGCGCCTGCTGGAGAATGTCATACCCGCCGCGCATATTCACCTTCGGTGAAACCGTTACCCAGGTATTGGTCGAGGTGCGCACCTCGTGGGTGCCGCTGGTTTCGATCTGGCAGCTAAAGCCGTTTTTCTCCAGCAGCATCGTCAGCGGGATCAGATCGTGAATGCAGGGTTCGCCGCCGGTGATCACCACGTGGCGGGCGGTATAGCCCTGACGCTCAATGATGGCCAGCAGATCTTCACTGCTTGCCGGGCCCCACTTATCGCTCTCTTTGGTTTTTGCCAGCACGCTGTAGAGGGACACCTCTCGATCGGCGAGCTTATCCCAGGTGTGCTTGGTATCGCACCAGGCACAGCCTACCGGGCACCCCTGCAGACGGATAAAAATAGCGGGAACGCCGGTAAAGTAACCCTCGCCTTGCAAGGTCTGGAACATCTCATTAATCGGGTACTGCATACTCATCTCTGTTTGGCTGTAAAAGGTAAGTATCGCAGATCCCTGCCCTCAGGTCATGTGCAGCAGCTGCGCTATTGCAGCAATAAAAAAACCCGCCGAAGCGGGTTTTCTCTTAAGAGTGAAAAGTCAGGCGATTATGCCTGGCCTTTGATCTCTTTACGACCGTTGTACGGTGCTTGCTCACCCAGCGCTTCTTCGATACGAATCAGCTGGTTGTACTTAGCAACGCGGTCAGAACGGCTCATGGAACCGGTTTTGATCTGGCCAGCAGCGGTGCCCACAGCCAGGTCAGCGATGGTTGCATCTTCAGTTTCGCCAGAGCGGTGAGAGATTACCGCAGTGTAGCCAGCGTCTTTCGCCATTTTGATCGCAGCCAGGGTTTCGGTCAGAGAACCGATCTGGTTGAATTTGATCAGGATGGAGTTAACGATGCCTTTCTCGATGCCTTCTTTCAGGATCTTGGTGTTGGTTACGAACAGATCGTCGCCAACCAGCTGGATTTTGTCGCCCAGCACTTTGGTCTGGTAAGCAAAGCCAGTCCAGTCAGACTCGTCCAGGCCATCTTCGATGGAAACGATCGGATACTGTTTGGTCAGATCTTCCAGGAAGTGGGTGAACTCTTCAGAGGTGAACGCTTTGTTGCCTTCGCCAGCCAGAACGTATTTGCCATCTTTGTAGAACTCAGAGGCTGCACAGTCCATCGCCAGAGTGATGTCGGTACCCAGCTCGTAGCCTGCTGCTTTTACCGCTTCAGCGATAACAGCCAGTGCTTCGGCGTTGGAACCCAGGTTCGGCGCATAGCCACCTTCGTCGCCCACAGCGGTGTTCATGCCTTTAGATTTCAGCACTTTCGCCAGGTTGTGGAACACTTCTGAACCCATACGTACAGCTTCTTTCAGGGATTTCGCGCCAACCGGCTGAATCATAAATTCCTGAATGTCTACGTTGTTGTCAGCGTGCTCGCCACCGTTGATGATGTTCATCATCGGAACCGGCATAGAGTATTTGCCCGGGGTGCCGTTCAGTTCAGCGATGTGCGCATACAGCGGCAGGCCTTTAGAGGCAGCGGCAGCTTTGGCGTTCGCCAGGGAAACAGCCAGAATTGCGTTAGCACCGAAGTTAGATTTGTTCTCAGTACCGTCCAGGTCGATCATGATCTGGTCGATGCCAGCCTGATCTTTAGCGTCTTTGCCAAGGATAGCCTGAGCAATCGGGCCGTTAACCGCGCCAACGGCTTTGGTCACGCCTTTACCCATGAAACGGGATTTGTCGCCATCGCGCAGTTCCAGCGCTTCGCGGGAACCAGTAGAAGCACCTGACGGGGCAGCAGCCATACCGACGAAACCACCTTCCAGGTGTACTTCGGCTTCAACAGTCGGGTTACCACGGGAGTCGATGATTTCACGACCGATGACTTTAACGATTTTGGACATTAGGATTTCCTCAGTACAAGTTTAATTAAAACTCCAGACAAACAACGCGTACCTTAAGTACGCGTTGTCGCTCTAACTCTTACTTCGCCTGACGTTTCTGGTGCTCGCTGGCGGCTTTCACAAAGCCTGAGAACAGCGGATGCCCGTCGCGCGGCGTTGAAGTAAATTCCGGGTGGAACTGACAGGCAACAAACCACGGATGGTTTGGCACCTCGATGATCTCGACCAACTGATCATCGCCGGAACGGCCTGCAACACGCAGACCCGCAGCTTCAATTTGTTTCAACAGCATGTTGTTAACTTCATAGCGGTGACGATGACGTTCAACGATAGTCGACGAACCGTACATCTGACGCACCAGGCTATCGTCATCAAGCTGGCACTGCTGCGCACCAAGACGCATCGTGCCGCCCAGGTCGCTCTTCTCAGAGCGCACTTCGACGTTGCCCTCTTCGTCACGCCATTCGGTAATGAGAGCCACAACCGGGAACTTACAGTCTGGCACAAATTCCGTTGAGTTAGCGTTGTCCATCCCCGCCACGTTGCGCGCAAACTCGATCAGCGCAACCTGCATACCCAGGCAGATACCCAGATATGGAATATTGTGTTCACGCGCATAGCGCGCGGTGGCGATTTTGCCTTCTACGCCACGGTAGCCGAAACCACCAGGGATCAGGATAGCATCCAAATCCTTCAAGATTTCTACACCACGTGTTTCAACATCTTGCGAATCGATCAATTTGATGTTGACGGTAACACGGTTTTTCAGGCCGCCATGCTTCAGCGCTTCAATCACCGATTTGTAGGCATCCGGCAGCTCAATATACTTGCCGACCATACCGATGGTGACTTCACCTGACGGATTCGCCTCTTCGTAGATAACCTGTTCCCATTCGCTCAGGTTAGCTTCCGGACAGGTCAAGCTGAATCGTTTACAAATATAATCGTCCAGCCCCTGTGATTTCAACAGGCCTGGAATTTTATAAATCGAATCGACGTCTTTCATTGAAATAACGGCCTTTTCCGGCACGTTACAGAACAATGCAATTTTCGCACGTTCGTTAGCAGGAACGGCACGATCGGAACGGCAAACCAGGATATCTGGCTGAATACCGATAGAGAGCAGTTCTTTAACAGAGTGCTGGGTAGGCTTGGTTTTCACTTCGCCCGCTGCCGCCATGTACGGCACCAGGGTAAGGTGCATAAACAGCGCGTGCTCACGGCCGATATCCACCGCCAGCTGGCGGATCGCTTCAAGGAACGGCAGGGATTCGATATCACCCACGGTACCGCCGATCTCAACCAGCACCACATCGTGGCCTTCGCCACCGGCAACGATGCGCTCTTTAATGGCGTTGGTGATGTGGGGAATAACCTGAACGGTTGCGCCCAGGTAGTCGCCACGGCGCTCTTTGCGCAGTACGTCGGAATAGATACGGCCAGTGGTGAAGTTGTTGCGGCGCGTCATTTTAGTACGAATGAAACGCTCGTAGTGGCCCAAATCCAGGTCGGTTTCAGCGCCGTCTTCCGTAACGAACACTTCCCCGTGCTGGATAGGACTCATGGTACCCGGATCGACGTTGATATACGGATCCAGTTTCATCATGGTCACGTTAAGGCCACGGGCTTCAAGAATGGCTGCGAGGGAGGCGGCTGCAATGCCTTTACCCAGAGAGGATACAACCCCGCCGGTCACAAAAATATAGTTCGTTGTCATGCTGAACCTGAGAAGTTAGGTTTAAAAGACGATGGAATAACCAGGACGGGAAAGTAGTATACCGGAACCAGGCTGTCGCCACAAACTTTCATTATCCCTCCTCTTCTCATCTTCAGCTCACTACGGGGAGAGAGAAAATAGCTCGTTTGCGGCAAATGTTTTTGACGCAAATCAAGCGCTTGTTATTTAAAAAATCACACTATTCACGCTTGATTCACAAAACTCGTTAGAGATCAGATTCCTGGCGCTTTACCTCCTGCCAGACTTCTTCCATAGTGTCGAGATCGACGCCGGTCATTGTCAGACCGCGGGCGGCGACAATTCGCTCAACTTCACGGAAGCGGCGCTCAAATTTGAGGTTCGCTTTTTGCAGCGCGGTTTCGGCTTTTACCCCTAAATGACGAGAGAGATTGACGGTGGCAAACAGCAGATCGCCCACTTCCTCTTCCAGTTTGGCCTGATCCACGACCGCCTGTTTTGCCTCGTGCATTACCTCGTCGATCTCTTCATGCACCTTACCCAGCACCGGGCCGAGAGAGTCCCAGTCAAAGCCCACCGCCGAGCAGCGCTTCTGGATCTTATGGGCACGCATCAGCGCGGGAAAAGCGTGGGGAATATCGTCCAGCGCCGAGTGCTGTGCTTTTTCAGCCCGCTCGCTGGTTTTGATCTCCTCCCAGCGCGCCAGCACTTCGCTGCTGCTGCTGGCGGTCGCGTCGGCAAAGATATGCGGATGGCGGCGCTCAAGCTTGTCGCTGATGGCCGCGCAGATGTCATTGAAGTCAAAATGCCCCTGCTCCTGCGCCATCTGAGCATAAAACACCACCTGGAACAGCAGATCCCCCAGCTCGCCGCGCAGATCGTCAAGATCGTTACGGGCGATGGCGTCGAGCACCTCGTAGGTCTCTTCCAGCGTATAGGGGGCGATGGTGGCGAAGGTCTGCTCTTTATCCCACGGACAGCCGGTTTCCGGGTCGCGCAGGCGCTGCATGATGCTCAGCAAGCGGTTGATTTGATTCATATGATTTCCTGAATAAAACGCCGGGTAGCGCTAACGTTTACCCGGCCTACGATAGAGCGTAGCCCCGGCAGGCAACGCGCCACCGGGGAAAATAGCAGCGTATGCGGTTAACCGCCGTGCAGCCGACGGGCGTCAATCACGTCTGGCACCTGGTTGAGCTTGCCAAGCACGCGTCCCAGCACCTGCAGGTTGTAGATTTCGATATTCATATCAATAGTGGCCAGCTGCTGCCGGGTATCGCTCCGGCTGGCAACGCCAAGCACGTTCACCTTCTCGTTAGCGAGAATAGTGGTGATGTCGCGCAGCAGGCCGCTGCGATCGTTGGCGGTGACGCGCACCACCAGCGAGTAGCCCGCCGAGTAGCTCTCGCCCCATACCGCATCGACGATGCGCTCCGGCGCGTGGGATTGCAGATCCGTCAGCTGGTCGCAGTCGGCGCGGTGAATGGAGATCCCGCGCCCCTGGGTGATAAAGCCGACAATCTCATCGCCCGGAATGGGCTGGCAGCAGCGGGCGATGTGGTGCATCAGATTACCGACGCCCTCAACTACCACCCGACCATCGTCTTTGCCGTTGCGCCCCTGCGGCGCATAGGATTTCTGCTGCAGCTGCTTCAGCGCGGCGGCATCCTGCTCTTCGGCGCTGGGCTTGTTAAAGTGCGACTGCAGGAAGTTCACCATCTGGTTAAGGCGAATATCGCCTCCGCCGATGGCCGCCAGCAGCTCCTCCATTTCATTGAAGTTGTAGCGCGGCAGCAGAAGCTTCTCTGCCTCTTTCAGGCTGATGCCCAGGTGCGCGAGCTCATCGTCAAGGATCTGGCGTCCGGCAAGAATGTTCTTGTCACGATCCTGCTTGCGGAACCAGGCGTGGATCTTCGAGCGTCCGCGGCTGGTGGTGACGTAGCCAAGGTTTGGGTTCAGCCAGTCGCGGCTCGGGTTCGGCTGCTTCTGGGTGATGATCTCAATCTGATCGCCCATCTGCAGCTGATAGGTAAAGGGCACGATACGCCCGCTGATCTTGGCCCCGATGCAGCGGTGACCGACGTCGCTGTGGATATGGTAGGCGAAATCAAGCGGCGTCGAGCCAGCGGGCAGATCCACGACGTCGCCTTTCGGGGTAAAGACATAGACACGATCGTCAAAGACCTGGCTGCGCACCTCATCAAGCATTTCGCCGGAGTCTGCCATCTCCTCCTGCCAGGCAATCAGCTTCCGCAGCCAGGCGATGCGATCCTCATGGCTGTTATGCGCGCTTGTCGCCGTTGTGCCCTCTTTGTATTTCCAGTGCGCGGCAACGCCCAGCTCCGCATCCTCATGCATCTGTTTAGTGCGGATCTGGATCTCAACGGTTTTGCCGCTCGGCCCCAGTACCACGGTGTGGATCGACTGATAGCCGTTCGGCTTCGGGTTGGCGACGTAGTCGTCGAACTCGTCCGGCAGGTGACGATGGTGGGTATGGACAATCCCCAGCGCGGCGTAGCAGTCCTGCAGGCGCTCGGCGACGATACGCACCGCCCGCACGTCAAACAGTTCGTCAAAGGCGAGATGCTTTTTCTGCATTTTGCGCCAGATGCTGTAGATATGCTTAGGCCGACCATAGACTTCGGCCTTCACCCCCTCGCGCTTCATTTCAGCGCGCAGGTGACCGACGAATTCATCAATATAGCGTTCACGATCGATGCGCCGCTCGTGCAGCAGCCTGGCGATACGCTTGTACTCGTCCGGATGCAGATAGCGGAAGCAGTAGTCTTCCAGCTCCCACTTCAGCTGGCCGATGCCCAACCGGTTTGCCAGCGGGGCGTAGATGTTGGTGCACTCTTTGGCCGCCAGCACGCGTTCGTCTTCCGGAGCGTCCTTCACCTCTCGCAGGTGTGCGACGCGCTCGGCGAGCTTGATGACCACGCAGCGGAAATCATCCACCATGGCCAGCAGCATGCGGCGAACGTTATCGACCTGTTCAGAGGAGACGGCGTCGGTATGCGTGGCCTTGAGCTGGCGGATCGCCGCCATATCACGCACGCCGTAGATCAGCGCCACGACGGACTTGCTAACGCTTTCGCGCAGCACCGCTTCGCTCACTACTTCGGCATCCGCCAGCGGGAAGAGTAGCGCGGCCTGCAGCGTGTCGAGATCCATACTGAGCATGGAGAGGATTTCCACCATCTCGACGCCGCGCCACAGCAGCAGCTCGGCATCAGGGTGGTCCTGAGTATGTTGCAGGCAGTACGCCCAGGTTTCGGCTAAGCGCTCACACGACGGCTGACTGGAGATGCCCAGACTTGCGATCCATTTTTTCGAATCGAATTCACCCGCTCGATTAAGATGTGCACTTCTTACCGCAACCATTGTCCTCTCCTTTCCGGGACGAAGCCTGCCGAATTCGGCAAGCCAGAGTTAATCAATTGTGCTCAAACAACACCATCGATTCCAGATGCCCGGTGTGCGGGAACATATCCAGCATCGCAAGGTGCGACATAGTGTAGCCCGCATTTAATAATGCTTCGCTGTCTCGGGCAAGCGTCGCGGGGTTGCATGACACGTAGACCACCTTTTTTGGGGATAGTTTTAGCACGTGCTGCATCACGCCTGCTGCGCCCGCGCGCGCCGGGTCGAGCAGCACTTTTGTGAAACCGTGCTGCGCCCAGGGCTGTTTTGTGACGTCATCTTCCAGGTTCTCATGGAAGAAGGTCACGTTCTGCAACCCATTCTGCTGCGCGTTCTCCTGCGCCTTCGCCACCAGCGCAGCCACCCCCTCTACGCCCACGACGCTGGCGGCGCGTTTAGCCAGCGGCAGGGTAAAGTTGCCCATGCCGCAGAAGAGATCCAGCACCCGATCGTCCGGCTGAATATCCAGCCACGCCAGCGCCCGATCTACCATCTGCTGGTTCACTTTATCATTAACCTGAATGAAATCACGCGGGCTAAAGGTCAGGCGTAGTCCGTCAGAGGTGTACCAGGGCAACTCACCGGATACCTGCTCCAGTATGGCGCTTTCCGGAGCAAGAAACAGCGCAACGCCGTGAGAATGCGAAAAGCGTTCCAGTTTTTCGCGATCGGCGGCCGGAAGGGGTGCCGTATGACGCAAGACCATCAGCGGGCCGTTATCGGCCAGCACCAGCTCAACGTGGCCGAGATGGCGTACCGCCTCCAGGCTCTGTAAGCATTCACGTAGCGAAGGGATCGCTGCCTCAAGAGGGGGCGCCAGCACCGGGCAACGCACCACGTTGACGATCTCGCTGGCGCTGGCTTTGCGAAAACCCATCTCCAGCGTTTGCGTTTTCGGCTGATAGTTCAGGCTCAGCCGCGCCCGCCGCCGGTAGCCCCACGGCTCGGCGGCGATGATGTCGTCTACCTCGTGCTTCATCAGACGCGCCAGCGCATGGCTTTTGCTGCGCTGCTGCAGTGCCACGCTGGCATGCTGCTGCTGGCAGCCGCCGCAGACGCCAAAATGCGGGCACGGCGGCGTTTCGCGATCCGGGCTGTCGTTCAGCCGACGCTTCACCGCCCCGCGCGCGAACTGACGTTTATCTTCAGTCAGGGTAACTTCGCCGCGCTCGCCGGGCAGCAGTCCGGGGATAAACAGCGCTTTGCCGTTGTGACGTGCAACGCCCTGGCCAAAGGGATCCAGGTCGTTTACTGTTACGGTTATGATCTCACGCGTCGTCACGCGCCGTTTTGCAGAGTAGAATTGCGCCATTGCCGGGATTTTTCTCAATCAAACATAATGACTCTAATTGTCCCATAACGGAACTCCATGACCAACTACAGCCTGCGGGCGCGAATGATGATTTTAATCTTAGCGCCAACCGTTCTGATCGGTTTACTGCTTAGCGTTTTCTTTGTTGTCCACCGCTACAATGACTTACAGCAGCAGCTTGAGGATGCGGGGGCGAGCATTATCGAGCCGCTGGCGGTGGCGAGTGAATACGGTATGAACCTGCAGAATCGCGACTCTATCGGCCAGCTGATCAGCATTCTGCACCGCCGCCACTCCGACATCGTGCGTGCCATCTCCGTCTACGATGACAATAACCGGCTGTTCGTGACCTCAAATTTTCAACTCGATCCCAAAACGTTAAAGCTCCCGGACGGCGCAGCCTTCCCTCGGCTGCTGAGCGTTACGCGCCATGGCGATCTGATGATCCTGCGCACGCCCATTGTCTCTGAGGGCTATTCACCCGACGAGCCCGCCACACCGGATGTGAAAGCATCCAGTAATATGCTGGGCTACGTCGCGCTGGAGCTGGATCTCCGCTCCGTGCGTTTACAGCAGTATAAAGAGATCTTTATCGCTGCCATGATGATGTTCTTCTGCATGGGGCTCGCGCTGATCTTTGGCTGGCGGCTGATGCGCGACGTCACCGGGCCTATCCGTAACATGGTCAATACGGTTGACCGCATCCGTCGGGGCCAGCTGGATAGCCGCGTTGAGGGCTTTATGCTGGGCGAGCTGGATATGCTGAAAAACGGCATCAACTCAATGGCGATGTCGCTGGCGGCCTACCATGAGGAGATGCAGCACAACATCGATCAGGCAACATCGGATCTGCGTGAAACCCTTGAGCAGATGGAGATCCAGAACGTCGAGCTGGACCTGGCGAAGAAGCGCGCCCAGGAAGCCGCCCGCATCAAGTCCGAATTTTTGGCCAATATGTCCCACGAGTTGCGCACCCCGCTTAACGGCGTGATTGGCTTTACCCGGCTGACGCTGAAATCTGAGCTGACGCCGACCCAGCGCGATCATCTGCATACCATTGAGCGCTCGGCCGATAACCTGCTTACCATCATTAACGACGTGCTGGACTTCTCCAAGCTGGAGGCTGGCAAGCTGATCCTGGAGAGCATTCCCTTCCCGCTGCGTAACGCCCTCGACGAGGTGGTTACCCTGCTCGCCCACTCCGCCCATGATAAAGGGCTGGAGCTGACGCTCAACGTCAAAAACGACGTGCCAGATAATGTGATTGGCGATCCGCTGCGCCTGCAACAGGTGATTACCAACCTGGTCGGCAACGCCATCAAGTTTACCGAAAACGGCAATATTGACGTGCTGGTAGAGAAACGCGCCCTGAGCAACAACAAGGTGCAGATCGAGATGCAGATCCGCGATACCGGGATCGGCATTCCCGAGCGCGATCAGTCCCGGCTCTTCCAGGCGTTTCGCCAGGCGGATGCCAGCATCTCCCGGCGGCACGGCGGAACCGGGCTGGGGCTGGTGATCACCCAGAAGCTGGTCAACGAGATGGGGGGCGATATCTCCTTCCACAGCCAGCCAGGGCGGGGTTCGACGTTCTGGTTCCACATCAACCTCGATCTTAACCCTAACGTCAGCAGCGAAGGATTGCCGACCGACTGCCTCGCCGGCAAGCGGCTGGCCTACGTTGAGCCAAACGCCGCCGCCGCCCAGAGTACGCTGGATCTGCTCCAGGCAACCCCGCTGGAGGTGATCTACAGCCCGACCTTCTCTGCCCTGCCTGAGGCGCGCTACGATATCCTGCTGCTGGCGGTGCCGGTGACCCTGCGCGAGCCGCTCACCATGCAGCACGAAAGGCTGGCAAAGGCCGCCTCCATGACCGATTTCCTGCTGCTGGCGCTGCCGTGTCACGTGCAGATCAACGCCGAGCAGCTCAAGCAGGAGGGTGCCGCCGCGTGCCTGTTAAAACCGCTTACCTCCACCCGCCTGCTGCCTGCCCTGACCGAGTACTGCCGCCTTAATCGTCCTCGTGAGCAGGTGCTTAACGACGACCGCAAGCTGCCAATGAGCGTCATGGCGGTGGATGACAACCCGGCCAACCTGAAGCTTATCGGGGCGCTGCTTGAGGATCAGGTCCAGTATGTCCAGCTGTGCGACAGCGGTCATAGCGCGATCGACTGTGCGAAGCAGATGCAGTTCGATCTGATCCTGATGGATATTCAGATGCCCGATATCGACGGGATTCGCGCCAGCGAAACCATTCGCCAGCTGCCGCACCAGCAGCAGACGCCGGTGATCGCTGTAACGGCCCACGCCATGGCCGGGCAAAAAGAGAAGCTGCTGAACGCGGGGATGAGCGGCTATCTGGCAAAGCCCATAGATGAAGAGAAGCTCCACAGCCTGCTGCTGCGCTACCTTCCCGGCCCTGGGGTCAGCCAGTGGCTAACCCCGCCGGAGCCGGAGCCGATAGAGGCACCGCAGGATCCTGAGGTCTCCCTGGACTGGCAGCTGGCCCTGCGCCAGTCGGCAAATAAACCCGATCTGGCGCGGGAGATGCTACAGATGCTGATCGCTTTCCTGCCGGAGATCCGCAATAAGGTTGAAGAGCAGTTGGTGGGAGAAGCGCCCGAAGATTTACTCGAGGCGATTCACAAGCTGCACGGCAGCTGCGGCTACAGCGGCGTACCGCGCCTCAAGCGGCTGTGTCATCTGATCGAACACCACTTGCGCAGCGGCATGCCTGCGGAGGATCTGGAGCCGGAGTTTCTGGAGCTGCTGGATGAGATGGATAACGTGGCGCGGGAAGCGCGCAGGTGGATTAGCTGATAAGATCCGTCACGCCGGGCGGCGCTGCGTTTGCCCGGCCTACGGTTCGATTAACGCAATGCCTGGCCCGCTTTCAACACCGCTGCCACATTGCGGGCCGTCATGCGCACGTTTTCCGCCGCATTTTTCAGGGCGTCGTCCAGGGTGCAGATGCCGTAGATCACGCTGAATACCGCGTCGATCCCATGCTCGTGCACCACGCCGACGTCTGCCGTCAGGCTGCCAGCGATGCCGATCACCGGCTTGTTGTAGCGCCTCGCTACCTTTGCCACACCCACGGGAACTTTACCGTGCACGGTCTGGCTATCGATCCGCCCCTCGCCGGTGATCACCAGATCCGCTTCGGCGACATAGCGATCGAGATGCAGCGCGTCGGTGACAATCTCAATGCCCTGCCGCAGCTCAGCACCGCAGAACGCAAACAGCGCCGCGCCCATGCCACCCGCAGCCCCGCCCCCGGCAAGATCCAGCACGTCGAGATCGAGATCGCGCTTGATCAGCTCGGCATAGTGCGCCAGCGCCGCATCAAGGCGGGTAATCATCTCCGGCGTTGCCCCTTTCTGCGGCCCGAAGATCGCCGTTGCGCCCTCTTTGCCGGTCAGGGGATTGGTCACGTCGCAGGCAACCTCAATACGGCAGTCGTGGAGCCGCCTGTCCAGCTCGCTGATGTCGATCCGCGCCAGCGTCTCCAGCGCGCCGCCGCCCTGCCCGAGGGGGTTGCCTTCGCTATCCAGCAGCTTTGCCCCCAGCGCCTGCACCATGCCTGCGCCGCCGTCGTTGGTGGCGCTACCGCCGATGCCAATAATGATATGCTTCACGCCTGCGTCCAGCGCATGACGGATCAGCTCCCCCGTTCCCCACGAGGTGGTGATCAGCGGATTACGCTGTTCGGGTAAGACCAGCTCAAGGCCGCTGGCCGCCGCCATCTCAATAAATGCGCTCTGCTCGTCGCCGGAGAGGCCATAGAAGCCCTCAACCTGAGTGCCAAGCGGGCCGGTAACGGTAACCTCGACGATCCGCCCCTGAGTGGCGGCGACCATCGCTTCAACCGTGCCTTCACCGCCATCCGCTACCGGCAGTTTGATGTACTCCGCCTGGGGAAAGATCTCACGAAAGCCCTGCTCTATGGCGGTGGCGACATCAAGGGCGCTCAAACTCTCTTTATAGGAGTCCGGTGCGATAACAATTTTCATAAGCCGTCCTTACGCAGAGTGATTGCCTAAACCCTACAGCCGGAAAAACAGGGAGCAGGCCGATCCCGCCGGGACCGGCCTCTGCATTAACGCACCATGCACGGACGTTTGTTATCAAACGTCCAGCCAGGGATCAGGTACTGCATGCCCATGGCATCGTCACGCGCGCCGAGACCGTGCTTCTGGTACAGCTCGTGCGCCTTCATCACCTGGTCCATATCCAGCTCGACGCCCAGACCCGGCGTGCTCGGCACCTGCACCATCCCGCCTTTGATCTCAAACGGCGCTTTGGTCAGGCGCTGGTTGCCCTCCTGCCAGATCCAGTGGGTATCGATAGCGGTGACTTTACCCGGTGCGGCGGCAGCCACGTGGGTGAACATCGCCAGTGAAATGTCAAAGTGGTTGTTGGAGTGCGAGCCCCAGGTCAGGCCAAACTCGTGGCACATCTGCGCCACGCGCACGGAGCCCTGCATGGTCCAGAAGTGCGGATCCGCCAGCGGGATATCCACGGACTGCAGGGAGAGCGTATGGCCCATCTGCCGCCAGTCGGTGGCGATCATGTTGGTGGCGGTCGGCAGACCGGTGGCGCGGCGGAACTCGGCCATCACCTCACGGCCAGAGAAGCCCTGCTCTGCGCCACACGGATCTTCCGCATAGGCCAGCACGCCCTTCAGGTACTTACCGATGCTGATGGCCTCGGCCAGCGACCACGCGCCGTTGGGGTCGAGGGTCACGCGCGCCTGCGGGAAGCGTTTCGCCAGCGCCACGATGGACTCGGCCTCCTCATCGCCCGCCAGCACGCCGCCTTTAAGTTTGAAATCGTTAAAGCCGTATTTCTCATAGGCCGCTTCGGCCAGACGCACCACGCGGTCCGGGGTCATCGCCTCTTCATGACGCACGCGGTACCAGTCGCATGGGTCATCCGGCTGGCTCTGGTACGGCAGCGGCGTCGCTTTGGCGTTGCCGACGAAGAACAGGTAGCCGAGCATCTCTACTTCACTGCGCTGCTGACCGTCGCCGAGCAGGGTCGCCACGTTGACGCCCAGGTGCTGACCCAGCAGGTCCAGCATCGCGGCTTCGATCCCGGTCACCACGTGAATGGTCGTACGCAGGTCAAAGGTTTGCAGGCCACGGCCCGCCGAGTCGCGGTCGGCAAACTGGTTACGTACGGCGGTCAGAATGTTTTTGTACTCGCCAACGGTTTTGCCGACCACCAGCGCGGCGGCATCTTCCAGCGTCTGGCGGATCTTCTCGCCGCCCGGGATCTCGCCCACGCCGGTATGACCCGAGTTGTCTTTGATGATAACGATGTTACGGGTGAAGAACGGCGCGTGCGCGCCGCTCAGGTTCATCAGCATGCTGTCGTGGCCCGCAACCGGGATCACCTGCATGGACGTGACGACCGGGGTAGAAAATTGATTGCTCATCGTTTAATCCTTTCTCTAACAAATTTAGTGTCGACCAAAGACGGGGCGTTTGCGATCGAACGTCCAGCCGGGGATCAGATACTGCATCGGGCCCGCGTCATTACGCGCCCCGCCCGGAAGCGTCTTGTACAGCTCGTGGGCTTTCTGTACCTGGTCCCAGTCCAGCTCCACGCCAAGGCCTGGCGCGTCCGGCACGGCAATCTGGCCGTGCTTAATCTCCAGCGGCTGCGTAGTCAGCCGTGCCTCGCCCTCTTGCCAGATCCAGTGGGTATCAATGGCGGTCGGATTACCCGGCGCGGCGGCAGCGACATGGGTAAACATCGCCAGTGAGATATCAAAGTGGTTATTGGAGTGGCAGCCCCACGTCAGACCCCAGTCGTCGCACAGCTGCGCCACACGTACCGCGCCGGAGAGGGTCCAGAAATGCGGATCCGCCAGCGGTATATCCACCGCGTTGAGCATCACCGCGTGGCCCATCTCACGCCAGTTGGTGGCGATCATATTGGTTGCCACCGGCAGACCGGTTGCGCGACGGAACTCCGCCATCACCTCCCGGCCAGAGAAGCCCTGCTCTGCACCGCACGGATCTTCCGCGTAGGTCAGGACATCGTTCAGCCCTTTACAGAGTTCAATGGCCTCATCCAGCAGCCATGCGCCGTTAGGGTCGACGGTGATGCGGGCGTCCGGGAAGCGCTTTTTCAGCGCGCGGGCGGTGTCAATCTCCTGCTCGCCCGGCAGCACGCCACCTTTCAGTTTGAAATCTTTGAAGCCGTAGCGATCCTGTGACGCCTCCGCCAGGCGCACCACCGCCTCGCTGTTCATCGCCTCCTGATGACGAAGATGATACCAGTCGTGGTTGCCCTCGGTTTTGACGAGATACGGCAAATCGGTCTTTTGCCGGTCGCCGACGTAGAACAGGTAGCCGAGCACCGTTACGGCATCGCGCTGTTTGCCTGGCCCCAGCAGCTCGCAGACCGGCACCCCAAGCGTTTTACCCAGCAGGTCGAGCAGCGCGGCCTCCAGGGCCGCTACCGCATTCACCCGCAGCTCAAAGGTCCAGGCACCTTTGCCGAAGGTGTCAAAGTCAGCCGCCTGGTTGCCTTTGTGCACCCGCTGAACCACCTGGTTTAAGCGGGCAACCTGCTGGCCGATAACCATTGGGATCGCATCGGTCAGCGTCTTCAGGATCACTTCGCCGCCGGGCGCTTCTCCAACGCCGGTGTTCCCGGCGTTGTCGGTCAGCACCACGATATTGCGGGTGAAGTAAGCGTTATGTGCCCCGCCGATATTCATCAGCATACTGTCGTAGCCGGCGACCGGGATCACTTTCATATCGGTAATAACGGGGCTGGAGTGCATACTCATCGTTAGTGTCCTGTCACAGGTTTCAGTTCGACACGTTTGATATCGCCCACCAGCACCAGATAGCTGAGGACCGCGATCAGGGCATGAACACCCA
The DNA here is from genome assembly GCF_024656065.1 of Pseudescherichia sp. L3. NCBI lineage: Bacteria > Pseudomonadati > Pseudomonadota > Gammaproteobacteria > Enterobacterales > Enterobacteriaceae > Pseudescherichia > Pseudescherichia sp. L3. Next base: position 242,749 of record NZ_JANKYC010000002.1, read on the forward strand.
CGTAGATCAGCGCGCCGTTAAAGGATCCGGTAGTGCCCACGATATAGCCGATGGCGATCGGGGTAACGATCCCGGAGATGTTACCGAACATGTTGAACAGGCCGCCGGAGAGGCCGCTGATCTCTTTCGGTGCGGTGTCGGCCATTACGGCCCAGCCCAGCGCGCCGATGCCTTTGCCGAAGAAGGCCATCGCCATAAAGCCGATGATCATCCACTCTGCGTCGACGTAGTTACAGAACACCATCACCATCGACAGCAGCATACCGAGCACGATAGGTGTTTTACGGGCGATGTTCAGCGAGCCCGTACGGCGCATCAGCCAGTCGGAGATAATGCCGCCCAGCACGCCACCGGCAAAGCCGCAGATAGCCGGGATAGAGGCGACAAAGCCCGCTTTCAGAATTGACATGCCGCGCGCCTGCACCAGGTAGACCGGGAACCAGGTGATAAAGAAGTAGGTCAGGGCGTTAATGCAGTACTGGCCGATATAGACCCCGATCATCATGCGCGAGTTGAGCAGCTGTTTGATTTGCGCCCACTTGACGCTGAACGGTACTTTTATTTTTGTACCGGGTTGATCCATGTTGATTAGCCCGCCGCCTTCGGCAATGTACTCCAGCTCTTTCTTATTCACGCCTGGATGCTGATTCGGCTCATGGATCACTTTCAGCCAGATAAAGCTGATGATAATGCCGAGTCCGCCCATGAAGAAGAAGACGTGCGACCAGCCCACCTCGTGGGTCAGCCAGCCCATAATCGGGGCGAAGATAACGGTGGCAAAGTACTGGGCGGAGTTAAAGATCGCAACCGCCGTGCCCCTCTCCTGCGCCGGGAACCAGGCCGCCACGATGCGACTGTTGCCAGGGAAAGAGGGCGCTTCCGCTAAGCCCACCAGGAAGCGCAGGGTAAAGAGCGCAACAATGATGCCGAAGCCGCTGAAAATATCAACGAAGCCCTGCAGCAGGGTAAACAGTGACCAGATGAAGATAGACCAGAAGTAGACGCGTTTTGAACCGAAGCGGTCAAGCAGCCAGCCGCCTGGGATTTGGCCGATAACATAGGCCCATGAAAATGCAGAGAAAACATACCCCATGCCAACAGCATCAAGACCGATATCTTTTGCCATTTCAGAGCCGGCAATGGACAGCGTCGCGCGGTCACCATAGTTGAAGGATGTGACGATAAACAGCATCACCACTATCCAGTAGCGAGCGTTAGTGCGCTTTTCGGCGCTGCTCGCTGCGTGGCTTAATGAACTCATTATTGCACTCCTGAATTATAGCGTTGAGCTACATTCATTCTGAAAAGCACAACCTGTAGGGGTATCAGAATGACGTACTGGTGTTTTATTGCAGTCTCTGTGCAGCGGTTCGTTACTCCCCTGCGGGCTGCGTTTTAATAACTGGCGAGAAAAGTATATGAAGTGGCCAGAATCTGCTCACCGTGCAAGCACACAACATTCAGGATGCTTATAGTTCTGCTTTGGGGCATAGGCCCAAACCAGTGGGGGGTACTTCACGGAATTGAAAAGCGTCGGGGGTAAACGAGAGGAAAAGAGGGTGCTAGCCCTCCGCGGCAGGGAGGGCTAAAGAGAATTTATACTAGCAGGGTTCCCCACTGCTCAACCCACGGGTTCGACTCCGTCTCAGGCTCAGGGTGTTCGCTGGCGTCAATGAGCAGCACCTCACCGACGCGCTGCGCCTGCTGGTCTGCAAGCAGCTCGGCAAACCGTTTCCCGCCGCCGCAGAAGTGGGAGTAGGTGCTGTCCCCCAGCGCAATCACGCCGTAGCGCAGGTTGGGCTGGAAGCCAAGCGAATCGCGGATCGCCGCGTAGAGCGGCGCGATGTTATCCGGCAGATCGCCCTGCCCCGTCGTGGAGGTGACCACCAGCACGGTTTTGTCCTGGTAATGGGCCCAGTCCGCTAACGTCCCATCCTCAAAGACCTTAACCTTATGCCCCTGCCCGGTCAGCAGCGTCTCCGCCTCTTCGGCCACCAGCAATGAGTTGCCATACATGGTGCCAACAAAAATACCAATCTCTGCCATTTTTCACTCCCTGGTTGCTAACTGCCTGGTTTCATCCTGGCCGCTGTCCGGCACAAACTCAACCCTTTCATTCATCGGGAGAAGGCCGCGCCAGCCAAACTGGGTTAACGCCTGCATCCAGACGTCGTCCAGCCCGGCGCGCAGAGTTAACGGCTCGCCGGTAAAGGGATGGGTCAGGGAGAGCTCGCTGGCGTGTAGCATGAGCCGGTTCAGGCCAAAGTGCGCCGCCGCGCTGCGGTTCTGGCGTAGATCGCCATGCTTGCTGTCGCCAATAATCGGATGGCGCAGGTGAGTAAGGTGACGGCGCAGCTGGTGCTTGCGTCCGGTTTGCGGATCCAGCTCTACCAGCCCGTAGCGGGTGGTCGGAAACTTGCTGATGGCAACCGGCAGCTCGACGGTGGCTAGCCCGCGGTAGCGGGTGACCGCCGGCTGTGGCTCTTTGTCAGTCCGGGAAAACTTATCGGCGATCTTATCCAGCTCCTCTACCAGCGGGTAGTCCAGCGTCGCGGCATCCATCAGCCAGCCGCGGACAATCGCATGATAACGCTTCTGGATCAGGTGTTGCTCAAACTGCTGGGAGAGCAGACGCCCCGCCTCGCTGGAGAGCCCCATCAGCAGTACGCCGGAGGTGGGTCGGTCAAGGCGGTGGGCAGTAAAGACGTGCTGACCAATCTGATCCCGCACGGTTTGCATCACCACCACTTTTTCATCGCGATCGAGCCAGCTACGGTGCACCAGCCAGCCAGAGGGTTTATTCACCGCCACCAGCCACTCATCCTGATAAATAATTTCCAGCATCAGGCGTCGCTACCGGCAAAGAGCGTATCAAGGCGTTGCAGATGCACAAGGATGACATCACGCAGCGGATCGCTGGCATCGAGCGCCATCTCGTAATAAGGGGTAAGGGCAAAGGCCTGCGGCAGCGGCTGACCGCTGTCCAGCAGGGCGTGCATACGGGGGATCAACACCCACTGCAGCCACTCCAGCGGGGTGAGCGTATCCAGGCAGAATGGCTGGGTGCTGGCAAACGCGCTGCTCTCTGGCGCCACGCCCTGCCAGACATTTTTTTCGCGCAGCAGCGCCTCAATGGCGTGCAGCTGCTCGCGTACGCTGATATGAAGAGACATAGAAACCTCAATGACGATCGAACTGGCGCGCAGAATAGCATTGCGGAGGGAGAAATAAAAAAGGGAGCACTGTAATTAAACAGTGCTCCCGGTTCGTTTAGCAGCAGTCCGGCTACCTTGATGCTCCCTGCTCATCCATGAAAACTTTTCCTGCGGTCTCCTGACCTGTTCATCCATAAACCATGCTGCCTGCTCGCATCGCCCGATACGACACGCTTAATCCATTAAGCGACTTCCTAATCATCCTGATCCACCGGATATCCTGCCCGGTTCACATTCTCCTTCCTGGAGGTGTCCTTTAACGCGCTCCGGCGTTGTCCTCTCTACTTCATCCTGAAGCCTTTCCCTGTCATACCGTCCCGGTATATCCCGTGTCAGAAGCGACATCATCCTGATATTCACTTCGTGTTCAACATCCTGTCGACACAAATAGAATCGACCTTTCCGCTTCGTCTTGCAAGCATGCCATAAGACTTTAGTACGGATTAATTTGCGTTAAATGTCGCGCATTTTTTGGTAAATTACTGATTTAAAATTGCTTTATCGATTTTACATCTTAAAAATATTTTTTAACAAAATGGCAATATCTTACAAGCTTGTAAGAGATGTCTCACACGCGTAATAGAGGATTGGATTACATGACCGGCTCAAGCCGCTGGAGGAATAGCGCTACCGATGGGGCAAGCACGGTGCGATGGCGGGTACCGAGCGTCTCTTTCACCACCTCGCCGGTTAAGTTACAGATCGAGATGACATCCAGTTCGCTATCGAGCGTGGCGATAAAGAGCGTGGGTGGCAGCTTTAATCGCTTTTGCGTTACCAAATGCCCAATGAGATTCTCCTGAACACGCAGGAAATCGTCCGCACTCCAGGTTTGCAGGAGCGTCAGCGTCTCGTTCTCGAATCGTGCCAGCATATCACCGGCAAACTGTGTGGAATAAAAGCTGTGAACTGCAGGTTGTATCACAATATCTAATGCCCGTTCAACAGCGTTTACATTCTCTTCTGCATCAAAAGGTTGGGGCTGCCAGATCACCCGGTCTTCAAGCGAGGAGATGACGCAGGGCGACGGCACGCCATACAGCGCCTCGCTCTGCGGCCAGCTATTGTGGGTCTCATGCCAGGCATCGCAGTAGCGCGCGGTAAAAGCCTTCAGGGCAAGGGATGTCTCTTGGTCCACTGGTTCCTCTCTTCACTCAGCCAGGATAAACTTAAGGCTGAGAGTTTACCTGCAAAACGGCGATGAAACATGTCTTCTTCTTATGATAACCACCAGGCGCTGGCTGGCCTGACCCTGGGCAAAACCACCCGCTACTGCGATACCTACGATGCGACCCTGCTGCAGGGCGTTCCCCGCAGCCTCAATCGCGATCCCCTCGGCCTGCACGCCGACAGCCTGCCCTTCCACGGCGGCGACATCTGGACGCTGTATGAGCTGTCATGGCTCAACGCCAATGGCCTGCCGCAGGTTGCCGTGGGCCACGTCGAGCTGGACTACGCCAGCCTCAACCTGGTGGAGTCAAAAAGCTTTAAGCTCTACCTGAACAGCTTTAACCAGACGCGTTTTGGCAGCTGGGAAGAGGTTCGCGCTACGCTGGAGCGGGATCTCAGCGCCTGTGCGCAGGGCAAGGTGAGCGTGATGCTCTATGCACTGGATGAGTTAGAAGGCCAGCCGATCGCCCACTTCAACGGTAAGTGCATCGATAACCAGGATATCGCGATCGATGACTACCAGTTCAACGCCGACTACCTGCAAAATGCCGCGGGCGGCAGCGTAGTGGAAGAAACTCTGGTCAGCCACCTGCTGAAGTCCAACTGCCTGATCACCCATCAGCCGGACTGGGGCTCCGTGCAGATTCAGTATCGCGGGCCACAGATCGATCGCGAGAAGCTCCTGCGCTATCTGGTCTCCTTCCGCCACCACAATGAGTTTCACGAGCAGTGCGTAGAGCGCATCTTTAACGATCTGCTGCGCTTCTGCCAGCCGGAAACGCTGAGCGTCTATGCCCGCTATACCCGTCGCGGTGGCCTGGATATCAACCCGTGGCGTAGCAACACCCACTTCCAGCCCGCTACCGGTCGTCTGGTGCGCCAGTAACGGCGGCAAAAAGTACGCTTTTTTACTGATTTGCGCGGTGGATTCCGCGCCTGAGGTTGTTAAACGTCATATGCCAGGGCTATTGTAATCACAGGGAGCGGCGATCTTCGCCCCATAAGGAGTTCACTTGATTACACATATTAGCCCGCTAGGCTCAATGGATCTGTTGTCGCAGCTGGAAGTCGATATGCTCAAAAGCTCGGCCAGCAGCGACCTTTATCAACTGTTTCGTAACTGTTCACTTGCCGTTCTAAACTCAGGAAGCCAGACCGACAGCAGTAAAGAGCTGCTGTCCCGCTTCGAGAATTTTGATATCAACGTGTTACGTCGTGAACGCGGCGTAAAGCTGGAGCTGATCAACCCGCCGGAAGAGGCGTTCGTTGACGGGCGTATTATCCGCTCGCTGCAGGCTAACCTCTTTGCCGTACTGCGCGATATCCTGTTCGTCAACGGACAGATCCACAACGCCGGGCGCTTCCAGCATCTTAACCTGGAGAGCTCTACCCACATCACCAACCTGGTCTTTTCGATCCTGCGTAACGCCCGCGCGCTGCACGTAGGCGAAGCGCCTAATATGGTGGTGTGCTGGGGCGGCCACTCGATCAATGAAACCGAGTACCTCTACGCGCGCCGCGTCGGTACCCAACTGGGCCTGCGCGAGCTGAATATCTGCACCGGCTGTGGCCCAGGCGCAATGGAAGCCCCGATGAAAGGTGCCGCGGTGGGCCATGCCCAGCAGCGCTATAAAGAGGGACGCTTTATCGGCATGACCGAGCCGTCCATTATTGCCGCCGAGCCGCCCAACCCGCTGGTCAATGAGCTGGTGATCATGCCGGATATCGAGAAGCGTCTGGAGGCCTTCGTACGCATCGCCCACGGGATCATCATCTTCCCCGGCGGCGTGGGAACGGCGGAGGAGCTGCTCTATCTGCTCGGCATTCTAATGAACCCGGCCAACCAGCATCAGGTGCTGCCGCTGATCCTCACCGGGCCAAAACAGAGCGCCGACTACTTCCGCGTGCTGGACGAGTTTATTACCCATACGCTCGGCGAATCGGCCCGCCGCTACTACCGCATCATCATTGACGATGCGCCGGAAGTGGCACGCCAGATGAAAAAAGCGATGCCGCTGGTGAAAGAGCATCGTCGCAATACGGGAGACGCCTACAGCTTCAACTGGTCTATTCGCATCGCGCCGGATCTGCAGATGCCTTTCGAACCGACCCATGAGAACATGGCTAACCTTCAGCTCTACCCGGATCGGCCGGTGGAGGTGCTGGCGGCGGATCTGCGTCGCGCCTTCTCCGGGATCGTGGCGGGCAACGTTAAAGAGGTGGGCATTCGCGCCATCGAAGCTGACGGCCCATACAAGATCCACGGCGACCGGGCAATGATGCGCCGGATGGACGATCTGCTCCAGGGCTTTGTGGCCCAGCACCGCATGAAGCTACCTGGCTCGGCCTATATCCCCTGCTACGAAATCTGTGCCTGATTTTTCCTGACCTGCCGGGTGGCGCTCTGCTTACCCGGCTCCCTCAATACATACATTAAACTTATAGTTCTAAACCACCCCCGTAAAAAGCAATCGATTGCTTATCAAATATGCCCCGTTATTTATCTAGCAAAGTTTTGCTTAAATCTGATAAAACGCTGCCATCTGTGCCTTTTGCCGGGTGATTATCGTATTTCGCGTCTACCGCTTTGATCGCAAATCCTGGCAATGGTAGCCTTCGCCACCATAAATCTTACCGTGTGCATTTTTGGCAGGGCGTTGGTCCAAATATATCCATATAGAAAGTGGATTATGGCAATTGAGATCGCGATCACTGTCAGTGTGATAACTAAAATGTATCGTTCCGCCCCAAAATGTAACGGATAAAAATAATCCCAACACGTTACTTAACCCAATTTTATATTACCGTTGGGCGCTTTTTCATCGGATTTGACTAAGCACCTGATATTTAGCTTTTAAGTAAATGGAGATTGAAATGGAAACCACGCAAACCAGCACCATTGCTTCGCAGGCAACGCGAAGCACATGGCGTAAGAGCGATACCATGTGGATGCTGGGCCTGTATGGCACGGCGATTGGCGCAGGCGTCCTGTTCCTGCCGATTAACGCCGGCGTCGGCGGCATGATCCCCCTGATCATCATGGCGATTATCGCCTTCCCGATGACCTTTTTTGCCCACCGCGGCCTGACCCGCTTCGTGCTGTCAGGGAAAAACCCTGGTGAAGACATCACCGAAGTGGTGGAAGAGCATTTTGGCGTCGGTGCCGGTAAGGTCATCACCCTGCTCTACTTCTTTGCTATCTACCCGATCCTGCTGGTTTACAGCGTAGCGATCACCAACACCGTCGACAGCTTCCTGACCCATCAGCTGGGCATGGTTTCGCCGCCGCGCGTCGTGCTGTCCCTGATCCTGATTATCGGCATGATGACCATCGTGCGTTTCGGCGAGAAGATGATCGTTAAGGCGATGAGCATCCTGGTGTTCCCATTTGTGATTGCCCTGATGCTGCTGGCGCTCTACCTGATCCCGCAGTGGAACGGCGCGGCGCTGGAAACCCTCTCTTTTGATGCTGCCGCCAATACCGGGCAAGGCCTGTGGATGACCCTGTGGCTGGCGATCCCGGTGATGGTTTTCTCCTTTAACCACTCGCCGATCATCTCCTCCTTCGCCGTTGCTAAACGCGAAGAGTACGGCGATGGCGCAGAGAAAAAATGCTCCCGCATCCTCTCCTATGCCCACATCATGATGGTGCTGACGGTGATGTTCTTTGTCTTCAGCTGCGTGCTGAGCCTGGCTCCGGCCGATCTGATTGCGGCGAAAGAGCAGAACATCTCTATCCTCTCCTACCTGGCTAACCACTTCCATGCCCCGGTCATTGAGTGGATGGCACCGATTATCGCCATGGTTGCGATCACCAAATCCTTCCTCGGCCACTACCTGGGCGCGCGCGAAGGCTTTAACGGCATGATCATTAAGTCTCTGCGCGGCAAAGGCAAAACCATGGAGATCGGCAAGCTGAACCGCATCACGGCGATCTTCATGCTGCTGACCACCTGGCTGGTTGCGACGCTGAACCCGAGCATCCTTGGCCTGATCGAAACCCTGGGCGGCCCGGTTATCGCCATGATCCTGTTCCTGATGCCGATGTACGCCATCCAGAAAGTCCCGGCGATGCGTAAATACAGCGGCCACATCAGCAACGCGTTTGTTGTGGTGATGGGCCTGATCGCTATCTCTGCGATCTTCTACTCGCTGTACCACCTCTTCGCTGCTTAAGTTATCCCCCCTCGCCGCCCACCCGGGCGGCGAACCCAGCTCTACGCCATGGACAATGCATTATGATCAGCGTATTCGATATCTTTAAAATTGGTATTGGCCCCTCCAGCTCGCACACCGTCGGGCCAATGAAAGCCGGAAAGCAGTTCACCGATGACCTGGTGACCCGCGGGATCCTTACCGATACCACCCGCGTCGTGGTTGACGTATATGGCTCGCTGTCGCTTACCGGCAAAGGCCACCATACCGATATAGCCATTATTATGGGCCTCGCAGGCAACCTGCCGGACAGCGTCGACATCGATGCCATCCCGGCATTTATTGCCGATGTCAGCGCCCGAGGCCGTCTGCCGCTGGCGAACGGTCAGCATGAGGTCGATTTTCCCCTTGAGCAGAGCATGAACTTCCATGCTGACAATCTCTCTCTGCATGAAAACGGGATGCGTATCAGCGCCCTGGCAGGCGATAAGCTGCTTTACAGCCAGACCTACTACTCTATCGGCGGCGGGTTTATCGTCGATGAGGCGCACTTCGGCCAAACCAGCGACTCGCCGGTTGCCGTGCCCTACCCCTATAAGAACGCCGCCGATCTGCAGCGCCACTGTCAGCAGACCGGCCTGTCGCTCTCCGGGCTGATGATGGAGAATGAGCTGGCCCTGCACAGCAAAGCGGCGCTGGAGCAGCACTTCACCAGCGTCTGGGCGGTCATGCGCGGCGGTATCGAGCGCGGGATCACCACTGAAGGGGCGCTGCCGGGCAAGCTGCGGGTGCCGCGTCGGGCGGCAGCGCTGCGCCGGATGCTGGTAAGCAGCGATAAAACCACCACCGATCCGATGGCGGTAGTCGACTGGATCAACATGTTTGCGCTGGCGGTAAACGAAGAGAACGCTGCTGGCGGGCGGGTAGTCACCGCACCAACCAACGGCGCATGCGGTATCGTTCCCGCCGTGCTGGCTTACTATGACAAGTTCATCCGCGATGTGAATGCTAACTCGCTTGCGCGCTACCTGCTGGTGTGCAGCGCCATCGGCTCGCTCTATAAGATGAACGCCTCTATCTCCGGGGCGGAGGTGGGCTGTCAGGGTGAAGTCGGCGTCGCCTGCTCAATGGCGGCTGCCGGGCTAACCGAGCTGCTGGGCGGTAGCCCGACGCAGGTCTGCATCGCAGCGGAAATCGGCATGGAACATAACCTGGGTCTGACCTGCGATCCAGTTGCCGGTCAGGTACAGGTTCCCTGCATTGAGCGTAACGCCATCGCCTCTGTCAAAGCGGTGAATGCCGCGCGAATGGCACTGCGTCGTACCAGCGAGCCGCGCGTTTGCCTCGATAAGGTGATCGAAACCATGTACGAAACCGGTAAGGACATGAACGCCAAATACCGCGAGACCTCTCGTGGTGGGCTGGCAATGAAAATCGTCTCCTGCGATTGATCCCCTGAGCGATGAATGGTCTCCGCCTCCCGTCAATGATACCCTTAGCCGGTCTGTCATTGCCGGGAGGATCCCGTGGCCGTTCATCTGCTTATCGTTGATGCACTTAACCTTATTCGCCGTATTCATGCCGTCCAGGGGTCACCCTGCGTGGAAGCCTGTACGCACGCGCTGGGGCAGCTGATTGTTCACAGCCAGCCGACCCATGCGGTCGCGGTATTTGACGATGAGGCCCGCAACAGCGGCTGGCGACACCAGAAGCTGCCGGACTATAAGGCGGGTCGCCCGCCGATGCCCGATACCCTTCACGGCGAAATGCCTGCCCTGCGCGCCGCGTTTGAACAGCGCGGCGTACGCTGCTGGATCTCCGAAGGCAACGAGGCGGACGATCTTGCCGCCACGCTGGCGGTAAAGGTGGCCCAGGCGGGACATCAGGCGACCATCGTCTCAACCGACAAAGGCTACTGCCAGCTTCTCTCCCCCACTCTACGCATTCGTGACTACTTCCAGAAGCGCTGGCTGGATGCGCCCTTTATTGCAGGCGAGTTTGGCGTTCTGCCGGAGCAGCTAACGGATTTCTGGGGACTGGCGGGCATCAGCAGCTCGAAAATCCCTGGCGTGGCGGGGATTGGTCCAAAGAGCGCCGCCCAGCTGCTGGCACAGTTTGCAACTCTGGAAGGGATCTATGCTCATCTGAACGAGGTGCCGGAGAAGTGGCGCAGCAAGCTTGAGGCACACCGGGAGATGGCGTTTATCTGCCGCGAGGTGGCAAAGCTACAGACGGATCTGCACCTCGACGGCAATTTACAGCAGTTACGATTGAGCGCCTAGGCCCGGTAAGCGCAGCGCCACCGGGCGATAAGATTTATATTAGCGCTCGTCGCGACGGCCACCCACGGCAGCCCACCAGCGACGGACGTGCACCGTCACCTCTTCGCGATCGTGATAGAGCTGACGGGCCTGGATCTGCGCGTTGATACCGTTCTCTTCCAGCTGCTGCTGAATGTACGCGAGGTTGTTCGAGACCTCCTCATAGCGCTTTTTCATCGGCAGCTTAAGGTTAAAGATGGTTTCCCGGCACCAGCCGTTAACCAGCCACTGCGCCATCAGGGCAGCAACTTTCGCCGGCTTCTCTACCATATCGCACACCATCCAGGTAATGTTGCTGCGCGTTGGGCGATATCTGAAACCATCTTCCCGCAGCCAGGTCACCTGCCCGGTATCCATCAGGCTCTGCGCCATCGGGCCGTTATCCACCGACGCGACCCACATGTTGCGCTTCACCAGCTGATAGGTCCAGCCGCCGGGGCAGGCGCCCAGATCGACCGCATGCATGCCATTCGCCAGGCGCTCGTCCCACTCGTCCGCCGGGATAAAGACGTGGAAGGCCTCCTCCAGCTTCAGCGTAGATCGACTCGGCGCATCGGACGGGAACTTCAGGCGCGGGATGCCCATGTAGAACGGCGAGTTATTGTCGGAGTAGGAGTAGCCGGTGTAGCAGCAGCCAGGTGCGATAAAGAAGACATGCACCACCGGACGCTTGGCGGTTTCGTAGCTGGTGAGGATCTTCGCCTCACGCAGCGCAGCGCGCAGCGGCACGGTGAACTTGCGGCAGAACTTCATCAGCTCTTTGCTTTCGTTGGTGTCGGCCACCTCAACGCGCAGCTCGCCGCCTTTTTCGACCACGCCCTGCAGCATGCCAACGATCGGCGTAATGCGATCCTCCGGAGGCAGATCCTGAAGCAGTTCACCCACCACGAACATCTGGCGGACAAAAATCAGCGAGCTAAATGGCAGCTCGCGCGCCAGCTTGTCGGCCTCTTCGGCCTGATAGCACTCAAAAATTACATAGCCAGCGTTATCTTTGACGCGGGCAAAACCAAACACGTTCAGCCGCCCGGCCTTATCGGTAATCTCTGCGGCGCACTCTTTTTCAAATCCAGGGCGACACAGTAGTACAAGCTTATTCATGACCAGGGCCTTTACGTTTCAGACGAATTGCGCCAATTAACATTAATACCCAGCCGGTAAGGAAGCTGACGCCGCCGACCGGGGTGACAAACGCCCACAGGCGCAGATGCGACAGCGCGAGGCAATAAAGGCTCCCGCTAAAGAGAACCGTACCCAGCGCCAGAAAGACGCTGCTCCAGTAGAACCAGATGCTGATCCGACGCTGCATCGCTACCGCCAGGCCAAAGACCGCCAGGGTATGAAACGCCTGGTACTCAAGACCGGTCTGGATCCAGCCCATCTCGGCAGCGCCTAACGATTTACTTAATACGTGTGCGCCAAACGCGCCCAGGGCCACAAAAATAAAACCGCTGATAGCGGCAAAAATCAGCATAAATCGGCTGGTCATAGTCTTACCCTAAAGTCATGCGCTAACCGCGCGCCTATATACGTTATTGCTCATAGCGAAAGCGAAATTTTTCTTGCTCGGCTGCCGCTTTGGCCAGGATCCACTGGCGGAAGGCAGCTATTTTACCCAGTTCTGCCTGACTGTCATGACAAACCAGATAAAAGGCGTTTTTACTGACCAGCACATCGTTAAACGGGCAGGCCAGGCGACCGGCTTCGATCTCTGACTGGGCCATCACGTTATTTGCCAGCGCAACGCCCTGACCGTGAATGGCCGCCTGCAGCACCATGGCGCTGTGGCTGAAGATGGGCCCCTGCTGCACGTTAAGGTTCAGGCCCAGCTGGCGGGTATAGGTCTGCCAGTCGCGGCGGGAGGCATCATGCAGCAGCGTATGCTTAGCCAGATCCTCAGGCGTTTTTATCGGTTTGTCGCCGGTGAGCAGCAGCGGTGAGCAGACCGGCAGCAGATATTCTGCGTATAATTTTTCAACACGCAAGCCTGGCCAGTTACCGCGACCGTAAAAAATGGCTACGTCGACGTCGTCCGCCAGTTTGTCGACCTCACGGTCTACGGCCTGGATACGAACGTCGATTCCCGGATAAGCTGAGTTAAAGCTAGAGAGTCTTGGCACCAGCCACTGAATAGCAAAGCTGGGCAATAGACTGACGGTTAACGCCCCTTTTGCGCTGCGCGACTGTAACTTGCGCGTGGCCTCGGTGAGCTGAGAAAAGATCTCTTTGATATCCTGAAAATAGCTCTGCCCCTCCTCCGTTAACAGCAGGGATCGGTTGCGGCGGCGGAACAGCTTGAGCCCAAGAAAATCCTCAAGAGACTTGATCTGGTGGCTTACTGCGGCCTGCGTCACAAAAAGCTCATCGGCGGCGCGAGTAAAACTTAAATGGCGGGCGGCAGCATCAAAAACACGTAATGCATTTAAGGGCGGTAATCGCTTAGACATGGGTTATTTGGCTTAGGTGTTAAATCATTTTAACAAACAGGAAACAACACGTTACCTATTAGTTTTTTTTATCTGAGCCATTATAAATTGTCCGTTGAGGAACTACCAGCAAATACCTATAGTGGCGGCACTTCCTGAGCCGGAACGAAAAGCTTTTTTTGGAATGCGTGTTCTGATGGGCTTTTGGCTTACGGTTGTGATGTTGTGTTGTTGTGTTTGCATTTGGTCTGCGATTCAGACCATGGTAGCAACGCTACCCTATTTCACTTCCTGTACATTTACCCTGTCTGTCCATAGTGATTAATGTAGCACCGCGAATTGCGGTGCTTTTTTTTAGGCTATTTTCAGTAGCTTAAATTTCAGTAGCTTAACCTGAGATTATTTCTCCAGCGCGACCATCTCTTTCACGTCGGTGCGGTTAATCTGCTGTTTGTTACCGTTCGCATCTTTATACGAAATCATCCCGGTCTGGTCATCAGTCTTCGGCTTACCGTCGGAAACAATAGTACGACCATCGTTGGTGTGCATCACATAGTTCGGACCGGAACAGGCGCTCAGGGCAAAAGCCAGTGTACAAGCAGAGATAATTGCGGCAGTCTTTTTCATCTTCTTCTCCTTTTAGCAATAAATGCTATTCAAACCGTTTTTCTTAACAGGCTTCAATCGACACCTAACACTTATCAGCATAATCGGCTTACGTAAATTCGCCAGGATAAACAGATAATTCCGATGGTTAGCACTTTGCTTGTACATTGGTGAAAATTGCGCGACGATCCTTATATTGATATGAGGAATTCTATGAACGCTTTTAATCCTGCGCAGTTTCGCGCCCAGTTCCCGGCGCTCACCGATGCCGGTATCTACCTGGACTCTGCCGCCACGGCGCTGAAGCCCCAGGCGGTGATCGACGCGACGCAGCAGTTCTACAGCCTGAGCGCGGGCAACGTCCACCGCAGCCAGTTTGCCGAGGCCCAGCGGCTAACGGCCCGCTATGAAGCGGCGCGGGATCGCGTCGCGGCCCTGCTTAATGCCCCCTCCGGCAAGAATATCGTCTGGACGCGAGGCACCACCGAAGCCATCAATATGGTCGCCCAGTGCTACGCCCGCCCGCGTTTGAAGGCGGGAGATGAGATCATCGTCAGCGTGGCCGAGCACCATGCTAACCTGGTGCCGTGGCTAATGGTGGCAGAGCAGACCGGGGCACGCATCGTTAAGCTGCCGCTGGCGGCCAACGGCGTACCGGACGTTGAGCAGCTTGAAGCGCTGATCACCCCGCGCAGCCGCATTCTCGCCCTCGGGCAGATGTCTAATGTCACCGGCGGCTGCCCGGATCTGGCCCGCGCTATCGCCTGGGCCCACGGTGCAGGCATGGTAGTCGTGGTCGACGGCGCACAGGGCGCGGTGCACTTTCCCGCCGACGTGCAGAAACTGGGGATCGATTTCTACGCCTTCTCCGGCCATAAGCTGTATGGCCCAACCGGTATCGGCGTGCTCTACGGCAAAGCCAGTCTGCTGGATGAGATGTCACCCTGGCTGGGCGGCGGCAAGATGATCGCCGAAGTGACCTTCGACGGTTTTACCACGCAGCCTGTGCCCTATCGTCTGGAGGCGGGTACCCCCAACGTTGCCGGCGTAATTGGCCTCTGCGCCGCGCTGGAGTGGCTGGAGGGGTTTGATATCGTGCAGGCCGAGAGCTACAGTCGTGGCCTGGCGACGCTGGCCGAAGAGGCGCTGGCCCAGCGTCCGGGCTTCCGCTCGTTCCGCTGTCAGGACTCCAGCCTGCTGGCGTTTGATTTTGCCGGTGTTCACCACAGCGATATGGTCACCCTGCTGGCGGAGTCCGGGATCGCCCTGCGCGCCGGGCAACATTGCGCCCAGCCGCTGCTGGCAGCCCTCGGCGTGAGCGGGACGCTGCGCGCCTCGTTTGCCCCCTACAACACGAAAGCTGACGTCGACGCGCTGGTTAACGCCGTCGATCGCGCCCTTGAGATACTGGTGGATTAATGACTAGCCCTGCTTTTGCCGGACACCCGTTTGGCACCGCCGTCACCGAAGAGACGCTGAAAAAGACCTTTGGCCCGCTGACCCAGTGGGAGGACAAGTATCGCCAGCTGATTATGCTCGGTAAGCAGCTGCCGCCCCTGTCGGAGGAGCTGAAGGCGCAGGCCCGGGAGATCCCCGGCTGTGAAAACCGGGTCTGGCTTGGTCATACGCGCACGGCAACGGGAAAAATGCACTTCTTTGGCGACAGTGAGGGGCGTATTGTGCGCGGCCTACTGGCGGTGCTGCTGACCGCCGTCGAAGGAAAAAGTGCCGACGCGCTGCTGGCGGGCGATCCGCTGGCGCTGTTTGATGAGCTTGGCCTGCGCGCGCAACTGAGCGCCTCGCGTACGCAGGGCCTGGCGGCGCTGAGCGAGGCGGTGGTTGAGGCGGCGCGTCAGGGGTGAAAACGCCCGGTGGCGCTACGCTTACCGGGCCTACGAAACCCGTGCTGCTTTTGCCATCATCTTCTTCAGCGCGTGGGAGACCGCCACAAAACCAAAGGTGGCGGTGACCATAGTGGCTGCGCCGAAGCCGGAGGCACAGTCCATCCGTTTCGGCCCCTCTGCGGTGCTCTTCATGGCACAGACCGAGCCGTCCGCCTGGGGGTAGACCAGCGCCTCGGTAGAGAAGACACAGTCCACGCCCAGTTTGCCCTTGCTGTTTTTCACCACGCCAAAATCGCTTTTCAGCCGTTCGCGCAGCTTGGCCGCCAGCGGATCCTGAATCGTCTTTGCCAGATCGCTGACCTGAATCTGCGTCGGATCGATCTGCCCGCCCGCACCGCCGGTGGTAACCAGCGGAATTTTATACCGGCGGCAGTACGCAATCAGCGCCGCCTTGGGGCGCACGCTGTCGATCGCGTCAATGACGTAGGTGAAGTCCCTGTTCAGCAGCGTCGCCACGTTATCGGCGGTCACGAAGTCGTCCACCACCGTCACCAGGCACTCAGGGTTGATCTGGCGAATGCGCTCCGCCATCACCTCGGCCTTGGCCAGCCCAACGCTGTCGCGCAGGGCATGGATCTGCCGGTTGGTGTTGGTCACGCAGACGTCGTCCATATCAATCAGCGTGATAGCGCCGATCCCGGTGCGGGCCAGCGCCTCCGCCGCCCAGGAGCCAACGCCGCCAATGCCGACCACGCAGATATGCGCGCCGGCAAACAGCGCCAGCGCATCTTCACCGTATAACCGCGCCGTGCCGCCAAAACGCTGACGCCAGGCATCGCTGATTACCACAGACATAAGACCTCAGATAGTTAAATTGGGCGCGCAGATTAGCATACTCAGCCGCTAAAGACGTTACCGGTTCCTGCCCCCGGCGCGTTTTTCAGTACCCATACGCGGCCGTAGTGGTTATACCATCCGGCACGGTGCCCGGCCTCAGGGCCAATCCCCTGATAGATATCAAAGTGCTGACCCTTAATCGCGCCACCCACGTCGAGGGCCACCATCAGGCGCAGCTCATACTGACCGTTGAACTTGCCGTTGTTATCCAGCAGCGGGACTTCCGCCAGCAGGGTGGTTCCGGCCGGGATAATGCTGCGGTCGGAGGCCACCGAAGCGCGGCCAATCAGCGGCACGGCGCTGGCCCCTTTCACCGGCGCATAGGACTGCGGTTTAAAGAAGACGAATGAAGGGTTCTGCTCCAGCAGCTCCTGCACTTCGGCCGGGCTGTGGGTTTCGCCCCAGTGGCGGATCGCCTGCATCGACATATCCTCGCGCTTCACTTCCCCACGATCGATCAGCACCTTACCGATACTGCGGTAGGCGTGGCCGTTTTTACCGCCGTAGCTAAAGAAGTTAAGCGGGCTGCCATCGCCGAAATCGATATAGCCGCTGCCCTGCACGTCCATAATAAAGTTGTCCATCAGCGAGTTGCTGTAGGCCAGGACATAGTTTTCGCTGAGCGCGCCCGCGTAGATCTCTGCCCGGGACGGCAGGCGGCCGCGTTTAGGCGGCATGCGGTAGATCGGATACTGGAACTCGCCCTGACGGGTATGGCGGGCCTGTACGACCGGCGTGTAGTAGCCGGTAAACTGAACGTTGCCGTAGTTATCGGTGCCGTTCATCTGCCAGGCGTCAATGCCGTACTGGCGCATAGTGCGGGTATCGCCCCCGGCGCGCAGCCACTCCTGCACCGCACTGTAGACGGCGCTCTGGTTGCCATAGAGGCGCGGCGAAGCGCTGCGGATCTGGCCTACCTGCTGGGCAAAGTCGCCGCCGTTAATCGGGGCACCTACCGCATCCGGCTGGTTTACCAGGGTGAAAGGCTGGGTTAATTTCCCGTCTTCATACTGCTGACCGCGATCGGTCGGTTTCGAGGAGCAGGCGGCAAGCAAAGCCAGCGCTGCGCCCGTGAGGAGATACTTCAACCAACGTCCTTTCATTGTCTCTCATCTTTTTGGTTAACCAGGGGGCGTGATGAAGATAACAAACCAGTTTCGCTAATGAAATGCGAAAAAGGGGACTTAACGGCAATTGCGTTCAAAAAACGCGCATAATGTGCCTTTTTTATGCAGATGCTTTCATAATTTAACAATTTTCTCGAAAAAGGGTTGCGTCAAAGAGCGAGCGGAGTATAGTGCGCTTCCACGGACGCGGGGTGGAGCAGCCTGGTAGCTCGTCGGGCTCATAACCCGAAGGTCGTCGGTTCAAATCCGGCCCCCGCAACCAATACAGTGTGAAAGAAAGAAAGAAACCTGCTGAGTAAGCAGAGACGGACGCGGGGTGGAGCAGCCTGGTAGCTCGTCGGGCTCATAACCCGAAGGTCGTCGGTTCAAATCCGGCCCCCGCAACCAACACTGTACCGTGTAGTAAAAATAAGAAGTAGAAGACTCGGACGCGGGGTGGAGCAGCCTGGTAGCTCGTCGGGCTCATAACCCGAAGGTCGTCGGTTCAAATCCGGCCCCCGCAACCACTTCAACAATAAACACCCTTCCGGGTGTTTTTTTGTATCTGTCTCCCGGCAAACCCTCCCGGCAAAAACGTTAGCCCCTGCGGGCCAACGTCACACCATCAGCAAAGTACGCCTTGATCCCAGCCAGAATCGACTCTGCGACCTCCTGCTGAAACGCTACGGTTTTGAGCTTGCGCTCCTCTTCCACGTTACTGATAAACGCCGTCTCTACCAGAATCGATGGAATATCCGGCGCCTTCAATACCGCAAAACCGGCCTGATCGACCCGGTTCTTATGCAGTTTGTTGACCTGCCCAAGGCGGTTTAGCACCTCTTTGCCAAACTTCAGGCTGTCGTTGATGGTCAGGGACTGCACCATATCAAACAGGGTGTGGTCCAGATACTGATCGCCGCTCTTGCTTACGCCACCGATCAGGTCGGCGGCATTCTGCGTCTGGGCGAGGTATTTTGCCGCCGTACTGGTGGCCCCTTTCGTTGACAGCGCAAAGACCGACGAGCCGCGAGCGGCCCGGCTGGTAAAGGCATCGGCGTGGATGGAGACAAAGAGATCGGCGCGCTGCTTCTGCGCCTTAGCGACCCGCACCTTCAGCGGAATAAAGACATCTTCGTTGCGCGTCATGTAGGCCTTCATATTGGCCTCTTTATCAATCAGCGCACGCAGGCGGCGGGCAATTTGCAGCACCACGTCTTTTTCACGGGTTTTATATTTGCCGATCGCCCCTGGATCCTCGCCCCCGTGACCGGGATCGAGCATGATCACCACCGGACGGTCGCGCCCGGCTTTGCCCGGCTTCGGCCCGCTCTGGGCAGGCGGAACCTGCTTCTCCAGGCTCCCTTTGTTGTAATCTTCCAGCAGCGCCAAGAGCGGATCCTGCTCGTTCTGCCCGTTAACCGGGTAGAGATCCATCACCAGACGCTCTTTAAACTCCGCTACCGGAGCCAGCGAGAAGAGGTGTGGCGTGACGTTCTGCTTAAGTTCAAACACCATGCGCACGGTGTTGGGATCGAACTGCCCTACGCGGGCAGATTTGATAAAGGGATCGCTGTCGTGGATCTGCGTCCCCATCCCCTTCAGAACCGAATTAAGATTCACCCCTTCGATATCCACCACCAGCCGTTCAGGGTTGCTTAGGGCGAACTGACGGTACTTCAGCACCCGGTTTGACTCCACGGTAATGCGCGTATAGGTCGATGCGGGCCAAACGCGTACGGCAATAATCTGACTTACCGCGGCTAAACCTGCCTTGCTTACGCTAAGCAACCACAGAGCGCCAGCGCCTTGCAACAGCCGGCGACGGCTAAGAGCTGAGTTGGATCCTGACATGCCTCTCCCGAGCAAAAAAATATGACATTTATTATTAAAACGGCCTGCTTGACGAAAAACTTTAACGAATGATGCATAAACTGTCATCAACAAAAGGGTAAACATTGGTTTAACGGCGGTGACAATGTGGAGATTTTTCTCACATCCCGGTGAAATTTTGACTTGCGCCCACGGCAATAAAAGAATAAAAATACATAAATTCCGAATAAACATGCAATGAGGGTTGTGCCGTGGTGAAGGAGCGTCGAACCGAACTGGTGCAGGGATTCCGCCACTCTGTTCCCTATATTAATGCCCATCGGGGGAAAACCTTTGTCATCATGCTGGGCGGTGAAGCCATCGAGCATGAGAACTTTTCCAGCATTGTCAACGACATCGGGCTGCTGCACAGCCTCGGCATTCGCCTGGTGGTGGTCTATGGCGCACGGCCACAGATCGATGCCAATCTGGCGGAGCACCACCACGAGCCTATCTATCACAAGCATACTCGCGTGACCGACGCGAAAACCCTGGAGCTGGTCAAGCAGGCGGCGGGGCTGTTACAGCTTGATATCACTGCCCGTCTCTCTATGAGCCTCAACAATACGCCGCTGCAGGGGGCGCATATCAACGTGGTCAGCGGCAACTTTATCATTGCTCAGCCGCTGGGCGTCGATGACGGCGTCGACTACTGCCACAGCGGGCGTATTCGCCGCATTGATGAAGAGGCGATCCACCGCCAGCTCGACGGCGGCGCGATCGTGCTGCTGGGGCCGGTGGCGGTCTCAGTAACGGGAGAGAGCTTTAACCTCACCTCGGAAGAGGTCGCTACCCAGCTCGCGATCAAGCTGAAGGCGGAGAAGATGATCGGCTTCTGCTCCTCGCAGGGGGTGATCAACGACGAGGGCAATATCGTCTCGGAGCTGTTCCCCAACGAGGCTCAGGCGCGGGTTGAAGAGCTGGAGGGGCGGCAGGACTACCACTCCGGCACGGTACGCTTCCTGCGCGGCGCGGTGAAGGCCTGCCGCAGCGGCGTGCGCCGCAGCCATCTGATTAGCTATCAGGAAGATGGCGCGCTGTTACAAGAGCTTTTCTCTCGCGATGGTATCGGGACGCAGATCGTAATGGAGAGCGCCGAGCAGATCCGCCGCGCCACCATCAACGACATCGGCGGCATTCTGGAGCTGATCCGTCCCCTGGAGCAGCAGGGTATTCTGGTGCGGCGCTCCCGCGAGCAGCTGGAGATGGAGATCGACAAGTTCACGATTATTCAGCGCGACAACCTGACTATCGCCTGCGCGGCGCTCTATCCGTTCCCGGAAGAGAAGATTGGCGAGATGGCCTGCGTGGCGGTGCACCCGGACTACCGCAGCTCGTCGCGGGGGGAAGCGCTGCTGGAGCGCGTTGCCCTTCAGGCGCGGCAGATGGGCCTTAGCAAGCTGTTTGTGCTGACCACCCGCAGCATCCACTGGTTCCAGGAGCGCGGCTTTACGCCAGTGGATATCGACCTGCTGCCGGAGAGCAAGAAAGAGATGTACAACTACCAGCGCCGCTCAAAGGTGCTGATGGCCGATCTTACCTAAGCACGCCCTTCCCTACCCGGCCGGGTAGGGATCTCGCTATTTGACCTGCGCAAAAATATCGCCAAGGCCGCTGCGTCGTTCGGTACGGGTGGCAATAGCCTGCACCAGAATACGCTCGTCGGCATAGAGCGACAGCCGACGGCGCGCGCGGGTGATAGCGGTATAGACCAGCTCCCGAGTCACCACCGGCACCATCTGCCCCGGCAGGATCAGCGCAGCGTGGTCAAACTCCGAGCCCTGTGATTTATGCACCGTCATCGCCCAGGCCGTTTCGTGCTCCGGCAGGCGGCTGGGCTGTACCGATTTGATGCTGCCGTCCGGCAGCGGGAACCAGACGCGCGTCCCCTGCCCCCGGTTCAGCGCCACGCCGATATCGCCGTTAAACAGCCCCAGCGCGCTGTCGTTACGGGAGATCATCACCGGGCGTCCATCAAACCAGCGCGAGTGTGGCGTCCGGCTGATACGCCGCTGGTTCGCCAGGGTCTGCTCAAGCCGCTCGTTGAGGCCTGCTACGCCAAACGGCCCCTCGCGCAGGGCGCAGAGCAGCTGGTACTCGCTGAATGCCGCGAGGATCGCCTTTGGCTCCGCCTCATCCCGCACCAGCTGCAAATAGCGCGCGTAGCCCGCCAGCGCATCGTCTAGCAATGCCTGGTAGTCGTCACGCGCCTGGAGAGGCTTGTGCTCAATGTCGCTAAAGCCCTGGCTAAACACCGAGCGGGTACTTTTTTTATCGCCCCGGTTTACCGCCGCCGCCAGCTGGCCAATGCCGGAGTCGCTGCCGAAGCGGTAGCTGGTTTGCAGCAGGCAGAGGCTGTCGCGCAATGCGCCCGCCCCCCCCGGCTCGCCGCCAGGAACCGCCATGCCCGTCAGACGGGAGAGTTGCTCGGCCCGCGCCGGGGTAAAGCCCGCGTTAACCCATGCGCAGATATCTCCCAGCACCGCTCCCGCCTCTACCGAGGCCAGCTGATCGCGGTCGCCTAAGAAAATCACCCGTCCATGGGCGGGCAGCGCATCGATCAGCCGCGACATCATCGGCAGATCAATCATCGACGCCTCATCCACCACCAGCACATCAAGGTGTAACGGGTTACCGGCGTGATAGCGCAGGCGCTGACTGCCGGGTTGGGCACCCAGCAGGCGGTGCAGCGTACTGGCCTCCACCGGCAGGCGCTTTTTCTGATCGTCGGTTAATGCCAGCTGGCGCAGGGCCGCGCCCAGCGACTCCGTCAGGCGCGCCGCGGCTTTCCCGGTCGGAGCCGCCAGATGGATGCGACAGCGACCGCCGTTCGCCATCTGTACCAGCGCCGCCAGCAGCTTCGCTACCGTGGTTGTTTTTCCGGTGCCGGGCCCGCCGGAGATCACCGAGATCCGCCGGGTCAGCGCCACTGCTGCTGCCACCTTCTGCCAGTTGATCCCCTCCGTTGGCGGAAAAAGCCCGTCGAGGATCTGACGCAGCTGGGCTTCGTCAACGCTCAGCGGCTGGTTAACCTCGCTAAAGAAACTCGCTACGGTCAGCTCGTTGCACCACATACGGTTCAGGTAGAGGCGCTCCCCGGCCAGCACCATCGGTGCAGGGGTATGACCGTCGCTGACGGCGTCAGATCGCTGTAAGATCCCAGCCCAATCGCAGGGCGCACCGGCCTCGGCAAACAGCGCCATCAGCAGGGAATGGCTCTTATCTTCGGCCTCGGCCGCCAGTCGGGAGAGAGGCAGACAGACGTGGCCCTCCCCCGCGTCGCGGCTAAGTATCGCCGCCGCCAGGGTTACCGCTGGCTCGTCGCGTCCGGCCACGGTCAGGGCAAACTGGACGTCCAACGGGCGAAACAGCTTTTGAGCCAGCGCCTCTATAAGCAGAGTTTGCATCGTCACTGTGCGGTCTCCTGATAGTCTTCACTGGCCTCTTCACCGCTAAACAGGGCATCCATCTCGTTAATCAGCCGTACATCCGGGCGAGTGGTATAGATGCCCTGCTCGCGGTTTTGCGCATCAACGCCACGCAGGAACAGGTAGATCACGCCGCCAAAGTGGCGCTCATAATCGTAGTCCGCAATGCGATGGCGGAGATAGCGGTGTAGCGCCAGCGTATAAAGTTGATACTGTAAGTCGTAGCGGTGCGACTGCATAGCAGCCGCCATTGCCTCACGGGTATAGGCCTCGCTGCTTTCGCCCAGCCAGTTAGACTTGTAGTCCAGCAGATAGAAGCGGCCGTTGTGGCGGAAAACCAGGTCGATAAAGCCCTTTAGCATCCCGCGCACGTCGCGAAAATCCAGCGGCGAACAGCCCGCAGACAGCGGATCGTAGCGACGGATCGCCGCATCCAGCTTCTCTGAGGTCAGGGTCCGGGCAATCGGAATATAGAACTCCATCTCTACCTGCTTATCTTTCGCGGTGAGCTGGCTTAACGATAAACCTGACTCAATAAGCGGCGCACGCAGGATGGCGTTGATCCAGGCCAGCAGCACCGGCTGCCACTGCTCGTCAAAACCGCCTGCCTGAAGGCGCTCGCTCACCCACGCCTCGGTCACCGGCTGGGTGAAATCAATATCTTCAAACAGCCCGTGTAAGAAGGTGCCCGGCGACGCCCCGCGTGGAAACGCGTGCGGCGTTAAGGCCGGTATCTCGTCTGCCTGGCGTTCACCTGCGGCGTCAACGTCCAGCCGCGGGAGCAGATCCTGGGCGATGCCGTGCCCACGCTGCTGCAGGCCAGAGTAGCTGGTCACCCGCCAGTCGTCGAGAATAGGACGGTCAATGTGTCGGGCACGCAGCGACGGCGGCAGAGAGAGTGTGTACTCCCAGCGCGAATTATCCGGCGTGCCGGGGATGCTCAGCACGATATCGTCACTGCACAGCGCCTCCAGGCAGTGGCGTAAGCCTGCGGCATCGCGCGGCTCGCCCTGCTGGATCAGCCTGCCCAGTGCGCTGTGGTGGAAATCGCTCTCGCCGCTCTTCTCTCCGCGACGGCGAAACAGCGGCGCAATGCCGAGGCTACAGTGCCATACCGAGCGCGTCAGCGCCACGTAGAGCAGGCGCAGATCCTCCGCCAGCCGCTCCGCCTCGGCCAGCTCAATGCTCTCGTCGGCCTGGCTAAGATCCAGCACCGCCTCAAAGGAGGTACGATCGTGATAGAAGGCCTGGTCCTGTGCCCGGTAGTTGGCGATAAACGGCAGCCAGACTAGCGGATACTCCAGCCCTTTGGCTTTATGAATGGTGACGATCTGCACCAGATGCTTGTCGCTCTCCAGCCGGAGCTGCTGGCTGGCGGCGTTGCTGTCCGGCTCGGCAATATGCTGCGCCAGCCAGCGCACCAACGCATGCTCGCTCTCGGTATGCGCTCCCGCCTCCTGTAACAGCTCGCTGATGTGCAGAATATCGGTCAGACGCCGCTCGCCGCCGGAGGTCGCCAGCAGGTTCTCCGCGATATTGCGCCGGGCCATTAGGGTGCGCAGCATCGGCATGACGCCGCGCTTTTGCCACGTCTGGCGGTAGCCGTCAAACTCCTCAACCACCTGGTCCCACGCCTCTTCATCCTTGTTGAGCCGTTCAATATCCTGGGCGGTCAGACCAAGCATCCCCGTTGCCAGAGCGCTGCGCAGCGTGCTCTCCCGCTCGGGCGTCAGCACCGCCTGGATAAGCCACAGCAGCTCCTGCGCCTCTGGCGTCTCAAAGACGCTGTCGCGGTTGGAGAGGTACACCGAAGGGATGTTCAGCAGCGTCAGGGCGTCGCGGATCAGCGCCGCCTCGTGGCGACTACGCACCAGTACGGTTATGTCGGAGGCCTGCACCGGCCGAGAGCGCTTGCCGTCATGCAGCAGGGCGCTACCCTGCTGACCCTCCACCAGCCAGTCGCGGATCTGCGCCGCGCAGAGCTGGGCCATAAAGGACTGATAGTCTCCGATGCCAACGCCGTCGCCCTCCATCAGCCACAGGTTCATAGCAGGCTGGGTTTCACCGTGCAGCTCAAAGCGCAGGGGCTGGTTTCTTTCCGCTGCCTTCACCGGCATGAAGGGGATCTCGCGGAACATAAAGGCGTTGTCCATCTGGCTAAACAGCGTATTCACGCTGTTGACCATGCCGGGAGCAGAACGCCAGTTGGTATCGAGCGTATAGTGAGCGCTGACTTCCCCACGCGCTTTCATGTAGGTGAAGATGTCCGCGCCGCGAAAGGCGTAGATCGCCTGCTTGGGATCGCCAATCAGCAGCAGCGCGGTATCCGGCTGCTGCCGCCAGATGCGGCGGAAAATACGGTACTGCTGGGGATCGGTATCCTGAAACTCATCGATCATCGCGACCGGAAAACGCTGGCGGATCGCAGTCGCCAGCGCCTCGCCGTTTTCACTGTTCAGCGCCTGGTCGAGACGGCTCAGCATGTCATCAAAGCCCAGCTCGCCGCGACGGCGTTTCTCGCGCGCTACCGCCTCGCGGATCTCCCGCATGGCGGTGGTCAGCACCAGATCGCTGAGGGTGAGCGGCTCGGCCAGCAGCCCCTCAATGGCGACAAACAGCGGGTGCTCCGGCACAACGCCGCCCGCCTTGGTGCGCGAGGTTAAAAAGGACTGGGCGAACTTCTCCAGCGCATCCGGCAGCAGATAGCCGCGGGTCTCCTCCTGCGCCCAGGCGCTAATCTTCTCGATCCACTTGCCCTGGTTGCCCCGGTTAAACTTGCGTCGGTCAATGCCTGAATTTTCAATCAGGGGATCGAGCTCCGCTACCGCCGCAAGCCACTGCTGCTTGATGGCATCAATACGGGCGATGATTTTCGCATGGCGCGAGGCAAGGGTCTCATCCGCAGGCGGCGGGGATTTGATTACCGGTGCCTCTCCCTGCAGATAGCGGTTAATTGCGTTCAGCAGCTCCAGCGGCCCCTTCCACGAGGCGTGGATCACTTCGGCAATATCACGAGGCAGCGGATAGCAGTGGCGACGCCAGAAATCGGCGCAGGCCTGCGCGCGCAGTAGGGACTCATCTTCAATCAGCTGCTGCTGGAAAAGCATGCCCGACTCAAAGGCGTTGAGGCTCAGCATGCGCTGACAGAAGCCGTGGATGGTAAAGACCGCGGCCTCGTCCATCTGCCGCTCGGCCAGCATCAACCAGCTCGCCGCCTGTTGCTTATCGGGAATATCATCAAGCAGGCGAGCGTAGAGCGCATCGGCGCTGCTTTCACGCAGGCAGGCGATACGTAGCTCGTGAATGTTGCTGCGGATACGGCCGCGCAGCTCTTCGGTGGCGGCTTCGGTAAAGGTCACCACCAGCAGCTCTTCCACGGTAAGCGGACGCGAAAAGGCACTCTCGCCGCCCAGGCCCAGCAGCAGGCGCAGGTAGAGGGCGGCGATGGTGTAGGTTTTCCCGGTGCCCGCAGAGGCTTCAATCAGGCGCTCACCGCGTAAGGGTAAGCGCAGGGGGTCCAGAGTCTCAGCGGGGTTACTCATTGTTTCTCACTTATCAGGGGCAGCGTGCGCTGCAGCGCGCTGACGTTGTCCCATACCTTCCAGCCTTCAGGGTGTACATACCCGGATTTATCACTCGGTGTGCCGGAGACCTGGGACAGGATCGCCATCCCCTGCGGCTCTACCACCGCCTGGTGGAAGAAGTCGGCAAGCTTCTGCGGCGTCAGCTGTTTAATCTCAGCGACAACTTTATCACGGGAGTCAAAGCGCATATTACCCCGATCGAAATCTTTGCTGATCTGCGACGCCTCTTCCCCCAGCGTTTGCGGGGCCTGAGTGACCTGAGCGATCACCGCCTGCTGCAGCTGGGCAAACTCTTCTGCGCTCATTTTACGCAGCCGCTCTTCTGCCGTTGGAAAGAAGGCCTGGTAACGCGCCCACAGCGCCGACGGCTGCTTGTCGCTGCTTTGAAGCAGGAAGCCTAAGCCCCACTGGCGGCCAACGCTCATCGGGAAGGCAAACACCGCATAACCGAGCTGCTCTTCGGTACGCAGCTGGTTATAGAACCACGGCTGGATAATTTGACCCAGCATCGCGCTGTAGGCCGAGCTGCTGTACTCGTCATAGCCGGGCGGAACGAACACGGCGGCCAGCGCCGAGTCGCTGGTGCTGCCTGCTTTTTCAAAGATTATCCCCTGCTTTTTGTCCACCAGAACGTCACGATTGCGGCACCACTGGTTTCCCTTCGCCGCAAGCTGATCCTGCACCTGGTGAGCCAGATCTTTCGCCTGCGTCTCGCTCATATTGCCAACGATTAAGAACTCCGGACGGGCGTTGCTTTTCAGCCGATCGCGGTAGGCCATCACCTCTTTCAGGGTGATCTCCGGCAGCAGGGCCCGACGCTCCTCACGCTGGAAGTAGGGAACCTGAGAGAGCATCTGCGCCGGCATAATCGCCTGCTCGTAGGCTTTGCCCTTCTCTGCGGAGTCCATCATTTGCGCATACCAGGACTTCGCCTGCGCCAGCTGATCCTCGGTTGGCGTATAGCTGAAGTAGCCCGTCAGCAGTGCGCTGAAGAGCTGCGGCAGGCGCTGGGTATAGCCGTTAGCGTTAAGCATCAGGCCGTTATTGGCGTTAGTGGAGAAGCTAATCCCGCCAACGGCGGCCTGGTTGCTGAGCTGATCCAGAGCGATCCCCGCCAGGTAGTCGTTCAGGGCGAACATCACCTGGTTTTTGGCGCTGTCCATCGCCAGCGGATTGCGCAGCACCACGCTAACGTCAGCCTTTGGCTCGCTGGCAAAGTAGCGGCTCGGCATGTAAACCACGCGCAGAGTGGGATCATCCACAATCAGCTCGGGATGGGTGTAGTTTTTCGCTGGCTTTTGCAGCGTGAAATCATCCGGAATATAGGGATTCAGCTCCGGCAGCGTCAGCGCGATGGCGTTAGATTTCTGCTGCCAGTCGGCGAAAGTCTGGTCGCTAATCTTATCGACCTGATAGGGCGCATCGACAAAATAGGCGGTTTTATTGTGCGGCTCCTGCGGGCTGATATACCAGATGCGGGCGTTCTGCGGCGTCATCATCGCCAGACGCGCCTTAACGGCCTCGGCATCAAACTGGTCAGCAATGTTTACCGCATCCAGGGTGTGCTCAACCGGCACGCGGATCATGGTATCTGCCAGCCACTCGACGTAGTCCATATCCCGGGTAATAGAGGGGTAGCGGAAGTCGAGATCCAGCACGTGGGACAGCTCGTCAAAGTAGCGCTTGTCCACGCCCTTCTCACGCAGAAGCTGGAGGTAACTAAAAATAGCCGCAACTACCTCATCACGGTGCGCCAGCCCTTTGTCGGTCAACGTTGCGGATATCGCCAGTACGCCGCTGTTCCCGTTAACGATGGGGTCAGAGTCGGCGCGGATCCCTTCCACAAGCCCCTGCTGTTGTAACCAGTCAGAGAGCGTGCCCGGGCTGCGGTTGCCAATCAGGTAGGTGATCAGCTCGTCAGTTTTGCTGCGGAACTGCGGCGTATTGTTATCGATGCGGAACTCAACCCGCACCACCTTGCGCGGCATCACCGGCACATAGTGGAGGATCAGCCCCTTCTGCGCATCGGTCACCACCGGCACGTCAATTTTCGGCAGATCCAGCGTTTTGTTCGGCACGCGGCCAAAGGTTTTCGCCGCGATGGCGGCTAACTCCGGCAGCGGACGATTGCTGTAGACCACGGCCTTCATCAGGTTCGCCGAATAGTATTTGTCGCGGAAGGCCAGCAGCGCCTCCTGCACCGGGCTACCCGGCTTGTCGCTCAGGGTCTCCAGGTTACCGCCAGAGAAGCGTGCAGCAGGATGCGCCGGATTGATGGTCTCGGCGCTCACCTGCGCCATGCGCATCCCGTCCCGGGAACGGGCCAGCGTCAGCTCGGCGTTAACCGCGTTGCGCTCGCGTTCGGCGTACTTTTTATCAAGCAGCGGCGAGGCGATGGCATCCGCCAGCCGATCCACGGCCCCTTCCAGCGCATCGTTCTCAACTTCCAGATAGAACGCGGTACGGTAGGGTGCGGTGCTGGCATTGTGGCTGCCGCCGTGCAGCTTTAAAAATTCAGCAAGGCTGTCCGGCTGGGGATAGTGGGTAGAGCCCATCAGGGTCATGTGCTCAAGATAGTGCGCCAGGCCGGGATGCGCCTGCGGATCCTGCAGCGAGCCAACGGGCACCACCAGTGCGGAGAGCGATTTCACCGCCTGCGGATCGTTCACCAGGAGCACCACCATACCATTATCGAGGCGAATAGCCTGATACTGACGGGTGTCCTTATCGCTTTTACGAATGGTTTCCTGAACGGGTTGCCAACCGGTGTCTGCCTGACTTAACGGTGCCCAGAAGGCGACAAATAAGACTAACGCTTTGAACCAGGTGCTGCTGGGCATTCACGAACCTCATCATTAACAAACCAGTGCCAGCAGTGCCGGCATATCCAATCAGTCCGTGATTCGCTGCGCATCATAATGGAAGCCTTTCCACTGCGCAATTTTTATACACTTCATCAGGACTGACTAAAGCGAAAGAGCGGCAGTAAATAACGTTCTGCCTGCTTAACTATCTCGGCATAGTTTTCAGGTTCGAGGGTACGCCACAGGCGCTGGTACCATACGTCCTCACCCTCGCCGCTGACCACCATGTTGCCTTCATAAGCCTGCAAGAATTTGCTTCGCGCCTTAGCGAGCGTCTCCTCATCTTTTAACATCGCATCATTTGTTGCGTCATAACAGGCTTTTATCCATGCGCCCCCGCTTTCGGGTAGCAGCAGCAGCGGTTTTTTCATCCCCGCCCGGTAGCCCTCGACCAGCTCTTCAAGGTACTTCAGGGCCTCATCTTGCTTGAGAGGCGGGAACTGCCAGGCTTTATCATTGCGGACAAACAGCCGGCTCTCTCCCGTTCCGCCGCTGGCACAGTAGACAAGATGTTCCAGCCAAAGTTGCAGCCCTTGTGAGACCTTCAGCATCGAAGGACGCCAGCGCAGCAGGCCATCCTCCTGCACGTGCTGTAGCCAGCCGGTCAGGTGCACCTTGCCACAGTCAAGTTCGATCTCCATGCTCTCGGCTGGCTTGCGGTGCTCGTGAACCCGCGAAGCCAGCTGCTGCATCTCCTGGTGCTGGCTCTCCCAGACAATTTCACCAAATGCGCCGTAGGGCAGCTGGCCCGCCGCACGGTATTGGCGGAAGAGTTTCTCGACATCTTCCTCCTCTACCAGGGTGTTGAGCAGCGCCTGGTTGAGCTGGTAGCGGTCCAGGCCATCAATGATAAACGGCTCGGCGTCGGGAATATCGCTCGCCTCGGGGCGGAAGTTAACCTTCAGACGCATCTGGAAGAAAGCCCGCACCGGGTGTGCCCAGAAGCGCTGTAGCTGCTCAAACGCCAGCGTCTCCAGCGGCTCATCTTCCAGCTCCTGAATAAAGGTGGCATGCGCCACCCCCTGCTGGCTGGCGGCGGGCAACCACTCCCGGGCATAGCTTTGCAGCTCATCGGCAATAAAGTTTTCTGCATCGAACGGCATTCGCGTATGCAGGTGAGTAATATGATCCACCACCCGTCGCGCGCTCTCGTCGCAGGTGAGCCCCTCATCGCCAGGCAGATAGTGGCTCTGCCCGATGTAGTCCACTAGCTCCTGCACCAGCACCGACGGGAAGCGTTCGCTGTTATCCTGAATCGAGCGCCCGATATAGCTAATGTAGAGCTTCTGCTGCGCGGAGATGAGCGCCTCCAGGAAGAGGTAGCGGTCATCGTCCCGGCGGCTGCGGTCGCCGCGCATCGGTTTCTGGCTCATCAAATCAAAGCCGAGCGGGGCTAGCGCGCGCGGATAGACGCCGTCGTTCATCCCCAGCAGGCAAACGACCTTAAAGGGGATGGATCGCATCGGCATCAGGGTACAGATATTGATAGGCCCGGCGAGGAAACGCTGGCTGATGCGCTCCTGATCGAGCCTCTGCGCCAGCTCGTCGCGCAGCAGCGAGAGCGGCACCGCCTCGTCATAGTGCGCGCCGACGCCCTGGGTGATCACCGCCTGCCACTGCTGTTCAATCAGCGCCAGCGCGGCTTCGGTATCGGGATCCGGCAGGAAGAAGTCGTTGAGCATGTCGCGGCAGACCGGTAGCCACTCGGCCAACGGGCGATCCTGAGCCAGCCCTTTACGCCACAACCTGAGCTGCATCAGCAGTGAGGCCAGATGGCCTACCAGCTCGGCAATCAGGCCGCTGGACTCATCGTAGGGCAGCACCGACTGCCACTCGCCTTGACGGCTCTCCATCGCGTAGCCAAGCAGCATGCGCGTCAGGCCAAACTGCCAGGTGTGCTGCCCGGTGGCAGGCAGCGCCAGTTCGCGTACGTTGTCGTCGTCCATGCCCCAGCGCACGCCAGACTCGTTGACCCACTGACGGAGATAGCGCAGTCCCTCTTCGTCGATGTTAAACCGCGCGGCGAGCACTGGCACATCCAGCAGAGCCAGCACATCCTCCGACTGGAAGCGGCTATCCGGCAGCGAAAGCAGGCTGATAAAGGCCTGCAGCGCCGGGTGCGACTGGCGGGCGCGGCGGTCGGAGATGGCATAGGGCAGATAGCGCTCCCCGCTGGCGCTGCCAAATACCGCCTGGATAAAGGGGCTGTAGCTGTCGATATCCGCCACCATCACAATGATGTCGCGCGGGGAGAGATCGGGATCCTCCTCCAGCATCGCCAGCAGACGATCGTGCAGCACTTCAACCTCGCGCTGCGGGCTGTGGCAGACGTGCACCGCCACGCTGCGATCCTCTCGCTCCAGCCTGCGCTTGGCGTCGCTGCGCTCATACTCCTGGGCCGTCACGCCGGCGACGGCGCTGTTTTTCAGCTCCAGGATGTCATACTGCACGTTTTGTAGCAGCGCACCGGGCGTAATATCAACGAAGGCATCGAGATCGTCGTAGCGATCCATGCCTGCCAACAGATAGATGTAGTCGCGCCCCAGCTTGCCCCACGAGGCCAGCAGCGGGTTACCCACCTCCTGCTCGCCTTCGCTGTTAAACAGGCCCTCTACCGGCTGATCTTCACGGAACAGGGCCACCGGATGAGCATCAAGGTGGTGTTTACGCTGGCGGGCAATGAGCCGGGAGAGAAACGCCGGATCTTTGATATCCCCCCAGTAGTAGCGGCAGGGGTTGGTAAACAGCAGGTGAATATCCACATGCTTACCCAGGGCCTGCAATGCCTGGAGATAGACTGGCGGCAGGGCCGAAATGCCGCAGATGAACACCCGGGAAGGCAGCCCGGCTGGCGGCGTTGTCGCAGACTCCAGCACGTTGATAAAACGTTGATAGAGATTGGCGCGGTGCCAGTGCGGCTGCCCCAGCGCCGCGGTATGCTCTACCAGCGCTCGCCAGAGCGGTGCCTGCCAGATCTGCGCTTCACCGAGACCGTCGATCAGGCCGCCCTCTTCCCAGCGGGTCAGCCACTCCGGGCGAAAGACCAGATACTGATCGTAGAGATCCGCTACCCGAGACGAGAGCTGAAACAGCTTGCGCTTGTCATCATCGTCATTGAGGTAGTGGCGGAGCATGGTGAACGCCTCCTGCTCCAGCATCTGCGGCAGCAGGGTCATCAGCTTCCAGCTCATGCTCTGTTTATTAAAGGCGCTCTCTTTCGGGATGTCCGGCAGCACGCGGACAAACATATCCCAGATAAAGCTCGCCGGGAGCGGGAAGTCGATATTGGCGGCGATGCCAAACTTTTGCGACAGCGTCATCTGTAGCCATTGCGCCATGCCGGTACTCTGTACCAGCACCATTTCGGCCTCAAAGGGATCGTCGAGCCGTTCGCGCTCAACGATAAACTCCATCAACGCTTCCAACACATCCAGACGATTGGAGTGATAGACCCTTAACATAAACGCTCCTGACTACTTATAAACTGGGCAATATAACCGCGTCATCTTCCCCTGCCTGCCCACCGGCGAGGTGATGGTTACGCTGATGCTGACACATCCGGCGTCCGTTGTCTGTAGCCGGCTGACCTGCCAGCCGGGCGGTAGCGGCGCGGGCCGGGGCTGCGCCTGCTGCCAGCCGTAACGCCACAGGTAGCGATAGTGGCTCCAGGCGGTGAAGCCCTCCAGCAGCACGCGATGATACCCTGTCAGCGCCGTGACAACCATGACCAGCAACACCATTGCCAGCATCGTTTCCGGCAGGCTAAATCCCCGCTGGGGGGCTACGGCATCTGACACAGGCGTATCTCCTTGAGGGGACAGAAATCGCTCCAGCCGTGGGGCGAAAACGTCACGCCGCTCTCCCCTATCGCGCCGCTGCGCCACAGCGTTTCACTCCCGCTGGCGGCGATCAGCACCAGCGTCCGGTCGGCAAAAATGCGCAAGCAGACCCGCCACGGCTGGCGATGATGCTCCCGACACTGCACGGCAGGCTGCCTCTGCCAGCGTTGCATTCGCCCCCACTCCAGCGCCGAGTGAGCATCGGCCAAATTGCGCATCGCCCGACTCTCGCTGGTAATGCGCTGCGTATGGGTGCGCTGGCGCTGGTTTAAACCGCTAAGCATCAAGCTACCCAACACCAGCAGCAGGAGCACCAGTGCCAGGGAGGATACTCCTCTTTCGCCCCTCACAGGTTGTACCCCACCACGCTGTACGTCGCGCTAATGGCGTCCTCGGGATGATTAAGAGGAGCCGCCGTCAGCGTTACCGTCACCAGGGGGGCTAAAGTGCCCTGCGGCTGGCGGATCACCGCGAAGCGCTGCACGCCGATCGTGGCGGGATCGGTGATTTTATCCCACCCTTTCTCTTCGCAGCTCTCTGCCCCCTGCCGCGTCTCCAGCACGCCGCTCTGCAAGCGAAAGCCGGTCTGTTCGGCCTCCGAGAGGGGGGAGTGTTCCCACCGGCCGTTGCTGTTGGCATCCCATCGCACGATTATGCAGGCTCCCTGCCGACCCATGACCAGCGGTTGTCCGCTGCACTCTCCCCGGCAGTAGCCAGCCCGCTGGAGATGCTTTCCCAGCGTGAAGAGATGCTGCCAAACCGCCTCTTCCAGCGCTTGCTGCCGGGTTTGATGGAGCATTGCCGCTTGCAGCGCAGGTAAAAAGCGAGCGGCACTGAGCAGGAGCACGCTGCCGATGGTCATCGCGATGAGTATCTCCAGCAGCGAGAACCCGCCTTCGGTCAGCTGCATGCACCGCTGTTTGTACGCTGGCATACTCTTATCCGCCCCCAGTTCGATACAATAATTTGCCACTCCCCCGCCTCGCTACGCAGCGTGATGTGTCCGGCCCATGCGGTATTACGCAGCCCGTAAAAGCCGAGCGAGGGGGTGATATCTACCAGCGCCACCTCAGGCCAGAGCGGACGCAGCGCAAAGGGGTCATCCCCGCCACACGTTGCCTGCGCATCAGCTGACGCCAGCAGGCACCAGCGGCCGCTCTCTTGTTTCACCCATACCTTGCGATCCCGGTTGTGCCAGTTGGCGTCGTTCCGCAGCAGTTCCAGATAGTCACGCACCTGCCAGGCGGTTTGCCACAGACGCTGATGTGCCTGATAGCTCTGCCAGCCATACAGCCCCGACGCGCCAAGGATCACCAGAACGATCGTTGCTACCGTGATCTCTATAAGGGTGTAACCCTGCTCTTTTTTCATGGCCGTACTTTGCGCCTGATGCGTGATGCATGCGAGGTGAGATGCTCGCTTTTACGAGGCGCTACGGGAGAAATATTGTGGATTGCAGAGGGTTACATCACAGCGGGAAGGCGGGTCGCAGAACGGGGTAAAAGCGAAAAAAAGCCGGCGCAGTAACGCGCCGGCTGTGGCAGGCTGTGATTATCAGATAGCGACCGGGGCTTTGATGCCAGGGTGCGGATCGTAGCCTTCAATCTCAAAGTCGTCGAAGCGGTAGTCAAACAGCGACGCGGGCTTACGCTTGATAACAAGCTTCGGCAGCGCGCGCGGCTCACGGCTCAGCTGCAGGTGCGTCTGCTCCATGTGGTTGCTGTAGAGATGGGTATCGCCGCCGGTCCAGACGAAGTCACCCACCTCAAGATCACACTGCTGCGCCATCATATGCACCAGCAGCGCATAGCTGGCGATATTAAACGGCAGACCGAGGAAGACATCGCAGGAGCGCTGGTAGAGCTGGCAGGAGAGCTTGCCATCCGCCACGTAAAACTGGAAAAACGCGTGGCACGGGGCCAGCGCCATTTTGTCCAGTTCGCCCACGTTCCAGGCGGAGACGATGATCCGCCGGGAGTCCGGATCGGTCTTCAGTTGGTTCAGCACGGTCGCGATCTGGTCAATGTGGCGACCGTCCGGCGTAGGCCATGCACGCCACTGTTTGCCGTAAACCGGGCCAAGGTTGCCCTGCTCGTCGGCCCACTCGTCCCAGATGGTGACGTTGTTTTCATGCAGGTAGGCAATGTTAGTATCGCCCTGCAGGAACCACAGCAGCTCATGGATGATTGAGCGCAGGTGGCAGCGCTTGGTAGTCACCAGCGGGAAGCCCTCCTGCAGGTTAAAGCGCATCTGATGACCAAAAATGGAAAGCGTGCCGGTGCCGGTACGGTCGTTTTTCTGCGTGCCTTCATCCAGCACTTTTTGCATCAGTTCTAAATACTGTTTCATGATTCCTCAGGAGACGTGTTGCTGCGGGCGACGGCGGTACGCCCAGACCATCATCAGCGCACCCGCAATAATCATTGGGATAGAGAGGATCTGGCCCATGCTGATGTACTGCACCCATTCGCCGGTAAACTGCGCGTCCGGCTGGCGGAAGAACTCCACAATAATGCGGAATGCGCCATAGCCGATCAGGAACAGGCCTGATACTGCACCCATCGGGCGCGGCTTACGAATATACAGATTAAGGATGATAAACAGCACCACCCCTTCCAGCGCCAGCTCGTAGAGCTGAGACATGTGGCGCGGCAGGACGCCATAGGTGTCAAAAATAGACTGCCACTCTGGATGTGAAGGCAGCAGCGCCATATCCTCGGCGCGAGAGCCAGGGAAGAGCATGGTATAAGGGAAACTCGGATCGACGCGGCCCCACAGCTCGCCGTTGATAAAGTTACCCAGCCTTCCGGCACCCAGCCCGAAGGGGATCAGCGGCGCAATAAAATCAGAGACCTGGAAGAAGGTGCGCTTAGTGCGTTTAGCAAAGATGATCATCACCACGATCACACCGATCAGGCCGCCGTGGAAGGACATGCCGCCGTCCCAGACGCGGAACAGATAGAGCGGATCCTGGATAAAGGTCGGGAAGTTATAGAACAGCACATAGCCGATGCGCCCGCCGAGGAAGACGCCCAGGAATCCCGCATAGAGCAGGTTTTCCACTTCGTTTTTCGTCCAGCCGCTGCCGGGACGGTTTGCGCGGCGGCCAGCCAGCCACATGGCAAAAATAAAGCCAACAAGGTACATCAGGCCGTACCAGTGCAGCGAAAGCGGTCCGATAGAGAAAATTACCGGATCGAAATCGGGAAAATGCAGATATCCATTATTCATCTGTCACCACAAAGTGTTGTTATTCCGCCAAAAATCGACAGCGGTTAAGATGTGCGCCCGCTTAACAGGGCGCTCCAAAGCTGGGAATCATAGCATAAGCCAGGCGGGCGATTAGGGCGAAGTTGTAAAAGATCTGTATCTTCCCTTTACCCGCCGCCGATGCGCTAGCGTCCGCCGCGGATCAGGCCACCCATGCCACGGCGCTCCATAAAGGCGGCCACCTGGTGGCGCACCTCAGAGGTAAACTGCGCCTCCAGGGTACGGTTTGCCAGCGTCTCGGCATCCTCGCGATCAATATGGCGTAGCAGATATTTAACGCGGGCCACCGAACGGCCGTTCATCGACAGATGGCGGTAACCAAGACCGATCAGCACCGCCACGCACATCGGATCGCCCGCCATCTCACCGCACAGGCAGAGATCGATGCCATAGCGCTCCGTCTCCTGAGCAATGGTTGCCAGCGCTCGCAGAACCGCCGGATGCAGGCTGTCGTAGAGGCTTGCCACACGGGTGTTGTTGCGATCGACCGCCAGAAGGTACTGAGTGAGATCGTTGGTACCGACGGAGATAAAATCGACCCGGCTCGCCAGATGCGCCAGCATAAAGACCATGGAAGGGACTTCCAGCATCACGCCGATGCGCGGCCTGGGGATAGCGTAGCCGATCATCTCTTCCACTTCCCGCCCGGCGCGCTCAATCAGTCGGCGAGCTTCGTCCACCTCTTCAATGCTGGTGATCATCGGCAGCAGGATGCTGAGGTTGCCGGTGGCGGCGTTGGCGCGCAGCATGGCCCGCACCTGGATTAAAAAGATCTCTGGCTGATCGAGCGTAATACGGATCCCACGCCAGCCAAGGCAGGGGTTCTCCTCGCTGATGGGCATATAGGGCAGCTGCTTATCCGCCCCGACGTCCAGCGTACGCAGGGTCACCGGCTTCTCGTTAAACAGCTGCAGCATTCCCTGATACTGAGCCACCTGCTCCTCTTCGGAGGGGAAGCCGCTTTGCAGCATAAACGGGATCTCAGTTCGGTAGAGACCAATCCCGTCGATGCGGCTGCCAAGCTGCTCCTCATGCGCAGGACTCAGCCCGGCGTTGAGCATCACCTTAACCCGATCGCCGCTTTTTAGCTGGGCGGGAAGGTTAACCTCATCCTCCGCCAGCTTGCTGAGCTCGTTCTCTTCGGTGATGAGACGCTGATACTCCTGAAGCAGGATCGGCTCAGGATCGACCAGCAGCTCACCCCGGTAGCCATCCACCACCAGCGTGCGACGATGCAGCACCGAGGGCTGAATATCGGCCCCCATGACCGTTGGGATGCCCAGCGCACGCACCATAATCGCCGCGTGGGAGTTGGCTGCGCCGTCGCGTACGACCACCCCGACCAGCCGATCGTGAGGCAGTTCAGCCAGCGTAGTAGCGGAGAGCTCGTCGGCCACCAGCACAAAGCGCTCGGGCCAGGTATTGGGGCCCTGTAGGCTATCATCGAGGTGGAACAGCAGGCGCTGACCCAGCGTGCGCAGATCGCCAGCGCGCTCCTTGAGATAACCGTCGGAGAGGGCAGCAAACTGTTCGGCAAAGCGTCCGATGACCTTTTTCACCGCCCACTCGGCCACGAAACCGCGATCCACCTCGTCGAACAGCTCGCGTCTGAGGCGGGCGTCCGACAGCAGGTGGGAGTAGAGATCGAAGATGGCCGCCGTCTCTTTCTGCTGCCCGGCAGAGAAGCGCTTGCTGTAGCGACGAAACTCGCCGGCGGCCTCCTCAAGCGCACCGGTGAGGCGTTCACGCTCAAGGGCGGTGTCCAGCGTCGAGGCTTCGTAGACCTGCTCCATCAGCGGCAGGGTGGCATCCATCCACCCCTCGGCAATGGCGACGCCGGGTGCGGCAGGCAGGGCACGAATACGCGTCTGGCGATACTGGCCAAACAGCGCGGCAAGCTGCGACTGAGAGAGGATCGCCGCCATTTGGGTGGCCAGCGTGACTAAAAACGACTCTTCGCTCTCATCAAACTGGCGCAGCTCGCGCTGCTGTACCACCAGCACGCCCAGCAGCTGACGCCGCTGGATAATCGGCACGCCAAGGAAGGCGCGGAAGCGCTCCTCTTTTACTGAGGGAATGTATTTAAAGCTGGGATGCTTTTGCGCGTCGGCGAGGTTAATCGGCTCCGCCAGC
The DNA here is from genome assembly GCF_024656065.1 of Pseudescherichia sp. L3. Classification (NCBI taxonomy): domain Bacteria; kingdom Pseudomonadati; phylum Pseudomonadota; class Gammaproteobacteria; order Enterobacterales; family Enterobacteriaceae; genus Pseudescherichia; species Pseudescherichia sp. L3. The sequence continues at coordinate 281,476 of NZ_JANKYC010000002.1, forward strand.
CTGCCTACCAGGCCGACGATACCCTGATCGAATGCGAGCGTGATGGTGCGGCCGCGCGGCTTTTTCAACCCGCGCGTCGCCATCAGGTAATAGCAGCGTCTGTCGTGATCGGCGAGGTAGACCGAACAGACTTCGGTATCCATCGCCAGACAGATGTCCGTCACCAGAATATCCAGCGCCTCATTAAGGCGTGGCGCGCTGGCAACTTTCTCAACTATTTCTCGTAACCGGGTGAGCATGATATGTATGGCTTATCCTCTCTTACGTCGCCAGGCAGGAGAGTGTTGTGGCTTTGGGGTGCTCTCCGCCAGCGCCATAACCACACTTGCAAACTCCTTCATCACCCGACGATAAACATCGCGCTTAAACGAGACAACCTGACGAACAGGATACCAGTAGCTTACCCAGCGCCAGCCATCAAACTCAGGGGTACTGCTGGTTTGCATATTGATATCCGCATCGTTGCTGATCAATTGCAAAAGAAACCACTTCTGTTTTTGGCCGATACAAACCGGCTTTGTGTCCCAACGCACCAAACGTTTTGGTAACTTGTAACGCAACCAGCTGCGGGTCGAAGCAAGAATACGTACATCCTTACGGCTCAGCCCCACCTCTTCGAACAGCTCCCGGTACATAGCTTGCTCCGGGGACTCGCCAGGGTTGATACCGCCCTGGGGAAACTGCCATGAGTGCTGACCGAAGCGCCTGGCCCACATGACCTGGCCTTGTCGATTACAGATTACGATACCCACATTTGGGCGGTAGCCATCGTCATCAATCACCGGACTACCTCAAAATAAACCTGAATTAAACGATTGTTTCACACTCGTGAGATACGGTAAACCACTCTCTCAATGCGCTATAACCGAATAACATTTGAATAACTCACAATTATCACCCGAGTTATAAACAGAATGGGCGCATCGGCTGCGGTTTTATTCACGATTTCTGTGGATAGAGTTGTGCAGAAGTACGGAATTACTCCGGGAAAACCCTGACGGCCCTGAACAATCAGTTTATCACTCGTAAAAATAATTTGGGACTATTCATTAGGTTATATCACGATCTTTATGCTATCGGGATCATTATGTGACGTGTATCACAGGCACGATCCGACAACTGATGAAAGATCGAACAGAGCCGGTTTTATCCACAGTTTGTGCCAATAAGTTAAGCACAATTTGTGCGAAAATTCGATTTTGGTCGCACGTCAAGGCTGTAAATGGAAACAGTAGTCCGGGTTTTTCTCACTTATCCCACTTTTCTGTGGATAACATGGTGTAAGATCCTGTTCATTGTCAGTGACCAGATTTGGAAAACATGGCGACCCGTTGCGCAACAGAGATCGCGCAAGGGAAAAAAATCCTAAAAATCATTGCGTTGTTTATCGCTGTGGGAAAAGATCTATCCCGTTGCCCCCTGTGCACTATTGCTGTTCATTTTTTAACCAGAGGTTGTATATATGCTGCCGCTCTCTCCTTTTACCTCTCCGCCAGACTCGGAAAGCGCTCTGCTTGAGCAGGCGCAGCGGTTGGCTGGGCTGACACTTGGCGAGCTGGGTGCGCTGGCTGGGCTGCCGGTTCCGGCAGACTTCAAGCGTGATAAGGGCTGGACCGGTGTGCTGCTGGAGCGCTGGCTGGGGGCGAGCGCGGGCAGCAAGCCTGAGCAAGATTTCGCTGCGCTAGGGGTGGAGCTGAAGACCATTCCGGTGGACAGCCTGGGCCGTCCGCTGGAGACAACCTTCGTTTGCGTTGCACCGCTGACCGGCAACAGCGGCGTTACCTGGGAGAGCAGTCACGTGCGTCACAAGCTGACGCGGGTGCTGTGGATCCCGGTAGAGGGCTCGCGGGAGATCCCTGTCGCCAGCCGCCGGGTTGGCTCGCCGCTGCTGTGGAGTCCAAGCGTTCAGGAAGAGCAGCAGCTGCGCATGGACTGGGAGGAGCTGATGGATCTTATTGTGCTGGGTCAGGTAGAGAGCATCACCGCCCGCCATGGCGAGGTGCTACAGCTTCGGCCAAAGGCGGCAAACAGCAAGGCGCTGACCGAGGCGGTGGGCCAGCATGGCCAGCCGATTCTGACGCTGCCGCGCGGCTTCTATCTGAAAAAGAACTTCACCCGCGCGCTGCTGGCGCGGCATTTTTTGTTGCAGGGTTATTAAATTTTTTGCCCTCGCCTGCCAGAGGCTTATAATTAGCGCTTCTTTTTTTGGCAGGACTTTACGATGTTATTTGCATGGATAACCGATCCCAACGCCTGGCTCGCGCTCGGTACGCTGACGCTGCTGGAGATTGTGCTCGGGATCGACAATATTATTTTCCTCTCTCTGGTCGTTGCAAAACTCCCGACCGCACAGCGTAACCATGCCCGGCGTATTGGCCTGGCAGGCGCAATGCTGATGCGTCTGGCGCTGCTGGCCTCTATTTCCTGGGTTACCCGGCTGACTACGCCGCTGTTCACCGTGCTCGATCATGCGGTCTCCGCCCGCGATCTGATCCTGCTGCTCGGTGGTCTGTTCTTAATCTGGAAGGCCAGCAAGGAGATCCATGAAACGATTGAAGGTGAAGAGGAGGGGCTGAAAACCAACGTTCACTCTTTCCTCGGTGCCATCGTGCAGATCATGATGCTGGATATTATCTTTAGCCTCGACTCGGTCATTACGGCAGTGGGCTTGTCGGATCATCTGTTCATTATGATGGCGGCGGTAGTGATCTCTGTCGGCGTGATGATGTTTGCCGCCCGCCCTATCGGCGAGTTTGTCGATCGTCACCCGTCGGTAAAAATGCTGGCCCTGTCGTTCCTGATCCTGGTTGGCTTTACGCTGATGCTGGAGAGTTTTGGCATTCACGTGCCAAAAGGCTATATCTATTTCGCCATGTTCTTCTCGATCGCCGTCGAGACCCTGAACCTGTTGCGCAATAAAAAGAATCCGCTGTGATCTCTCGCTCCCCCGCTACGGGGGAGCCATCGCTACTTAACCTGCCGCGTTGTTTCGCCTTCGGTAAGCGGTATGCTTTTAACATGCCCGTCTGAGAACTCAATCCCTGTTACCACGCTTCGCTGTGAAGCATGACCGTCAGACTCTTCCAGTATGTACTGCACGATGTACTGACCTTTTTCCGGGAAGTGATAAAAATCAGGTGGTATGCATAGCTTTCCATTTTTTACGGCCAGCGCGGGCGAGTCTGTTACTTTTAACTTTTGCGGAGGGGTGCCGCGCAGATTTATGGCGATCAGAGTAGGCTGGTAGCTACCGGCATCCGCAACCTGGAAGCATATGTTTTCTCCAATCTTACTCACGGCCGCAGTTTCATCGGCTTTTAATCTGTCGCCGGATCCCGGGCAGCCGGTGAGTAAGACGATGGAAGCAACCAGTAAGAGTGGACTAATTTTGCGAGTGCCTTTCATTATTATCCCCATGGGAAGTAACGCATTGTTTTCTCATATTTTTGTCTAATTACTGCTTCGCTGAGATCTCCATCCAATGTAATATCTCCTCTTCGTCTGAGTATCATCCATAATGAATATCCATAATTAGTTAGTATAAAATAATCTGCAATAATCTGAGCTTGTTGCTCCATTGGATAGCGTCTTAACGGTCGGCCATCCAGACTATAACGATAACTGACAGCAAAGCTCACTAAGCCTCTTGCTATAACATTCATGCCTCTTTCACGCTGCCATACATGACTCATCTCGTGAATGAAAAGATGCCTGAGGGGGTAATCTGCTACAGAAAAATCATTGGTATACCAAGTTCTGAAGTACAGTTCTCCGTTCGGGGTCATCGCAGTATCTTTGTTTTGTAGACCGAAAGGTAAGTAACTTCCATGATGGATCCAAACTTTGCTGTAGTGAATCGCCTCTCCAAAAACGTTACTTTGAGTGCGCCGTCGAGATCCTGAACCTGTTGCGCAATAAAAAGAATCCGCTGTGATCTCTCGCTCCCCCGCTACGGGGGAGCCATCGCTACATTAATGAGCGAGAAATTTAATGATAACGCCTGAAGCGACGCCGGTAATCGCAATCATTGAGCCAACGATCGTCGTTACCTGAGTTCTAAGCGTGCTATGAAGCTCGGCCTTTACATCTGCAATCCTGACGTTAGTCTCTGCTAATTCCACTCTGATGGTTGAGATATCCTCCTTCGTTGCATAGTTAGACTTAATCACGGCGACATCCGTGACCAGCGACTCCACCTTCTCCTCAAGCGTTTTGACGCGTATCTCCATCTCTCCTTCTCCGTTACGTGTAACGTTAATTACGTCACGAAAATATTACCACGCTACGGGTAGGGTAAACCGTGGCGAATGCCGCTATTTCTCGCGGCCTTTTAAGATTTTCCCGCTTTTTCCTTTCGTATCCGTGCGTTATTACTACACTCATTACAGATTCTGGCCTTAAGAAGGAGAACAACCGTGAAAAAATGGGCAGTAGTGATTTCCGCAGTGGGTTTAGCCTGTGCAGTTTCAGGATGCAGCAGCGACTACGTGATGGCGACCAAAGATGGCCGTATGATCCTGACTGAAGGTAAGCCGGCAGTAGATGACGATACCGGGCTGGTCAGCTACCGCGACCTGCAGGGCAACGAGATGCAGATTAACCGTGATGACGTGTCGCAAATTATCGAACGCTAAGTGCTAAGGTCAGCAATCTGCTGGCCTTTTGATTTTTCTCTTCCCCTTTTGCCTCCCCTCTGCCATGTTTATATTCCTTTGTCAGGAAGCCCCTGACGTTGTTAAAAAAAAAGGAAGCCGGCTATGCATTATCACCGTATCCCTCACAGCTCGCTTGAGATAAGCACGCTGGGGCTGGGCACAATGACCTTTGGTGAGCAGAACAGCGAAGCCGAGGCCCATGAGCAGCTTGATTACGCCGTAGCCCAGGGTATTAACCTGATTGATGTGGCAGAGATGTATCCCGTACCGCCGCGCCCGGAGACGCAGGGTTTAACCGAAACCTACGTCGGCAACTGGCTGGCCAGGCACGGCAACCGTGAAAAGCTGGTTATCGCCTCCAAGGTGAGCGGGCCGAGCCGCAATAACGACAGCGGCATTCGCCAGAACCAGGTGCTGGATCGCAAAAATATCCGTGAAGCGCTGGACGCCAGCCTGAAACGCCTGCAAACCGACTATCTCGATCTCTACCAGGTTCACTGGCCGCAGCGCCCAACTAACTGCTTTGGCAAGCTGGGCTACGAGTGGGCCGAATCCGCGCCAGGCGTCACTATTCTCGACACGCTGGAAGCGCTGGCCGAGTGCCAGCGGGCAGGCAAGATCCGCTATATCGGCGTCTCGAACGAAACGGCGTTTGGCGTGATGCGTTATCTGCACCTGGCGGATAAGCACGATCTGCCGCGCATCGTCACTATTCAGAATCCTTACAGCCTGCTGAACCGCAGCTTTGAGGTTGGTCTGTCAGAGGTGAGTCAGTTTGAGGGCGTTGAACTGCTGGCCTACTCCTGCCTGGCCTTCGGCACCCTAACCGGTAAATACCTGAATGGCGCGAAGCCCGCCGGCGCGCGCAACACGCTGTTTAGCCGCTTTACGCGCTACAGCGGCGAGCAGACGCAAAAAGCGATCGCTGCCTATGTGGATATCGCCAAACGGCATAATCTGGATCCGGCGCAGATGGCGCTGGCCTTTGTCCGCCGCCAGCCGTTTGTCGCCAGCACCCTGCTGGGTGCCACGACCATGGAGCAGCTGAAAACCAACGTTGAGAGCCTGTATCTGGAGCTGAGCGAAGAGGTACTGGCGGAGATTGAAGCGGTGCACAAGGTCTATACCTACCCGGCACCGTAAGTGAATGCGCCTGCCGGACCTACGATCGACACGGTATCGACTGTAGGCCCGGTAAGCGTAGCGCCACCGGGCATTTCTGTGCTGATGCTGCAATGCCGGGCGGCACTACGTTTGCCCAGCCTACGGTGGCTGCCATGCGGCATAAAGTGATTAGCGACGGCGCTGCCACAGCCACAGGCCGGCAATCGCCAGCGCAAACAGCACGCCAAAGCCTACCCCGACGCCGACCACCGGTGCCCCCGCCTTCACCGCCAGCGAGTAAAGCCCCAGCATAAGCAGCATCGCCGCGTTCTCGCCCAGGTTCTGCACTGCGATGGCATTGCCCGCCCCCACGGAACGTTTTCCTCGTTCCTGCAGAAGCGCATTAAGCGGCACGACGAAAAACCCGCCCAGAATACCAATGAGCACCAGCAGGCCGTAGGCAGGCAGCAATGCATGTTGTAACGAAAAGAGCGTCACCACCACACCAATAAGGATCCCCGCAGGCATGCAGCGAGCCACGCTCTCCAGGGTCACCAGCTTCGCCGCCACGCCCGCCCCAACAACGATACCCACCGCTACCATAGCGTTAAGATAGGTTGGCGTCGCGTTATCGCTGATGCCAAGCGCCACCGGCACCCACAGTACCAGCAGGAAGCGCAGCGTCACCCCTGCTCCCCAGAACAGGCTGGTGCCCACCAGCGAAAAGCGGGTTTCGCCGTTTAGCCATAGCGTTTTACAGGCGTGAAAGAAGCTCTGGGTCATGGGGGCAAAACGCCAGCTCTGGCCCGGCCGGGCCGCCGGCAGTTTCGGGATCAGCAGGTTCGCAACCACCGCTCCGGCGTACACCAGGGCGCAGACGCCGAGCGCCGCCAGCACGTGCCAGTCTGCCAGCACGCCCCCGGCCACCGAGCCAAGCAGAATGGCGGCGATAGTCGAGGACTCCATCAGGCCATTGGCCTTCACCAGCTTATCGCCGGAGGTCAGCTCGCCGAGAATGCCGTATTTGGCCGGAGAGTAGGCCGCCGCGCCAATGCCCACCAGCGTATAGCCAATAAATGGGTTAAGGCCCACGCAGATACTCAGCGCCCCGAGCAGCTTCAGCCCATTGGCGAACATCATTACCCGCCCCTTGGCAAAGCTGTCCGCCACCTGTCCAACAAAAGGAGCGAAGAGTATGTAAGCACCTACAAACACCATCTGCAGGATTGGCTGGCTCCAGTCAGGATAGAACTCGGCCTTGAGCAGCGCCAGGGTGGCAAACAGCAGGGCGTTATCACCAAATGCCGAGAGGAACTGGGCGGCAGTCACCGCCAGCATGCCCTTCGACAGCAGAGAATTGTTCGTGCTTACTGGCTCATGCATGTTGCGCTTCCGCCTCGTCGAGTTTGCTCTTCAGGGTAACAAAATCCGGTTTGCCGCTGCCCAACACCGGCAACTGCTTCAGGAAACGGATATCACGCGGCACGGCCAGCTCCGGTACGCCCTGCGCGCGCGCCTGCTTAAGCAACGTCTCACGGGTCAGCTCGCTGTCGGTGGTAAACATCACCAGCGCTTCGCCTTTGCTGGCGTCGCTCTTCACAACCGTCGCGTGCATTTTGTCCGGCGAGGCCATTAACGCCAGCTGCTCTACCATCTCCAGCGAGATCATCTCCCCGGCGATTTTGGCGAAGCGCTTGGCCCGGCCCTGGATCTGCACAAAGCCCTGCTCATCGAAGCGTACGATATCGCCGGTGTCATACCAGCCGGGCTCAATCTCACCCTCGGCGTTTTCTGCAGCCGGGCGCTCAAGTACGCCTGGATTCTCAACGCGCAGATAGCCGGTCATGATGTTCGGCCCCTTCAGCTGTAGCCTGCCGCCCTCTTCAATGCCCGGCACCGCCATCAGGCGCGCATCCATGCCTGGGAGAATACGCCCCACCGTCCCTGGCTTCGCCGCCATCGGCACGTTGATGGAGACCACCGGCGCACACTCGGTGACGCCGTAGCCCTCCAGTACCCGCAGGCCGAACTTATCCTGCCAGAGCTGGCGGGTGCTCTCCTGCAGTTTTTCCGCCCCGGCGACCACGTAGCGCAGGCGGTAGAAGTCGTAAGGGTTGGCAAAGCGGGCGTAGTGCCCAAGGAAAGTCGAGGTGCCAAACAGCACGGTGCAGTTACGGTCATAGACCAGCTCCGGCACGATACGGTAGTGCAGCGGGCTGGGATAGAGAAAGACCTCTGCCCCGGTCAGCAGCGGGGTAAATAGCCCCACGGTAAGGCCAAAGGAGTGGAACAGCGGCAGAGCCGACATAAAGCGATCCCGGGCGGTAAAGTCCGCGATGGTCCGGATCTGCTCCACGTTGGCGAGAAGGCTTTTATGGCTGTGCACCACCCCTTTTGGATTGCCCTCTGAACCGGAGGTAAACAGCACCAGCGCGTCATCTTCCGGCTGCTGCGGTACCTGGGCGAGATGCGGCATCAGCAGATGGCCGAAGATCCACAGCTTATCGGCGGTAGTGACTTCGCCTTTCAGATCTTCCAGATAGATCCAGCGCACCTCGGTCAGCTGCTCCGGCAGATGCCAGAGCTTGCCCTTCTCCATAAACTGGCGGGAGGTAAAGATGGTTTTGATCTGCGCGGCGGTAATGGCGCTGCCCAGCCCCTTCACCCCAGCCGTGTAGTTCATCATTGCCGGGATGCGTCCCCGAGCGATGGCACCGAATATCACCGCCGCCGCAATGCCCGCGTTCGGCAGCATCAGGCCAATTTTTTCGCCCTGGGCGCTGTATTTATCCAGGATGCGCGCCACAAACAGCGTTTTGGTCAGCAGTTTGCGGTAGGTATCGGGCTTGAAATTGATATCCTCGACGCAGTTCTTGCCCGCGCCGTAGCGGTACTGCGCCGCCAGCAGGGCTTCGAACAGCGTTTCCCGCGGGCGCACGGCCATGCGCGCTTCCATCATAATCTGATGCAGCATCTCGCCCGCCAGCCTGCGGCGATCGCGGGCGCGTGGCGCTTCCGGCATCGGCAGCTGCGTCGGCGGCAGGATATGCAGAGTAATACGTGGGAAGAGGCGCTGCTTCACCAGCCCCTTCAGGCGGCTGAAGAAGGTCAGCTCCGCCCCTTCGATGCGCACCGGGATCACCGTTGCGCGCGATTTAGCCGCCACAAAGGCCGCCCCGTCATAAATCTTCATCAGCGAGCCGGAGACGGAGATACGTCCCTCGGGGAAGATCACCACCGGCCGGCCGCTCTCGATCAGCCGCACCAGCTGCTTGATCGACATCGGTTTGGTGGGATCGAGGGGGACAAAGTCGATCAGGTTCGACAGGGCGCGCATGTACCAGCTCTGGCTAATTGAGGTGTAGACCGCAAATACCGGACGCCCCGGTAAGAATAGGGCCAGCAGAATACCGTCAATAAAAGAGACGTGGTTGGGGGTAATAAGGACGCGATCGCCGCTCAGCGCCTGCGTATTGCCCGTGAGCTCTACGCGATAAAGCAGACGGAAGAGGGTACGGAAAAATCCCAGCATCATTAACTTCCTGTGTCAGTCGTTCGGGTATGGCAGATTGTGGCAGATTACACGAGAAGTGTAGCGGGCGGCAAAATCGAGGCGAAAAAAAACCTGCGCATCCGCGCAGGTTGGTGCAAAAAGTGAGTACTCATACGTACTGAAATCTCACCAATCAATACCTCTGGGATCTTGATTGTGGCTCCTCGCCCCTGTGGATGCCAGGGAACAATCGCAACAGCTCATCGCAAAGTGTAACTAAAGGTTTGAATTACCCTTTTTCTGTTTTATTTGCCCGGTTTATTTGCCTGATAACAACAGTGTAACGGTTTCACACTGCACATGCGCTTTGGCTCACGTTTGCGCACTTCAGAAAAGCAAGAGCCTTGAACCTGCCGCACTTTTCCGCAACACTTAACCAGGTGTAAACGCTTACCCATTAAAGAAGGTTCAGAATGGCGACCATAAAGGATGTTGCAAAACTCGCCGGTGTCTCCGTCGCCACGGTGTCGCGCGTCATTAACAGTTCCCCCAAAGCCAGCGACGCCTCCCGGCAGGCGGTGCAGAGCGCCATGGCGTCACTCAACTACCATCCCAACGCCAACGCCCGCGCGCTGGCGCAGCAGTCAACGGAGACCCTCGGCCTGGTGGTCGGCGACGTCTCCGATCCCTTTTTTGGGGCCATGGTCAAAGCCGTAGAGCAGGTGGCCTACCATACCGGTAACTTTTTACTGATTGGTAACGGCTACCATAATGAACAGAAAGAGCGGCGCGCCATTGAGCAGCTGATGCGCCACCGCTGCGCGGCGCTGGTGGTACACGCGAAAAGCATTCCCAATGACGATTTAGCTGCACTGATGGATCAGATGCCCGGCATGGTGCTGATCAACCGGATCCTGCCCGGCTACGAGCAGCGCTGCGTGGCGCTGGACGATCGCTATGGCGCATGGCTGGCGACGCGACATCTTATCCAGCAGGGACATACCAAAATTGGCTATCTCTGCTCTAACCATGCCATCTCCGATGCGGAAGATCGCCTCCAGGGCTATTACGATGCGCTACGGGAGAACGGCCTGCCCTGTAACGACAGGCTGGTGACCTGGGGCGAGCCGGATGAGAGCGGCGGCGAGCAGGCGATGACCGAGCTACTCGGGCGTGGCAGGCACTTTACCGCCGTTGCCTGCTATAACGACTCAATGGCCGCCGGGGCGATGGGCGTTTTAAACGATAACGGCATTGAGGTGCCGGGTGAGATCTCGCTGATTGGCTTTGATGACGTGCTGATCTCCCGCTACGTCCGTCCACGCCTGACCACCGTGCGTTACCCGATCGTGACGATGGCAACCCAGGCCGCAGAGCTGGCGCTGGCGCTGGCGAAAGAGCAGCCCCTGCCGGAGATCACTCACCTCTTTAGCCCAACGCTGGTGCGCCGTCACTCGGTGGGTACGCCGCAGGAGAGCTAAAGCGCGCAGCGGTAGAGGTGCACCGTGGTGGCCGGGTAGTCCAGCCCGTCACCGATATAGTGCCAGCCAAAGCGCTCGTAAAAATCGCGACAGGCAGAGTAGAGATGCAGCTGGGTAAAACCCCGTTCGCGGGCGTAATCCTTCACGTGCTGCTGAAGCCTGCCCGCGAGCCCCTGCCCGCGCGCGGCCTCATCGACATACAGCGCCGCCAGCCACGGCCAGAGATCCTGGCGGCTGATGAGATCGCAGCGCCAGAGCCCCACCGTGCCCAGCAGCCTCCCGCCTTCGGTGGCAATAAACGTAACAGGCAACGCCTCAGGCTGCTGGCTATGGGCAACCACGCTGGCAAAAAAATCGCGTGACAGCGTGTCGCCAAAGGCCTGCCACAGCCAGTCGGTTACCTGGTCCGCAAAGTGCGGCGCGTCGTACAGAGGCAGGATCTTCAGGCTCATTGTCTTACAGCAGCTCCAGCGCCAGCAGCTCGTCGATGGTCTGCCGACGGCGGATCAGCCGCGCCGCGCCGTTGTCAAACAGCACCTCCGGCAGCAGCGGACGGCTGTTATAGTTGGATGACATCGATGCGCCATAGGCCCCGGTATCATGCAGTACCAGGTAATCTCCCGGCACCACCGCAGGCAGGGCGCGAGTTTCAACTTCCCCGCCCGCCTGCTGAGTAAAGACGTCTCCGGATTCACACAGCGGACCGGCCACCACGGTATCGATAAGCGGCTCTGCCGCCAGATCGCGGCCGTCTGCTGCCAGAGCGCTGATGTGGTGATAGCTGCCGTACATGGCCGGGCGCATCAGGTCGTTAAAACCGGCGTCGATCAGCACAAAGTGTCGGCTGCCCATCGCTTTGACGCTGCGCACCTGCGCCACCAGCACGCCGGATTCAGCTACCAGGAAACGTCCCGGCTCGATCTCCAGCTTCACCGGATGCCCCAGGTGGGCGGCAATTTTTTCCCGGGCGCTGTTCCACAGGCCAAAGTAGTGATCGGTGTCGATCGCCTCTTCCCCTTCACGATAGGGGATTGACAGCCCGCCGCCGGCGGAGATCGCCTCCAGATCCTGGCCGAACTCAACGACCTGGCTGACCATCGCGCCACACACCTGCTCAAGGTGGCCATAGTCCACGCCGGAGCCGATATGCATATGAATGCCCACCAGCTTAAGCTGGTAGCGCTGCATGACCTCCAGCGCGGCGGGCAGATCGCTGTACCAGATCCCGTGCTTGCTGTTCTCGCCACCGGTATTGGTTTTCTGGCTGTGGCCGTGGCCGAAGCCAGGGTTAACCCGCAGCCAGACGCGGTGGCCCGGAGAGACCTCTCCCAGCTGAGCCAGCATATCTACCGATCCCGCGTTAACCGGGATCTGTAGCTCATGCACGCGGGCCATCGTCGGGGGATCGATCACATCGGCGGTAAAGACGATCTCATCCGCACCGTTCTGCGGCTGATAACCTGCCGCCAGCGCACGTTCGATCTCGCCCAGCGATACCGAATCCACCTTGACGCCCTGCTCGCGCATCAGACGCAGAATATGAATATTGGAGCACGCCTTCTGGGCGAAACGCACCACGTCAAACTGGGCTAGCTGGGCAATACGGCGGCGGATAATCCCGGCGTCGTAGGCCCAGACCGGGCAGCCAAATTCAGTCACCAGGCTGTGCAGGTTGGCGGCAGTGAGCGCGGTATCGGTGTTATTTAACGGACGTGGCATGGCGAACTCCATAATCATTTTTTTCTATTACGCCACAGGCCAAAGGGAATAAAAAATATCGTTATGTTACGATTCTATTCATATCTGATATACCTTGTGTCGCAGGAGAGCCTATGCCCGCCGTTAACCTTCGTCATATCGAAATTTTCCACGCCGTAATGACCGCCGGAAACCTGACCGAGGCCGCGCGTTTGCTGCATACCTCGCAGCCTACCGTGAGCCGGGAGCTGGCGCGCTTTGAAAAGGTGATTGGCCTGACGCTGTTTGAACGCTCGCGGGGGCGGCTACACCCTACGGTGCAGGGCCTGCGCCTGTTTGAAGAGGTACAGCGCTCGTGGTACGGCCTGGATCGCATCGTCAGCGCCGCCGAAAGCCTGCGAGAGTTCCGCCAGGGGGAGCTGTCTATCGTCTGCCTGCCGGTCTTCTCTCAGTCGTTTCTGCCCCTGCTGCTGCAACCCTTTCTTGCCCGCTATCCGGAGGTGAGCCTCAACGTGGTGCCGCAGGAGTCGCCGTTGCTGGAGGAGTGGCTCTCTGCCCAGCGTCATGACCTCGGCCTGACCGAAACCCTGAGCACCCCCGCCGGGACCGAACGCACGCCGCTGCTGACCCTCAACGAGGTGTGCGTCCTGCCCGCCGGGCATCCGCTGGCGCAGCGCAAGGTGCTTACTCCCCAGGATTTCCAGGGTGAGAACTACATTAGCCTGTCGCGCTCGGACAGCTATCGTCAGCTGCTGGATGCCCTGTTCGGTGAGCACCAGGTGAAACGCCGCATGGTAGTAGAGACCCACAGCGCCGCCAGCGTCTGCGCGATGGTTCGCGCCGGTGTCGGGGTGTCAGTGGTTAACCCCCTCACCGCCCTCGACTATGCCAGCAGCGGGGTGGTGGTCAGGCCCTTCAGCATCGCCGTGCCCTTTACCGTCAGCCTGATCCGCCCCCTGCACCGCCCCGCCTCTGCGCTGGTGGATGCCTTCTCCGGCCATTTACAGCAGGCGGTGTCGCGCATTATAGCGCCGTTAGAAGCGGTGCTGGCGGAGCGTTAATCCAGCATAAAGTCGACAACGTCGGCGGCGTGAAGCGCGGCGGTATCAAACACCGGGATCGGGCTTTGATCCTGGGAGACCAGCAGGCCGATCTCAGTGCAGCCGAAGATCACCCCCTCCGCCCCCTGATTCGCCATCCGCGCGATCAGGTCGATAAAGTAAGCCCGCGACGGCTCGCTAAAGGTGCCCAGGCAGAGTTCGTCAAAGATGATCTGGTTAACCCTGGCGCGATCCTCGTCGTCCGGGACGCAGGTCTCAATGCCGTGGGCGTCACGCATCCGCCCGCGGTAGAAATCCTGCTCCATGGTGTAACGGGTGCCCAGCAGCGCCACCTGTTGCAGGTTGGCTTTCTGGATCGCCCGAGCGGTGGCGTCGGCGATGTGCAAAAACGGCACGCTGCAACGATCTTCGATCTGACTGGCAACCTTGTGCATGGTGTTGGTGCAGAGCACGATCCCTTCGGCACCGGCGCGCTCAAGCCCTGCGGCAGCGCTGGCAAGTATCTCGCCCGCCCGGTCCCAGTCGCCGCTCGACTGGCAGGCCTCAATATCATGAAAATCGACGCTGTGCAGCAGCAGGCTGGCGGAGTGCAGCCCACCCAGCCGGGCCTTTATTCCTTCATTAATCAGACGGTAGTAGGGAATGGTTGATTCCCAGCTCATGCCGCCCAGCAGCCCTATCGTTTTCATCGTATCTCTCCCCTGTTATCCGCCTGTGAAAGCAAACTTGTGATCGACTTTCCACTTATTAGGCGTCGCGTTTCTTTTTAACGCTAGCTGATATAAATTTAATGAAACATTGTTTTACTCTTAAACTATTTTACTACAGGACGCTCTCATGTTTACTTTCCACCAGCAGACCCAGCTCGACGATCTGGGCAATGGCGTTACCCGACGCATTCTGGCCCATTCAGGCAAAATGATGGCGGTAGAGGTAAATTTTAGCGAAGGCGCGGTTGGCCCGCTGCATAACCACCCTCATGAACAGCTTACCTATGTTTTATCCGGCGAGTTTGAATTTACCATCGGCGATGAGAAACATATCGTTCGTGCCGGGGACACGCTCTATAAAGAGCCAAACATCGTGCACGGCTGCGTCTGCTTAAAAGCGGGCACCCTGCTCGATACCTTTACGCCGGTGCGTGAGGATTTCCTCACAGCGTAACCGTTAACGCTCTCTGTTAAAAAGCCCTCCGCCGCGAGGGCATTTTTATTTTTACCAAATCATTAGCGGGTTAATCATTCATTTATCCAGGCACTTACCCTGCGCGCTCACGGGAAATGTCACCTGGCTCACCTTATTGAAACGTCGTTTCGACTTTGATCACATTTCCATAATTAATTGAATGACGCAGAAATAAATCGCAATAAGATAAATTAAAACACCGTTTTAAAAAGCACTCATACACCCAGGCAGGTATATATGAATGAAAACAGACTGCTGGGATTGGCCTGGATATCGCCCTATATCATCGGGTTGATCGTCTTTACGGCTTTTCCCTTCGTTTCCTCGTTTTTCCTCAGTTTTACTGAGTATGACTTAATGAGTCCGCCAGTATTTAACGGGATTGAAAACTACCGTTACATGCTGACCGAAGATTCCCTGTTCTGGAAATCGATGGGCGTCACCTTTGCCTACGTCTTTTTAACTATCCCGCTGAAGCTCGCCTTCGCGCTGGGGATTGCTTTTGTTCTTAACTTTAAATTACGCGGCATCGGGTTCTTCCGTACCGCCTACTACATTCCATCCATCCTGGGCAGCTCCGTCGCCATCGCCGTGCTGTGGCGCGCGCTGTTTGCCATCGACGGCCTGCTGAACAGCTTTATCGGCGTTTTTGGTCTCGATCCGGTGAACTGGCTGGGCGAGCCGTCGCTGGCGCTGATGTCCGTGACCCTGCTGCGCGTCTGGCAGTTTGGTTCCGCGATGGTGATCTTCCTCGCCGCGCTGCAAAACGTGCCTCAGTCGCAGTATGAGGCGGCGATGATCGACGGCGCGTCGAAGTGGCAGATGTTTATTAAAGTGACCGTGCCGCTGATTACGCCGGTGATCTTCTTCAACTTCATTATGCAGACCACCCAGGCGTTCCAGGAGTTTACCGGCCCGTACGTCATTACCGGCGGCGGCCCGACCTACTACACCTATCTCTTCTCGCTCTACATCTACGACACCGCCTTTAAGTATTTCGATATGGGCTACGGCGCGGCGCTGGCGTGGGTACTGTTCCTGGTGGTGGCCGTCTTCGCCTCCATTGCCTTTAAGTCATCAAAATACTGGGTCTTCTACTCCGCCGATAAGGGAGGCAAAAATGGCTGACGTTCAACAAATTTCCACGGCAAGAAGCATCGCTGACCAGGAAGTCGCGCGTACCTTGCGTAAAGAGAAGATCAACGCCAGCATCCGCTACGTGATCCTGCTGTTTGTTGGCCTGCTGATGCTCTACCCGCTGGTGTGGATGTTCTCGGCGGCGTTCAAGCCTAACCACGAGATCTTCACCACCCTGAGCCTGTGGCCGGCACATGCCACCTGGGATGGCTTTATCAACGGCTGGAAAACCGGCACCGAGTATAACTTTGGCCATTACATGCTGAACACCTTCAAGTATGTGATCCCGAAAGTGATCCTGACCATTATCTCCTCCACTATCGTGGCCTACGGCTTTGCCCGCTTCGAGATCCCGTGGAAGAAGTTTTGGTTCGCCACGCTGATCACCACCATGCTGCTGCCAAGCACCGTGCTGCTGATCCCGCAGTACCTGATGTTCCGTGAGATGGGCATGCTCAACAGCTATATGCCGCTCTATCTGCCGCTGGCCTTTGCGACCCAGGGCTTCTTCGTCTTCATGCTGATCCAGTTCCTGCGCGGCGTGCCGCGTGACATGGAAGAGGCGGCGCAGATCGACGGCTGTAACTCTGCTCAGGTGCTCTGGTACGTGGTGGTGCCGATCCTGAAACCGGCGATTATCTCGGTGGCGCTGTTCCAGTTCATGTGGTCGATGAACGACTTTATCGGCCCGCTGATCTACGTCTACAGCGTGGATAAGTACCCGATTGCCCTGGCGCTGAAAATGTCCATCGACGTGACCGAAGGCGCGCCGTGGAACGAAATTCTGGCAATGGCGAGTATCTCCATTCTGCCGTCCATCATTGTCTTCTTCCTGGCTCAACGCTACTTCGTACAAGGCGTGACCAGCAGCGGAATTAAAGGTTAAGAGGGAAATATCATGGCTGAAGTTATTTTCAACAAGCTGGAAAAAGTGTACTCCAACGGCTTTAAAGCGGTACATGGTATCGACCTGAAGATTGCTGACGGGGAGTTTATGGTGATTGTTGGGCCGTCCGGCTGCGCCAAGTCTACGACCCTGCGCATGCTGGCCGGGCTGGAGACCATCAGCGGCGGCGAAGTACGTATCGGGGAGAAGATTGTGAACAACCTCGCGCCGAAAGAGCGCGGCATTGCGATGGTGTTCCAGAACTATGCGCTCTATCCGCATATGACGGTGCGGGAAAATCTCGCCTTTGGTCTCAAGCTGAGCAAGATGCCGAAGGATCAGATCGACAGGTACGTGGACGAAGCAGCGAAGATCCTTGAGTTAGAAGAGCTGCTGGAACGCCTGCCGCGCCAGCTCTCCGGCGGCCAGGCCCAGCGTGTGGCGGTGGGCCGGGCGATTGTGAAGAAGCCGGACGTGTTCCTGTTTGACGAACCGCTCTCTAACCTTGACGCCAAGCTGCGCGCCTCCATGCGCATCCGTATTTCGGATCTGCATAAGGAGCTGAAGAAGTCCGGGAAACCGGCTACCACCGTCTACGTAACCCATGACCAGACCGAAGCCATGACCATGGGCGATCGCATCTGCGTGATGAAGCTTGGGCATATCATGCAGGTTGATACCCCGGACAATCTCTATCACCACCCGAAGAATATGTTCGTGGCGGGCTTTATCGGCGCACCGGAGATGAACATCAAGCCCGGCAAGCTGATTGATAAAGCAGGCCGCCTGCATATCACCATCGGCGATGAGAGCCTGCCGCTGAACGCTCGCCAGCAGGAGAAAGTCGCCGCGTACCAGAACCAGTCAGTATTTTTCGGCGTGCGCCCGGAGTTCGTTTCCCTCTCCGATGAGCCCTTTGCCGAAGGCTGCTGCACCGGCGAGATGGTGCGCACCGAAAACATGGGCCATGAGTTCTTTGTCTACCTCAAAGTGGCCGACTATGAGCTGACCGCCCGCATCCCCTCCGACGAGGCTAAGCCAATGATTGAAAAGGGCCTTAACCGTAAGGTCTGGTTTAAGTTTGACATGGATAAGTGTCATATCTTTGACGCGAAAACTGAACAGAACATCTCTCTCTAACTGGAGTATAAAAATGAAAAAAGTGCTTTTAAGCGCAGCAATCTCCGCCACATTAGGCCTGAGCGCCCTTCCTTCACAGGCGGCGGATAGCGTCGACCTGCGTATGTCCTGGTGGGGCGGCAATGGCCGTCACCAGGTGACGCTGAAGGCGATCGAGGAGTTCCATAAGCAGCACCCGGACATTAACGTTAAATCAGAATATACCGGCTGGGACGGTCACCTCTCCCGCCTGACCACGCAGATCGCTGGCGGCACCGAGCCTGACGTGATGCAGACCAACTGGAACTGGCTGCCGATCTTCTCGAAAAACGGCGACGGCTTCTACGACCTCAATCAGCTGAAGGATGTGATCGATCTGAGCCAGTTCGATCCGAAAGAGCTGAAGTCGACCACCGTCAACGGCAAGCTGAACGGGATCCCGATCTCTGTGACCGCGCGCGTCTTCTACTTCAACGATGAGACCTGGAAAAAAGCGGGCGTTACATACCCCAAAACCTGGGATGAGCTGAAAGCCGCAGGTAAAACCTTTGAGAGCAAGCTGGGCAAGCAGTACTACCCGGTGGTGCTGGAGCATCAGGACACCCTGGCGCTGCTGAACTCCTACATGATCCAGAAGTACAACCTTCCGGCAGTGGACGAGAAAACCAAAAAATTCGCCTACAGCAAAGCGCAGTGGGTGGAGTTTTTCCAGACCTATAAGGATCTCGTCGACAACCACGTGATGCCGGATACCAAATACTACGCGTCGTTTGGTAAGAGCAACATGTATGAGATGAAGCCGTGGATTGAAGGTGAATGGGGCGGCACCTACATGTGGAACTCCACCATCACCAAATACTCTGACAACCTGAAGCCACCGGCGAAGCTGGAGC
Organism: Pseudescherichia sp. L3; assembly: GCF_024656065.1. NCBI lineage: Bacteria > Pseudomonadati > Pseudomonadota > Gammaproteobacteria > Enterobacterales > Enterobacteriaceae > Pseudescherichia > Pseudescherichia sp. L3. The sequence continues at coordinate 300,188 of NZ_JANKYC010000002.1, forward strand.
TGGGCAGCTACCCGATGCTGCCGGGTGCCACCGACGCGGGTCTGTTCTTTAAACCGGCCCAGATGCTGTCGATTGGTAAATCGACCAAGCATCCGAAAGAGGCGGCGCAGCTGATTAACTTCCTGCTGAACAGCAAAGAGGGAGCGGAGACGCTGGGCCTTGAGCGCGGTGTACCGCTGAGCAAGGCGGCGGTAGAGACCCTGACCGCTAACGGCACCATCAAAGAGGAAGATCCGTCGGTTGCGGGCCTGCGCCTGGCGCAGTCCCTGCCTGCCAAACTGACGGTATCGCCTTACTTTGACGACCCGCAGGTGGTGGCCCAGTTTGGTACGTCTCTGCAGTACATCGACTACGGTCAGAAAACCGTGGAAGAGACGGCGGCTGATTTCCAGCGCCAGGCGGAGCGTATCCTGAAACGCGCAATGCGCTAATGTAAAATGCCGGGCGGCGCTAGCGCTTGCCCGGCCTACGGTTTATACCCCGATATTCCTTAATTTTTCTCCCGCCATCAGCCTGCGTTCAATATGCTCAAGGGTGACGTTTTTCGTCTCCGGGATCAGCCAGAACGTAATACCGACAAACACGATATTCAGCCCGGTATAGAGCCAGAAGGTGCCCGCCGCACCAATCGCATCACCAATCGCATCAAGCAGGGTCAGGAAGGTCGCGCCGATAATCATGTTCGACACCCAGTTGGTGGTGGTCGAGCAGGTAATACCGAAGTCGCGGCACTTCAGGGGCTGAATTTCCGAGCAGAGGATCCACACTACCGGCGCGGCGCTCATGGCGTATCCGGCGATGCAGATCATGGTCATGCCCACAGAGAGCCAGGAGAGACCGCTGGAGGCGGTGCCGTTATCGAACTGCATCAGGCAGTAGCCCAGTACCAGCGTGCCAAAGGCCATGACGCTAAAACCGATCTTCAGCGCGGGCTTACGTCCGGCTTTGTCGACCATAAAGATGGCGATGAAGGTCGCGAACATAAAGGTCAGGCCGACCACCAGGGTAGCGATCATCTGCTGTTCGGTGGTGGTAAACCCGGCCATCTTAAAGATGCGCGGGGCGTAGTACATAATGATGTTCATCCCGGTAAACTGCTGCATCGCCTGGAGCAGCATGCCGAGAAATACCGCCCGCCGCACGTTGCGGTTGGCTTTGAACAGACCCCATCCGCCCTGCTTATGCTTCAGGCTTTCGCGGATCTCATTCAGCTCCTCGCGCGCCTTTTCGGAAGTATCGCGCAGCATGCGCAGCACCTCCTCCGCCTCAATATGCCGCCCCTTTTCCGCCAGCCAGCGCGGGCTGTTGGGCAGAAAAATAACCAGCACGATCAGCACCAGCGCCGGCAAGGCCAGCACGCCCAGCATGGCGCGCCAGTTGCCGGAGTAGCTCAGCGCCGTGTCAGAGAGAAAGGCCATCACAATGCCCAGAGTGACCATCAGCTGGTACATGCTGATCATCTTGCCGCGCACGTTCTCGCTCGCCATCTCGGAGAGATAGAGCGGCGCGGTATAGGAGGCGATGCCCACCGCCACGCCGAGGATCACCCTGGAGAAGATCAGCACCTCTACGCCAGAAGCGAAGGCCGACCCGAGGGATCCCACGACAAAAAGAATGGCCCCCGCCATCAGGCTGTATTTACGCCCCAGGCGAAACGAGAGCCAGCCGTTAAACAGCGCCCCGATGGCCGCTCCCAGCATCATGCTGCTCACCACCCACTCCTGCTGGCGGCTGGTCAACGTAAAGTGGTCGGTAATAAAGGGGAGCGCTCCGGCGATCACGCCAATATCCAGACCAAATAGCAGACCGGCCACGGCGGCGGAGATAGAGACAAAAAGATTCATGCGCCGCGTATCCTGCAACGCGCGCGGCAATGACGGTGCGTTATGACTCAATGAACTCATCTTTTGGTGCCTGAAGTAGTAAATCGTCTATTGAAAGTAAGAGAGGGATGGCAAAAGGTGTCAGGGGTTAACGGTCGTAGATATGGATTAAATTGCTATGCATATAGTTTATGTGATGGATATTCCACTTTCATAACCACATTTAATATTATCAAATTATTTTAATATGATGTTTTATTTAGAAAATAAGCAAGCAAGCGACTTTATTTTGGTTTTTGATATGGATATTTCGCGATTAACCATATGGATTTATCCGATTTTAAGCGATAAAAAATCCCGCCGAGTGGCAGGATCGTGTAAGTCGGGTAAGCGCAGCGCCACCCGACATTGAATTACGCTGAATTAACGCGCCAGCCAGCCGCCGTCTACCGCCACGGTGTAGCCGTTGATGTAGTCAGAGGCGCTGGAGGCCAGGAACACCACCGGCCCCATCAGATCGCTTGGCAGACCCCAGCGGCCCGCCGGAATGCGGTCGAGGATCTCAGCGCTGCGCTGCTCGTCGGCACGCAGCTGCTGGGTGTTGTTAGTCGCCATGTAGCCTGGTGCGATAGCATTCACGTTGATGTTGTGCTTCGCCCACTCGTTAGCCATCAGGCGGGTGATGCCCATCACGCCGCTTTTAGATGCGGTGTAGGACGGTACGCGGATCCCACCCTGGAAGGAGAGCATTGAGGCGATGTTGATGATTTTGCCGCCGTTGCCCTGGGCGATAAAGTGCTTCGCCGCCGCCTGGGACATAAAGAACACGCTCTTGATGTTCAGATCCATCACGTCGTCCCAGTCTTTTTCGCTGAAGTTGATCGCGTCTTCACGACGGATCAGACCTGCGTTGTTCACCAGCACGTCGATATGGCCGAACTCGTTCACCGCGCGCTCCAGCAGCGCAGGGATGCCGTCGATCTGGCGCAGGTCAGCGGTCAGGCTCAGGAAGCGGCGACCCAGGGCGGTAACGCGCTCAATGGTTTCGGTCGGCTCAACGATGTTAATCCCGACGATGTCGCAGCCCGCTTCTGCCAGACCCAGCGCCATACCCTGACCCAGGCCAGTATCACAGCCAGAGACAACCGCAACTTTACCTTCAAGAGAAAATGCATTCAGAATCATAGTGGTTCCTTAATCTATCTGCGCCTGTTCGCCAGGCATGGTTTGCTTTGCTCTCCGCGACTTAGCGCAGATCCTTAACGGCAACGTGGTCCATATCATCAAAGACCTGGTTCTCGCCTACCATCCCCCAGATGAAGGTGTAAGCCCGGGTACCCACGCCAGAGTGAATAGACCAGCTCGGTGAGATCACCGCCTGTTCGTTATGCATAATGATGTGGCGCGTCTCCTGCGGCTGGCCCATCATATGGAACACGCAGGCGTCCTCATCCATATTGAAGTAGAAGTAAACTTCCATCCGGCGTTCATGGGTATGACACGGCATGGTGTTCCACAGGTTGCCTGGCTCCAGCTCGGTCAGGCCCATGCTTAGCTGGCAGGTCTCCAGCACGTCCGGCACAAAGTATTTGTTGATGGTGCGGCGGTTGCTGGTGAGCGGATCGCCAAGGGTCACCGGGGCAACGTCCGCCGGGGTCACTTTTTTGGTTGGATATGCGGTATGCGCCGGGGCGCTGTTGTAGTAGAACTTAGCCGGTTTTGCCGGATCGACGCTGGCAAACACCACCTCTTTAGCGCCTTTACCCACGTAGAGGGCATCGCGATGGCCGATTTCGTAGCACTGGCCGTCAACGGTGATGGTGCCCGGACCGCCGATGTTAATGGTGCCCAGCTCGCGGCGCTCAAGGAAGTAGCTGACGCCCAGCTGCTTGCCCACTTCGCCGCCGACGGCGACGGTTTTTGCCACCGGCATAATGCCGCCAACGATAATGCGGTCGATATGGCTATACACCATGGTGTAAGCGTCGGCCTCGAATACCTGCTCAACTAAGAACTCGTCACGCAGCCCCTGAGTGTCCAGCGTCTTAGCATGCGCGCTGTGGATGCTTTGTCTGACTTCCACATTTACCTCCAAAATCGTTTTTGACCTAACGTCACATAACGGCGCAACGAAACGCTGTTCCGTTTTGTAGTATGGCGGCCATATTATCCCGGCTAAAACGTGTTTTCAATTGCAAATAAAACATTGTTTCATTTTTTCTGCGATTTCATTTGAAAATTGCAATTAGGATCACGATTGCTCAAAAACGTACGTTTTCCTCCTGCCTTTATCCCCTATCTACACGACTTTTTTCTTATAAAGTGCGTGACCAATCACACATATTGAAACGATGTTTTGATAATTTAATACCTCGTTTTTAAACTCATAATCCATTTGGGTCATTACGCTGACCGATACATCGTGACAGGCCCCCTTAACAAGGAGATAAGTATGGCGAAAGGTATGCGGGTTAAGCTCAACTATGCAGTCAGCCGCGATCCCGACACGGGCGCGGAAGTGATCCGCTTAACCCCTCCCGAAGTCACCTGTCATCGTAATTACTTCTATCAGAAATGCTTTTTTAATGATGGCAGCCACCTGCTTTTCGCAGGCGAATTCGATGGTCACTGGAACTACTATCTGCTGAACATCGCGAAAGCCGAAGCGGTACAGCTGACCGAGGGCGCGGGCGACAATACCTTTGGTGGCTTCCTGTCGCCGGATGACACGGCCCTCTACTACGTTAAAAACGACCGCACCCTGCGTGAAGTGAACCTGGAAACCCTGGCCGAGCGGGAAGTCTACCGCGTACCGGATGAGTGGGTTGGCTACGGCACCTGGGTAGCAAACAGCGACTGCACCAAGCTGGTCGGCATCGAAATTGCCAAAAGCGACTGGACGCCGCTCAACGACTGGAAAATCTTCCACGACTTCTTCCTGAAGGGGCCTCGCTGCCGCCTGCTGCGCGTCGATCTCCAGACCGGTGAAAGCGCCACGATCCATGAAGAGAAACTCTGGCTGGGTCATCCTATCTACCGTCCGTTTGACGATAACACCGTCGCCTTCTGCCACGAAGGCCCGCACGACCTGGTGGATGCCCGCATGTGGCTGGTAAATGAGGACGGCAGCAACATCCGTAAAGTGAAGACCCATGCCGAAGGCGAGAGCTGCACCCATGAATTCTGGGTACCGAACGGCTCGGCGCTGGTCTATGTTTCCTACCTGAAGGGGCAACAGGGCCGCACCGTTTATCGTTTTGATCCTACCACGGGGGTTAACGAAGCGATCATGGCGATGCCGGCCTGCTCCCATCTGATGAGCAACTTTGACGGCACGCTGCTGGTAGGTGACGGTTCAGGCTCGCCGGTCGATGTTAACGATGCCGACGGCTACAGCATCGATAACGATCCCTATATCTATGTGTTCGACGTGGCGGAGAAGCGCTACTTCCGCGCGGCACGTCACGATACCTCGTGGGCCACGGTGGCAAATAGTCGTCAGGTGACCCATCCGCATCCGTCATTTACGCCGGACGACAGCGCGGTTCTGTTTAGCTCTGATAAAGACGGTAAGCCTGCGCTCTATATTGCCCGGCTTCCTGAACAGCGTGAATGGCTTCAAGCATAATTGAGTGTGTTTAGTAACTGGCCTTGCCCTCCGTATGGAGGGCCTTTTTTTATCTGCATTATCTCTTCGCAAAAATCTATTTCACTCTCTCGCTGTTAATATAAAGAAAAAACCCCGGCCAACTGCTCCGGGGTCTTCTCATGAGGGTTCTGTTAGAAGGTATATGCTACGCCGACACGGAATCGGGTCTGGCGCTCGTCGGTATTTCGCACGCCGACGTTACCCACTTCTGCATACGGGGCCCAGTTCTTATCCCATTTATAGGCGAGCTTGGCGTTATATTCGTTAGAATAGGTTTTGTTATTTTCACGAATAACGTCTTCGCTGCTTTTCGCATAGACGTAGTTCAGCTCTGGACGCCAGTCGCCCATCGCCCAGCCTACCCACGCATCGAATTTATTGACTTTGTTATCAACCACATTTGAGTCCGGGTTACGGGTATACTCATAGCGGTAACGACCCGCAATATAGACGCCGTTATCAAAGCTGTATTGCGCATGCAGATAAGGTTTATAGATTGAGAAGGTGTCTTTACTTTCGATATTAAAGCCCGGGGTAAGGGCAATGTTATCTGTCGCTTTCCAGCGCCAGTTTATGGATTCTTCATGACCGTTGCCAACCAGTTCGGTTAATGGCTTATCTGCATCATCGCCGCCTGATTTCCATTTTGCTTCGACGCCAAAACCCAGGCCATTATCAAAGCGGTGCGAGACTGATACGCGGTCGGCGTTAGTTTCATTATCAATATATTCATGACGCAGATCGACAGTCACAGCCTGCGCAGCAAAAGAGGCACCGATGAGAGATGCAAGGATCAGAGTATTTTTAAACATAGCCACCCTCAAAAAATTAAAATGATGTTCCGTTTTTATGGAATTGCATTTTATTTTTTAAATAACTTTATTTTAGTGATCGAGATCGTAATTGTCTGTTTCAAAAAAACAGGCAAGTAAAGACGTGATGAATATCAACAAAGCGAGGCTTTTTTGGCTATAAATAACGACGCAGATCACAGCAGAAGGATATTAACGAAATAATTACAAATATCTCTAAATAAATTAAAATGCATATTTATCAGGTAGTTATTAGATTAGGTAACAAATAGTCACATATGTGACTTTATTAGAATCGCATAATACTTTTCTTAAGCATCTATTTAGACGTAAAAAAAGCCCGCTCTTTAGCGGGCCTTTGTGACGCATTCAACTCAGTTGTTAACTGGGATCACCGCGCCTTTGTACTTGGTGCGGATCCAGTCCTGGATCTCTTTCGAGTGCAGCACGTTCACCAGCGCAACAACGTCTTTCTTCTTCTCGTCGCCACGATGTACGGTGATGATGTTAGCGTACGGGTTGTTCTCACCGCTCTCTACCGCAATCGGATCTTTCACCGGATCCAGACCGGCGTCGATGGCGTAGTTGGCGTTGATCACCACCGCATCACCTTCGTCGTTGTTATACATCTGCGGCAGCAGAGAGCCCTCTACGTTCGGCAGGAACTCCAGCTTCTTCGGGTTCTCCACGATGTCGCTGATGCGCGCGTTGACTTTATTCACGCCCGGCTTCAGCTTGATCACGCCCTCTTTCTCGAAGATAGAGAGGATACGCCCCTCTTCCGCCACGGCATCACGCATGATCACTTTGCCACCCTGCGGCAGATCCTTCAGCGACTTGTATTTTTTCGAGTAGATACCGATCGGCTCAATGTGGATCGCGCCTGCGCTGACGAAATCATAGGTTTTGTCGCCTTCGTGATCCTTCAGCACGCTGTTCAGGTAAGGGATGTGCTGGAAGTAGTTAGCGTCGATGTCGCGGCTGGCCAGAGCGGTGTTCGGCAGGATGTAGTCCTGGAACGGTTTGATCTCAAGGTCGATACCCTGTTTGGCCAGGATAGGTTTAGCCTGCTCAAGGATCTCCGCGTGCGGCACGTTAGAAGCGCCCACGGTCAGGGTATCAGCCCATGAGGCGAAGCTCAGGACGCTAAGGGTCGCTGCGGCAATCAGTGTGAGTGTTTTTTTCATGATGTTGGTTCCCAATTTGTTGTTGTGTTTAGCGTTTATCTAACAGAGAGGTAATCACGTCGCCGCAGAACTGGATAATGAAGACGATGATCAAGATGGTCACCGTCGCCACCAGTGTGACGTCGTTGTGGTTACGCTGGAATCCTTCCAGATAAGCAAGATTTCCTAAACCGCCCGCGCCGATCACACCGGCCATGGCGCTGTAGCTCACCAGCGCGATCAGCGTAACGGTGATGCCTGACACTAACGCAGGCGACGATTCAGGCAACAGCACCCGAAACACGAGCGTACTGAGGCGCGCACCCATTGAGCGCGTGGCTTCAATAACGCCTTTATCCACTTCACGTAGCGCAATCTCCACCAGACGCGCATAGAACGGCGCGGCACCGACAATCAGCGCCGGCAGCGCAGCGTTGGCCCCCAGAATGGTGCCGACAATCGTTTTAGTGAAGGGGATCAGCAGCACGATCAGAATGATGAACGGAATCGAACGGAAGACGTTCACCACAATGGAGATCACGCTGTAGAGCGGCTTGTTCTGGAACAGCCCGCCTTTAGCGGTTAAAAACAGTGCCAGTCCGAGCAGGATCCCCAGCACAAAGGTTGCGACGCCGGAGAGGGCCGTCATGTAGAGGGTCTCCTGCGTGGCGGACCACAGCTGGTCCAGACGCAGATGCGGGAATAAATTCTCAACCATGTTTGATCACCTCGCCGTCAATATCGCTTTTCTGCAGATCTGCGAGGATATTGCCTAGTTGTTCTTGGGTTGCCACTACGTGTACCCAAAGTTGTCCAAAGACGCCGTGCGCCGTCTGGGTCATTTTGCCGTGCAGAATATTGAACGGCAGGCCGTAGCGCAGGGTCAGTTCGCCGACGATTGGCCTGTGCGTGCTGTGGCCGGTAAAGGTCAGCTTGATCACGCTGCCGTCCAGATCGTTAGCCAGCTCCGGGTTGAAGGCCTCCTCCTCTGCATACTGGCTCACCTGACGCACAAACTGGCGAGTGATGGGCTGTTGCGGGCGGGTAAAGAGATCCAGCACATCGCCCTCTTCCACCACTCTGCCGTTCTCCATTACCGCTACGCGGTCGCAAATCTTGCGCACCACGTGCATCTCATGGGTGATCAGCACGATGGTCAGCTTAAAGCGGCGGTTGATATCCAGCAGCAGATCGAGGATCTGATCGGTGGTCTGCGGGTCGAGCGCCGAGGTCGCTTCATCGCACAGCAGCACGTCCGGGCTGTTCGCCAGCGCACGGGCAATGCCGACGCGCTGCTTCTGCCCGCCGCTCAGCTGGGACGGATAGGCGTGTTCACGCCCGGTCAAACCCACCAGCTCAACCAGCTCCGCCACCCGGGCGGTGATTTTTGCTTTCGGCACGCCCGCGATCTGCATCGAGAAGGCGATGTTTTCATTTACCGTACGCGACCAGAGCAGGTTAAAGTGCTGAAAGACCATGCTGATCTTCAGCCGCGCCTGGCGCAGGCTCTCGCCGCGCGCGGCAGAGATATCCTGGCCGTTGATGGTCACGCTGCCCTCGGTGGGCTTCTCCAGGCCGTTAAGCAGGCGGATCAGGGTACTTTTCCCCGCCCCGCTGTAGCCGATGATGCCGTAAATTTGTCCCTGCTCGACCGTCAAGTTCACATTATCCACGGCGGTAATAGGGACCTTTCCGTGGTCAAAAATCTTAGAGATATTCCTCAGGACGATCATTTCGTTGGTGTATCCGTTATGGCAGTTTAGCAGTATGGATGTCTGAACGATGATAAACAGCCGTTACTACCTTTGCAAATGATAAAAAAGAGATGTGAAATAATTTATGGATATATATGGCGACTTCTATGGCCTGCGAGAGAAAGGATAAATTCAGTAATGCTTTGCTAAAGAGTGCATATAGGCCCGGATACGGTCCCCAGCGGCAACGCCACTAGTAGATATTAACCCTTTGTTTTATAAACATAATAAATACCACGCAGTGCAACGTTAACAATAGACGGCTTTCCATCCTGACGGCTAAACAGCATAGATATGCTATTTTGTTCTATTTAGCAGAGAATCATTCTTTAAAACCTCTTTTTTGCCGCCCTATCCTCCTGCTATCGCATCTCATAACAGGTACAAAACATGTCCGTATTCCACTCTATTACTGACCTAATCGGTCAGACCCCGGTGCTTCAGCTGCATAAACTGGACGCGGGTCCATGCGCGCTTTTTCTCAAGCTGGAGAACCAGAACCCCGGCGGCTCTATCAAAGACCGGGTGGCGCTGTCGATGATCAACGAGGCCGAGCGCCAGGGTTTGCTTGTGCCCGGCGGCACCATCATTGAAGCCACCGCAGGTAATACCGGGCTCGGGCTGGCGCTGATAGCTGCGCAGAAGGGCTATAAGCTGGTGCTGGTGGTGCCGGACAAGATGAGCCATGAGAAGATCTACCACCTGCGTGCGCTGGGTGTTGATGTGCGCCTGACCCGCTCCGACGTGACAAAGGGCCACCCGGAGTACTATCAGGACTACGCCCGCCGCCTGGCAGAGGAGACGCCGGGTGCTTACTATATTGATCAGTTCTCTAACCCGGCCAACCCGCTGGCGCACGCCACCACCACCGCACCGGAGCTGTTCGACCAGCTGGCAGGCAGGGTTGATGCCGTGGTAGTAGGCGTTGGCTCCGGCGGCACGCTGGGTGGCTTGCAGGCATGGTTTGCCAAACACTCGCCGCATACCGAATTCGTGCTGGCCGATCCCGTTGGCTCGATTCTGGCGGATCAGGTTGAGACCGGACAGCACGGCGAAGCGGGATCCTGGCGCGTCGAAGGGATTGGGGAGGACTTTATCCCTCCCCTCGCCCAGCTGGAGAATGTCCGCCAGGCGTATCGGGTCACGGATGCAGAGGCCTTTGCCACCGCTCGTCAGCTGTTACAGACGGAGGGGGTGCTGGCCGGCTCCTCTACCGGCACCCTGCTGGCCGCCGCGCTACGCTACTGCCAGGCCCAGACGACGCCGAAGCGGGTGGTGACCTTCGCCTGCGACAGCGGCAATAAATATCTCTCCCGCATGTTTAACGATGAGTGGCTGCGCCAGCAGGGCTTGCAGGATGATGATCGGCCCGCGCCCGCCGCGCCTGCTAGCGCCCTGGCAACCCTCAGCGTGCATAGCGGGGCCTTTAACGACCAGCACGGGGCAGTGATGCCGCCTATCTATGCCACCTCAACCTTTGCCCAGCCTGCACCGGGCCAGCACACCGGCTACGAATACTCCCGCAGCGGCAACCCAACCCGCCACGCCCTGGAGAGCGCTATCGCCGAGCTGGAGGGCGGCACACGCGGCTACGCTTTTGCCTCCGGCCTGGCAGCAATCTCTACCGTACTGGAGCTGCTGGATAAAGATAGCCATATCGTCGCCATTGACGACGTCTACGGTGGCACCTACCGCCTGATTGAGAACGTACGCCGCCGCAGCACCGGACTACAGGTGAGCTGGGTGAAGCCGGACGATCTCGCCGGACTGGAGGCCGCCATCCGTCCCGACACGCGGATGATCTGGGTAGAGACCCCCACCAACCCGCTGTTGAAGCTGGCGGACCTGGCGGCTATCGCTGAGATCGCCCGCCGTCATAACGTGATTAGCGTGGCAGATAATACCTTTGCCTCGCCGCTGATCCACCGCCCGCTGACGCTGGGCTTTGATATCGTGGTGCACTCGGCCACCAAATACCTCAACGGCCACTCCGACGTGGTCGCCGGGCTGGCGGTGGTGGGCGATCGTCCGGCGCTGGCGGAGAAGCTGGGCTACCTGCAAAATGCGGTGGGCGGCGTGCTCGATCCGTTCAGCAGCTTCCTGACCCTGCGCGGGATCCGCACCCTCGCCCTGCGCATCGAGCGCCACAGCAGCAACGCCCTGGCGCTGGCCCGCTGGCTTGAGCAGCAGCCGCAGGTCGAGAAAGTCTGGTTCCCGTGGCTGACATCCCACCCGCAGTATGCCCTCGCGCGCCAGCAGATGGCTCAGCCGGGCGGCATGATCTCCATCGTGATCAAAGGCGACGACCAGCGTGCGGCAGAGGTGATCAGTAAACTGAAGCTGTTTACCCTCGCTGAGAGCCTGGGCGGCGTTGAGAGCCTGGTGAGCCAGCCGTTCAGTATGACCCACGCCTCGATCCCGCTGGCGCAGCGCCTGGCGAACGGCATTACGCCACAGCTGATCCGCCTGTCGGTGGGCATTGAGGATGAGCAGGATCTGCTGGCGGATCTAAAGCAGGCTCTGGCCTGATACCGATGCGCGCCGCCTGCGATTGCGACTATGCTTAGAGGCTAAGGGTTTTGATTAAGCCAGTCTGAGTCGCAGGAGCGCGCACCGCTATGCTAGTAAATAGTTTGATCGTCATCTTGAGCGTTATTGCGATGGAGGGCATCGCCGCGTTTACCCACCGCTACATTATGCACGGCTGGGGATGGCGCTGGCATGAGTCACACCATACCCCGCGCAAGGGCGTATTTGAGCTAAACGATCTCTTTGCGGTGGTGTTTGCCGGGGTGGCTATCGCGCTGATTGCCGTGGGCACGGCGGGCGTTTGGCCCCTGCAGTGGATTGGCTGCGGCATGACGGTCTATGGCCTGCTCTACTTCCTGGTGCACGACGGTCTGGTGCATCAGCGCTGGCCCTTCCACTGGATCCCGCGCCGGGGCTACCTGAAGCGGCTCTACGTCGCCCACCGCCTGCACCACGCGGTGCGCGGCCGGGAGGGCTGCGTCTCCTTCGGTTTTATTTACGCCCGCAAGCCTGCCGACCTACAGGCGATCCTGCGTGAACGTCATGGCCGCCCGCCTAAACGGGACGCTGCCAAAGAGCGGCCGGACGCGGCGTCACCCTCGTCGTCTTCGCCCGAATAACCTGCCCCGGTGCCGCCATCAGCATGGCAATTTTTTCACCTTTGCTGGTGTGCTGGCGGCAATCCCAGGCGCTGCCTCCCGCCGCTTTTACCTTAATACCAATCTCCCGGTAGACGCTGCGGGCGGTGGCGATCGCCCAGGCGCAGCGCGGCGGCAGATCGTGTAGCCCGGCCTGGGAGGAGATGTAGTACGGCTCTGCGGCATCAATAAGCCGTTCCGCCACCCGCGCCAGCGCGGCCCGATTCTCGCGCGCGGCATAGTTCTCCGGGGTCAGCCCGGCATCCTGCAGCCACTCGGCGGGCAGATAGCAGCGGTCAATAGCCGCATCGTCAATAATATCCCGGGCGATATTCGTCAGCTGAAAGGCCAGCCCCAGATCGCAGGCGCGATCCAGCACCCGCTCATCCCGCACGCCCATGACGCGGGCCATCATCAGACCCACCACGCCCGCCACGTGATAGCAGTAGCGCAGCGTATCCTCAAAGGTGACATAGCGGGTCTGGGCCACATCCATCGCAAAGCCGTCGAGGTGATCGAGCGCCATGCGAGGCGTAATACCGTGGGTTAGCGCCACCTCCTGAAAGGCAGCGAAGGCCGGATCCTGCATCTCGGCCCCTTCAAACGCTGCCAGGGTCAGCGTGCGCAGCCGGGCCAGGCGCTGGGAGGCCTCCTCCTCCGCCGCGGCCTCGCTGGCGAAGCCGTGGGTCTGGTCGTCAATGACGTCATCGCAGTGGCGGCACCAGGTGTAGAGCATCAGCACGCTACGGCGGGTGGCCGGGTCGAACAGCTTCGCAGCGGTGGCAAAACTTTTCGAGCCGTTGGCCATGGTCTGCGTGGCGTGGTCAAGCAGCGGCGGTTGGCTCATTGCAGATCCTCAATCATCAGGCTGGCGGTGGCTTTCGCCGAGGCCACCACGCCAGGAATGCCCGCCCCAGGGTGAGTGCCTGCACCCACCAGGTAGAGGTTGGCAATGTCGCTGTCGCGGTTGTGCGGGCGGAACCAGGCGCTTTGGGTCAGCAGCGGCTCGATGGAGAAGGCCGATCCCAGATGCGCATCCAGCGTGTCGTGGAAGTCTGCCGGGGTAAAGATCCGCTGGGTCACCAGCTGGCTACGCAGGCCGGGCATATAGCGCTCTTCAAGGTAGTCAAAGATGCGGTCGCGCAGCTTCGGCCCCTCCTGCGCCCAGTCCAGCGGCGCGTTGCCAAGATGCGGCACCGGGGCCAGCACGTAGAAGCTGGCGCAGCCGGGAGGCGCGAGCGAGGGATCGGTCACGCAGGGCGAGTGCAGGTAGAGCGAGAAGTCATCCGCCAGCGCGCTGCCGGTAAAGATCTCGTCGATCAGCTCCCGGTAGCGGGGACCAAAACAGATGGTATGGTGCGCCAGCTGGGGATGAGGCTGGTTCAGGCCGAAGTAGAGCACAAACAGCGAGTTGCTCATGCTCTTGCGCTCCAGCGCTGCCGCCCGCTTCTGCCCCACCGGATGGTGGCCGAGCAGCTTTTTATAGGTGTTCACCACGTCAGCGTTCGAGGCTACGGCGTCGGCGTCAAAGGTCCGGCCATCCGCCAGCCGGACCTGGCTTACGCGGTTATCGGCCACCACCAGCTCTTCGACACGGGCGTTGAGTTCGATCTCTCCGCCCAGATCGGTAAACAGCTTCACCATGCCGTTCACCAGCGCCCCGGTGCCGCCCTCAGGGAACCAGACCCCCCACTCCCGCTCAAGGGCGTGGATCAGGGTGTAGATGGACGAGGTGGTGAAGGGGTTGCCGCCTACCAGCAGAGAGTGGAACGAGAAGGCCTGCCGCAGATGCTCATCCTCAATAAAGCGCGAAACCGACTGGTAGACGCTCTGCCACGCCTGGAGCTTAAGCAGCTGCGGCCCGGCGCGCAGCATGTCGCGAAAAGAGAGGAACGGCACGCTGCCGAGGCGCAAATACCCCTCCTGGAATACCGCCTGGGAGTAAGCCAGAAAGCGCCGGTAGCCCTCGACGTCGCGGGGGTTGAACTGGGTAATCTGCGCCTCAAGCTCGGCGCTGTCGTTAGCATAGTCGAGGGTCTTCCCGGACTCCCAGCAGAGTCGGTAGAAGGGTTTTACCGGCAGCAGCCTGACGTAATCCTCCATGCGCCTGCCGGCCAGGGTGAACAGCGCCTCAAGCGCGGTGGGATCGGTGATCACCGTCGGCCCGGCGTCAAAGGTAAAGCCCTGGTCATGCCAGACGTAGGCCCGACCGCCGGGCTTGTCCCGCTGCTCCAGCAGTACGGTTGGGATCCCTGCCGCCTGCAGGCGAATCGCCAGCGCCAGGCCACCAAAGCCTGCGCCAATCACAACGGTTTTTTTCATCCTTTATCTCGTCTGTCAGGAAAATGGTTCAGCGCCGCCCGCCAGGCTTCGCCCAGCGGAACCGGTGGCTTGCCCGTCAAAATGCGGGCCTTATCAAAGAGAGAGAGCCGACCGGCGTAAAAGCGCTCTACGGTGGGCTCCGGCAGCCCATAAAAGCGCTGCATCACCCGCCAGCGGTTCTCCTCGCGCCCGGCCAGGAAAAGCATCCGGTTCAGCAGGCGGAAGAATCCCTGCCTGCGCCAGTGGCGTTCGGCAAACTGCCGGGTGAGCTGATAGAGCGGAACGCTGCCCAGCCGCGGGCTGTCGGCAATCGCGTCGGCAAGGGCCACCGCCAGCGGCAGCGAATAGCCAGTGGTAGGGTGAAATAGCCCAGCCCGCATTCCCGAGCGCGGCACGCCCGGCGCATCGGCCCACAGAGCCTGGATGTCACCCGCCAGGGTAATCGGCAGACAGCCGGTCTCCTCGCGTTCAAGCTGGGCCAGCTGCCACCCTTTGCTGTGAGCATAGTCGGTAACCGTCTGGCGTAGGGCATTATCATCACGCTGCGGGACATTGGCGTAGCGCGTATCCTCGATCAGCAGCGTGTCGGCGGAGAGCGGCAGCGTGTAGACAAAGCGATAGCCCTGCTGCTGCGCCACCGTGGCATCCATCAGGATCGGTACGGTCAGGCCGTGGGGCTGTGTCAGCCGCCACTGCTGACCAAGAAAGAGCTGATAGCCGGTTTGCATCGCCGAACTGGCGGTCACGCCGCGTCCGTCAATCACCGCTCCGGCAAGCAGCGCCTCACCGTTGGCAAGGCGCACGCTATTGGGTAACACCTCGCTCACCGAACAGTTTAGCCAGATGTTCTCCCCCAGCGCCTGATGCAGGGCCTCGGCAAAGCGCTCTGAGGTAATGGAGTAGTAGCCGCGCGCGAGGCGACGGCGAAGATCGGGAAACTGCACCTCATAGCCCGGCCAGGCGTGGGCCACTAGCGGGGCCAGCCAGGCGTGCTGCTCGGGAGTCAGATCGTCTTCATGGAATGACCAGGTATGGTTCCCGCCGGGCTGCTCCCCGGCCTCGATCAGCAGCAGGTTAAGCTGCGGGTAGCGCTGGCGCAGACGCCAGGCGATCAGCCCGTTGGCCAGGCCGCCGCCGACTAAAATCAGATCCCTCACGATACGCTCTCACTCCCTGCTATGGCCTGTTCAATCAGGGTCGCCGCACGGGGCGTGCCCCCGGCGTCGTTAAGCTGCTGGCGGGCCGTCGCCAGACGCTGATGCAGCGTCTCATCCCCCAGCAGTTGGGCAATCTCATCCGCCAGCGTCTGCTGTCTGGCAAAGCGCGATACCCGGCGGCCCAGCCCGTTATAGACCAGCCGGGCAGCCACGGCGGGCTGGTCGAAAGAGAGTGGCACCGCCAGCACCGGCGTCGCGGCAGCCAGCGCATCCAGTACGGTATTGAGACCGCCGTGGGTGATCACCAGATTAGCCTCGGCAACGTAGCGCGGCTGGTCGACAAAGCTGACCACCTCCGTCGCGCCGCAGGCGTAGAGCGAGTCGGCCTGGGCGGGCTTCAGGCCATCGCAGTGGGCAATGGTCACCTCCGCCCCCACGCTGGCACAGGCGCGGGCGATCTTCTGAAACAGGCGTAGACGGTGGCCCTGGAGGGTGCCCAGCGAGGCAAAGATCCGCGGCGTGCTGCGTGGCGAGCGTTCTACCTGCGGCGGCGGCTGATAGCGCAGTGCACCCACGTAGTGAAAACAGTCCGGCAGCGCCCGGCGTGGGAAGTCGAGGGCCGGAACGGACTGGCTAATCTGCGCCAGCGGCGAGAGACACTCGTCGAGACGCCTGCGCTCCGGCAAACCAAAGCGCTGGGCGTGGCGCAGGATCGTCTGCCCGTGCGGGTACATCAGCGCATCGTAGATCCGTTCGCTGACCTGAAAACGCCGCAGGGCTCTCTTATCCTCGGCGTAGTGAAACGGCATCACCGGCAGCGGCAGACCCGGCTCGCGGTTGACCGGCAGCGCGCAGGCAATAGAGATAAATGGTAGTCCCAGCGCCTCGGCGACCAGGCTTCCGGCGGGCTCCATCTCATCGACAATCAGCGCGTCCACCGCCAGCCGCTGTAGTATAGCGGGCAGCTGCTGGCAGAGCAGATCGGTCAGGGATGACATGGCCGCAATCAGCCGCAGCAGGTTGCCGTTGCTCTGCTGCTGGACGTTGCGCTGGGCCTGTTGCACGCTGGCGGGAAGTGGATAGAACGCCACCCGCTCCGTTTCCTGCTCTGCCAGCGAGGCGACGTTGCCGGTGAGAAAGGTCACCCGGTGGCCGCGTTGGGCCATCTCCAGCGCCAGGGCATGCAGCGCCACCGCATGACTGTAGAGCGGCGGTGCCACAATGGCAAAATGGCTCATGGCGTATCCCGCACATAGCGGATATCCGCCTGCTTTAGCTCGCTCAGGCTGCGGCTGCCGGTGCAGAAGCAGGCCACCCGCAGCTGCTCAATAATCACGTTGAAGTGATCGATCACCTTCTCCGTGGAGACGCCTGCGCTGCCGAGCACGGCGGCGGCCTGCCCTACCATGCACGCGCCGAGCCGCAGCGCTTTCGCCGCGTCGACGCCGTTTTTAATCCCGCCCGAGGCAATAAGGGGCATCTGCGGCCAGGCCTCGGCAATGTCAACCAGCGCCTCAGCGGTGGGGATCCCCCAGTCGGCAAAGACGTTGGCCACGCTGCGCTGCTGCTCGGTGGCCGCCCGCTCGCCTTCAACGGCGGCCCAGCTGGTGCCACCCGCGCCCGCGACGTCAATCACGGTAACGCCGGCATCGATCAGCTGCCCGGCCACGGTTCGGGAGATACCGGCTCCCACCTCTTTCACCACCAGCGGAACGGGCAGCTCGCGGACCAGAGTTTCAATAGCCGCCAGCCGTCCGCGCCAGTCGCGATCGCCGCCGGGCTGTAGCGCCTCCTGCAGCGGGTTTAGGTGCACAATCAGCGCATCCGCCTCGATCATCTCCACGGCCCGTCGGGCGTAATCAATACCTTTTCTGCCGGTCAGCTGCGCCGCGCCGAGGTTCGCCAGCAGCGGCACGTCCGGGGCCAGCTGCCGCAGGGTTTTATCCAGCCCTAAGCCCGCGTCGCTCTCAATGGCGACGCGCTGGGAGCCCACCCCCATCGCAATTTTTAGCACCTGCGCCGCCTCGGCGAGGTGGCGGTTGATATGGCGCGAGCGCTCAACGCCGCCGGTCATGGAGCTGATCAGCAGCGGAGCCTGTAGCTGCCGATTAAGGAAGGTGGTTTCCAGCGTGATGTCGCTAAAATTCAGCTCTGGCAGGGCGCAGTGGGTAAAGCGCCAGCGCTCAAAACCTGCGCTAGCCTGAGTTACGGCGCGACGGGGGTCGAGAACGATATCCAGATGATCGTTCTTACGCTGAACAAGGCGCTCGTCCTTCATTCATCACTACTCCTGTAATGTGGTTCCATCGTTATGTACTGCTTGAACCCAAAAGGGCGGTATCAGGCGATTTTCATGACCGGTGACCAGTCGGCAAGGTGATGGCCAAACCACAGATGCATAAACTGTCGGATGGCGTTGCCCTGCGGACAGGCAAAAGTGAGGTGTTTGTCGGCGGAATCAATATGCTCGCGCAGCTTTTGCCGGGCCGCGTCTGCGCCCAGCCGGTTGACCAGCGTCGATTTTCCCGCGTCCTTATTGCGATCTTTACCGGTTTCCGGGTGATCGTCACGCAGATCGTCCAGCAGTTGAAACGCCTGGCCGAAGTCGAGGGCGAAGGCGTGCAGCGTCTCTCGTGTGCTCGGCGACGAGGCGGAAGCAATGGCGACGATCTGCAGCATCGCGCTGAACAGAATGCCGGTCTTGAGGTGGTTGGTGCTGAGGATAGCGTCAGGGGTACGGTCGAGGGCGGCATCGTTAAGATCGCGAAACTGCCCCAGTACCAGGCCCTGCACGCCCACGGCGGTAGAGAGCTCGTTGACCGCCTGGGCACGCCTCTCCCCCGGCAGATCGCCGGTGGCGGCGATCAGGCCAAAGGCTTTAGAGAGCAGCCCAACGGAGGCAAGGATCGCCACGCTCTCACCAAATTTTTTGTGGGTAGTGGGCTGACCGCGGCGCAGCTCGGCGTTGTCCATGCAGGGCATGTCGTCGAGCATCAGCGACGCGGTATGGGTCAGTTCAACGGCGCAGGCGAGATCGAGCAGCGTAGGCATACTGCCCTGGTAGCGGAGGTCGCGGGCGGCCAGCAGCATCAGCAGCGGACGGATCCGTTTACCGGGCGCCATGACGCCTTCACGCATCGCAAGGCTGACGATATCCTGGCTGTCGGTTTCAGGTAACAGGCCAGCCAGGTGATCGTCAATGGATTGTCTCATTACTTCTATTTCGCGATGAGGCGAAACGCCCGCTTTACTGCCACTCACCATTGCAAGGTTACCCGCTGAATTGTCTTTTAGTATCAGTTAACCGTAGACCGCGCGGATAGCTCTCGCCAGGTTCTGAAGCAGTTTTACATTGTGCGAAGCATGAGACGCTGTGCCTTTAGATCTGCGCCATGCTGCCATCAACGAACAGCTCTACGCCGTTGATAAAGCTGGCCGCATCGGAGCCAAGAAATGCGACCACTTTACCGATCTCCTCCGGCTCACCGAGGCGGCCCAGCGGCACCTGTGCGGCGAGGGCGTCAAACAGCCCCTGCCGATGCTCATCCGGCACCAGCTCGCTGAGGCCTGGCGTACGAACCGGGCCGGGGCTGACCACGTTGACGCGAATGCCGCGATCTTTCAGATCCAGCGCCCACGAGCGGGCAAAGTTGCGCACGGCGGCCTTGCTGGCGCTATAAACGCTGAAGCTGGCGGTGCCCATAACGGAGGTGGTCGAGCCGGTTAAAATCACCGATGCGCCATCCACCAGCAGCGGCAGCGCCTTCTGCACCGTGAACACCACGCCGCGCACGTTGGTGCCAAAGATGCGATCAAAATGCTCTTCGCTGATGGCCCCCAGCGGCTGCATGTCGCCGCCTCCGGCGTTGGCAAACAGAATGTCCAGCCGCCCGACCTGTTTCGCAATCTGGGCATAGACCGCGTCCAGATCCGCCAGCTTAGAGGCATCGGCACGAATGCCGGTTGCCGCCGCGCCGATGGACTCAACCGCTGCGTCCAGCTCGGCCTGGCGACGCCCGGTAATAAACACCTGCGCGCCCTGCGCCGCCAGCACCTGTGCGGTTGCCAGACCAATGCCGCTTGTGCCACCCGTAACTAATGCAATTTTACCGTCGAGTTGTTTGTTCATCTTATTATTCCTTACCTGCTTAATAGTGAGTATCGGGAGTGCCCGTCACCGCATCGTCAGGGCATGGATGAACTCTACTGCGCATTGCATTAGGGAAAAATAGTGGAAAATAGAAAGCACTATTTACCGGTGTGGATAATCACCAGAGAGGATGGGCGCATAATCCTGGCGTGAAACCTCGCTAAAGCCGCTGATGAACAGCGCTGTACACGGGGTGCAGTACGCCGGATCGCTCACTAGCTGGGTCAATGCATCACGCAGAAGGGCTATGCATGCCGACGATGTGCTTCTACTCGTAATCAACAGCAGGCCCGGCGCGGCAGGGCTTGCGCCAATCACCGCCAGCTCGGCAACGAGCATGGGTGCATGGCGCTGGAGCAGCGCGAAGGTGACGCAGTCGATGGCAGCAATGTCCGCCCTGCCCTCGCCGATCTCAACCAGCGACTGGCGGTGGCTACCGCTGAAAGTAACGCTATTAAAGAAGGTCCCCTGCTGCGCCAGCGGGGCAACCATCTGCATCAATACGTTGTAACCCGACTGGGAGTCGGGTGCGTTGCAGACCGCGCGGCTGCCGCGAAAATCCGCCAGCGTTTTATGCCTGTCGCTCTGGCGCACCACCAGCAGGCTGCGATAATAGATCCCTTCGCAACCCGGAGCAGAGTAGTGAAAGCAGCCTACCGTCTGCACCTCCGGTAGCTGCGTGACCAGCGGATAACCACAGGCCTGACTGAGCAGCAGATCGTCATCCTGCCAGTGGGTAAGCAGATCCGCCTGCGGCCAAATCGGCGTGACGGCAATGCCCCTTGCCGCCAGCAGATCCTGCACAGCCTGAATCAGCGCCTCGCTATCCGGGCGGTGCAGGTCATACATCGGAAACGCAATCTTAGTGCTCATTACCGTTTGCCTTGCTAAAGCCGGGATGGACATTGACGTTCACCGAGCGGCATAAAAAGTGCCGCAGCCACTCGCCGTAGCCGCGCACCAGAAAACCACCGTTGCGCTGCTGATAGCTCGCCCGATCGCGCAGATAGATCTTGCGTAATGCGTACCAGGGCACGCCCGGCAGATCGTGATGCACAGAATGGTAGTTCAGATTCAGGAACAGCACCCGCCACGGCAGCGAGGCCTCGTTGATTACCGAGCGCGCAAGCGGATCGTTATCCGCCCGATGCTCCAGAAACGATCGCACCTTCGTCAACGCCAGCGCCGGATAGCTGATCGCCAGCACGAAATAGAGAATTGAAAACCCGCAGTGCACCAGCCAGGCAAAGGTTACCGCCAGCAGGATACCGTGCACAATCCACATCGCCATCGCCCGCCAATCCAGCTGGCGAAACGCGGTCAGCATCCCGATCAGCAGCTGGACGATATCCAGCGCCGGGGCCAGCAGCAGGCGACCGGGAAAGGTGTTGCGCAGGGTTATAAGCTTGCGCTGCCAGGGCGCATAGCGCCGCCAGCGCCACTCGGGAATATAGTAGGACTCGGGATCGTCCTCCGGCTGCGTGAGCAGATGGGTGCGATGATGCGCCAGATGCGCGTCCCGATAGAGGCTATAGGGATACCAGACCGCCAGCGGCATCAGTCCCAGCAGCTGGTTCACCCGTGCATAGCGCGTTGGATGGCCGTGGATCAGCTCATGCTGAAGCGACATGTACCAGGTGGTGAACCAGATCAGCAGCAGCGTGGCGGGCAGCAGCCCCAGCATCTGCCAAAAGGCCAGCGTCGCAAACCAGCCGCCGTAGATCGCGACGATCAACATCCAGGTTGGCAGCTCGCTGCGCCAAAGCCAGGAGCGGCCGTGCTGTCGGACCCAGTCGCGCTGCTGCTCGTGCAGCCAGCCAGCGGTGCTTTTCGCCATTGTTTTCCTCTACTCGGCTTGCTCGTCAGATAGCGCAAACGATGTGAGAAAAAGGCGGTAATGACAAAGAATTTAAATGGCTTAGCTTTTGCGAGGCGCGGCAATAATCCACCGCAGGATAGAGCGCCCGGTGATAACCACCGGGCAGAGGAGAGGGATTATGCGCCGGCTTTATCCAGGGTGAGTATATCTTCCGGCGTGAGCTGAAGGTTGATGGCCTCAACAAAGCCGTCGACGTGCTCAATTTTGGTGGCGCTGGCGATAGGTGCGGTAACGCCGGGACGGCTAATCAGCCAGGCAAGCGCCACCTGCGCGGGCTTGACGTCGTGCCTCTCCGCCACGCTGTCCAGCGCCGCCAGAATGGCGTAGCCGCGCGGATTAAGGTATTTACCCACGCCCTCGCCGCGCTGGCTTTGACCCAAATCCTTCTCGCTGCGGTACTTCCCGGAGAGGAAGCCTGAGGCCAGGCTGAAGTAGGTCACCACGCCAATATTCTCCCGCACCACCAGCTCCTGCAGTTCGCCTTCAAAGCCGTCGCGATCGTAGAGGTTGTACTCCGGCTGTAGCACCTGGTAGCGCGGCAGGCCGTTGGCGTCGGCGGCCTTAAGCGAGGCTTCCAGCTGCGCCGCATTGAGGTTGGATGCACCAACAGCGCGGATCTTGCCTGCCTTCAGCAGCTTCTCATACGCGCCGAGGGTCTCCTCATAGGGGGTACTGTCGTCCGGCCAGTGGGAGAAGTAGAGATCGATGTAGTCCGTTTGCAGGCGCTTGAGGGAGTCATCTACCGCCTGTTCGATCCAGCGGGCGGAGAGCCCCTTTTTCCCCGGCTCGCCAAGATCTGAGCCTACTTTGGTAAACAGGGTGATCTTTTCCCGTGCGCCAGGGTGGGCAGCGAACCACTTGCCAAGGATCGTTTCGGATTCGCCACCTTTGTTACCTGGTGCCCAGGCAGAGTAGACGTCGGCGGTGTCGATAGCGGTCAGGCCGCGCTCCAGCAGCGCATCCAGCAGGCTGAAGCTCTGCTGCTCATCAACGGTCCAGCCAAAGACGTTACCGCCAAAAACCAGCGGTGGAATGTGTAATCCCGTCGTGCCTAATGAACGTAAAGCCATGCGCAATACCCCTTTTTTGAGTTACGGTATAGGCAAGGGTAGACAAAACACGGCGAGGCATAAGCAATCTTTCGCGTATGATTATCAGAATCAGGCAAAACCGCATTAAATGTGACAATGAAGCTCTATGCTTGTTAGATATACTTACCTTATAAATTAATTCCGCTAAGCAACAGTGGTTTATTTTACTTATTGGTGAGAAAAGTTTAAGGTTTCTTTGTCACTTTGTTCACATTAAGAAGTATCCAGACAATGAAGAAAGCAATACTTTTTTTACTATGGGCAGGTATCACTCTATCAGCGATACTTGGCGTTGTATCAGCAGCGTTAAATGTTATGCTCATGCTTTCGTTAGCTTTTAATGAGACTGCAAATAGTTATGCTTATGGTTTTTTAATTGGCCGTTGGAGCTTTACGCTTATAATGGTCATCTTATTCTACGTTTTAAAACGGTTAGTAAAAAAATGTAGCTTATAGCTAATCAACTATTCTAATAAGCCATGCCCAGTAATATAGGCTGCCAGCATGTACTGAATGTAAAATGCTTCCAGGCGCTTAGCAGCGATGCATAAGCAATCTTGTACCTCTCTTTTCCAGAGCCGAAATAGATGCTACGTTATCGGTTCGCTCTCAACGCCCGGACCAGCCAATGTAACGACATCTCAACTCTGACAGCTTTCACGATCGTGCGGCACCTGCTGCATGAGGACTTCTGTTTGATTGAGTATGTTAACAATGAATAACCTTTTGATGGTTCTGGTGCAGGCGCTACGCCAGCATCGCTGGCTATGCCTGTTTGGCGTCGCCTATATTTTTTCTTCAGTGGGTAATGGACTGACCCAAACCCTGATCCTCGGCCAGCTCCTGCGCTGGCATGCGCCGCCCTCAACCCTGACGCTGACCTATATGCTGGCTACCCTGCCTGGCTTTATCGGCAGCTACCTCGGGGAGAGGCTATGCCGACGCGTCTCTCCGCTGCGCCTGCTGCTGCTCAGCGAACTGGCTGGCATGGTGTCGCTGCTGCTCCCGGCATATGGTCTGATGGCGCACAGCACTCCTTCGCTGCTTGCCCTGCAGTCGATAGAGGCGCTGCTGGCGGGGCTGTCATGGCCAGCGATGAGCCTGCTGTTTAAGCGGGGCTTAAGCACTTCAGAGCTGCCTGCCGCAACCGCAATGGAGACGGTGATTTTTGCCTCGCAGGTGCTGCTGGGAACCGGTATCGGTGTGCTGCTTTTTGATCGCGTCTCCCCCGCGACGCTACTCTGCGCCGACGCGATAAGCTTTTTGCTTTCTGCCGTTTTTCTGCTGCTTGCCATGCGTTGCCTCGGGCCGATTGATGAGCAGCCTGATAAGCAATTTGCTACACAAATGGCGCTGCGCTGGCACGCGCTATCCTGCCGGCAAAAACGGAGCCTGCTCCTGCTTCCGGCGCTGGCTGCGGTCGGCGCACCGGCCATGGCGCTGCTGCCCGCTCTGGCGCAGCAGATCAGACCGGATGAAACCACCGGGCTGGCGCTGCCGCTGATCTTTGCCCGCAGCCTGGGTCAGCTCTGTGGCCCGCTTCTGCTCAACGCTGACCGGCTCGGCGAGTATGCCCGCAGCAACCGCTACCTGCTGGGCTGCCTGCTGATTTTCCTTGCTGCTTACGCTCTGTTACCTGGCTTTTCAGCCTACAGGAGCGTCGCGCTACTGATGATATTTCTGGCACACCTGGCATCTAACATGGTCTTTGCGCTGGGCACCTTTAGCGTCCTGAACGACTTCACTGCGGAAACGGTGTCGGTCGCGAGTGGTAAAGCGTGGCGGTGGCAGGCGGTGAGCGCTGCGTTAACAACGGGTATCGCGGCCATCGTGGCGGCGCAATGGGGAGCGGCTCAGGCGTTATATACGGTGTCGTTCACATCGCTGACGCTGGTGATGGCGATTCTGGTTCGCTATCGTCACTAAGAAGGAAAATGCTACGGGTCGGCTGACCCGTAGCAGAGAGGGTAAAGATTACTTCAGACGATACGCAACAACGGCGTCGCCGCCTTTGGTGCCCAGCGAGCCGTGACCGCCCGCGGCAATAACGACGTACTGCTTGTTATCGCTGCCCAGGTAGGTTGCCGGGGTCGCCTGGCCGCCTGCTGGCAGCTCGGTTTGCCACAGAAGCTTACCGGTGTTGATGTCATAGGCACGGAAGAAGTTATCTGCCGTTGCGCCATGGAACACCACGTCACCCGCCGTCACCAGCGGACCGCCGTGAGCAACCATCCCCATCGGGAAGCCGATTGGGAAGCGCCCTGGCAGAAAGGAGGTGTTGAGGTTCTTGGTCGTGCCGACCCGACGCATCCACTCCGTTTTACCGGTGGTCAGATCGACACCCACCATCCGGCCCCACGGCGGAGCGATACACGGAATGCCCAGATCGGAGGAGAGCTGCTGGATGTGGATCGCGTAGGTGCCCTGGAAGTTCTCATTCCAGTACGGCGAGTTCTCCTTAGTAAACAGACGCTCTTCTTCTGTCTGTGGGGTACGTTTGATCAGGTTGTATTTGTAGGCCAGACGTACCGGCGAAGCGATCAGGATCTGACGCTCCGGGTCGATAGCCACTGAACCCCAGTTAAACACGCCGATGTTACCCGGGAAGACAATAGAGCCGCCTTCGGTGGCTGGCGTCCACGGGTTACCGTCGTAGCGCAGCGATTTGAAATCGATACGGCAGGCCATCTGATCGAACGGCGTGATCCCCCACATCGCTTTTTCGCTCAGCGGATCGGGAATAAAGTTCAGCGCGGAGACCGGCTGGGTCGGCGAGAAGTTCTCCCCGGTGATGCCGCCTTCGGTCGACACTTTCTGCTGGTTGATCGGGTAGACAGGCTCCCCGGTCAGACGGTTAAGCACAAACAGGTTGCCGGTTTTGGTCGGCAGGATAACGACCGGCTGTTTTTTGCCCTGGTAGTCGATATCCAGCAGGGACGGCTGGGACGGGTTATCGCGGTCCCACAGGTCATGCTTCGAGGACTGGAAACGCCATTTGAACGCGCCGGTGTTGAGATCCAGCGCCACCAGCGTGTCGCGGAACTTCTCGGTGTTGCTCTGCGGGTCGCGCTGAGTACCGATTTCATCCGGCGAGGCGTTGCCAAACGGCACGTAGACCAGGCCATTTTTCAGATCGGCGCTGAGGGTAGCCCAGGCCACAGGGGTATCCTGCGGGAAGGTCTGCCCGGCGGCAATCGGCTGGGTATTCTCAGGGTTAGCCGGATCAAAGTTCCAGACCAGACGACCGGTTTCGGCGTCAAAAGCGCGGATCACGCCAGACGGGTTACCGCTGTTATAGCCGTTATCCATCACGGAGCCGCCGAGGATCACCAGCTTACCTGCGACCAGCGGGGCAGCGGTCTGCATCAGCGCGTGCGGACGAACGGTGCCCATGTTGTCATGCAGATCGACAATGCCGTTAGTACCAAAATCGGCGCACAGTTTACCGGTATCGGCATCCAGCGCGATCAGTTTTGCATCGGTAGTGGCATTGAAGATACGGCGAGTACAGGCCGCCGGTGCAGCGTTAGTGGCTGCCGGCTGGGCCGGGCTGCTGCTCTGCGCGGCTGCGCTGCCGTCGTAGTAGCTTACGCCACGACAGGTCTGGTGCTGCTGGAGGTAAGATCGATCCTTCTCAGGAACGTATTTCCACTTCAGCGCCCCGGTCTGCGGGTCGAGAGCGTGTACTTCGTTGTGCGGCGTACAGAAGTAGAGCGCGTTGTTGACCTTCAGCGGCGTTGCCTCGAAGGTGTATTCCGTCGCGTCTTTGTTGCCGTCGCGCAGGTCGCCGGTGTGGTAGGTCCAGGCTACTTCCAGATCGCTGGCATTGTCTTTATTGATCTGGTTAAGCTTAGAGAAACGCAGGCCGTTGGTGGTGCCACCGTAGGCGGTCCAGTTGTTTTCCGCAACGTCAGCGCTGGAGGCGTTACGTGCAGTCGTAATGGTGCCCTCCTGCGGGTATGGATCGTAGAAGCAGAGGCCGATCACCAGGGCGATCATCACCGCGACGGTACCGCCGAGGAAAGGATGGAAGCGACGCTCCCCGGCACCATTGGCGCGGAATAGCGGACGCACTACCCACGGCATCGCCAGCCAGAGGCCAATGACGCCAATCAGATCGCCACGCGGGATCCACTGCCACTTATCAAAGCCGACCTCGTAGATGATCCAGGCCAGAACAATCCACATCAGCACCGCGTAGAGGCTAAGCGCAATGCGTTTGTTCAGGTAGAGCGTTACGGCGGTGGCAATCAGCCCCACGGCCATCACGGCGTAGAATGGCGAGCCGCCGACCAGCAGCAGCTTCGCCCCCATATAGAGCATCGCGAGCCCAATGAGCGCGATGACAATACTTGTTATTTTGTTAAGCATGATTCCCCTGACATAGACAAATGTACAATTGAAACGTCGTTTTACAACAATTTCGAAACAATGTTACAACGATCACAAAAAAAATATAGGGTTGGTGTCGTTGCAAATTTGTCGTTTTGTGCGGGGAAAGGGTCAGAGCAGGGGTAAAAGGCCTGATGCGTAACGGTCTCAGGCGTTACGCATCAGGCCAAACAGCCAGTCGTTATGCAACTTACCCCTCAGCCGATAGCTTTCGTGTAGCTCCTGCTCGAGGGTGAAACCGACTTTTTCCAGCAGGCTGCGGGAAGCGAGATTACCTGCGGTGACGGTGGCAATAAGTCGTTTAATCCCACCCTCGCGGAAAGCGTAATCGCAGACGGCCCGCAGAGATTCTGTGCCGTAGCCCTGCCCCTGGGCGTCGGGCGCGAATAAAAAGCCCACTTCGGCGCAGCCGCTATCGCGATGGATATAGCCCGTAACGCCGAGCCTTTTTCCACTGGCCCTGTCAGAAACCACGAGGCACAGCCAATGGGGACTTTGGGGTGACCAGAGCGGCAGCCTTGAGGTAAACGCGGCGCGAATCTCTTCTTGCTGCGGCATATCCGCCACGTAATACATCACCTGCGGGTCTGTCTGTAGCGCGTGGAAAAAGTCCCAGTCGCTCTCCGTAATCTGCGTGCAAAGAAGCCTGGCAGTCGTTATCGTTATCATCGAGAAACCTCAGTATGTTAACACCCTGATTACCCGGAAAACTTTCGCGATCCGGCCACGCAAAGAATAACACCCAGCGTGCTAACCAGCATCAGCGGATCGACGGTTTCGTGCAACAGCGCGGCGGATAATCCAAGCCCAAAGAACGGCTGCAATAGTTGCAGCTGTCCTACAGTCGCGATGCCGCCAAGGGCCAACCCTTTGTACCAGAAGATAAACCCAATAAGCATGCTGAACAGCGATACGTAGCCCAGCGCAGTCCAGGCTGAGGTAGAGAAGGCACTAAACGATTCTGGCCGCGTGGTAAACGAGGCGATCAGCATGAAGGGCAGCGCAACGATCAGCGCCCAGCTGATGACCTGCCAGCCTCCCAGCTCCCGGGTCAGCTTTGCCCCTTCGGCATAGCCCAGTCCGCAGACAATAATGGCCGCGAACATCAGGAGATCTCCCGTCAGCGAAGCAGAGGCATGTTGCGACAGGGCAAAGCCGACCACCAGCAGACTGCCCAGCACGGAGAAGATCCAGAAGGCAGGACGCGGCCGCTCGCCGCCGCGCAGCACGCCGAAAATCGCCGTAGTAAGCGGCAGCAGGCCCAGAAAGACAATGGAGTGCGCGGAGGTCACGTGCTGCAACGCCAGCGCCGTCAGCAGCGGAAAGCCAACCACCACGCCCAGCGCAACGATAACCAGCGGCACGAGCTGCGACCGATGCGGGCGCTCTTCACGAAAGCCAGCGATCAGTGCGGCAGCTAAAAGACCGGCAATCGAAGCGCGCAGGAACGTCAGAAAAAAGGGATCCATATCGAGGACGGCAATGCGAGTCGCGGGCAGCGAACCGCTGAAGATAACTACTCCAAGCAAACCGTTGAGCCATCCGGAGAGCGCTCCCGGTTCCGCCTTATGCACATCTGCATTAACCATCTTAACGCCACCTTCGATCAGCTTGAGTCATGAATGACGGGATGGTAATTTGCCTGACACAGTACAATCAAAAAATTGTCATAGATACATCTCATGAAGGCGCGCTATAAATCTATCGTAGATAATTTTGCTGAGGCTATACGTTGCGGAAAACGCACCGCCGGAAGCCGTCTACCGACGCACCGGCAGCTTGCATCCGCTGAGCATATCTCGCTGGCAACGGCGACTCGGGTCTATAACGAGCTGGAAGCGATGGGGCTGGTCAGCGGTGAAACTGGACGCGGGACCTTTGTCAGGGATATCTCTCTGCCGCCCGGACACGGCGTGGATCAGCTCGTCGTGGCAACGGATATACTGGATCTGAACTTCAACTACCCCTCCCTGCCGGGTCAGGGTGAATTGCTGCGCGACGCGCTCAGGCAGATGGCGGCAGGCGGAGATATCGAATCCCATCTTCGCTATCAGCCCCATGCGGGGCGGCTCGCTGAACGGGAAATTATTGCCCGCCATTTGACCCAGAGCGGTTTTCGCCCTGAAGCAGAGAACCTGCTTATCGTTAACGGTGCCCAGCACGGGCTGACCATCACCGCGATGGCCCTGCTCAAACCTGGCGATGTCGTCGCCGTGGATGCGCTAACCTATTCCGGTTTCAAAGCCTTAGCGGCGCTCTGCCATCTTGAACTGGTTGCCATTCCCTGTACTGTCGAGGGGCCGAATTTAGAGGCGCTGCGCCAGTTGTGTACCCGGCGGCAGGTGCGGGCTATTTACACTATGCCGACGCTGCATAACCCTCTGGGCTGGGTGCTGGATCGTCAGCAACGAAAAGCGATTGCCGATATCGCCCGGCAGCATGACTTGCTTATTATTGAAGATGCCGCCTACGCGTATTTGATTCGACGTCCGCCCCCGCCCCTCGCATTCTTTGCGCCAGAAAGAACCATCTATATCACCGGCTTTTCCAAAAATGTCGCCACCGGACTGCGGGTAGGCGTTGCCATCTGCCCTGCTCACTATCGACCTGCGCTGGAGCGAGCAATCAGGGCCACGGCCTGGAATACGCCTTCGCTGATGACAGCCCTGGTCTGTAGCTGGATAGAGGACGGGACGGTTTTACGGTTCGAGACGCTTAAGCGGCGCGATGCCCGGCTGCGCCAGTCCATAGCAAGAGAGAGTCTGGGCCCCCTCCCCTCTATTTCGCATCCCGACGCCTATTTTATTTGGCTGCCGCTGGCGGAAGGGGCCAGAGCCGACCGGGTGGTAAAAGCGTTGCTGGAGAGTCATATTTCCGTATCCACCGCCGAACCCTTCTCGGTTTCAGCGAGCGTGCCGCAGGCAATTCGCATCGCGCTAGGCTCGGTGTCTATTGATAACCTGCGCAGCGCGCTGGTAAAGGTGCGGGAGGTCATTGAGTTTGAGCAGTATGGGCTAAGGGGAAGGTGACGATGTTTGTACATATTAAGAGTTCATGTAATATATGAATCAATCAAATGTGCCATACCCTTTATAAAAAATGTAATCCTTTGATTCAATATGCCTTAAAAAGTATCTAAATAAATAATTTTTTGTGAGCAAAGCATACAATGATAGTCATGAGTGACTAGCCCAACCTATATAAAGCAGTTTTTCAAAACTAATTCACCCATAAAATTTTGTTTCATTTCAGCGCTTGGCTTCATTACAAAAAGGAATAAATTAACCACTATCAAGTGCATCAAAATTTTAGTGATGGAAAACATATGCAAATTATGAGAATGAGTTACTCCGATGTAACAAAAGGCGGCGGGGAAGCTAAATTGCACGTTTATGGCGTCGGCATTTTCCCTGTTTTTTCTGGTGAACAACCGTACACTAATAACCCGAACTGTACCGATCGGCGATACAGTGCAATTCCAGTAGGTCGCTATTGGATTGTTGATCGTCCGGAAGGAAGCACTTATAATAGGTTCAGAAGGTATGTAATAGACTCGTGGAACCAATCTAATCACTTCGATTGGTTTGCTTTGTTCAATGCCCAGACGATGAGCGATACTACGTTTATTAACGGTGTATCCCGTGGAGGATTTCGATTACATCCTCTTAGGCCTGATGGTTCGGGTGAAAGTCAAGGCTGTATTACCTTTGTCAGACGCTCTGATTTTTACTTAGTAAGGCAAATATTAATCCGCAGAACAAGGATACGAGTTCCCGGTTCTCGAAATGGTTTAATGGCCTATGGTTATATAGATGTTCAAGGGGATAGTAACTTTGCTAACTGTAAAGCACGTTAAGAATATCGGTCTATTCACTCTGTGCTTTATTAGTGCACTCTGGCTCTCCCGTTATGGTATGCCGCTCTATTCAATAACCAATAAATTTATTGATTTTTCTCACCAAATTTTTGGTAAATATCAGTCGGATATCTATGAGGCGGGCACCGACCCATTAACGTTCACCACCCTGCTCGTGGCAATAACACTGTATGCTTTAATTATTTTTTGGTGCACTAAGATTATCATTAAAAAACTCAGAGAAAAAAGAAGAACTTAACTAAATCTATTTTCTCATGAGTCTTACAATCAACATATACGCAGCAGTAGTAATAGCGATGTTGATAATAACGATTGCGAGGTAAAGAGCCGTGCTTTGCGAACCGTTACCCAGCGACTCATAAGGCATAACCCGAAAAACGATCCAGAACAGCCAGGTATACAAGAACACCTTCAGAAATCGCCGGACTGTAGACGTCATCCACTCTTTCGCATGATGGCCAGTCGTGCTGCGTTTAACGGCAATATGGTATGTCGTTATTAGTGCACTCAGTAACGGGATGCTGATTAGCGTATTGATTAAAAGGCTGAAGTAATCGGACACTGCCTCCCATGCCTCGGGATTTGGCTCTCCCTCGATAGCAGCGGTAAATCGCTGTGCGCCTTCAAAATCAAACCGTTCAGTAATAGCACTCACTATTCCATCGTAGGGCACCCATTTAGCCACAAGAAACATAATTAAAATGAATAATGCGATTTTTATAATCAGGTTAAATAGATCTTTTACTACCATTAACCACTGCCTCAATAGCGCCGGATCGATATCTTCCTTTGCTAAGATGAAAGAAACTTTTTGAACGTGGTGACATTCTCTCCTGAATGGCGCTCTATCTGCAACTCATCAACGCAAAGCAAAATGAGTTTTAATCCCCTTCCGCTTTCTGAGAGCGGCGAAACGTCAGAGAGGGGTTGATTACGCGCTTCCGCCAGGCGCTGAAGGGGGAATTCATCGCCGGCATCGGTAAATCGCACCGTGACTTCCTGGCGAACAGCGGTAAATTCTACGCTAAACAGTCGGTGTTCATCCTCGTTAAGCGCATGGCGGATAATATTGGTTGCCGCCTCACATGCGGCAAGATCGAGCGCAAAGCGCCACTCATCGCTAACGTGCAGCGGGGCCATCTTTTCTGCAAGCCAGGTAGCCAACGGCGAAAGCGAAGCCAGGGCAGCAGGGAGCGTGATAGCGTTAGGCATGGGCGCGTCACCCATTCAGCTGAGCCAGCGCTGAAGCGCGGTCCGGGCAGATGCGGAAAATACGATCCATACGGGTTAGCGTGAACATATTGCGGATGCCGGGATTGAGAGCGCACAGTGTCATTTCGCCTCTGCCGTTCATCATCTTCAGTAGAGAAACCAGCATCCCCAGTCCACTACTGTCGATAAATTCAATCTGACTAAAATCAACGATCAGCGCTTTTCGATCCTCGCCTATCTCACGGACAACCGCTTCCTTGAACGCTGCGGCTACCGAAGCGTCCAGCCTGCGCACCGAGGGCGTAAGAATATTCACGTTTGGCTCTCTTTCTGTATTCATATTCATTCTGTATCTCCTTTGCGCTCAATGATTAAGAGTGAGACATCGTCAGCCATAGCGTGCTGCTCTGCGTTTTCACCGCTGTGCCAGTGGGTCAGATAGTGGCCAAACTGCGGTAAAAGCGCCTCTAATGCCAGACCGTTACTGTCCCGTAGCCAGCGTTGCAGCCGCAGCTGCCCAAACTGCTCTCCGCCAGGGTTTTCACACTCCGTAATGCCGTCGCTAAACAGGCATAGCCGCTCGCCTGACTTCAACACAAAGGGGACGTCGGTCCACGAGAGATCGGGCATTAACCCCACCGGCGCGCCTCCGTTGCCCACTGCGTTAACCTCACCAGCAGGACTTACGATAAAGGGTGTCGGATGGCCTGCCTGGCACAGTTTCCCCTGCCCCGTATCCAGATCGATGACACCATAGATCATCGTGAAATAGCTGACGATCTCTACTTCGTCACTACAAAAACGGCTATTGAGGATGCGTACAACCTCTGCTGGGGACGCTACGCCACCCTCTTCGGAATAGAGAAAGCGCTCGACGGCCCGACCGTGTAAAAACTGCCGGGCGACGGCAAGCGACATCATCGCCGCCCCGACGCCGTGACCTGATACATCGACGCAGTAAAACCCCAGATGGTTATCCAGCGGAAAAACGTTAAAAATATCCCCGGATACCCACGCCGAGGGTAAAAAAAGCCAGTCGGAAAGGTAGTCCCGATAGTGAAGCTGGTGAGAAGGGAGTACCGATTGCTGAATGCGTGCGGCAACCTCCAGATCCTGCTCAATTTGCCGCAGCGCCTCGCTCAGACGGGCATTGCGCGCAGCAAGCGTGGCCTCCAGGGAGAGAATGCGGGCACCCGCATGCAGCCGTGCTCGCAGCTCCGTCTGCTCAACGGGCTTACTGAGAAAATCATCCACACCGGCATCAAACCCCAGCGTCAGATCGCCCGGATCTTCACGGGCAGTGAGGAGAATAAGATAGATGTAGTGACCGAACTGGCGACAACGTATCTCACGACATAGCGTCAGGCCGTCCATCTCTGGCATCTCCCAGTCGCTGATCACCATGCTGAATGTCTGGCTGGCCAGCATCTCAAGGGCAGCAACACCGTTTTCCGCCTCGCTCACGCGATATCCCCACTGAGCTAGCATGCGGGAAAGCAGTCGGCGGTAGACAGGTGAGTCTTCAACAATCAGTACGGGTAGTGCTGACATGTCGCCCCCTATAACGGTAAGAACCAGATAAGGCTAACGGTGCCTTCACGAAACTTCCCATTACCGCTCTGATGGCCGGGATAGCGGGTGCCGGAGAAATTCGCATACTGGATAGAGAATGAGCCTGGCGTATAGCCTGCGTAGCCAAAGCTGTAGCTGTAATCCCCGTTCCAGGGCTGCTGCTGGCTTCTGTCCGGGAACCAGAACGCCGTCGCGCGTACAAAGAAGTGCTGCTTAAAGGTGTAGCCGCATCCCCCTAACATCACGTTTTTATCTTTCCGGATGTCGTTGCTGTCTAAATCGTAGTAGCGCGGAACCCAGCTGTAGCCCACCTGGCAAATAATAGAGTCACCTTTATTGATCAGTAGCGTCTTCTCTACAGGCTTTGGCAGCGAAAATTTATATGCCAGGGTCACAGCGCCCTGCTCAAAGTAGGTATGGCGACCTCCTCCTGATGTCCAGAAGCGATTATCGCCGTAGTTGCTATAAACCAGGCTGACCGTGTTGGCATGCCAGTCATCATAGCCAAAACTGTACCGAAAATCGGCCGTGTAGCGGCTGGTGTCGGTGACCGGCAAACGCGATGTCACGTTGGCGAACCAGTAACTGTAGGGTGAGTACTGCAGGCTAAGATTTAACGTCTGGTTGTATTTTCTTTTCTGCTTTGCACTGTCCGAACTATTCGGGATGGTCATCCACTGCTCTTTCAATCCTGAACTAAAGCTCAGCGCGCCAGAAAAAACATCCTCATTACCTGAAAAAAGACGTCCCCAACGGCTGGTGAACACACCTGCCTGCACCGGCTCGCCATTCTTGTCGCGTAACAATTCTGCATCGTCCTTTTGCGCCGCCTCTGCTCCTGAGATCACGCACAACAGCGCGCAGGCCAGCAAATATTTATCCCGCATGTGCTCTTCCTTAGTTAGGTATCCAGCGTGCACCGACGTTATATTTCGCCATCAGCCACAGTGCACCCAGCGCTGCGGCGTGAACAAAAGTGTTCATAATCCAGTCCTGTCGCCACAGATCGAAGGTCACAAACTGGCTAACCACGAGCACAACGTAAACATGCAAAATAAAGGTGTAGAGAGAGCGTTGCCCTAGCGGGATGAGAAACCACCCTGCAAGGCGATAGATCGGCTGCCAACCCCAGGTCAGCAGCAGGTAGACCGTTACCATCAGGCAGATATCGTTTAACACTCTTATTGGCCCCAGCCCGTTTTTCGCTGCCCATGTGTGATAGAAAGCGTTGAAGTCTGCAGGTGAAATGGTATGCATCAGCAGAGCGGGAGGCATAAAGGGGTTAGTGTGATTTTGTGCGACAAAACCCAGGATGAGCGCCACCAGCACCATAGCAGTAATGGCTACTTTGCCCGGCGGGGTACGGGCAAATGAGATCAGCTCCTCTTTGTACCAGCCGCAGCTCATGCCTAATACGAAAATAAATTGCCAGGCCAGCAGCGGGAAGGCGAACTCAAACTCGGCTGCCGTCACGCGCACGGGCCAACGCTGCCAGCAGCCATAGACCAGTAGAGAGAGGCTTAACAGCCACAGCACTTTGCCCTTCTGCAGCATCCCCAGGAAAAGCGGGCTGAGCAGAAGAAGAAAGATATAGAGGCCCAAAATCTGCGTCTGATGAGGCCCTATCTGCAGGTAGAGCACAATGTTGAACCACGTCTCTTTAATTTGCGGCGTAACAGGGTAGAGCGACCAACTCGTCCCCGAAAAACGATCGGTAAAATGGGTCACCTCAAAGACATTAATAAAAGGGATATATGCCAACCCTAAAAAAGAGAGGATGATGATGATATTAACGCGATATATTTTCCAGGCCCGCAGATAGAGCCCCCAGGAAACGGTGAGTAAAACAACTTTATGTAGCCGGGCACGATTTAGCATGCCTAACATAAATCCGGAGAGGATAACAAAACCCTCAGCGCCAGTGGTCAATCCAAATCTCTCCCAAGTGAATATATTAAATATCGACATTACTTCCGTGTGAGCCACGACCATCATGACCAGCGCAATACCGCGCATTAAATCGATTCTCAAATCGCGACTCCCCGCCACTGAATATTGCCAGGTAGTTGATTTTTCATCGTTATAACGCGCAATCTCTGGCAAAACCTGGCTCATAGGCAGACCGTTCATCCATTCTAATACACAGCGGGTAAATTATTTAAATAGCTCAAAGGCGTGCATCTGGCAATTATGAAGCGATGACGAAAGGGTATTCCCCTCGGCGACCTCTGCTAAAAAATAGTTTTTTTGCCCTTTCCCCTGCTGGAAAGTTTGTCTCTGCAATCTACACTTAATTTACATTTTTGTTAGACGTTATTTCTTCTGGTGAGCCGCTTCCTGCTGGCAAAACGTCTTTAATTCAGAATTATTGCGGAATCAGGATATCCCTCGCTATGGATTTTTACTTTTCCCGTTTTGAAAATCGGCGGCCACCAGAACCACTCAGCACACCGCGCTGGGTGATGGCAATCTGGCAGGTATTAGCGGTAGCGGCGCTCATTCTCGGTGCGAATTATATTTATTGGCGCTGGACGGCATCGCTGAATACTGACGCGCTATGGTATGCCATCCCTCTGGTACTGGCGGAAACGCTGGCCTGGATCGGGACGATTTTGTTCACGATTAACTTGTGGAAAGAGGAAGACCCGCCGCAAACCTCGCCGCCCACTGAGATTAACGACTGCTTGCTGCCGGATGAAAAGGTGGAGCAGAGGCCTATCAAGGTGGATCTCTTCATCGCGACCTATTCCGAAGACGTGGAGCTTGTCAGACTCTCTATTCGCGATGCAATGAAAATGCATTATCCCGTTCCGCTGGACTATCGGGTACACGTTCTTGACGACGGGCGACGCCCCGAGATGAAAGCCGTGTGCGAAGAGGAAGGTGCCAATTACATCACCCGTCAGACCAATATCGGTTATAAGGCTGGCAACCTGCGCAACGGGCTTGAGCAAACCGACGGTGATTTTCTGGTGATTTGCGATGCCGATACCCGCGTTTTTCCTACCCTGCTTAGCCATACGCTGGGCTACTTCCGCGACCCGGACGTTGCCTGGGTTCAGACCCCCCAGTGGTTCTTCGACTTGCCAGAAGGGGAAAACCTCTCTCGCTGGATGGCGCGTAAAGCAGGTAAAGCGGGGTACGGGCTGGGCTGGCTAACGCAAAAACTTATCGGCCCCGTCACCGTGGGCCGTGATCCGTTTTTTAACGATCCGCGTATGTTCTACGACGTGATCTTACGCCGCCGCAACTGGGCCAATGCCGCATTTTGCTGTGGTGCTGCCTCGGTCCACCGTCGCGAAGCGGTGATGCAGGCAGCGCTTCGCAGCTATGTCTGGAGTATTGAGGAGGAGATAGGCCGGCATACGCGTGATATCCGCGATCCAGCTATCCGCGAAACGCTGGAAAATGCCATGCGTCCGCATGTGGCTTTTGATACAGAGCTGACACCCTATAAGTTTCACGTATCAGAAGATATCTATACCTCAATTTTGCTGCACGGCGATGCCGCACGGCGCTGGCGCTCGGTTATGCACCCACGCATTGAGTCTAAAATGCTCTCCCCGCAGGATATGCTGACGTGGATGATCCAGCGTTTTAAATATGCCGCAGGATCGCTGGACATCCTGTTTCATGACAATATCTTTAGCCGCCGCCGCTTTAAGCTTTCTCTGCCACAAACCCTGATGTACGCCACCACGTTCTGGTCCTATATGGCCTGCGTATGGAATACCATTTTCCTGATCTCACCCGTTATTTACCTGTTCACCGGTATTCCGCCGGTCTCAGCCTGGTCTGAGCCCTTCTACCTGCACTTTTTACCCTTTTTTATTGTCTCTGAGCTGGCCTTTATGTTTGGCACATGGGGCATATCCGCCTGGGATGGCCGGGCCTCTTACCTCTCCTTCTTCTCCATGAACCTGCGAGCGCTCGACACCGTACTGCGTGGGGAGCAGATCAAATTTCATGTCACCCCGAAAGAGCGCCAGACAGGCCGTTTTCTCTATCTCGTAAAACCGCAGATCGCCATCGTCGTGCTTACTCTGGCGGGGCTTATCTGGGGTGGGATCCAGGTGGCGCGTGGACAGGTTGACGATCCTTCCGGCTATGTCATCAACATCTTCTGGGGCGCAGTGAATATTGCCGCTATGCTGCCGCTGATCCTTGCCGCCATCTGGACGCCAGCGGAAGAAGAGGAGACGAGCCAATGAGAAAACGCGACGCGCTTTTGTCAGCCCGCAGCTATCTCACCATCCTGCTCGGCTTTCTGCTAGGGTTCGCCATTGTCGTCTGGGTAGAGAAACAGATGCCCACCCGCGTAGAGAGCAGTGCGGGGATGAACCTAAGCAAAGACTTCCCTCCCCTACCCGCCCCCCGCGAGCTGACCTTCGACGAAGCAATCTGGGCGCGGGTGGCCTGGCAGTACTATGTCAACAACACGCAGCCGAATGGGCTGGCCAACGCGCATGACGGTGAACCCTGGTTTAGCCTGTGGAGCACCGGCAGCTATCTTTTTGCCTTAGCGGCGGCAAAGCAGCTGCACATTCTTACTACCGACGAATTTGATGAGCGCATCACGGCCGCACTGTTTACGCTAGGTCAGCTTCCGTTGAATCCTCAGGGGTTGCCCGCCGCCTACTATCATGCTGACACGCTGCAAATGCTGGGTAAACCGGACTCTTCTGCCATCGGTATGGGCCGCCTGCTTAACGCCCTGCAAACCTTGCTGTGGCGCTATCCCCAGCACGCTGCCGCCGTGCGCGATCTCTTCAATCAATGGAAGGTAGGAGCCCTGATCGCCAGCAGTACCGCCAGCCCGGCAGCGGTCCCATTACACCACTGGGCGCTGGCGGCGGACGAACCACGAAATAGCTTTGGCTATCGCCAGTATGCCAGCCATACGCTTCGGCTGATTGACAGTACTGCAGGCCTGGCGGTCACCAATCCGCCTGAGGGACAGCAGATGATTGATATCGACGGCATTATGGTGCCTGACGAAGGGCTACGCACACCATGGGGGCGTCAGCCTTCCCTTATCAGCCTTCCTTATCTGTTAACGGGTCTTGAGCTGGGTTTTGACGCGCAGAGTGCTGAGATCGCCTGGCGCATTATGCAGATCCAACAGCGTCGCCACGGCCTGCGGGTAAGCAAGCCGCCCATCAGCATCGACTATGCCGAGCCTGCCCCGGACTTTGTTAACGATCTACCGGATCGGCAGCCGGTGCAAAATAGCGCCCTGCGCGACGCCACTCCAGAGCAAACGGCAATCACCTCCACCCGCACCGCCTTTGCCTGGTATGCCCTGTTCCGCAACGGCTGGAGCGAAGCGTTGCGCCAGCAGGTACAGAAGCTGCAGATCCCCGGAAAGGGCTGGCAGCGCGGCCTTAACCTTAATAGCAGCGTGAACGATATCGTTGATGCCGATACCAATGCGATCGTCCTTGAAAGCCTGGCCTATATCGCCCAGGGCCAGATGCTTTGTCTGGCCTGCCTTGGCCCTACTACTTCCCCTATTTCTTCCGCAGGAGCTAAGCCATGAAGCTGAAATTTTTACTCTTTTTTCCTCTTCTGGCTGGGCTCATGGCGTGCTGGCTTTCGCTCTCTGCGGCCCGGGCCGCAACCGGGCTACCCGCCTCGGAATTTGAACCACGCAGTGGTGAACTTACGCCCAGGGAGATGGCTATTGCCAAAAACGCCTGGCAATATTTCGTCGCCAACTACCAGCCCACCACCGGGCTGGTCAACGCGGTAAACAAATACCCCTCTACCACCATGTGGGACAGCGCCTCCTACATGGCTGCAATGACGGCAGCCCGTGAACTGGGGATTATCGATAAAACCGAATTTGACCGCCGGATGCTGAAACTCCTCGCCACCCTGAACAAACTGGATCTGTTCCGCAACGAGCTACCCAACAAGGCCTATAACACCATCACAGGACAGAAGGTGAACTACCAGAACAAGCCGGGTGAGATCGGCTTTTCGGCGCTGGATATCGGCCGGATGCTGATCTGGTTAAAAGTGATCAAGGAGCGCTATCCGGAGTACGGCAACAGCATCGATAACGTGATGCTGGGGTGGAATTTCAGCAACGTCATCAACCCCTGCGGCATGCTCTACGGTGCCTATCTGGAAAACGGCCAGCCGAAATACGTGCAAGAGGGACGGCTGGGTTATGAGGAGTATGGCGCGGCAGGATTTTCACTCTGGGGCTTTGGCACCTGTCAGTCCAGCAAGCCCCAGCCTTATGAGCTAGCGGAGATCTACTGCGTGATGGTGCCTTACGATTCTCGCGATCCGCGAATGACCAGCCAGCATAACTATGTGGTAACCGAGTCTTACGTGCTCTATGGTCTGGAATTTGGCTTCGATAAGCCAGAGGACCGGGATAACAGCCCGCGCGACTACTCCCACCCGTGGATGAAAAACTTCGCCGACCGGGTCTATCAGGCCCAGGAAAACCGCTACACCATCACCGGGATTTTAACTGCCCGCTCCGAGCACCAGCTCGATAAGTCACCCTACTTCGTTTACGACACCATCTTCAGCGACGGCTTTAACTGGAACACCATCACCGATAAAGGCCAGTACGTACCTAATACTGCCGCTATATCGCTGAAGGCGGCGCTGGGCATGTGGGTCTTGTGGGACTCTCCCTACACCGACCGCCTGTTGGACGCCATCGAAAACGCCAATGAAGAGGGCAAAGGCTTTTACGAAGGGCTATATGAAAACGGCGACGGTCCAATCAAGGAGTTTACCGCCAATAACAACGGCATCATGCTGGAAGCGATGCTGTTTAAGAAAGAGGGCAAACTGCTACAGTTCAACACCGACAACCCTAAAAACCGCAATTTTGCTCCCTCCCTGTGGGATAAAAAGCTTGTGGATCTGTTTGAACCCAATAACACCCTACGCAATCGTCCATTCCTGAACAGTACGCCAGCCGTTAAGACATGGTGTGACCAGACTGGCACCACGATGCGCACCAAACCCGCCTGCCAGGCCTGCCAGTGCGCCTCCTGTAACACGGACGAGCCCATTAAACTGCCGCCGGTGACTGCGCAATGCTTAAAACCCTAGTGCGCTGGCTGGCCTGTGCCGTCGTCATTCTTCTCATCGCCTTTGCCCTGTTCAGCGGGGATGGCAAAGGGTGGCGCTGGCTGACGCACGGCGGCTGGCATACTACCGCGCGCATCGACAGCCTGACGCCGCAGGAGCAGGAGTGGGCGCGCATCGCCTGGCGCTATTTTGAAAACAACACCCAGCCGCAGACGGGACTGGTCAACGGCAGCGACAAGCAGCCGCGCGTGACGCTGTGGCAAATGGGCGACACGCTGATCGCCCTGCTCGCTGCCCGAGAGCTGGGGTTGGTGCAGGAGGCTGAATTTGACGCAAGGCTAACACGCCTGCTTGGTACTCTGAATCGTCTGACGCTCACCGATACGCGTACGCCCGGCAGGCTCTACTCCAGCCGGACCGCGACCCCAGTCGATTTTAGCGGCAAACCGGCCAACAGCGGCTGGTCGGCAAAAGATATGGCACGACTGATGCTGGCCTTGCGGCTTACGGCTGAACGCGCGCCGCAGTATCGTGAGTATCTGGATAAAATTATCCTGCGCTGGAACTTCTGTCCGGTCATGGATAAAGAGGGAGAGCTGTGGTCCTCCTCGTTGCAAAACGGCAAGCCGCTGATCCGCGATGAGCTGCGTCTGGGTGAAAGCGAGTATGCTGCCAGCGCGTTTCGCCTGTGGGGTTTTTCAACGGGAAAGGCATTTTCCCCTCCCTCTCAGAACGTCATTATTTATCAGCGCAGCCTCGCCGTAGACGCCCGCGATCCACGAACCACATGGCAGCCTTCGTTACTCACCACGCTGCCCGCCATGCTGCCCGGGCTGGAGTTCGGCTGGCAACCGCCGGGCGTGCCGTCCGAGGTACAAAAAACGCTGCGCGCTCGAGCCGAAGGGGTCTGGCTTAGCCAGAAAGCGCGCTGGGAGCGTGACAAGGTGCTTACCGCGCGCGCTGACTTTTATCTCGCCCAGGCCCCCTGGCACGTTGAAGATACCGTCTGGGGAAATGGCTATGCCTGGAACACCCTGGGTGATGATGGTAATAACTATCCCCGTCTGGCACAGGTCACTACCAAAGCGGTCTTTATGCTCTGGGCGCTGTGGAAAACCGGCTATACCGATGCCCTGATGGCAGTGACCCAACATCTTAACCATCCGCAGCAGGGCTGGTTCGAGGGCCGCGTTGAGGCCACCGGTGACATCAATCCAACCCTTACCCTCTCTACCAACGCCATGGTGCTGGAAGCCCTGCTGTACAAACACAACGCCGGACCGCTGTTTAAAAACGGCCTGGTAGAAGACGACGGCTATTTCTCCCACCGCACCGCGGATGTGTTTAACCCGCCCGGTCTCTGTCTGCCGGGCGAACGGGCCGCGAGGGCCGCACCATGAAATTTTATCGCGATCTCTTCGAGGCAAGCCTGAACCGGGTCATACCCAGGCACGACAAAAAGCGCTTTTTCGAAGCCTTTTGGGACACCTTTATCCATATGTCCCCTGAGACGGAGCAGCACTTCGCCCGGCGTCCGGGCACGGAAGGCCAGCAGATGATCTATAAAAGCTTTTTCGCCATGCTCGCCGTTGACGGTGCGCTCTTCGTGCCGGACTTTCTTGAACGTCTGGCGCGGGAGCAGAGCGATGAAGGGCTGCGCCTGCCGCCGCGATTTTTTGCGCTCTGGCGCGAGGCGATGCTCAAAACCGTGCGCACCAGCGATCCTCTCTGCGATGAGGAGATCCTTACCGCCTGGGCGATGGCGATTGCGCCCGGTCTGGAGTACCTGCGTCGCCAGGCAGAGCTGCATTACACGGCGGGAGGCGAATAACCATGCCATCGACATCCAGTTTTGATCTCAACGTGCTGCCCATGGGGGTGATGATCTACGATGAGGCCGAGCGCCTGCGGGCATGGAATGCTAAGGTGCCCCACTTTTACCCGGTGATTGCCCCCTGGTTAACCGTCGGCGCAACCCTCGAAAGCCTGGCGGAGAAATTTATTGATGCGGGCTACAATATCGATCCCGCTCGCCGCCGGACGCTGCGCGAGGCCATTATCCGCAACTGCCGTCAGGCGAGTCATCGAGAGGTGCGGCAATCGGGAAAACGGCGGCTTTATATCCTGCATCAACGGCTTGCGGATGGTGGCATTATCAGTCTGCATACCGATATCACCGAGCTTGACGAGGCGCAGCGCTCGCGCCATCAGCTGCACGACGATTTTTTATTGACCGCGGAGTCGATCCAGATTGGCATCTGGGACTGGCAGGTTTCTTACGACAGCCTGCAGGTGAACGATACGCTGCTGGCGATGGTGGGCCAGTCGCGCGTGCAGCTGCACTACCCGCTGCGTTTTTTGCTTAACCTGGTTCATGAGGAAGATCGTTCCACCCTGCGCCGCGCGATAATCGACTCTAAGCAAGATCATATGCCGGTGTTTGAGTGCGAAATTCGCGTACATCACGAGACGCAGGGCTGGCGCTGGATGCTGATCTCCGGGCAGGTAGTGACCCTTAATATGCAGCAGCAGGCGGAACGAGTCATCGGCACCCTGCAGGACATCACCCGCCGTAAAGAGGCCGAGCTCCTTGCCATCGAGGCCGCCAAAGTCGCCCGGGAGGCCAACGAGGCGAAAAGTGCCTTCCTGGCCAACATGAGCCACGAAATTCGCACTCCGATGAACGGTATCTTAGGCATGACCCAGCTCTGCATGGACACCCAACTTAACCCGCAACAGCAGGAATACCTCTCGCTGGTGATGAGTTCGGCTCAGTCGCTGCTGCATATTATCAATGACATTCTCGACTTCTCACGCATTGAGTCAGGCAAGATGACGGTGGACCAGGAGGCAGTGGAAATTCGACCCTTTATCCAGTCGCTGATCCGTCCGCATATGCCCGCCGCCAGTGAAAAAGGTATTGAACTGCTGGTGGACATCTCCCCGGCGGTACCGGATGTGCTGATGGTAGATGGTCCCCGGCTGCGTCAAATCCTTACTAACCTCTTAGGCAATGCCCTAAAGTTTACCCACCAGGGCGAGATACTGCTGGCGATAGAGCCTGGCGACAGCGATGAAAAATGGCGATTTCGTATTCGCGACAGCGGTATCGGCATCCCGGTGGAGAAGCAAAAGGCCATCTTCGAGGCCTTCAGCCAGGCCGATAGCTCTACTACCCGCCGTTACGGCGGCACGGGCCTGGGGCTGACCATCTCTGCCCGGCTGGTGAGCCTGATGGGCGGAGAGCTGACGGTGCAGAGCGCGCCCGGAGCAGGCAGCGAGTTCGCCTTCACCCTGTCACTGGAGGGTCAGCGGACTCTCTCTGAGACGGATGCCCCTATGGCGCGCTTTAATGGTGAACAGGTGCTGGTGGTGGATGACAACAGCACCAACCTGCGTCTGCTGGACACTATGCTTTGCCTGATGGGGCTAACACCGACCTGCGTAAACAACGCTGACGAGGCGTTACGGCTGGCGGCGGAAGGCGAGAGCGTACGCTGGCCGCTGATCCTGCTTGATGCGCAGATGCCGGATATGGACGGCGTTTCGCTGGCGCTTGAGCTTTCGGTTCTGCCCCGGACCGAA
Source organism: Pseudescherichia sp. L3 (assembly GCF_024656065.1). Lineage (NCBI taxonomy): Bacteria > Pseudomonadati > Pseudomonadota > Gammaproteobacteria > Enterobacterales > Enterobacteriaceae > Pseudescherichia > Pseudescherichia sp. L3. The sequence goes on from NZ_JANKYC010000002.1 coordinate 344,858, forward strand.
CAGAGCCATATCATCATGCTCAGCTCAATGAGCCGCCATTTTGACGCCAACATGCTTAAGCGCATTGGTATTGCGCATTACCTGCATAAACCAATTGCACAGCGCGAACTGCATCAGACTATCGCCAGCGTCCTTGAACCTGCCCCCTTACCTATTTTGACATCTTCCCTCGCCGCCCCGCCCATCACCGCGCAGGTTAGGCTACGTATCTTGCTGGCCGAGGATAACCTGGTGAATCAGAAAGTCGCCAGACGCCTGCTGGAGCGGCTCGGCCACCAGTGCGAGGTCGTGGACAATGGTCGTGAAGCGCTGGAACGCTGGCGCGAACAGCCCTGGGACGTGCTGCTGATTGACCTGCAAATGCCGGAAATGGACGGTGAAACCGCCATCCGCCTGCTTCGCGAAGAGACGCTGGTACAGGGTCGCAGCCATCAGCCCGCCATTGCCATGACAGCCCACGCCATGCAGGGCGATAAAGAGCGCTGCCTGGCGATGGGCTTCGACGGCTATATTGCCAAACCGGTGAATCAGGATGCACTTCAGAATGAGATTATGCGCGTTGCCGCCGGTGAGCAACAGGGGCTGCCGGATGAAGCCAGCCTGTTAAAGCAGTGTGCTGACGATCCACAGTTGGTTCAGGAACTGCTGGCGCTGTTCGGCGAAGGGCTTGACGAGGCGATGCTCACCATAGAGCAGGCCATCGACAACAACAATCGTGATGCCCTGCGTCGCGCCGCGCATAAGCTCCGCGGCGAAGCAGTTACCCTCTGTTTTACCGCGCTTGCAGAGCGGCTGCAGCAGCTTGAGAGCGAGGCTGCGTCACTCGACCAGGACGGGCTGAATGTCCTGAGAGGCGAGCTTATTGAGGAAGTCGGGCGCAGTGTCGCGTGGCTACGCCAGCGAGCGCAGGAGGTAAAGCATGATCCGTAAACTTATTCTGCTGTTGATAGTCAGCACGCCGCTGGTACAGGCAAGCCAGCCCGTCACCTGGTCTCTCGCCGGGCTGTGGCGCGTACATGACGCTAACGACAGCAGTTTTAACGGCGCGGCCGCTCCCGTCACCGACTGGCGTCTGCTTCGCGTTCCAGCCAACTGGTACAGCGCCGGATACGACCATCAGGGGGCACTTTGGTATCGGCATGACTTCACCCTTCCTGAGCGCACGCCGGATACCATGGCCACCCTGGTTTTTGACGGCGTAGACTATTTTGCCGACGTTACGCTCAACGGCCAGCCGTTAGCCCACCATGAAGGCTATTTCCAGCGCTTTTCAGTAGACGTGAGCGACACGCTGCGTCGGCATAATCAGCTTGCCGTACGGGTTGATAGCCCCTATGAGGATCCTAAAAAAGTCTGGCCTCTGCATAAAACACTGATGAAGGGCGTACTTAGCCAGCACGATTCACGCCCGGGGGGAGCCTGGTCTGAACAGGGGCAGGATAATAACTCCGGTGGCATCTGGGCACCGGTGCGATTGCACCTGAGTCGCGGGGTAACCATCGATGAAGTGGTTCTGCGCCCCGATTGGCGTCATGGGCTGGAGAACCCCGCCTTAGAGGCTGAGATCCACTATCGCGCCCTGACCAGCGGCCCCGCCACTCTGCGCCTGACAGCCGCACCAAATAATTTTAACGGCCAACGCTTTCAGCAAGAGTTTCCGGTAACGCTGGATAACAAGGACGGTACCGTACATACCCTGCGCGTCACGCTGCCTATGGAAGAGGCAAAGCTCTGGTGGCCGGTGGGCGTTGGCAAGCCAAACCTCTACCAGGTGCGCGCCACTCTCATGGACGGCCAGGGGGTGATGGATACCGCCGTCACCCGAACCGGCTTACGCAAGCTTGAAGAGCAGCCGGATAACAAAGGCTGGCTTATCAATGATAAGCGGTTATTTATCAAGGGCAGTAACTACATCGGTTCTCCCTGGCTCGGCACGATGACGCGAAAAAAATATCGCCGTGATTTTGAACTCGTCGAGGCAATGAATGCCAACGCGATTCGCGTTCACGGACACGTGGCAGGCCGCGCACTGTATGAGGTGGCCGATGAGATGGGGTTAATGATCTGGCAGGATGTCCCCTTACAGTGGGGCTATGATGATAGCCCTGCGTTTACCGAGAATGCGGTACGGCAGACCCGGGAGATGGTCAAACAGTTCGGTAACTCACCGGCCATTATCGTCTGGGGAGGCCATAACGAGCCGCCCTGGAACTCACCGTGGATGGAAAAAAGATTCCCTGACTGGAACAAAACGTTAAACCAGGCATTAACGCAAAAGGTCGCCGATGCGCTGGCTGAAGATACCTCTCGCATTGTGCATCGTTTTTCTGCCGTAGAGGAGCACTACTGGGCTGGGTGGTATTTCGGTACCATGCGCGATCTGCTTGCACCTGCCAAAACAGGGATTATCACCGAGTTCGGCGCTCAGGCGCTGCCAAGGCTCTCGACCCTGAAAACCTTTATTCCCGCTCACCTGATGTGGCCGAAAAGCACGGCCGCGGACGATCCCGGCTGGACGCTATGGAAGTATCACAATTTTCAACCGTTCCAGACGTTTAAGTTCGCACACATACCGCGCGGTAATAACATTCAGGAGATGATTCATAATACTCAGCAGTATCAGGCGCAGCTGGTGTCGATGGCAGCCGAGAGCTACCGTCGACAGCGATATCAGCCCGTCACGGCCCTTTTCCATTTTATGTTTGTGGAGACATGGCCCTCAATCAACTGGGGCGTCGTGGACTATCTGCGCAAACCAAAGGCCGGATACTACGCACTGCAAAAAGCCTATCAACCTATCCTGCCATCGATTGAGCCGGTTACGCCCGCGTGGCGTGTCGGTAGCCCGACAACAATTCGCCTGTGGGCCATTAATGATACGTGGTCAGCCTGCGACGACTGCCGCCTGAAATGGCAGGTCAAACAAAATGGCCGCGTGCTTGATAAAGGCGAAACAACGCTGACTCTTCTTCCCGACTCCGGCCAGCAGGTAAAAGCGCTCACGGTCACGCCTCGCAGCAAACATAACCTGTTGATTGAGTACTATATTGAGAATAAAGCAGGTAAAACGGTAGGGAAAAACCAGCGCGTAGAGCAGTGCGATAATTGCTAACATAAACTGTAACGGCTGTAACGCTGCTGAGCCTGTCAGATAGCGTTGCATTCGATGCCAGCAATCTTGTTACCGGTATCACGGAAAGCACTTTACGTAACCCAGATGTTAAATCCCGCAATTGTTAACCCTCCATCTTCAACCACACTATTGTCCTGATTAGAGAACCTGTACCTTAACGACACCTGGTGACATCAATGACAACTAAAGTTACCCGTAAAGAAAAGATCAGTTATGGCCTTGGGGATATGGCGAGCCATATTGGTCTGGATAACGTGATTATTTTCCTCACGTTTTACTATACCGATGTGGTGGGCCTGCCGGCCGCATTCGTCGGAACCATGTTTCTGCTTGCCCGCACCGCCGACGCCATTATCGACCCCGCGATGGGCTATATGGCCGACCGTACCCGTTCCCGTTGGGGAAAATTCCGCCCGTGGATGCTGTGGCTAGCCCTACCCTTTGGCCTGAGCTGCCTCCTGACCTATGCCGTACCACAATCGCTGGATATGACCGGTAAAATGATTTTCGCCAGCATCAGCTATACCTTCATGATGCTGATGTATACCGCCATCAATATCCCCTACTGCTCAATGGGCGCAGTGATTACTCCTGACAACGACGAGCGCATCTCCCTTCAGTCCTGGCGCTTCTTCCTTGCCACGCTTGGCGGCGCAATGTCGACATTTTTCATGATGCCGCTGGCGGAGTACCTGGGCGGCGCGGATAAGCTGGCAGGTTACCGCTGGGCGATGGCAATAATGGCCAGCGCGGCGGTGATCATGTTCTGGATCTGCTTTGCCAATACCCGGGAGCGTATTAAAGCACCCGCCACGCACAACAATTACCTGGCCGAACTACGGGATCTGCTGCGTAACGATCAATGGCGAGTCGTCGCGGTGCTGGTGATAACCAACATTGGCTTTGGCGTGATCCGCCTTGGGGCGATGATGTACTTCGTCACCTATTATCTCGGCAGCGCCAGTTACTTCATGTGGATGCTCGCCGCGCATATCCTTGGCAAAGCCGCCGGTAGTCTGCTGGCCAAGCGTCTGACCCGCAATTTCAATAAAGTGCAGATATTCGGCTACTGTGCCGTACTGGCGGGTGTGCTCAGCATCGCCCTGTTCTTTGCACCGAAATCCGTTTTCGTCCTGGTTCCGCTAACGTTTATTATCTCAACGCTCTATCAGGCGACCACCACCCTGATGTGGGTGATGATGGCCGACGTCGCCGACTACGGCGAATGGAGCCAGGGCAAACGTATGGATGGCATCATTTTCTCCACCTTCCTCGCCGTCCTCAAGCTGGGCATGGCGCTCAGCGGTGCCATCGTCGGTTGGACGTTGGGCTTCAGCGGCTACGTCGCCAACGCGCCGGAACAGACGTCGCTGGCAATGCACTGCATCGTCGCCCTTTTCACCGTCGTCCCCGGACTGCTCTCTCTGGCGGCTTTCGCCACGCTGCGCTGGTACAAGCTTGATGACCAGACCATGCAGGAAATCAATTTGGCTAAAATGCAATCCATTGTGAAAGGATGACCTCTCCATGAGCGAATTAATTGAGCACGCTAACGCCATCGAATGGCGCTTCGAACGACAGATTTTACGTCTCGAGCCCTGGGGCAAGAACAGCCTGCGGGTACGCGCCACCTGCGCGCCGGAGTTTACTTCCGCCCTTCATGCTCTGCTGACGCCAGAATCATGCCAGGCTGAAATTTTGCGAGATGCAGAAACCCTGACTCTGCGCAACGGCAACATCAGCGCGGTATTGAACCTTAAGGGCCAGTTGGCGTTTTACAATCAGCGCGGCGAGCTACTGCTGGAAGAGATGTGGCGACAGCGTTCTACGGTTGGCATCGGCGCCAGCGAAAAAAGCCAGGACAAGTACGTCAGTGCACTGAAGCTGGATGGCCGAGAATTTAAACCGCTGCCCGGCGGTAAATATCAGCTGACAGTCCGTTTTGAAGCCCGCCAGGGAGAAAAGTTGTATGGCATGGGGCAGTACCAGCAGCCCTGGCTGGATCTGAAAGGCTGCTCTCTGGAGCTGGCGCAGCGTAACTCGCAGGCCAGCGTGCCCTTTGTCCAATCCAGCCTCGGCTACGGCCTGTTGTGGAATAATCCGGCCATTGGCGAAGCTAGCTTTGCGAAAAACCACAGCCAGTGGACCTCACGCGTCACCCAGGAGATGGACTATTGGATCACTGCGGGTGATAGCGTGATGGAGATAACCCGCCAGTATGCCAAAGCCACCGGTACGCCGCCCGCCGCGCCGGAATTTATCAGCGGCCTGTGGCAGTGTAAATTGCGCTACCGCACCCAGCAGGAGGTATTGGACGTCGCGCGCGAATATCATCGCCGCAACCTGCCGCTGTCAGTGATGGTTATCGATTTCTTCCACTGGCCCAATCAGGGAACCTGGTGTTTCGATCCTGTCGACTGGCCGGATCCGCGGGCGATGGTAGAAGAGCTGGAATCCATGGGCATCAGGCTCATGGTGTCGGTCTGGCCGACCGTGGAAGCGCGTAGCCCGCTCTTTCCGCAGATGAAAGCCAAAGGTTGGCTGGTGACCAGCGATCGCGGCGTGCAGGTGAACCTCGATTTTATGGGCAATACCACTTTCTTTGACGCCACCCAGCCGCAGGCGCGGCAGTTTGTCTGGGATACGGTGAAGAAAAACTATTTTGATTACGGGATCAAGCTGTTCTGGCTGGATGAAGCCGAGCCGGAGTATCGCGCGTATGACTTCGATAACTATCGCTACCATGCTGGACCAGTACTGGAAGTAGGCAACCGCTATCCGCGCGATTTCGCTCAGGGCTTTTACGACGGCCTGCGTGCAGAAGGCGAAAACGAGATAGTCAACCTGGTGCGCTGTAGCTGGGCAGGCAGCCAACGCTATGGCGTACTCGCATGGTCTGGAGACGTTCACTCCTCCTTCCATTCGTTCCGCAATCAGCTGGCTGCCGGGCTTAACATGGGACTGGCGGGTATTCCATGGTGGACTACCGATATCGGCGGTTTCCAGGGCGGCAACATCCACGATCCAGCATTTCACGAGCTGCTGATCCGCTGGTTCCAGTGGGCGGTGTTCTGTCCGGTGCTGCGTATGCACGGCTACCGCGAGCCGCGGATCCAGCCGCCGGAAAGCTATCGCCACGGTATTCCGCAATGCGATAGCGGTTCACCCAACGAGCTGTGGAGCTATGGCGAGGAGAATTTTGCCATTATGCAGCGCTGGCTGGGCGTCCGCGAGGCGCTCCGTCCCTATATCGATGAACTTTACGCTAATGCGCATCACCACGGCGATCCGCTCATGCGTCCGCTCTTCTGGCACTATCCCGACGAAGCGCAAAGCTGGCAGGTTGAAGACCAATATCTGTTTGGTCGTGATTTACTGGTTGCGCCGGTTATGCACGCCGGTCAACGTCAGCGCGATGTCTGGCTGCCGGGCGAACATCAGTGGGTCAATTTACAGGGAGAGTGCTATCAGGGTGGGCAGCGTATTACGGTTTCTGCCGAACTGGAGACGATTCCACTCTTTATTCGTGAGGGCAGCCCGCTGATTTCACTGCTGGTAAAGTAAATCCCTAAATGAACCGGTTATGCCCTCGTGGCATGCCGGTACTTCGACTACGATTCGCCTGTAGGCCCGGCTTACGGGCCTGTCTGCTGAAGACCATCTTTTGTAGAAAACTCAGCTGAGAGGTAACGCCCGCTATCAGTAGCGTTTTTTTCAATGGTATAAAACACGGTATAGGTATGGCCCTTTTGGAAGTCATAACCAAATGTTGGCAGACACTGCCCGTTAGCGACATACACAGGGTCATGTTCTAATGTTTTGAGAAGATTATTGTTTTCTCCGTCAGAGAATTGGGCTGAAGAAACGAACTCTCCAGGATAGACAGGCGCAGTAATACAAACCTGGTTATCTTTTAATGTCACATTAGCGGGCTCTTTAGGCGGAATTCTGTCGCCAGGCCCCGGGCAACCGGAAAGTAAAAATGCCGCGACTATTACTGAATAATTTTTGTACATTGACCTTCCTCTGTCTTAGCGCCCATTTCGTAAAATCCAGGAGTGTTAATCTCTTACTCCGTTAGCAGTTATATTAATAACAGGCATCACTGCAACGTCATTTTCATAAAACAGATCTGAGTTAGTGAAGTTATAGATCTTCCCGGTCATTTTCACATTTACCGTATTTCCATAGGCAGTCGCTGTCACTGCATCCGTGTTCGTTTCAAGGAAAGGCGATCTATCCTTCAGAGCGTTAGTTACGTCACTGTTTCCAAGGTCTTTATCGAGATAAAAACGATAAATATTTGAAACAGTTGCGTTTCCCTCATCGTATTTCGTGACGTATAACCAGACGCTGTCTGACAGTTTTTGTTTACCCACAAAGGTATCGTGAGGCGGGGAGTTAAAAAAAGAGTAATAGGCCGCGTAACCGCCTACGAGCAGTAACAACACCACGGTAAGCATACCGTGTAGCTTTTTAGTAACCGAGCTTGCGAGCATAGTCTATCCCTTGCTTAATCCAATACTGGTCATGTGGATCGTCGCCATACGGCGGCTTTTGGTACCAATGTCCCCAGTTTTTTCTGGAAGTTTTCGCCATCTCCTGCGCAAAACCACCGCCCATTTGCAGGATTTCTGCTGGTATTCCTGCGGCGTAGCCGATTGCACCATAATGAAAATTACCAAAGTTTTCTAGCTCTGGGTGATGCTGCTTGTAGTCCCATGGGCCACGGTTTCTAACTTGCATGTAAAACCATGCATAAGTTAAAGGTGTTGCCATGTCACGAGGCATACCATGAATACGAGCTGTGCGCATATGAGCTAAAATCAATGGTATTCCCTGCGGTGGAAGCAAAGGTATAACTGCCATGTTAACCCCTCAATTACTAAGTGAATAGCAATCGTACTCCTGGCAATCAGATAGAGTAAACATAGTTTCCTAAAAACTCCTTATTTTCGGACACTAATGCTTTGTTACTCGTTCATGTAAAACGAGGTGCGGAACGTAGCAGTTGCCTCGTTGATAGGCCATCCGTCAGTCGCCCCGCTTATCCTAACAATCTTCATGATGTGCTTTGATTTTTCCCAATGGCAAGCATAACGCGGACGCTCTCGTCCTTAGGCTTACGGTTATACTTCTATTCAGTTTTAGCATGCTTGTTGTCCTGCGCTCGGTCCGCGTGTTGTTCATAGAATGCGGCTTGTAGAGGGTTATGCGCACGCATCGAGTACAACCGTAATACTTAATGCATAAAAACCTTTGAGAGTTGCATGGAGCAGAGATCCCAGCCGTTCAAATCAGAAACCACAAAACAATTTTGTATCAACAATGCTCAATGACTCTTCTGGAGGACATACAAAGTAAATTAAGGGATTTCACATATAAAGGATCCCACCATCGTCGCTCTTTACGTTAATTTCTATCGCGATACATGTGTCGGGGTGCTAGAGGCAAAGGTTCTCCAGCACTTCCAGCATGGTTGCCATAACTTTAGTCACTGGATTACTACCTCATCCCCGGCATGATCAGGCGGCCTGTTTATCATCAGCTTTAATCTGGCGCTGGCTGGCTTTAAGCATCATACCGACATGCTCGCTTAACCGGTCGAGGCCGGTCATACGGGGCAGGACGTCAGCCGGATCGTCGCTCTTTCCGTACACGAGATTGTTATACCAGGTACGCACTGCCGTGATTTGCGAGACATCTTTTTTGATTCTCTCAACCAGATCGGCAACAGCGCTAATCAAAGATTTTTACTTGTCGGGGTGGGAAGTAGGTCAAAGACAGGAAAAGCAGGCAAAACTCCACGCTGAGTCACTCTTCATTGCTCGAAAATCCCTTTGACTTGCGAAGCATAGGCTGTGAATTAGCAGCTAATAATCAGCGTTTGGTCAAGTTTTCATTTTTTTTCACATGCGTTGACTTTCATGTAGCCCTTGTCGTTCACGGACTTAGCCACTATTACCTTTCCGCAACCGCAACTTAACCTCAAAATCAACTCTTGTACTGAAAAGAATCCTTATTAAAATGTAGAACATATAGGGCAGCATTTGCTCACACCCCCTATATGTAGTGTCGATGTATGAATAACAGGCATAAAAAACCGGATTCATTTTCATGAACCCGGTCAAAGAAGCATGACCAATAGGAGTCGCCAAACTCGTATGAATCTTAGCCTTGCCTTCATTTCTAGCAGCTTGATTGTGCCAGGCAAAGAGGATCATGTAAATCTTAAAATGAACGCTCAATAGGAGCATTGCATGACCATTTGTAAACAGTCGCATCGTTACAATACACTTTTCATTAGCCTACCTCACGATCAAGGCGGTGAGGGTCGCCATAAATGCTGTGGGTGTGCTTATGATCAGGGCTACCGCGCTGGTTTAGCCCGTACAGGACAGCCTTGGGTTGATTTATCTGCTCTTCCCGATAGCCAAGCGGGAACGGTTCGTCATAAAAGCCCTCAAGCAGCATTTGCTGATGGCTATCGTGATGGAATCCGTGATTCATATAGCAAAGCTATTTGATACTTAATCTAGCATAAGGAGGCCTTTTGGCCTCCTTAAGAAGGTTATATATTTGAGGTTATTGATCAGGGATCAGAATGGATAGTTTAAAAGACTCAGTTTCACAAGCCTTAAAAGAGCGATTCACTAGCCCTTTATGGGGCTATATTATTCTTTCTTGGCTCGGATTCAATTGGCAGAATTTCGCATGGCTTTTCATGAGTAAACAGGATGTTGAAAAAAGAATTGAACTCATTACATCTCAAAATTGGTTTTACAGCCATTATTTACTTCTCCCCATTTTTGTTGGTGGAGTGCTGGCTGCATTATCACCATACTTTAAGGCATTGCTTTCTATAGTTCATAAAAAAGCAGAACAACAGTTAACTAATGTTGAGCGTGATAGGTCTCTAAACAGTTTACAAATAGAAATTGACATTATCGAGAAAACCGCCGAACGTAATTTCACCTCACGCAAGGCGGAAGCTAAAGAACAAAAAAGACTTATAGAAATTGAAGAAGAACAGAAACAGTTACCTCTAAAAACCGAATTCCTTCTGAAAGAACATGCAAATCTAAGCAAAAAAAATAAAATCCATCAATGAAGAATTAAATAACCATGTTAATCTGAAAGAAAAATTATCATCTGAAGTAGACGAACTAAAGAGCAAAGCAAATGAAATAATTAATATATTTCGAAAATATAATGCACCCAGCAATCATGAAGAAATAAAAAATTTTATTTCTGAAATATCTATTATTTTCAAAAAGATAGAAGACAGCCACCCTTCTCCTTCAAAGTCCACATCAGCTGATGATGCAAAAATTGCATTAGAGAATATAACTAAAGCATCACTTGCAGGTTTGAGCCTCCAGAATCCTTTTTCTGAAATGCAATACAAAAAAGCATATGAGCAGATTCAACAATCATTATCTCCTCATCCAGATTTAGCACAGTTGGCTGCAAGTTCTTTGATGGCTTTTAGCAATCCAAACTTTAAGGAAATTGGGGAGCTAAGCCGTCAAATCTCGGCTCTTAAAGACCAATACCCACAATTATCTTCATTATCTTCACAGACATCAGAAGCTCTTAAAAGTTTGACAAGTGATAACATCAATAATTTCGCTAAGTATGCACATTTAGTTAAACCAGAACTCACTAACATTGAAACTTTCCTTGATAAGGATAGCAATAATAAATAATAAATAAAAAATAAAACGATAATAGAAAAAGAATAAGCCGTGACCATAAAAAAGGGGGGCATCACCCCCTGTCTTATTTATTATGGCACTGGTACAACTGATATAATTGAGAACCCAGCAACTGATGTATCCCCCTGTGATGGGGTATTAAACTTTGCTGTATCCTTTCTTACAGCATCTTGGACTTCATCTTGTGTAGGTTCGTGATCGGACTGAATCAATACCTCTTCAGCTCTCGTTTCTTTTCCATTTCTATGCTCATAAGTGATTTTATACGTTACGCTCATTTGTCTGCTCTCGTGTGATTGGTATTGGTAAGTTTAGACAATAGGAGCCATAAAGCCCCGTTGGTGATACAGCAACAAGCGGAGCGTAGCGACTTCGACAATCTGTCAGAGAGATCGCGCCTTATCAGGATAACCGTGTACCCTTGCCGGGAGCGTGGCTGAGCCGCTGATAGAGCTTGCATTTGGTGTGCAAGTACCTTCCTGTTTACGCAGCCACAAGGCCGCACATTGGGCTTAAATGCATGTGATCAATCTGTTATGAGAATCAATGCCCGGATCAGGCTTTGCCTTCACGTTGTGCTGTCGCGGTGTGAAGATTGGAACTGCCGCCGACGAATAGTTGTACTCTCATTTCCATATTAACTATTCGTGACAACTATCAGTGTAGTTTAAAGTGGTAGAACATGAGACTGACAATCTATACGAGGTCAGAAACTGGTTTCGTAAACAATAGCTTAGGTAAGTTTTGTGACCACAGAGAGAGACTTGGAGCGGGCGAAGGGAATCGAACCCTCGTATAGAGCTTGGGAAGCTCTCGTTCTACCATTGAACTACGCCCGCTTTGAGGTGCGTAAGGCATTATAAACCTTACGCACCGTCTGGCAAGGCGGAAGAACGCTAACCGATGGTTAATTAATCAGTTAGCACTTCGGCGGCGTGCCCTGCGGCGGCAGGTAGCGGATCGGATCGATGGCGGTAGCACGGTAGCGCAGCTGGAAGTGCAGCTTCACCGAGTCGGTATCAGAGCTGCCCATCGTGGCAATCTTCTGCCCTATTTTTACGCTCTGGCCGTTGTTCACCAGCAGCGTGTCGTTGTGGGCATAGGCGGTGATGTAGTCTTCACTGTGCTTGATCATAATGAGGTTGCCGTAGCCGCGCAGCTGGTTACCCACGTAGACCACCTTCCCTGACCCGGCAGCGTAGATCGCCTGCCCGCGTGAGCCTGCAATGTCGATACCCTTGTTGCCACCGTCGGCGGAGGAGTATGGCAGCACCACGGTGCCGCTTGTCGGCCAGCGCCAGCAGCGCTGCCCTACCGGTGGCCAGGAAGCTGGCGGTACGGTGACGACGCGTGAGGAGGAACCGCTGCTGCTCTTACCGGAGGTCTTTTTACCGGCACCGTTGGTCCGCAGCCGCTGGCCGATCTCAATGGTATACGGCGGAGAGATACCGTTAAGGCGCGCCAGGTCCCTGACGCTAGTGCCGGTCAGGCGCGAAATACGCGACAGCGTATCGCCACGTTTAACGACGTAAACATCTTCATCTGACAGCTTGTTGGATGAACAGGCAGCTAACAGCATGCCCAGCATCAGACAGATAATAAGGCGAAACGGTTTTCTCATCGGGCGTCCTGCGCTCAAAACGGATCCTCAGGTAATTGTTATGGGGGTTGTTTATGATAGCAGTCATCCGCCGGAGGCTAAATCTCTTCACGGTGATTTACATTTCAAGGGAATGGATGCCCGGTAGCGCTACGCTTACCGGGCCTACGCTCAGTGCGGTTTTGTAGGCCGGATAAGCGCAGCGCCATCCGGCTTTTTTGCAGGAGTTACTTAACCGGACGCATTGCCGGGAACAGGATCACGTCACGAATGGTGTGGCTGTTGGTAAACAGCATCACCATACGGTCGATACCAATGCCCAGACCTGCGGTCGGCGGCAGGCCGTGCTCCAGCGCGGTCACGTAGTCTTCGTCGAAGAACATCGCTTCGTCATCACCGGCGGCTTTCGCATCCACCTGGTCCTGGAAACGCTGGGCCTGGTCTTCCGCGTCGTTCAGCTCGCTGAAGCCGTTACCGATCTCACGTCCGCCGATAAAGAACTCAAAGCGGTCGGTGATCTCCGGGTTCTGGTCATTACGACGCGCCAGCGGGGAGACTTCTGCCGGGTACTCGGTGATAAAGGTCGGCTGGATCAGATGTGCTTCAGCGGTCTCTTCGAAGATCTCGGTCACGATACGGCCCAGACCCCAGCTCTTCTCAACCTTGAGGCCAAGGCTTTCGGCAATGGCTTTCGCCGCGTCGAAATTGTCCAGATCCGCCATATTGGTCTCCGGACGGTACTTCTTGATCGCCTCGCGCATGGTCAGCTTCTCGAACGGCTTACCAAAGTCGAAGGTTTCATCGCCGTAAGGCACCTCGGTGGTACCCAGAATGTCCTGCGCCAGAGTCCGGAACAGGGATTCGGTCAGCTCGATCAGATCTTTATAATCCGCGTAGGCCATATAGAGTTCCATCATGGTGAACTCAGGGTTGTGGCGAACGGAGATGCCTTCGTTACGGAAGTTACGGTTGATCTCAAACACGCGATCAAAACCACCGACCACCAGACGCTTGAGGTACAGCTCCGGGGCGATACGCAGGTACATGTCCAGATCCAGCGCGTTATGATGGGTGATGAACGGACGCGCGGAGGCACCGCCCGGGATCACCTGCATCATCGGGGTTTCCACTTCCATAAAGTCGCGGTTAACCATGAACTGGCGAATACCGGCCATGATCTGGGAGCGGATTTTAAAGGTCTTGCGGGACTCATCGTTGGAGATGAGATCCAGGTAGCGCTGACGGTAACGCGCCTCCTGATCCTGCAGGCCGTGGAACTTGTCCGGCAGTGGGCGCAGGGCCTTGGTCAGCAGACGCAGCTCGGTGCAGTGGATGGAGAGCTCGCCGGTCTTGGTTTTGAACAGCTTACCTTTTGCGCCGAGGATATCCCCGAGGTCCCACTTCTTGAACTGCTCGTTGTAGATGCCTTCCGGCAGGTCGTCACGGGAAACGTAGAGCTGAATGCGGCCGCCAACGTCCTGCAGGGTGATGAAGGATGCCTTGCCCATGATACGGCGGGTCATCATACGGCCGGCCACGCTCACTTCGACGTTCAGCGCTTCCAGCTCGTCGTTCTCTTTCGCGTCGAACCCGGCGTGCAGCGCATCGGAGGTGTGGTCGCGGCGGAAGTCGTTCGGGAACGCAACGCCCTGCTCACGCAGCTGCGCCAGCTTCTCGCGGCGGGTTTTTAGTTCGTTATTAAGATCGACCGCCGCGTCAGCGCCCTGTGCTTGTTGTTCAGACATGTTGGTTCCTCATAGCCCTGCTTTCAAACTTGCTTCAATAAACTGGTCCAGACTACCGTCCAGCACCGCCTGCGTATTACGGGTTTCAACCCCGGTGCGCAGATCTTTGATACGGGAGTCGTCCAGTACGTAAGAACGGATCTGGCTGCCCCAGCCGATGTCGGATTTGTTATCTTCCATCGCCTGCTTCTCAGCATTTTTCTTCTGCATCTCCAGCTCATAAAGCTTCGCTTTCATCTGCTTCATGGCCTGGTCTTTGTTCTTATGCTGGGAACGGTCGTTCTGACACTGCGTCACGGTGTTGGTCGGAATGTGGGTAATACGCACCGCCGATTCCGTACGGTTAACGTGCTGACCGCCCGCGCCGGAGGCACGGTAGACGTCGATACGCAGATCCGCCGGGTTGATTTCGATATCGATATCGTCTTCCACTTCTGGATAGACAAACGCCGAACTAAAGGAGGTATGACGACGGCCACCGGAGTCGAACGGGCTCTTACGCACCAGACGGTGTACGCCGGTTTCAGTACGCAGCCAGCCGTAGGCGTAATCGCCAATGATCTTGATGGTCACCGATTTCAGGCCAGCAACTTCACCTTCGGACTCTTCGATAATCTCGGTTTTAAAGCCGCGCGCTTCGGCCCAGCGCAGATACATACGTGTCAGCATGCTGGCCCAGTCCTGGGCTTCGGTACCACCGGAGCCGGCCTGGATATCCAGGTAGCAGTCGGCGCTGTCGTATTCACCAGAGAACATGCGGCGGAACTCAAGCTGCGCCAGCTTCTCTTCCAGCACGTCAAGCTCGGCAACGGCCTCGTTAAAGGTCTCTTCGTCGTCGGCTTCCACGGCCAGCTCCAGCAGGCCGGAGACATCTTCCAGGCCCTGACGCATCTGATCCAGCGTGTCGACGATGGCTTCCAGCGAGGAGCGCTCTTTACCCAGCGCCTGCGCGCGTTCGGGTTCGTTCCAGACGTCCGGCTGTTCCAGCTCGGCGTTTACTTCTTCAAGACGCTCTTTCTTGGCATCGTAGTCAAAGATACCCCCTAAGAACGTCTGAGCGCTCTGTGAGGTCCTGAATGCGGTTTTTTACAGGATTGATTTCAAACATGGCTGTATTCTTTTCTGCGCTTGTCAAAATGCGGTTATAAGGGCGGGATCTTAGCGGATTCGCGCCCTTTTTTACAGTGAAAGTGATGCTAAATCGGCCAGATATCGTCGATGATCAGCTGCACGCTGCGGTTGCCTCGGAACTCGTTAACATCAAGTTTATAGGCAAGGCTCACTTCACGCACGCCGTTATCCGGCCAGATAGTGGTATCGACGTTAAAGGCGATGCCGTCCAGCAGCGGGCCACCGCCGACCGGTTCAACCATGACCTTCAGGTGGCGCTCGCCGACGATACGCTGCTGCAACAGGCGAAAACGCCCATCGAACAGCGGCTCCGGGAACATCTGTCCCCACGGCCCGGCGTCGCGCAGCATCTCTGCAACCTCCAGCGTCATTTCCGCAGGGGAAAGCGGGCCGTCCGAGACGACCTCCCCCTGTAACAGGGCAGGATCCAGCCACTCGGTAACCAAATCGCCAAAGCGCTGCTGAAACTCCTCAAAGCGCGATGCCTCCAGCGACAGCCCCGCCGCCATAGCGTGACCACCGAACTTCAGCATCATGCCCGGATAGAGCGTATCGAGACGCTCAAGGGCGTCGCGCATATGCAGGCCCTGGATCGAACGGCCGGAGCCTTTCAGCAGACCGTCCCCCGCCGGGGCGAAGGCTATGACCGGGCGGTGGAAGCGCTCTTTGATGCGCGAGGCGAGAATACCGACCACGCCCTGGTGCCACTCAGGGTGATACATCGCCAGTCCGCCGGGCAGCGTCTCGCTGCTGCGCTCCAGCTTCTCGCACAGCGCCAGCGCCTCGGCCTGCATCCCCTGCTCAATCTCTTTACGCGTCTGGTTGAGAGCGTCCAGCTCGCTGGCCAACACCCGGGCTTCACCGACGTTGTCGCAGAGCAGCAGCGCCACACCCACCGACATATCGTCGAGCCGCCCGGCGGCGTTAAGCCGGGGACCGAGGGCAAAACCGAGATCGCTGGCCGCCAGCTTCTGGGGATCGCGGTTGGCGATCTCCAGCAGCGCTTTAATACCCGGACGGCACTTGCCCGCACGAATGCGGCTCAGCCCCTGCCAGGTTAAAATACGGTTGTTGGCATCCAGCGGCACCACGTCGGCCACTGTGCCAAGGGCAACGAGATCCAGCAGCTCCGCCAGGTTAGGCTCGGCCAGACCACGGGCGGCAAACCAGCCCTGGTCACGCAGATGGGCGCGCAGGGCCAGCATCAAATAGAATGCAACCCCTACCCCTGCCAGCGACTTCGACGGGAAGGTGCAGTCGCGCAGGTTCGGGTTAACAATCGCCTCGGCGTCCGGCAGCGTCTCTCCTGGCAGGTGGTGATCGGTCACCAGCACCGGGATCCCCAGCTCATGGGCGCGATCGACGCCGGTATGGGAGGAGATACCGTTATCCACGGTCAGGATCATCTGCGCACCGCGGGCATGCGCCTGATCAACCACCTCCGGGCTTAGCCCGTAGCCGTCGTCGAAGCGGTTCGGTACCAGACAGGTGACGTTCCCACAGCCCAGCGCACGCAGGGCCAGCACGCTAAGGGCGGTACTGGTGGCACCGTCGGCGTCAAAATCGCCGACGACGACAATGCGCAGCTCCTCTTGCAGGGCGCGATAGAGCAGCGCCACGGCTTTATCGATGCCGCTGAGCTGCTGCCATGGGAGCATCCCTCTGACGCTGCGCTCCAGCTCCCCGGCCGAACTTACGCCGCGGCTGGCATATAAGCGCCGCAGCAGCGGGGGCAGGTTCGCCGGTAGATCCGCCGCCTCATCCACGGTTCGGCGGCGAAGTTGTCTCTGATGTTTCACGTAAATTATTTACCGCTCATAGATTTCTGCTGGTCGAGGAACGCCTTCAGCTCCTGCGGGCCCTGATAGCCCGGCACGACATAGCCGTTGCTCAGGACAATAGCCGGGGTGCCGCTAACGCCAAACTGCACGCCCAGCGCATAGTGGTTAGCAATGTCGATATCGCAGCTGGCTGGCTGCACGCCTTTGCCGTTCATCGCATTGTCGAAAGCCTTGTTACGATCTT
This sequence comes from Pseudescherichia sp. L3, assembly GCF_024656065.1. Lineage (NCBI taxonomy): Bacteria > Pseudomonadati > Pseudomonadota > Gammaproteobacteria > Enterobacterales > Enterobacteriaceae > Pseudescherichia > Pseudescherichia sp. L3. Next base: position 362,210 of record NZ_JANKYC010000002.1, read on the forward strand.
TCGCGCACCAGACCGACTTCATATCTTTTGCCGCATCGCTCTGGATACCCTGGCGCGGGAAGGCCAGGTAGCGCACGGTGATGCCCAGCGCGTTATAGTCCGCCATCTCTTCATGCAGTTTATGACAGTAGCCACAGGTGATATCGGTAAACACGGTAATGACGTGCTTCTCCTGTGCGGCCTTGTAGACAATCATCTCTTTTTCCAGCGCGTTGAGATGGGTCATCAGCATCTGGTTAGTGACGTTAACCGGCTGCGCACCGCTGACGTCGTACATCGGCCCCTGAATAATATGCTTACCGTCGTCGGTGACGTAGAGCACGCCGCTGTTGGTCATAACGGTTTTCATGCCGCTCACTGGCGCAGGCTGGATCTCGGTGCTCTGTACGCCCAGCTTCGCCAGCGACTGTTTGATGGCCGCGTCATCAGCGTGGGCCATCCCGGAGAGCGTTGCCGCCAGCAGGGTAAACATCATTAAACTCTTTTTCATAACCGTCCTTAACTGTTCAGCATCATGCCCGGGGGTGATGCTGTTGATGAAGTTGTCGCAAGCGCTCTGTGGCCACATGGGTGTAGATCTGGGTCGTAGAGAGATCGCTGTGTCCAAGCAGCATCTGCACCACGCGCAGGTCAGCGCCGTGGTTTAACAGATGCGTGGCAAACGCGTGGCGCAAAACGTGCGGCGAAAGCTTTTCACTGTCAATGCCCGCCAGCAGAGCATAGTGCTTAATCCGGTGCCAAAAGGTCTGCCGGGTCATCTGCTGGGCGCGCTGGCTAGGAAAGAGCGTATCGATTGAGGTGCCGTTCAGCAACCACGGCCGCCCATGCTCAAGATAGTTCTCCAGCCAGTAGACGGCCTCTTCTCCCAGCGGCACCAGACGCTCTTTATTACCTTTACCAATAACCCGCACGACGCCCTGACGCAGGCTGATATCGCTCATAGTCAGCCCTACCAGCTCTGAAACGCGCAGGCCAGTGGCATAGAGCACCTCCAGCATGGCCTTATCGCGCAGCTCCAGCGGCTGATCCACCAGCGGAGCCTGCAGCAGGCGTTCAACCTGGGCCTCACTGAGATCTTTTGGCAGCCGCTGCGGCAGCTTAGGCGACGCCAGCAGCGCGCTGGGATCGTCCGGGCGCAGCTTCTCCCGGTACAGATGCTGAAAAAGTCGCCGTATGGCGCTCAGCAGGCGCGCAGAGCTGGTGGCTTTATATCCGCCCTCAATGCGCTCCGCCAGCAGCGCCTGCAGGTCGTCGCTTTGCGCGCTCTGTAACGAGAGACCGCGATGGTGCAGCCACTCCGCCACCATGCTGAGATCGCGGCGGTAGGCGCTTAGCGTATTCTCCGCCAGATTACGCTCCAGCCAGAGCGCATCAAGAAACTGTTCTATGCGTGCGAGATCCTGATCCATTTGAGCCTCTTGGGGTCTGCGGCTCTCCATTATGCCTGATTGCCCACTGATTCTGGTACACTGTGCGTAAAGCCCCATCAGGAATTGAGACGTTTACGCTATGAACATTGGTCTTTTCTATGGTTCCAGTACCTGCTACACCGAAATGGCGGCGGAGAAGATCCGCGACGTTATCGGCCCGGAACTGGTTACGCTACATAACCTGAAAGACGACGCTGTCTCCTTAATGGAGCAGTACGATGTCCTGATCCTCGGCATTCCCACCTGGGATTTTGGCGAGCTTCAGGAGGACTGGGAAGCCGTTTGGGACCAGCTCGACGGCCTCAACCTCGACGGTAAAATCATTGCGCTGTACGGCATGGGCGATCAGCTCGGCTACGGCGAGTGGTTCCTTGACGCGCTCGGCATGCTGCACGACAAGCTGGCCGCCAAAGCCGTCACCTTTGTTGGCTACTGGCCGACAGAGGGCTATGAGTTTACCAGCCCTAAGCCGGTGATTGCCGATGGTCAGCTCTTCGTTGGCCTGGCGCTGGATGAAACCAACCAGTACGATCAGAGCGAAGAGCGCATCCAGAGCTGGTGCGAACAGATCCTCAGCGAAATGGCCGAGCAGTTCGCCTGAGTTTTGTCAGTGCTCCCCTGTCGCTGGCTGCTGGAGCAGCATCCGGCGCAGGTCTCGCCACTCACGTTCATCCATACTGTCCGACGCCAACCACAGGTGATGCACGCGTCCGCCCTGCTTTTTACGCAGGCGCAGCATCATGCCGCTGGTCAGCATCCAGGGCGTGCCGATAATATCCCACTCCGCGTCCTGCCAGCGCAGCCGGGAATCCATCAGCAGCTTGATTTCACCGTGGCAAGCATTTATGCGCCGCTGGCTGCGTACGCAGTCAAACACCACCAGCGACAGCAGTATCAGCCACAGCGGCGTATAGCGCAGCGGCCAGGGAGCCAGCAGGATTATTGCCGCCACCAGGCCGTGAAGCAGAAGAGAGAGCCACTGAGCGCGCCACGAGACGCGTAGATCAGATTGCCACAGGACCACGTTCCCGATTCCGTGTCTGAATTAACTGCACCATTCTCTGCAACTCCGTGTCGGCAGGTTCACCGTGATTCATTAACCAGTTAAACAGATCCGGATCGTCACTTTCCAGCAGGCGAACGAAGAGCCGTTTGTCGTCATCGCTCAGCGTATCGTACTCGTGTTCAAAAAAAGGCATGATGGAGATATCCAGCTCGCGCATTCCCCGGCGGCAGGCCCAATGGATGCGGGCTTTATTATTTATGTCCATGTCTTCTCCCTGCATTACGCTATATAAGTATCGATAGTGCAGACAGTGTATCGTGTTTTTTGTTCATCCTTTACTGGAAAGTTGATAATTAGGAAGGGTGCTTCCAACATAAAACATCCCGGACGTACGTTTTGCATTTTATTGCGTAGCGCTACGCATCCCGGTGAAGTGAGCACAAATCGTATGCTTTTACCGCTTGCATTGGTCGGCGGCTCTTTTACCATTAAGCATCTAACAGCGTTAAGCAAACCAGGACACTATTATGGCCTTTACTCCTTTTCCTCCGCGCCAGCCTTCCGCCTCTGCGCGTCTGCCGCTGACGCTTATGACGCTCGACGATTGGGCGCTGGCAACCCTGACCGGCGCAGATAGCGAAAAGTATCTGCAGGGCCAGGTCACCGCTGACGTTGCCGCTCTGACCGAGCACCAGCATCTGCTGGCGGCGCACTGCGATGCCAAAGGCAAAATGTGGAGCAACCTGCGCCTGTTTCGCCGCGACGGCGGCTTTGCCTTGATTGAGCGCCGCAGCATCCGTGATGCTCAGCTGACCGAGTTAAAAAAATACGCGGTCTTCTCTAAGGTCACTATCGTGCCGGATGACGAGCACGTGCTGCTGGGCGTGGCCGGTTTTCAGGCCCGCGCCGCGCTGGCGAATGTATTTACCACCCTGCCCGACGCTGAAAAGCAGGTCGTACAGGAGGGGGCAACCTCTATTCTGTGGTTCGCGCACCCGGCAGAGCGTTTCCTGCTGGTCACTGACGTGGCCACGGCGGAGCTGCTTAGCGAGAAGCTACGCGGTGAAGCGCAGCTGAACAACAGCCAGCAGTGGCTGGCGCTGAACATTGAAGCGGGCCTGCCGGTGATCGACGCCGCCAACAGCGCCCAGTTCATCCCTCAGGCCACCAACCTGCAGGCGCTCGGTGGCATCAGCTTTAAGAAAGGGTGCTATACCGGCCAGGAGATGGTCGCCCGGGCGAAGTTCCGCGGTGCCAACAAGCGCGCCCTGTGGTATCTGGCGGGCAAAGCGAGCCGCCTGCCGGAGGCGGGAGAAGATCTTGAGCTGAAGATGGGTGAAAACTGGCGTCGCACCGGGACAATCCTGGCGGCGGTACAGCTTGATGATGGCCGCCTGCTGGTACAGGCAGTGATGAACAACGATATGGAGCCGGACAGCGTCTTCCGCGTGCGCGACGATGCCAATACGCTCAGCATCGAGCCGCTGCCCTACTCGTTAGAAGAGTGAGTTGGTGCGCCGGGTGGCGGCCTCGCCTTACCCGGCCTACGGTTTTGTAGGCCCGGCAAGCCTTGCGCCGCCGGGCAAAATTCAAGCCTGGCCAACGTAGAAGTAGATGGCGAGGAAGTGGCACAGGCTGCCGCCCAGCACAAAGCCGTGCCAGATCGCGTGGTTGTAAGGGATGCGTCTGCACACGTAGAAGATCACCCCCAGCGAGTAGACAATGCCCCCCGCAGCCAGCAATATGAGCCCGCCAGCAGAGAGTCTGACGGCCAGCTCATAGATCACCACCAGCGACAGCCAACCCATCGCCAGGTAGGTCACGAGCGAGAGCACCTTAAAACGGTGAGCAATGGTTAATTTGAACAGGATCCCGAGCAGCGCCAGACTCCAGATAACAACCATCAGGCCGCGTGCAAGAGGTGAATCCAGCCCTACCAGTAAAAAAGGCGTATAGGTACCGGCTATCAGCAGATAGATAGCACAGTGGTCGAATTTTTTTAGCCACGGCTTTGCGCGCGGATGGGGAATAGCGTGATAGAGCGTTGAGGCCAGAAACAGCAGGATCATACTGCCGCCGTAAAGGCTGTAGCTGGTAATGGCCAGTGGGCTGGCATGATTATCCATTGCCTGCATCAGTAAGAGCACCAGTCCCACCACACCGAATATCAGTCCAATACCGTGACTAATGCTGTTGGCTATCTCCTCAGCCAGTGAATATCCCTGTTTTTTTAATGGTTTATCAACCATAGCTTACTCCAGAAAACCGAGGCTTGCGCCGGGTCACTCAGTAGCCGATAGCTGCCTGAATGATAACCAGTATAGAGTAACTGAGAATGATTCCAGTGCACACCTGTTAGCTAAAATAAATATTACCGTCAAAAAAATGCAATAAACTCACGCTTCGCTCAGGCTACAGCTGTTCCGGTTTTCAGAGCAGACTGCGCCGCGCCGCCGTTTCCCGTTTCGGGCAAAATGTGGCAGCATAGAGAGGTGCCGCACCGTGCAGATAACCATCTGAAAAAGGAAGCCTCGTGACCCTGTTTAACCACTCCGCTGTTGCCAGCCTCAACAACCTTGAGATGATGGTCTACAACGTGGTCATTAAAAATCGCGACAAGGTGATGTACATGACCATTCGCGAGCTGGCCAATGCCGCAGGCGTCTCTACCACTACTGTTCTCCGCTTCTGCCGCAAGCTGGAGTGCGAAGGCTACTCAGAGTTTCGCGTGCGCTTTAAATTATATTTAGCACAAAGCGAACCGCAGCCCGCTAATTTTGGTGCCAGCGAAATTATTAGCTTTTTTAAAAGCGTCAATAACGATGAATTCGACCGCCTGCTGGATCAGGCAACCGATATTATTTTAGCTTCTGAACGAATTATATTTGTCGGCGTCGGCACCTCCGGATCGTTAGCAAAATATGGCGCACGCTTCTTTTCCAACGTGGGTAAATTCAGCAATCACGTTGACGACCCCTATTTTCCCGTCACCAACGATATGGCTAAAAATGCGCTGGCAATTGTCCTCTCCGTCTCCGGTGAGACAGAGGAGATCCTGCGCTTCGCCAGCCAGTTCAGCCTGCATCGCTGTAAGGTGATGTCGATTACCAGCCACGAGCACTCGGCGCTGGCTAAGCTGGCAGATTTTAATCTCTCCTGGCATATTCCCCAGACGCGCATTTTAGGGGGCTACGATCTGACCACCCAAATTCCCGTGATCTATATTCTTGAAACCCTGGGCCGCAAGCTGGCGAAAAAATTAGCCTAAAAAAACAGGCTGTTTTTTCTCTGTAACATATTACCGAGGCGGCAACGTGTTATATCGTGACTTTCGATTGGGCTTTGCTAGACTCGGCGTAAACCTATTTTCTGTCGGTTACAGCGGGATAAATAAGCATGAAAAAGATCACCTTACCAAAAGACTTTTTATGGGGCGGCGCGGTCGCTGCGCATCAGGTTGAAGGCGGCTGGAACAAAGGCGGTAAAGGCCCGAGCATCTGCGACGTACTGACCGGCGGCGCGCACGGCGTACCGCGTGAGATCACCCAGGACGTTGTGCCCGGCAAATACTATCCGAACCACGAAGCCGTTGAGTTCTACACCCACTACAAAGAAGACATCAAGCTGTTTGCCGAGATGGGCTTTAAGTGTTTTCGTACCTCTATCGCCTGGACCCGTATCTTCCCAAACGGCGACGAGCAGACGCCGAACGAAGAGGGTCTGAAGTTCTATGACGATATGTTCGATGAGCTGCTGAAATATAACATCGAGCCGGTGATCACCCTCTCCCACTTTGAGATGCCCCTGCATCTGGTGCAGGCCTACGGCGGCTGGACCAACCGTAAAGTAGTGGATTTCTTTGTGCGCTTCGCCGAAGTGGTCTTCGAGCGCTATAAGAGCAAGGTCAAATACTGGATGACCTTTAACGAGATCAACAACCAGCGTAACTGGCGCGCGCCGCTGTTTGGCTACTGCTGCTCCGGCGTGGTCTATACCGAGCATGAAAATCCGGAAGAGACCATGTACCAGGTGCTGCACCACCAGTTCGTTGCCAGCGCGCTGGCAGTGAAGGCCGCGCGGGAGATCAATCCTGAGATGCAGGTTGGCTGCATGCTGGCCATGGTGCCGCTCTATCCGTTCTCCTGTAAGCCAGAAGACGTCATGTATGCTCAGGAGTCAATGCGCGAGCGCTGGGTCTTTACCGACGTGCAGCTGCGCGGCTACTACCCCTCCTACGTTCTGAACGAGTGGGAACGTCGCGGCTTTGATATCAAAATGGAAGCCAACGACGAGCAGATCCTGCGCGAGGGTACCTGCGCCTATCTCGGCTTCAGCTACTACATGACCAACGCGGTGAAAGCGGAAGGCGGCAGCGGTGACGCGATCTCTGGCTTTGAAGGCAGCGTGCCAAACCCGCACGTTAAAGCCTCTGACTGGGGCTGGCAGATTGACCCGGTCGGCCTGCGCTATGCTCTGTGCGAGCTGTACGAGCGCTACCAGAAGCCGCTGTTTATCGTGGAAAACGGCTTTGGCGCGTACGATAAAGTGGAAGAGGATGGCAGCATCAATGACGACTACCGCATTGATTACCTGCGCGCCCACGTGGAAGAGATGATCAAAGCCGTGACCTACGACGGCGTCGATCTGATGGGCTACACCCCGTGGGGCTGCATCGACTGCGTCTCTTTCACTACCGGCCAGTACAGCAAACGCTATGGCTTTATCTATGTGAACAAGCATGACGACGGTACCGGGGATATGTCCCGCTCCCGTAAGAAGAGCTTTGAGTGGTACAAAGCCGTGATCGCCAGCAACGGTGAGAACCTGTAACTACGCATTGCCGGGCGGCTACTTGCCGCCCGCTAACTCAATAAAACTGCCCGTCACGTACGATGCCTTCTCGCTCAGCAGCCAGACTATCGCCTGCGCCACCTCTTCCGGCTGACCGCCGCGCTGCATTGGCAGCATGGACTTGATCCGATCCACGCGTCCCGGCTCGCCGCCAGAGGCGTGAATGTCGGTATAAATCAGGCCAGGGCGTACGCAGTTGACGCGAATGCCCTGCGCCGCCACCTCGAGTGATAACCCGGTGGTCAGCGAATCCACCGCCCCTTTGGATGCCGCGTAATCCACATATTCACCCGGTGCGCCGAGGCGTGAAGCCGCGGAGGAGACATTCACTATCGCCCCACCCTTGCCGCCATGTTTAAACGACATGCGTTTTACCGCTTCGCGACAGCAGAGAAAGTAGCCCGTCACGTTGGTAGCCAGCACGCGGTTGATGCGTTCGGCCGACAGGTTTTCGATGGTCGATTGCTCAAACAAAATGCCTGCGTTATTGACCAGCGCGGTCAGCGGCTCGTTCTCCTCGTCGAGACGAGCGAACATCGCCAGCACCTGCGCTTCATCGCTGATATCTGCCTGTACCGCGAAAGCCCTACCGCCCGCAGCAACAATCGTGTTCACCACCTCGGTTGCCGCATCCACGTTGTGATGATAGTTAACCGCCACGCCGTAGCCTTCACGCGCCAGCTCCAGCGCCGTGGCCCTGCCAATGCCCCGGCTTGCGCCGGTTACCAGTGCAATACCCATTCCATTCTCCCAATAAAAAAGCCGGGTAGCGGCTTCGCCTTACCCGGCTTACGTTACTAGACCAACACTATTACTGGTATTCGCTCATCGGCACGCAGGAGCAGAACAGGTTGCGGTCACCGTAGACGTCATCAAGACGCTTCACGGTCGGCCAGTACTTGTTCGCTGCCCCTGCCGGGAAGACCGCCAGCTCGCGGCTGTAGGCGTGGTTCCATTCCGCTACCAGCTCGTGCTGAATATGCGGAGCGTTAACCAACGGGTTGTCCTCTTGGGTCCACTCGCCGTCCTGCACGCGATCGATCTCCATGCGGATAGCCAGCATCGCATCAATAAAGCGGTCCAGCTCGGCTTTGCTTTCGGACTCCGTTGGTTCCACCATCAGCGTACCCGCCACCGGGAAGGACATGGTTGGCGCGTGGAAGCCGTAGTCGATTAGACGCTTGGCGATATCCAGCTCGCTAATGCCGCTCTGCTCTTTCAGCGGACGAATATCCAGAATGCACTCGTGCGCTACGCGACCATCGCGACCGGTATAGAGTACCGGGAAGGCCGACTGCAGGCGGGTAGCAATGTAGTTAGCATTGAGGATCGCTACCTGGCTGGCTTTCTTCAGCCCTTCTGCGCCCATCATACGGATATACATCCAGCTGATTGGCAGAATAGAGGCGCTGCCGAACGGGGCGGCAGAGACCGCGCCCTGACGGGTCAGCATCCCTTCAATTTGTACTACGCTGTGGCCTGGTACAAATGGTGCCAGGTGAGCTTTCACGCCGATAGGCCCCATGCCCGGACCGCCGCCGCCGTGCGGAATACAGAAGGTTTTATGCAGGTTGAGGTGCGACACGTCCGCGCCGATAAAGCCAGGGGAGGTGATCCCTACCTGAGCGTTCATGTTCGCGCCGTCAAGGTAGACCTGACCGCCGTACTGATGGACGATTTCGCACACCTCGCGGATCGTCTCTTCATAAACCCCGTGGGTAGACGGGTAGGTCACCATGATGCAGGAGAGGTTATCCCCCGCCTGCTCGGCCTTGGCACGCAGATCGGCCAGGTCGATGTTACCGTTTTTATCACAGGCAACCACCACCACCTGCATGCCGGCCATCTGCGCCGACGCCGGGTTGGTGCCGTGGGCGGAGCTGGGGATGAGGCAGATATCGCGATGGCCGTCGTTGCGGCTCTCATGGTAATGGCGGATCGCCAGCAGGCCTGCGTACTCACCCTGCGCGCCGGAGTTCGGCTGCATGCAGAGGGCGTCGTAGCCGGTCAGCTTCACCAGCCACTCAGAGAGCTGATTGATCATCTGATGATACCCTTCCGCCTGGTCTGCCGGGCAGAACGGATGCAGCTCGGAGAACTCAGGCCAGGTGATAGGGATCATCTCTGCGGCGGCGTTCAGCTTCATGGTGCAGGAGCCAAGCGGGATCATCGCCTGGTTCAGGGCCAGATCCTTACGCTCCAGCGAGTGCATGTAGCGCATCATCTCGGTTTCGCTATGGTAGCGGTTGAATACCGGATGGCTCAGAATAGCATCATCACGCAGCATACCCGGCTGAATTGAGCGGCTGTCGTGAGCCACTTCTTTGTCCAGCGCATCGATATTGAGACCATGACCATCGCCGACAATGACGTCAAACAGCGTCGCCACGTCTTCACGAGTGGTGGTTTCATCAAGCGTAATGCCCACGGCGTTATGGATGTCGCTGCGCAGGTTGATCTCTGCCGCTTCGGCACGCGCCAGCACCGCCGCTTTATCGGCAATTTCAACGCAGAGGGTGTCAAAGAAGTGCGCATGGCGCAGCTTCAACCCTTTCTGCTGCAGGCCGGTGGCGAGGATATCGGCCAGGCGGTGGATACGACCCGCAATGCGCTTCAGCCCAACCGGGCCGTGGAATACGGCGTAGAGGCTGGCGATATTCGCCAGCAGCACCTGCGAGGTACAGATGTTGGAGTTCGCTTTCTCGCGACGAATATGCTGCTCGCGAGTCTGCATCGCCATGCGCAGCGCGGTGTTCCCGGCAGCGTCTTTCGATACGCCGATAATACGGCCTGGCATGGAGCGTTTGAATTCATCTTTGGCAGCAAAGAAGGCCGCGTGCGGGCCGCCGTAGCCCATCGGCACGCCGAAGCGCTGGGCAGAGCCGAAGACGATATCCGCCCCCTGCTTGCCTGGTGCGGTCAGCAGCACCAGCGCCATAAAGTCTGCCGCGACGCTTACAACAACCTTGCGTGCTTTCAGCTCACTCATCAGCGCGCTGTAGTCATGCACTTCACCGGTAGTGCCTACCTGCTGGAGCAGCACGCCGAAGAGATCCTGGTGATCCAGCGCTTTGTCGGCGTTGTCGACCACGATCTCAAAGCCAAAGGTTTCCGCGCGGGTGCGCACCACGTCCAGGGTCTGCGGATGCACGTCGGCGGCAACAAAGAAGCGGTTCGCCCCTTTCAGCTTGCTCACGCGTTTGGCCATCGCCATCGCTTCGGCCCCTGCGGTCGCTTCATCAAGCAGCGAGGCGGAGGCGATATCGAGACCGGTGAGATCCAGCGTGACCTGCTGGAAGTTAAGCAGTGCCTCAAGGCGGCCCTGAGAAACTTCCGGCTGATAAGGGGTATAGGCGGTGTACCAGCCCGGGTTTTCCAGCATATTGCGCAGGATCACCGGCGGCAGCTGCACGGCGGTGTAGCCCATGCCGATGTAAGACTTAAAGCGCTTGTTGCGCGCGGCGATGGCTTTCAGCTCGGCCAGCGCGGCAAACTCCGTGGTCGCTTCGCCAATCTGCGGCGGCGTTGCCAGCTGAATGTCTTGCGGGACAATCTGGCCAATCAGGGCGTTAAGTGAATCTGCGCCAACGGTTTTCAGCATCTCTTGCTGCTGAGCAGCGTCCGGCCCGATGTGGCGATCGATAAAAGCGTCGCGGTGTTCAAGCTGGCTTAAAGTCTGGGTCATGAGCGATGGTTCCTGAAACGTGCGGTGAATCGTGGTTGTTCTTTCTCACATACGCAAAATAATTCGCGTTGCAGGAAGGCGGCGACGCAGTGAACCCTCAGGAGCTTACATAAGTAAGTGACTGGGGTGAGCGAGGAAGCCAACACACCTGCAACGTGAAGTATGAAGCGTATTACTCGTCTTCTAGCAGAGATTCGTACGCGGTCGCGTCCAGCAGGGCTTCAACCTCTGCTTCGTCGCTGGCCTTGATTTTAAAGATCCAGCCGCCGGCGTATGGCTCGCTGTTGACCAGCTCTGGGTTGTCGCTGAGCGCGTCGTTGACTGCCACGATCTCGCCGCTCACCGGAGCATAGATGTCGGAGGCCGCCTTAACGGATTCTGCAACGGCACAGTCATCGCCCGCGCTGACGGTAGCGCCCACGTCCGGCAGGTCAACGAACACCATATCGCCCAGCAGCTCCTGCGCATGTTCGGTGATGCCAACGGTGTAGGAGCCGTCTGCCTCTTTGCGCAGCCATTCGTGTTCTTTACTGTATTTCAGGTCGCCAGGTACATTGCTCATTCACATTTCTCCACGATAGATTAGGTTACGCGACGGCTTTGCCAGCGCGCACAAAAACAGGTTTCGTTACCTTCACCGGCATTTCACGGTTGCGGATCTGCACGATAGCCGTGTCGCCAATCCCGGCCGGTACGCGGGCCAGCGCGATGCTGTAGCCCAGCGTCGGCGAGAAGGTGCCGCTGGTGATAATGCCCTCCTGCGAGTTGCCGCTGGCATCGGTGAAACGCACCGGCAGTTCGTTACGCAGGACGCCTTTTTCGGTCATGATCAGGCCAACCAGCTGCTCGGTGCCTCTTTCACGCTGTAGTTCCAGCGCTTCGCGGCCAATAAAATCACGATCGGCAGGCTCCCAGGCAATGGTCCAGCCCATATTCGCCGCCAGCGGCGAAACGCCTTCGTCCATCTCCTGGCCATAGAGGTTCATACCCGCTTCCAGACGCAGCGTGTCGCGCGCGCCCAGGCCGCAGGGCTTCACGCCTGCGCTAATTAGCGCCTGCCAGAAATCCGCTGCCTGCTCACTCGGCAGCGCAATCTCATAGCCCGCTTCACCGGTGTAGCCGGTGGTAGCGATAAACCAGCCGTCCGACTCCACGCCAAAGAAGGGCTTCATGCCTGCCACGGCCTGACGTTGGGCATCGGTAAACAGACCTGCCGCTTTCGCCTGGGCGTTCGGCCCCTGAACGGCGATCAGCGCCAGATCGTCACGAACGGCAATCTCGATATCAAAGGGAGCCGCGTGCTGGGTGATCCACGCGAGATCTTTTTCGCGGGTGGCAGAGTTCACCACGAGGCGGAAATGATCTTCGGTAAAGAAGTAGACGATCAGATCGTCAATAACGCCGCCGGAGGCGTTGAGCATGCCGCTGTAGAGCGCCTTGCCCGGCTGGGTCAGTTTAGCAACGTCGTTGGCCAGCAGATGGCGGAGAAACGCCCGGCAGAGGCTGCCGCGCAGATCGACGATGGTCATATGCGAGACATCAAACATACCGGCATCGGTGCGCACCGCGTGGTGCTCATCGATCTGCGAGCCGTAGTGCAGAGGCATCATCCAGCCGTGGAAATCCACCATGCGGGCGCCGCACAGCGTGTGTTGTTCGTATAAAGGGGTTTGCTGAGCCATCTTTTCCTCATTGAATAAGCGGGGCCAGGATAAATAAGGCGAAGTCGTAAGCACGTAAGCCTCGGTTCCAGACGGCGACGCAAACGTTACCTTTCGCCTGAACTTATCATCGAACAGCGGGCATAACCATAAGCAAAAATGTTCCATCACATTAGCTTATGACCTAAAACACTGAAGCAGGCGGCAGGATATTACACTGGCACAGGCCGGTGAGTTTGCGATAAACATCATAAAACAGACGATGAAGACCCGATAAGCCAGCGTATTACGCGGCAAAGCACGCAGATTTCAAGATGGGAAAATTTTGGTAGATGAGAAAAAGTAATCCGAAAACCGGGGTGAAATTAGAATATTTCAAATGAGAGAACGCGTCCCTCTCCAGGCTCGGAGAGGGAAAGTGTGATCGAGTTAACGTAACCACTCGGGCAGATCGTTCAGGCCCATCGCCTGGCGAATAAGCTGCGGCTTAACCCCCGGCAGCGTGTCGGCCAGCTTCAGGCCGAGATCGCGCAGCAGCTTTTTCGCCGGGTGCGTGCCGGCAAACAGCTCGCGAAAGCCCTGCATACTCGCCAGCATCACGCCGGCGCTATGTTTACGGCTGCGCTCATAGCGGCGCAGGTAGAGATGCTGACCGATATCTTTGCCTGCGCCGTGCAGGCGTTTCAGCTCGTTGACCAGCTCGGCGGCATCCATAAAGCCAAGGTTTACCCCCTGCCCCGCCAGCGGATGGATGGTGTGCGCGGCATCGCCCACCAGCGCCAGCCGGTGGGCGGCAAACTGGCGTGCATAGCGCCCCGTCAGCGGAAACACCAGCCGCTCGCTCTCAACGTGGCAAAGGCCAAGGCGGTTATCGAACGCCATGTCCAGCGCCTGGTTGAAGGCCTCCTCTGTCGTATCCTGCATGCTTGCCGCCTCCAGCGGCGGCAACGACCAGACAATGGAGCAGAGATGCGGATCGCTCAGCGGCAGGAAGGCTAAGATGCCGTCGCCGTGGAAGACCTGACGCGCTACCGCCTCGTGAGGCTCATCGGTGCGGATAGTGGCAACCAGCGCATGATGCCGGTAGTCCCATGAGGTAAGCGCAATATCGGCTTTTTCACGCAGCCAGGAGTTAGCCCCGTCCGCGCCAACCACCAGCCGTGCCGTCAGCATGCCGCCATCTTTCAGGGTTAAAAAGGCTTCATTTTCACCCCAGGCGACCTGTTGTACGCCAGCAGGTGCCATAAGCGTAACATCCTGACACTGCTGCGCTCTCTGCCACAGCGCCTGATGGATCACATCGTTCTCAATAATATGGCCCAGGTGGCTATAGCCCATGCTGCGGTCGTCAAAAGCGATGCGTCCAAAGCTGTCTTTGTCCCACACTTCCATACCGTGATAGCAGCTGGCGCGGTTCGCCACGATAGATGACCAGACGCCAAGACGCGTCAGCAGCTTTTCACTGGCGGCGTTGATGGCCGAAACACGGAGCGCAGGCGGCGCACTCTCCGGCAGCGGCTGGGGCGGGTTTTGCTCCAGCACCGCTACGCGCAGGCCGCTCCCCTGCAATCCGCAGGCTACCGCCAGACCAACCATACCGCCGCCGACAATTGCTACATCTACACTTTGCAAAATTCGCTCCTAAAACTACTGCCTGTTATTGTGCGACCCATCCTAGCGTTCGCTGCGCCAGCACGTCGCGTGCCGGGGTAAAAAGTTCCATTGCCATCAGGCCGGCGTTGCGACCCGCAACCAGCGGTGACCAGCGGTTAGCAAACAGCTGCACCAGCCCGTCGGTAACGCCGATTGTCGCCTCTTTGTCACTCTGACGGCGCTGCTGATAGCCGCGCAGCACCGGATAAGCGCCAATGTCGCTGTTCTCTGCCTGCGCATCGGCTAGCGTCTCGGCCAGGCTCATCACATCGCGCATGCCGAGGTTGAACCCCTGCCCGGCGATAGGATGCAGCGTCTGGGCAGCGTTGCCCACCAGCACCACGCGGTGCGATACCGGCGATGAGGCAGTAGTTAACGTCAGCGGATAGGCATTGCGGGTGCCCGCGTGGACAATGCGCCCAAGCCGCCAGCCAAACGCGCTTTGCAGCTCGTGGCAGAAGCGCTCATCGGACCAGGCCATCACCTCATCGCGCTTCTCCAGTGGATGACACCAGACCAGCGAGTAGCGCCCCTGCGACATAGGCAGCAGCGCCAGCGGACCGTGTTCGGTAAAGCGCTCGAAGGCTCTCCCCTGGCCGGCAAGCGAGGTAGTCACGTTGGCGATCAGCGCTACCTGATGATACGGCGTCTGCTGCCAGCCGATACCGCACTGCGCTGCCAGCGCCGAGCGGGAACCGTCCGCCGCCACCAGCAGGCTTCCCTGCAGCGTTTTACCGCTCTCCAGGGTCACGCTGACGCCCTTTTCGCTGCGGGTAAAGTCGCTGACCCGGTCAGGACAGTGCAGCGTGACGCCAGGGGCGCGGCGTAGCAGCGAAAATAGCCGCTGCCCCACCTCGTGCAGCTCTACAACGTGCCCGAGCGCGTCGACGCGATAGTCCTGTGCTTCCAGCGTCACGAAGCCCACATGACCGCGATCGCTTACGTGAACGCTGGTGATGGGCGTGGCGCACGGGGCAATATGCTGCCAGATGCCGATCCGCGCCAGATGCTGGCAGGTGCCTTCGGCCAGCGCAATGGCACGCGCATCAAAGCCTGGATGCGCCTGCTCTTCCGGAGCAGTGGCTTCGATAAGGTGCACCGGCAGCGTGCCGTGCGTCAGGCGCGAAATAGCCAGCGCAAGCGTAGCGCCGGTCATCCCGCCGCCGACGATTATTACACTCATGAATGCTTCGCCGCCGCCATCAGCGCCTCGATCTCATCGGCCCTCTTCACTACGCTGGCGGTCAGGTTCTCGTTGCCGTTTTCGGTGATGAGGATGTCATCCTCGATGCGGATCCCAATGCCACGATACTGAGGCGGCACGTCGGCATCCGGAGCGATATAGAGACCCGGTTCGACGGTCAGCACCATGCCCGGCTCAAGCGTGCGCGAGCGGTCAGGCCCGTAGACGCCGACGTCATGAACGTCCAGCCCCAGCCAGTGGCTCAGGCCGTGCATGAAGAAGGCGCGGTGGGCGTTGTCGGCCAGCAGCTGGTCAACGTCACCTTTCAGGATATCGAGCTTCACCAGCCCGGTAATCATGATCCGCACAACGTCGCTGGTAACGTCTTGAATGGAGGTGCCCGGACGGAACAGGGTCAGCGCGGCGTCGAGCGAGGCCAGCACGATGTCATAGATCTCGCGCTGGGCCGGGGTAAACTTGCC
The DNA here is from genome assembly GCF_024656065.1 of Pseudescherichia sp. L3. NCBI lineage: Bacteria > Pseudomonadati > Pseudomonadota > Gammaproteobacteria > Enterobacterales > Enterobacteriaceae > Pseudescherichia > Pseudescherichia sp. L3. The sequence goes on from NZ_JANKYC010000002.1 coordinate 378,161, forward strand.
GTTAATCGGGAAGGTACGGGTGATATCCCCCGCGTAGCCCCGATACTCGCACCCGGCGTCAATCAGCACCAGCTCACCGTCACGCAGCTCGCTTTCGTTCTCGGTGTAGTGCAGGATGCAGCCGTTTTCCCCACCGCCAACAATGGTGTTATACGACGCAAAGCGCGCCCCGTGGCGGTTGAACTCGTGCAGGATCTCGCCTTCGAGCTGGTATTCGAACATGCCCGGACGGCAGACCTGCATCGCCCGCGTGTGGGCCAGCGCGCTGATCTCACCTGCGCGGCGCAGGACGTCAATCTCTTCCGGGGATTTAAACAGGCGCATCTCATGGACAATGGGCCGCCAGTCAGTTATCGAGGCGGGCGCGGTGAGATTCTGCCGGGACCCTTTGCGCAGCTTGTCCAGCGCGGTGAAGAGGATCGCATCCGCATAGGGATATTCGCCCTGCGCGTGGTAGACCTCGTCGAGTCCGTTAAGCAGCTGGTAGAGCTGCTCGTCGATTTCACTGAACGCCAGCGCCCGATCCACCCCTAACTTCTCCGGCGCGGCCTCCTGGCCCAGCCGACGGCCAAACCAGATCTCTGCGGTTTTATCCCGCAGGCGGTTAAACAGTACGCTGTGATTGTGGGTGTCATCGCTCTTGATCAGCACCAGCACCGCCTCAGGCTCGTTAAAGCCGGTGAAGTACCAGAAGTCGCTGTTTTGACGGTAGGGATATTCACTGTCGGCGCTGCGGGTCGCCTCCGGAGCGGAGAAGATCAGCGCCGCGCTGGCCGGGGCCATCTGCGCAAGCAGCGCCTGGCGGCGGCGAAGAAACTCAGACTGGGTCATGACACCTCCTTTTAGCATTCAGTACGACGCTTAATGTAGCGTTGGCTTACGCACTTCCGGTGCGGTCGGCTGTGGACGAGTAAACGTATCATGGCAGAGGAGCGCCGCCACGCGGACGTACTCCACGATCTCTTCGAGCGACATCTCCAGCTCTTCCTGATCTTCGTCCTCCTCGTAGCCCAGCTGCGCGATGTTGCGCAGATCGTCGATGGCCTCGCCGGTATCACCAGTGACCTTATCGAGCTTCGGCTGCGTGACGCCCAGCCCCAGCAGGAAGTGGTTCACCCAGCCCGCCATGGCGTCGGCCCGGTCAAACACGCTGACCTCATCGCCGTCCGGCAGAAAGAGCTGGAACTGGAAGCCATCGTCTTCCAGTGCGTCGCTGGTGGCGGCGTGCATCTTACGCAGCGCCTCGGCCAGCTCATGGCCAAACGCCAGACCTTCGTTGGTGAGATCGTGTAACAGCGGCTGCCACGAACTGTCGTTATTGCCGCCGCAAAGCATCCCGCCGATCAGACCGTGCATCTCGGCTGGCGTTAAGCCAACACCCTGTTGGGTGAGTAACTGGTTCAATTCATTGTAACCAGGCATTTCGTTCTGTATTGACATGCGCATTCGTCGTCGTTGGGAGAAAGATTCATGGTATGCTACCACTTTGGACCCTGGTGATATAGCCGTCAGCTTTCGCCAAACATGCGTTTGCGACCTTTACGTATAGGTTTCTTTTTACGGCTATGTTAAGAGAATAGGCTAAGAGTTCAGGTTATGAGAATCTGCTTGAATCCTCTAACCAGGGTAGCTATAGTGTCGCCCCTTCGCAGCCAGGACTCGGTTGCCAAGGTAGAGCGCAGTCAAACAGCAGGAAGGTGTCATGTCTGCACAACCCGTCGATATCCAAATTTTTGGCCGTTCACTGCGCGTGAACTGTCCGCCTGAACAGCGGGACGCTCTCAATCAGGCTGCAGATGATCTGAATGAGCGGTTGCAAGATCTGAAAGTTCGCACTAGAGTCACAAATACTGAGCAGCTGGTTTTCATCGCCGCGTTGAACATTAGCTACGAACTGGCTCAGGAAAAGGCGAAAACCCGCGACTACGCATCCAGCATGGAGCAGCGTATTCGACTGTTACAGCAGACCATCGAACAGGCATTGCTTGATCAGGGTCGCACTAACGAAAGACCGGGGCCTAAGTTTGAATAACACTTCAATGTCGACTATGGTAGAGTGACAGTGAAGAAAAAATTTCTCTGAGATGTTCGCAAGTGGGCCAGTCCCCTGAGCCGATATTTCATACCACAAGAATGTGGCGCTCCATGGTTGGTGAGCATGCTCGGTTCGTCCGAGAAGCCTTAAAACTATGACGACATATTCACCTTGAACCAAGGGTTCAAGGGTTACAGCCTGCGGCGGCATCTCGGAGATTCCCCTTCCTCTACCTGATACCATGACATCACTCGCGCTATCCGCTTCACCCCGACAGCTCATTCGCCAGCAGATCCGCCAGCGTCGCCGTGCCCTAAGCAACGACGAGCAGCGTAGCTACGCCCAGCAGGCCGCTAACCGCATGATGGCGTTTCCGCCGATGGTGCTGGCCCACACCGTGGCGCTGTTTCTCTCTTTTGACGGTGAGCTTGATACCCGTCCGCTGATCGAGCAGCTCTGGCGCAGCGGCAAACGCGTCTGCCTGCCGGTTTTGCACCCCTTTAGCCCCGGTAATCTGCTGTTTCTGCACTACCACCCTGAGAGCGAACTGGTGGTAAATCATCTGAAAATTTATGAGCCCAGGCTCGATCTGCGCGACGTCACGCCGCTCGACACGCTGGACGTGTTGATCACGCCGCTGGTGGCCTTTGACAATCAGGGACAACGGCTGGGGATGGGCGGCGGCTTTTACGATCGCACGCTACAGAAGTGGCAGCAGCATGACTTTACGCCGGTAGGCTACGCCCATGACTGCCAGCAGGTCGATGCTCTGCCGGTAGAAGAGTGGGATATCCCCTTGCCTGCGGTGGTGACGCCATCGCAGACATGGCAGTGGTAGGCCCGGCTGGCACGCCGGGCAACACGGATCAGTAGAGCAGACGTGCGCGGATAGTTCCGGCAATGCCTTTCATGCTCTGCAGCGCCTTCTGCGCCACCTCTTCTTCCGCTTCGATATCGATCACCACGTAACCCATCTGCGGTGTCGTTTGCAGATACTGGGCGGCAATGTTGACCCCCTGCTCGGCAAAGATCTGGTTGATGGCGGTCAGCACGCCAGGGCGGTTCTCATGGATGTGCAGCAGGCGACGACCGCCGTGCAGCGGCAGTGAGACTTCCGGGAAGTTCACGGCAGAGAGCGTGGAGCCGTTGTCTGAATATTTCGCCAGCTTGCCCGCCACTTCAAGGCCGATGTTCTCCTGTGCTTCCTGCGTAGAGCCGCCGATGTGCGGGGTCAGAATGACGTTGTCGAACTCACACAGCGGGGAGTCAAACGGATCGCTGTTGGTCGCCGGTTCAGTCGGGAAGACGTCGATAGCCGCGCCGGCCAGGTGTTTGTTACGCAGCGCGTCGCACAGGGCCGGAATATCGACAACCGTGCCGCGTGCGGCGTTGATCAGCAGCGAGCCCGGCTTCATCAGCGCCAGCTCTTCGACGCCGATCATGTTCTTCGTCGAGGCGTTTTCCGGCACGTGCAGGCTCACGACGTCGCTCATGTTCAGCAGGTCAGAGAGGTGCTGAACCTGCGTCGCGTTGCCCAGCGGCAGCTTGCTTTCGATATCGTAGAAGAAGACGTGCATCCCCAGCGACTCCGCCAGAATGCCCAGCTGGGTACCGATGTGGCCGTAGCCGATAATACCGAGCTTCTTGCCACGCGCTTCATAGGAGCCTGCGGCAAGCTTGTTCCAGACGCCGCGGTGCGCCTTGGCGTTGGCTTCCGGAATACCGCGCATCAGCAGCAGCAGCTCGCCGATCACCAGTTCCGCCACCGAGCGTGTATTGGAGAACGGCGCGTTGAATACCGGTACGCCACGCTTAGCAGCCGCGTTGAGGTCAACCTGATTGGTGCCGATGCAGAAGCAGCCGACGGCAACCAGCTTCTCTGCGGCAGCGAAAATCTCTTCTGTCAGATGCGTACGGGAGCGCAGGCCGATGAAATGGGCATCACGGATCGACTCTTTCAGCTGGGCGCTGTCCAGCGCACCTTTGTGGTACTCAATGTTGGTGTAACCCGCTGCACGAAGGCTATCTATTGCTTTCTGATGAACGCCTTCAACCAGCAAAAACTTAATTTTGTCTTTTTCCAGTGATACTTTTGCCATTTCCCCGACCCTGTTATTTTCTAAATCAGTGTGTGTTCGCTTTAGCCAACATATCAAAAAAAACTATTGCGGCAATATGAACGTTTGCGTCGGCGGCATGAAGAAAAGTCACGCAGTGAAGTTTGACAGAGGAAAATGCTAGCAAAGCGGCTAAACGGCAACAGGATCGTCAGTCGCTGGCTGAAAACGTGACACAAGTCACCAAATTCAGCCAGGGGAAATTTTTTCTCCGGCGAGAGCCTCTCGCCGTCAGATCATTTTACGATGGTTTTTACGCCGTCGGCGGTACCGATCAGCGCCACGTCCGCACCACGGTTGGCGAACAGGCCGACGGTGACCACCCCTGGAATGGCGTTAATCGCATTTTCCAGCGCCACAGGATCGATAATCTCCAGACCGTGCACGTCGAGAATGACGTTACCGTTGTCGGTCACCACGCCCTGACGATATTCAGGACGACCGCCCAGCTTCACTAACTGACGGGCAACGGCGCTGCGGGCCATGGGGATCACCTCTACCGGCAGCGGGAAGCCTCCCAGAATAGCCACCTCTTTTGACGCATCGGCAATACAGATAAACTTATCCGCCACGGAGGCGATGATCTTTTCGCGAGTCAGCGCCGCGCCGCCGCCTTTGATCATCTGCATCTGACCGTTGATCTCGTCAGCACCGTCAACGTAAACGCCCAGACGATCGACCTCGTTGAGATCGAACACGGTGATGCCAAGGGATTTCAGCTTTTCGGTAGAGGCGTCAGAGCTGGAAACGGCCCCTTCAATCTGCCCCTTCATCGTGCCCAGCGCATCGATAAAGTGTGCAGCCGTTGAACCGGTGCCAACGCCGACAATGGTGCCTGGCTCAACGTAATTTAGCGCCGCCCAGCCTACTGCTTTTTTTAGTTCATCCTGCGTCATGATCGTTTGCCTGTGGTGTGAAGACCGAGCGCGCATTATAAGGCATCGATCGTTAAAATGTCCCTGTGATCAATGTCACAACTCTTAGTGAAAAACGCAGGCGCGCATTTCGTCTGTATCGAACGAAAATTTATGTCATAGTGCTGTTAATCACACTTTGGAGCACCTCTTAGCAATGAAACGTCCGGACTACAGAACATTACAGGCGCTTGATGCGGTCATTCGTGAACGCGGGTTTGAGCGCGCCGCGCAAAAGCTGTGCATTACCCAGTCCGCCGTCTCACAACGTATTAAACAGCTGGAAAATATGTTTGGTCAGCCGCTGCTGGTTCGTACCGTGCCGCCGCGTCCTACCGAGCAGGGTCAGAAGCTGCTGGCACTGCTGCGTCAGATTGAGCTGCTAGAGGATGAGTGGCTGGGGGATGAGCAGACCGGCTCTACGCCGCTGCTGCTCTCGCTAGCGGTCAACGCCGACAGCCTGGCGACCTGGCTGTTACCCGCCCTGGCACCGGTGCTGGTTGACTCACCGATCCGCCTTAATCTGCAGGTGGAAGATGAGACCCGTACCCAGGAGCGTCTGCGTCGGGGGGAAGTGGTCGGCGCGGTCAGTATCCAGTCCCAGGCGCTGCCAAGCTGCCTCGTGGATCGGCTCGGCGCGCTCGACTACCTGTTTGTAGGCTCAAAAGCCTTCGCCGAACGCTACTTCCCCAACGGCGTGACCCGCTCGGCGCTGCTAAAGGCCCCGGCGGTGGCGTTTGACCATCTCGACGATATGCATCAGGCCTTTTTGCAGCAGAACTTCGATCTGCCGCCGGGCAGCGTACCGTGCCATATCGTTAACTCGTCCGAAGCCTTTGTGCAGCTGGCGCGCCAGGGTACGACCTGCTGCATGATCCCGCACCTGCAGATTGAGCGCGAGTTAGACAGCGGCGAGCTGATTGACCTGACGCCGGGCCTGTTCCAGCGGCGGATGCTTTTCTGGCACCGTTTCGCGCCGGAGAGCCGCATGATGCGCAACGTTACCGAAGCGTTGCTGGCCCACGGTCGCCGCGTACTGCGTCAGGACTAAAACGGGAGAGTATCCGGCCAGGTTTGACCCCGGCCGGATAAGAGAGGATTACTGCTGGGCTGGCTGAGTTGACTGGGCTGGTGCCGACTGCGCAGGCGCAGGTTGAGAGGTGCTTCCCGCCTGCGGCTGCAGTTCAAACACCACGTCAACCTGATCGTCAAACTGGATCGTTGGCTGCTCGTAGGTCTCCTGCGCCGACGTTGGTGCCGCGTCTGCCTTCATCATGCGTACCATCGGGGTAGGCTGATAGTTAGAGACATGGTAACGCACGCTGTACACCGGCCCCAGGGTAGACTTAAAGCCCGCAGCCAGCTGCCCGGCCTGACGCACGGCGTCATCGATTGCTGCTTTACGCGCCTTGTCTTTATAGGCTTCTGGTTGCGCAACGCCGAGGGTAACCGCACGGATCTCGTTCAGCCCGGCTTTCAGCGCGCCGTCCAGCAGCGAGTTAAGCTTATCCAGCTCGCGCAGCGTCACCTCTACCGTACGTACCGCCCGGTAACCTTTCAGAATGCTTTTGCCATTCTGATAGTCATAGTCCGGCTGGGTACGCAGGTTAGCGGAGTTGATATCCTTCTTCGCCACGCCGTTCTGCTCAAGGAAGCTCAGGTATTGCGCAACGCGATCGTCGGCCTGCTTCTTCGCCGATGCCGCATCTTTTGCTGCAACGTTAACTTCAATCGCCAGGGTAGCGATATCCGGCACGGCATCAACGCTCGCCGTACCCGAGGTCACAATATGCGGGCCGTTTGGCAGCTCATTTGCCTGAACCGACAGCGCACCTAATCCAACTAATGCCGCAAGGGCCATCACTTTGAACTTCACCGTAGCTTCTCCTTGTCTGAATATTCGCCGCGGACGCGGACGTTTGGCTGCAAGCTTAACGTTTTCGGCGCGGTTGTCCATCGGACTTAGCCTGGTAACGCTGTGCTTACAGCACCTGTAAATGATGAATACCGTCCTTCGCCAGCTGAAACGCGATAAACCACATGATCACGCCAACGACGACGTTGATAATACGCTGCGCCTTAGCGGTGCGCAGGCGTGGCGCAAGCCATGCTGCCAGCAGCGCCAGGCCGAAAAACCAGATAAACGAGGCGCTAATCGTCCCGAGCGCAAACCAACGCTTCGGCTCTGCCGCCAGCTGCCCACCCAAACTGCCGAGCACCACAAAGGTGTCGAGATAGACGTGAGGGTTGAGCCAGGTTACCGCCAGCATAGTGGCGATTATTCGCCAGCGCCCCTGTTTTAACACCTCAGCATTAGCCAGCTCAAGCTGCTGGCTAAAGGCCGTTTTTAGCGCGCCGAAGCCATACCAGAGCAGGAACGCTACGCCGCCCCAGGTGACCAGCGCCATCAGCCACGGCGACTGCATCAGCACCGCGCTGCCGCCAAAGATCCCGGCACAGATCAGAACCAGATCGCTGAGAGCGCATAATCCAGCCACCATCAATGGATACTGGCGGCGGATGCCCTGATTCATCACAAACGCATTTTGTGGGCCCAGCGGCAGGATCATCGCCGCACCTAACGCAATCCCTTGAAAATAATAACTTAACACCATCATAGCCTCTACCTGTCGTTCATGGCGGAGACTATACCGTGCCCTTATTATAAGCGGAAATTTAAAATTCTAATCAATAATCAGTATTACTAATAATAAGCAGGGCCAGCAAGGCTGGCCCTGGGGAGATTATTGCTGCTCGGCAGGCTGAGCGGCTCTCTCACGCTTGAAGTGCACATCCATCTGCGGATAGGGGAAACCAATGCCGTGGGCATCGAATGTCTTCTTGATGCGCTCCAGCACGTCCCAGTAAACGTTTTGCAGATCGCCGCTGTTGCTCCAGGTACGGATCACAAAGTTAACTGAGGATGCGCCCAGCTCGTTCATGCGGACGGTTCTTTCGCGATCTTTCAGAATACGATCGTCAGACTCGATAATTTCGGTCAGCAGCTGTTTCACCAGATCGATATCCGCATCGTAATCAACGCCGATAATGAACTCGTTACGGCGCACCGGCTCGCGGGAGAAGTTAATGATGTTGCCAGCAATGATCTTACCGTTGGGGATGACAATGTAGCGGCCATCGGCGGAACGCATGGTGGTAGAGAAGATCTGCACATGCAGAACGGTTCCCGCCACGCCGCCTAAATCCACATACTCACCGGCGCGGAAAGGACGGAAAGTCACCAGCAGCACGCCTGCGGCCAGGTTAGAGAGCGAGCCCTGAAGCGCAAGGCCAATGGCCAGACCCGCGGCACCCAGCACGGCAATCACCGATGCGGTTTGCACCCCTACCCGGCCCAGCGCGGCGATCAGGGTAAAGGCAATAATGCCGTAGCGCACCAGCGCAGAGAGAAAGTCAGCCACCGTGGCATCAATATGGCGAGCCACCATCAGCCGGTTGATACCATTCGAAATGACCCGGGCGATGATCATCCCGATAGTGAGGATGACAATCGCAGCAACGATGTTGACGGCATAGCTTAGCAGCAGCGCCTGGTTACGTACCAGCCAGCCGCCGGCGTTGTTTATGCTACCCAGCACATTAAGATCGTCCATTCACTGTTCCTTATGCTTACCTAAATGGGTTAAAAATCACGTAAAACGTGAAGCAGGTCAGCAAAGCGTAAACAAAAAACGACACCTATGCCAAACCCTAAACGCACCGGTCGCACAAAACGCCTGCGATAAAGGTGACTTTTCAGACTGGGTTCACCCTATACAGGCAAAAAAAATGGCCCCCCGTAGGGAGCCACTCTCTTTTACACGCTTTAAATTACAGAACGTCGATCGCGTTCAGCTCTTTAAATGCCTGCTCCAGACGCGTCACCATGCTGGCCTGTGCGGCACGCAGCCATACGCGCGGATCGTAGTATTTCTTGTTCGGCTGGTCTTCGCCTTTCGGGTTGCCCAGCTGAGACTGCAGGTAAGCTTCGTTCTCTTTGTAGTACTTCAGGATACCTTCCCAGTTAGCCCACTGAGTATCGGTATCGATGTTCATTTTGATCACGCCGTAGCTTACGGAATCTTTGATCTCCTGAGCGGAAGAGCCGGAACCGCCATGGAACACGAAGTTCAGGCTGTTGTGCGGCAGGTTATGTTTCTTAGAAACATACTCCTGAGAGTCGCGCAGGATGGTCGGGGTCAGCTTAACGTTGCCCGGTTTGTACACGCCGTGCACGTTACCGAAGGAAGCCGCGATGGTGAAGCGCGGGCTGATTGCGTTCAGCTTGGTGTACGCGTAGTCAACGTCTTCCGGCTGGGTGTACAGTGCAGATGCGTCCATATGGCTGTTGTCTACGCCATCTTCTTCACCGCCGGTGCAGCCCAGTTCGATCTCCAGGGTCATGCCCATTTTGGACATGCGCTCCAGGTATTTAGAGCAGATCTCGATGTTCTCTTCCAGGGACTCTTCAGAGAGGTCGATCATGTGGGAAGAGAACAGCGGTTTACCGGTAGCGGCAAAGTGTTTTTCACCCGCGTCCAGCAGACCGTCGATCCACGGCAGCAGTTTCTTCGCGCAGTGGTCAGTGTGCAGGATCACCGGCACGCCGTAGTGTTCAGCCATCTGGTGAACGTGGTGCGCACCAGAGATAGCACCCAGAATAGCCGCCTGCTGGCCTTCGCCTTTGAAGCCTTTACCAGCGATAAACGCAGCACCGCCGTTAGAGAACTGAACGATAACCGGCGCTTTTACCTTCGCAGCGGTTTCCAGAACGGCGTTGATGGAGTCGGTACCTACGCAGTTAACGGCTGGCAGCGCAAAGTTGTTCTCTTTAGCAACCTGGAATACTTTCTGAACGTCATCACCGGTGATCACGCCTGGTTTTACGAAATCAAAAATTTTAGACATGGTGTAAATCCTGTATTTACAGAAAACGGGTCTGAAAACAGGCGGAGCGATCCGCCTGCTCAGGCATTACTTCTTAGCGCGCTCTTCGAGCATCGCTACGGCTGGCAGCACTTTGCCTTCCACGAATTCAAGGAACGCGCCGCCACCGGTGGAGATGTAGGAGATTTTGTCAGCGATGCCGAACAGGTCGATCGCTGCCAGGGTATCACCGCCACCTGCGATAGAGAATGCGTCGCTGTCAGCGATAGCGTTGGCTACGATCTCAGTCCCTTTACGGAAGTTCGGGAACTCAAAAACGCCAACCGGGCCGTTCCACAGAATAGTTTTGGCGTTTTTCAGGATTTCAGCCAGTTTCTCAGCGGAAACATCACCCAGATCCAGAATCTGCTCTTCATCTTTGATGTCGCTAACAGATTTCAGGGTCGCGGTCGCGGTTTCAGAGAACTCAGTGGCAACGCGCACGTCAGTCGGGACCGGAATGTCGCAGGTCTGCAGCAGACGTTTCGCTTCGTCGACCAGGTCCGCTTCGTACAGGGATTTGCCCACGTTGTGGCCCTGCGCAGCAACGAAGGTGTTGGCGATGCCACCACCGACGATCAGCTGGTCAGCAATTTTAGACAGGGAGTCGAGCACGGTCAGCTTGGTAGAGACTTTAGAGCCGCCAACGATAGCCACCATCGGGCGAGCTGGCTCTTTCAGCGCTTTACCCAGCGCGTCCAGTTCCTCTGCCAGCAGCGGGCCTGCGCACGCTACGTCAGCAAACTTGCCTACGCCGTGAGTAGACGCCTGCGCACGGTGTGCCGTACCAAATGCATCCATCACGAAGATGTCGCACAGGGCAGCATATTTTTTCGCCAGGGTTTCGTCGTCTTTCTTTTCGCCTTTGTTGAAGCGAACGTTTTCCAGAACAACCAGCTCACCCTCAGCCACTTCCACGCCGTCCAGGTAGTCTTTGACCAGACGTACCGGGTTAGAGAGTTTGTCTTTCAGGTAGTTAACAACTGGCAGCAGAGAGAATTCTTCGTTGTACTCGCCTTCGGTCGGACGACCCAGGTGAGAGGTGACCATCACTTTTGCACCCTGTTTCAGGGCCAGTTCGATAGTCGGCAGGGAGGCACGAATACGCGCATCGCTGGTTACTTTACCATCTTTAACCGGTACGTTCAGATCCGCACGGATAAAAACGCGTTTCCCAGCTAGATCCAGATCGGTCATCTTAATTACAGACATGGTGAATCCTCTCGTTGATTCTTAAAGTTTTGCAGACGCAAGACGCGTCCTACCTAAAACCTTTCGCGGCCATCGCTAACGTCGTGTCGAGCATTCGGTTAGCGAAACCCCATTCATTATCACACCAGACCAGCGTTTTGATCAGATGTGCACCGCTGACCCGCGTCTGTGTGCCATCGACAATGGCACTGTGCGGATCGTGGTTAAAATCAGTTGAGACCAACGGTAATTCCGTATAGTCAACTATACCATGAAATGCTTCCCGTGACGCCTTTTGCAGCAACTGGTTGACTTGACAGGCATTTACCGGGCTGCCTACCGTCACGCTGAGGTCGATTGCCGTGACATTGATTGTCGGTACGCGTACGGCAATGGCTTCAAATTTATCGTTAAATTTTGGAAAGAAGCGCGTAATGCCAGCCGCAAGCTTGGTATCCACCGGAATGATTGACTGGCTGGCTGCACGCGTACGCCGCAGATCCGGATGGTAAGCGTCAATGACCTGCTGATCGTGCATCGCCGAGTGGATGGTGGTGACCGTCCCCGACTCAATGCCAAAAGCATCATCAAGCAGCTTAATGACAGGAATAATGCAGTTTGTGGTGCAGGAGGCGTTAGAGACGATACGATCGTCCGGACGCAGATCGTCCTGATTGACGCCGAAGACCACGGTGGCGTCGAGATCGCTGCTGCCCGGATGAGAAAAGAGCACCTTTTTCGCGCCGGCGTTTAAATGTGCTTCACCGTGCTCACGGTTGCCATACACGCCGGTGCAGTCCAGCACCACGTCGACCTCAAGCTCGCGCCAGGGCAGCGCATCAATGGTTGGCTCGTGCAGGAGTCGGATCGCGTCATGGCCGACAAATAGCTGCCCGCCCTCGTGATGAACACGCTGGCTAAAGCGGCCGTGGCTGGTGTCATACTTCAACAGATGCGCAATGCCTGCGTCATCCGCCAGCTCGTTAATGGCCACTACGGCGATCTCCGCCCGGCGTCCGGATTCATACAAAGCACGAACCACGTTACGCCCGATGCGACCAAAACCATTTATCGCGATGCGTAGGGTCATAAGTCTCCTGCAAAGCTATCCCTGAGTCGATGGCTGACAGAGTAATGCAGCGGCATAGTCAGGGAAACCTCGCCTGTCACAAACTGTGACTAAGTGGTTAAATGTCGAACGGAATTTCGACTGAAACGCTTCAGCTAGGGTAAGCGAAACGCGGAATAAAGGGAATCTGTCGCCGCGGGGTTAAACCAGTTATCTGATCTACGTCACACTTTACCGCAAACCGACGGCGGAATTATTCCATTGCCGGAATCCGTATTCCTTTATACGCAAATCAGCCTTCGGTCGCGGTCTTTTCCTGATATACATCATTAAAACGAATTGCTGTCGCTCTTATGATCGCTGCCACTTTGGCGTTTACGAGGCCTATGACCATGACCCCCGGCACTTCTCCATCCAGCGCACGCTTCTATGCCCTGCGTCTGCTTCCCGGCGATGAGCTGCTCACTGCCCTGCGTGCGTTTACCCAGCGTCACGCACTCCACGCCGCCTGGATTGCAGGCTGCACCGGCAGCCTGACGGACGTGGCGCTGCGCTTCGCCGCCCGCGACGAGACCACTTATCTGCATGGCACCTTCGAAGCGATCTCCCTCGGCGGCACGCTGGAGCTGGCCGGTGAGCATCTGCACCTCAGCGTGGCCGATGAGAATGGCGTGATGACCGGCGGGCACGTCATGCCTGGCTGTACGGTTCGCACCACCCTTGAACTGGTGATCGGCGAGCTGACCACCCTCGCTTTCAGCCGCCAGCCCTGTGCTGTTTCGGGCTATGACGAGCTGGTTATTAACGTACGCTAATTTTCCCAATCTTATGAGGTCGCTATGGCACGTCGCCAACTCGCCAGCCAGACGCTGGCACTGATCGTTATCTCTATCGCCATCAATATGATCGGTGGCCAGCTGATTAGCCTGCTGAAGCTGCCGATCTTTCTCGACTCTATCGGCACGCTGATGAGCGCCGTGCTGCTGGGGCCGTTTATCGGCATGCTTACCGGCCTGCTGACCAATCTACTCTGGGGGCTGCTCACCGATCCCATCGCCGCTGCCTTTGCCCCGGTGGCCATGGTGATTGGTCTGGTGGCCGGTTGGCTGGCCCGGCTGGGCTGGTTCCGTACCCTGCCGAAGGTGATCGTCAGCGGCATCATCATTACGCTCGCGGTCACGGTGGTGGCCGTACCGCTTCGTACCGCCCTCTTCGGCGGGGTTACCGGCAGCGGAGCCGATCTCTTTGTCGCCTGGATGCACTCTATGGGCCAGGATCTGCTTGAGTCCGTGGCGATCACCGTGCTCGGGGCCAATCTCGTGGATAAGATCCTCACGGCGATTGTGGTCTGGATCCTGCTCCGCCGGCTGCCGCTGCGCACCACGCGTCACTTCCCCACCATGGCCGCCGTGCGTTAAATGCACCCCTTTACGTCGCTCACGCTGTGGGGGCTCGCCGCATTCTCTACGTTGCTGATACCAGCAGGCGCGGCGCTAACCGCCTGGAGCACCGCCGCCTTTGCCAGCCTGCTCTTTTTTCACGCCACCCGCAGGCGAGCACGCTACGTCGGCTGGCTGATGTTCTCTCTGGGCGCGGGGCTCTGGCTAGTGCACGGCGGCTGGCTGACAGAATGGCTTAGCGGGCAGCCGCGCGATCCCCGACGCTGGGCACAGGCCGTTACGCTCTGGCTGCGTATTCTGGCAGTCGTCTCGACTGCCCAGCTCTGGATGCACTGTGTGCCAGTCCGGCAGTTTATTCGCGCGCTGTTTGCCAGCCGCCTGCCGCCGGGTCTCGCCTACCTGCTTTCAGGCCCGCTGCTGATCGTTGAGCAGCTTAAGCATCGGCTAGCCAGCATTCATGAAGCCCAGCGCGCCCGGGGCGTGCCGCTGGACGGGCGCTGGTATCAACGGCTGCGGGCGATCCCGGCTCTGGTGCTGCCCCTGACCCAAGGCGCGCTTAACGATCTCGCCGTGCGCGGCGCGGCATTGGATATGCGGGCCTTTCGCCTGCACCGTACCCGCACCACGCTGTGGGCACCAAAAGACAGCGCCCTTCAGCGTGCCGTGCGCTACGGCATGGTGGCGCTGATAGTCGTGGAGGCAGGCGTATGGCTATGGTTACGTTAGAGGGCTTCTGCTATCAGCCGCTGCACGCCAGCGCCGCCCCGCGAGCGTACGATTTTCATTACGCGCTGCCCGGCATGGTGGCCATTATTGGTGGCAACGGCAGCGGGAAAAGCACGCTGGCGCAGCTGATGGCGGGCTGGTACCCGGACTTTCTTCCCGGCACCGTTAGCGGATCCGGCAGCCTGCTTGGGCAGCCGATTGGCACGCTTTCGCTTGCCGCGCAGGCGCAGACCATTCAGCTGGTGCAGCAGTCGCCCTATCTTCAGCTCTCAGGCTGTACTTTTAGCGTGGAAGAGGAGATTGCCTTTGGTCCGGAGAACCTCTGCCTGAGCGAGGAGGCGATCCTTGCTCGCATTGACGCGGCGCTGACCCTGACCGACTGCCAGCCGCTGCGCCACCGCCACCCGGCTACGCTCTCCGGCGGTGAGACGCAGCGCGTGGTGATTGCCTGTGCGCTGGCGATGCAGCCCAAAATCCTGCTGCTGGATGAGGCATTCAGCCGCCTGACACCCCAGGCTATGCAGCGCATGCTTGAACGGCTCGCTGCATGGGCCACGGCACAGCAGGCGCTGATCGTGCTGTTTGAACGTAGGCTTGAGCCTGTGCGTCCTCTCTGCCAGCAGGCCTGGCAGCTCACGCCCGGGGGGCTGGAGCCGCTATGCTGAAAGTAGAACACATCGATTTTCGCTGGCCGAAGACAGAGCAGTGCTGTCTTCGCAACGTATCGCTCCACCTGACGCCAGGCGAGTTCGTGGCCCTGATTG
Source organism: Pseudescherichia sp. L3 (assembly GCF_024656065.1). Lineage (NCBI taxonomy): Bacteria > Pseudomonadati > Pseudomonadota > Gammaproteobacteria > Enterobacterales > Enterobacteriaceae > Pseudescherichia > Pseudescherichia sp. L3. The sequence continues at coordinate 393,303 of NZ_JANKYC010000002.1, forward strand.
GCGATAACGGCGCGGGTAAATCGACGCTGCTGCGCATTATGGCCGGGCTGCTTGCCCCTGATGCGGGAAGCGTGTCGATCCAAAGCCATGCGCTAACGCGCCTTAAGGCACAGGAGCGTGCAAAGCTTGCTGGCGTGCTGTTTCAGGAGGCGGAAAATCAGATCGTGCAGAGCGAAGTCTTTGCCGAGGTGGCGTATGGCCTGCGGTTGCAGAAGCTGCCTCAGGACGAGATCCAACGAAGAGTCAAAGAGGCGTTAACGCTGTGCCATCTTGAAGAGGTAGCCCTGGCGCATCCACTCGATCTCCACGTTGCCCAACGCCGGATGGTCGCCGTGGCAAGCCTGGAGGCGCTGGCGCCGCCGCTGCTGCTGCTTGATGAACCCAGCCGCGATTTTGACGATCGCTGGCTGGGTATCTTCGAAAACTGGCTGGCACGCTGCCGCCAGCGTGGCACCACGGTGCTTGCCATCAGCCATGACTACGATTTTATCCGCCGTAACTTCCCGCGGATCGTGCGTCTGGCGGACGGCGGCATAGCCGAAGACCACTGTAGCCTGTAACTGCTTGTAGGCCCGCTAAGCACAGCGCCAGCGGGCATTAGCGGATTACAGCAGCGCTTTCGCCTTCGCCACCACGTTTTCCACGGTGAAGCCGAACTCTTCGAACAGCTGCTCTGCCGGAGCAGATTCACCGAAGGTGGTCATCCCGACGATAGCGCCGTTCAGGCCGGTGTACTTGAACCAGAAGTCGGCGATACCCGCTTCGATGGCAACACGGGCAGAAACGGCTTTCGGCAATACGGATTCACGGTACGCCGCATCCTGCTTGTCGAACGCGTCGGTAGACGGCATGGAGACCACGCGCGCCTTCACGCCTTCTGCAGTCAGCTGCTCCCATGCGGCAACAGCCAGCTCAACTTCCGAACCGGTAGCGATGAAAATCAGCTGTGGCTGACCGTCGCTGTCCTTCAGCACGTAGCCGCCGCGGGCGATGTCGGCCAGCTGCTGCTCGGTACGCTCCTGCTGGGCCAGGTTCTGACGAGAGAGGATCAGCGCGGTCGGGCCGTCGTGACGCTCTACGCCGTACTTCCACGCCACTGCAGATTCAACCTGGTCGCATGGACGCCATGTGCTCATGTTCGGCGTCAGACGCAGGGAAGCCACCTGCTCTACCGGCTGGTGGGTCGGGCCATCTTCGCCCAGACCGATGGAGTCGTGGGTATAGACCAGCACCTGACGCTGCTTCATCAGCGCAGCCATACGCACCGCGTTACGGGCATATTCCACAAACATCAGGAAGGTGGAGGTGTACGGCACGAAACCGCCGTGCAGGGCGATACCGTTGGCAATGGCGGTCATGCCGAACTCGCGCACGCCATAGTGGATGTAGTTTCCTGCCGCATCTTCGTTGATGGCTTTAGAGCCAGACCAGATGGTCAGGTTAGACGGTGCCAGGTCAGCGGAGCCGCCGAGGAATTCCGGCAGCAGCGGGCCAAAGGCTTCGATGGCGTTCTGAGACGCTTTACGGCTGGCAATTTTGGACGGGTTAGCCTGCAGCTTAGCGATGAACGCATCTGCTTTCGCGCTGAAGTCAGCCGGCATGTCGCCTTTCATGCGGCGAGTAAACTCGGCGGCTTCCTGCGGGAAGGCGTTGGCATAGGCGGCGAACTTCTCGTTCCACGCGTTCTCTTTCGCGGTGCCCACTTCTTTCGCATCCCACTGAGCGTAGATGTCAGACGGAATAACAAACGGCTCGTGTTTCCAGCCCAGCTGCTCGCGGGTCAGAACGATCTCCGCGTCGCCCAGCGGTGCGCCGTGGGAGTCATGGGTGCCCGCTTTGTTCGGGGAGCCGAAGCCGATAACGGTTTTGCACATCAGCAGGGACGGCTTGTCGGTAACGGACTGGGCTTCTTCAACGGCGCGTTTGATCGCGTCGGCATCGTGGCCGTCTACGCCGCGCACTACGTGCCAGCCGTAAGCCTCAAAGCGTGCTGCGGTATCGTCGGTGAACCAGCCTTCAACGTGGCCGTCGATAGAGATGCCGTTGTCGTCATAGAACGCCACCAGCTTGCCGAGCTTCAGGGTACCGGCCAGGGAGCACACTTCGTGAGAAATGCCTTCCATCATGCAGCCGTCGCCCATGAATGCGTAGGTGAAGTGGTCAACGATATCGTGACCAGGACGGTTGAACTGCGCTGCCAGCGTTTTCTCGGCAATTGCCATGCCTACGGCGTTGGCGATGCCCTGGCCCAGCGGACCGGTGGTGGTTTCAACGCCAGCGGTGTAGCCCACTTCCGGGTGGCCTGGGGTTTTTGAGTGCAGCTGGCGGAAATTCTTCAGCTCTTCAATGGGCAGGTCATAGCCGGAGAGGTGCAGCAGGCTGTAAATCAGCATGGAGCCGTGGCCGTTGGAGAGCACAAAACGGTCGCGGTTGGCCCAGGCCGGGTTGGCCGGGTTGTGGTTCAGGAAATCACGCCACAGGACTTCGGCGATGTCTGCCATACCCATCGGGGCACCCGGGTGACCGGATTTGGCTTTCTGTACCGCGTCCATGCTCAGCGCACGAATAGCATTGGCAAGCTCTTTACGTGAGGACATTTTGACTCCAGATCGGACTGTTAAAGGCCATGCCCGTAGCGACTTGACTACAGCGCAATATGGGCTACGCCGGAAAAAAGTGCCAACAATGTAACCCAAGCGGCTAGCCATGTACATGGACCATCCTTTTGCCACTTCAGAAATCTCTGGAAGCCGCTCGCAGGTTGCGCAAACACTCGCCCACGGCTTGCTATTTTCTTTATACTCACAGAAGGTTCCCGCCTCCCTGCGTCGGGAAGACCATTAAAATTATCAATATATTGATGCGGAAGATAACCAATGAAAATTCGGCAAGCATTGCTCGCTCTGGGTGTGGCAGCGGCATTAACCGGCTGTCAGAACATGGATTCAAACGGTTTATTAAGCTCGGGCGCTGAGGCATTCCAGGCCTATTCACTTTCGGATGCACAGGTAAAAGCGCTGAGCGACGAATCCTGTAAAGAGCTGGACAGCAAAGCAACGCTTGCGCCTGCCAACAGCCCCTATCGCCAGCGGCTGGCTAAGATTGCCTCTGCGCTGGGCGACAACATCAACGGCCAGGCGGTGAACTACAACGTCTATATCACCAAAGACGTTAACGCCTTTGCGATGGCCAACGGCTGTATCCGCGTCTACAGCGGACTGATGGATATGATGAATGACAACGAGGTCGAAGCGGTGATCGGCCACGAGATGGGCCACGTTGCGCTCGGTCACGTGAAGCGCGGTATGCAGGTTGCGTTGGGTACTAACGCCGTACGCGTTGCCGCCGCCTCGGCGGGTGGCGTGGTGGGTAGCCTCTCCCAGTCGCAGCTCGGCGATCTTGGCGAGAAGCTGGTGAACGCACAGTTCTCCCAGCGCCAGGAGGCAGAAGCGGATGACTACTCCTACGATCTGCTGCGCAAGCGCGGCATCAATCCGTCAGGCTTAGCCACCAGCTTCGAGAAGCTGGCCCAGCAGGAAGCGGGCCGTCAAAGCACAATGTTTGACGATCACCCGGCCTCCGAGGCCCGTGCACAGCACATTCGTGAACGTATGGCGGCAGACGGGATTAAGTAATTAACACCAGGTCGGGTAGTGGCTACGCCCTACCCGACCTGAATCACTTACGCTTCTTTCTTAGCAGCCTGGATGTAGAGCATCTCTAACGCCAGGGTCGCTGCGGCCAGGGCAGTAATATCCGACTGGTCGTACGCCGGGGCGACTTCCACCAGATCCATCCCCACGATATTCAGATCTTTCAGGCCGCGTACCAGCTTAATCGCGCGATCGGAGGTCAAGCCACCAATCACTGGCGTACCGGTACCCGGAGCAAAGGCCGGATCCAGACAGTCGATATCAAACGTCAGATAGACCGGCATGTCGCCGACGATCTGCTTCACCTGAGCGATGATGTCGTCAACGGAACGATCGTTAACCTGGCAAGCATCAAGCACGGTGAAACCGTTGTCTTTATCGAATTCGGTACGGATCCCGATCTGCACCGAGTGGTTTGGATCGATCAGGCCCTCTTTCGGCGCGGTATAGAACATGGTGCCGTGATCGAACTCGCAGCCGTTGGAGTAGGTGTCAGTGTGGGCATCGAAGTGCACCAGCGCCATCTTACCAAAGTGTTTTGCGTGGGCACGCAGCAGCGGCAGCGTGACAAAGTGGTCCCCGCCAAAGGAGAGCATGCGCTTGCCAGCCGCCAGCAGACGCTCGGCGTGGGTCTGCAGCTTCTCGCTCATCTCACGGGCATCACCGAAGGCGTAGACCAGGTCACCGCAGTCAACCACGTTCAGGCGCTCGCGCATGTCGAAGTCCCACGGGAAGCGGCAGTGCTCCCACGCCAGGTTGGTAGAAATCTGACGGATAGCGCCCGGGCCCTGACGGCTACCGGAGCGTCCGGACGTCGCCATATCAAACGGCACACCGGTAATAACCCAGTCAGCATCGCTGTCGTACGGCTGGAAGTTCAGCGGCAGGCGTAAAAAACCAAATGCGTTAGATACCAGAGAGTTATCGTATTGATGACCTAAGGTGCTCATGGCTATGACCTCTTTTTCGTCGATAAAAAAACCCCTCCGCGTCGTTAGCCCGACGAGGAAGGGTTTGAATGGGGGGAGTGCTTGTCTGACGCGGATTATCGCCGTTAATCTGTACGGGTTCAAGTAAGTCCAAAATAATCTGCCCACGACCCCTGCGTTTACATCCGTATCGACGATTATAGCCCACGCAGACGGGAAATGAGCGGCCCGGCCTCCGCAATCAGCCGATCCCAGTCGCTCGGTGGGTGGCCGCTGGATAACATTGCGCTGAATACCTTATACGCATCACGTTTGTGATCGTAGGCGCGTTTGGTAGATTCATCGTTTACCCACGCCAGAATAATGGTTCTATGCTGCTCACTGAATCGAAAAAACAACCGGTACTGGCCAAGAAACTTGGCACGAAACCAGTGTTTATTTTCTTCCCCCAGCGTCTCTCCTTGCCTGAACCTGGCATCCATTGGGTTGCCGCAGATTTCCAGTTTGATAACCTTCAAAATCGCGGCGAGCAATTTCGTGGCGGCTCTCTTTTGATAGTTATCCGGGTTCTTTTGCTTAAGCTCTTCTACCTGCGCCACCAGCGCTTCAAATTGTGAATCAAAGCAGGGGTGGGTATACAACTTCCAACCATTAATTTCGGTCGTCTTTCCGTTCATTTGTCCACTTACTCTTCATCGGTAAGCGGAGCGTCGAGGTCGATATCCATATCAGCAGTTAAAGACTCCGCGCGCGCCAGAAGTGAAGCGCGTAACGGTTTAATGCGGCCTGGATTTTCTTGCATATCGTTCTCAAGAAATCGCAGGAAAGAGCCTATTACCGGATCTTCATTTTCCGCAGAATTTTTGCGACACATAAGCACCTGACCATCGGGAAGCACGGCATATTCGATCTCTTCCCCAGGCTTTAACTTCATCGCGTCTCTAACTGAAGCAGGGATAGTCGTCTGGCTGCGGGCGGTGAGTTTCGAAGACGCACGCAGAGACACTCCGGCTTGAGTTAAAAGGTTCATTTGGGTTTGCTCCGCTCTAACGAGTCAAGTTTACATAGCTACTACAACAATAAAGGATAGCGAGCATTGACGGTTTCCCGTGTTGCAAAGCGTAGCTCATCGACAAAAGCAATGCAAGTGCATTGCAATGCATATGCATTACTAAAGATGAAAGCTAATCAGGAGTAGAAAAACAGGCAGGAGATGCCCGGCAGCAGAAGGCCACCGGGCGAACGAGATTACTCGTCTTCGAGATAGGTGTAGCCGTAAAGTCCCGCTTCAAACTCTTCGAGGAACTGCTGTTGCAGCGCATCGTCCAGCCCGGTCTGCTTCACCTGATCGCGGAAGTGGGTCAGCAGCGTGTTCGGATCGAGCTGCACGTACTCCAGCATATCCGCCACCGTATCCCCTTCGTCGGAGAGCTCCACCTCGACGCTGCCGTCCGGGAAGACAAATACGTCAACCGCTTCGGTATCGCCAAACAGGTTATGCATGTTGCCGAGGATCTCCTGGTATGCGCCCACCATAAAGAAGCCCAGCAGCGGCGGGTTGTCAGGATCGTACTCCGGCATCGGCATGGTGGTGGCGATCCCGTCCCCGTCTACGTAGTGATCGATAGCGCCATCGGAGTCGCAGGTGATGTCCAGCAGCACAGCACGACGCTCCGGGATCTGATCCAGCCCTTCCAACGGCATCACCGGGAAGAGCTGGTCGATACCCCATGCATCCGGCATCGACTGGAACAGCGAGAAGTTGACGTACATTTTGTCCGCCATCCGCTCCTGTAGCTCATCGATAATCGGACGGTGCGCGCGGTTGCTCGGATCCAGCTGCTTCTGCACCTCGTGGCACATGTTCAGATAGAGCTGCTCTGCCCAGGCGCGTTCTTGCAAACTGAATGCGCCAGAGGAGTAGCCGATATGAATATCGTGCAGATCCATCTGGCTGTCGTGCAGCCACTCGCGCAGCGAACGGCGGGTGCCCGGCTCGTGCATCTCCTGCCAGGTCTCCCACATGCTTTGCAGGGCACGTGGCGCATTCTCAGCAGGCGGCGTCGCTTCGGTATATTCGTTACGCTCTACGCCGATAATGTTCGACACCAGCACGGTATGGTGCGCGGTCACGGCGCGGCCGGACTCGGTGATCACCGTCGGATGCGGCAAGCCGTTCTCTTCGCAGGCGTCACCAATGGCCCAGATGATGTTATTCGCATACTCGTTCAGGCCGTAGTTGACCGAGCAGTCAGACTGGGAGCGGGTGCCCTCATAGTCCACGCCCAGGCCGCCACCCACGTCAAAGCACTCGATATTCACGCCCAGCTTGTGCAGCTCAACGTAGAAACGGGCCGATTCACGTACGCCGGTGGCGATATCGCGAATGTTCGCCATCTGCGAACCAAGGTGGAAGTGCAGAAGCTGAATGCTGTCGAGGCGTCCGCGCTCGCGGAGGATCTCCACCAGCTGTAGCACCTGCGTGGCCGCAAGGCCGAATTTGGATTTTTCGCCACCGGAGGACTGCCACTTGCCAGAGCCCTGGGACGCCAGACGCGCACGCACGCCGAGACGCGGCACCACGTTCAGACGCTCGGCCTCTTCCAGCACGATAGCCACTTCCGACATCTTCTCAATGACCAGATAGACCTTGTGGCCCATCTTCTCGCCGATCAGCGCCAGGCGAATGTATTCCCGGTCTTTATAGCCGTTACAGACGATAACGCTGCGGGTCATGCCGGCGTGCGCCAGGACCGCCATCAGCTCAGCCTTCGAACCGGCCTCCAGGCCCAGCGGCTCGCCGGAGTGGATCAGGGATTCAATGACGCGGCGATGCTGGTTAACCTTAATCGGATAGACCAGAAAGTAGTCGCCTTTGTAGCCGTAGGACTCACGGGCGCGCTTGAACGCGGCGTTAATTGAGCGCAGACGGTGCTGTAGGATCTGCGGGAAGCAGAACAGCGCAGGCAGGCGTTGCCCCTGGGCCTCGCGGGCTTTCACCAGCTGAGCGAGGTCAACGCGCGCGTCCGGTACGTCAGGATCCGGGCAGACGGTGATGTGGCCCAGCTCGTTGACGTCGTAGTAGTTATTGCCCCACCAGGCAATATTGTATGTGCGCAGCATTTTACTGGCTTCCTGGGAGCTCATCGCTACCTCCTGCATGGAACGTAGTACACCTTGTTCGCCCGCTGACGAAGGCGAAACTGAAGAGATGTCGTCAGACATAGCGAACCTCAAATTGTATTAGTAAGTGTAAAACAGTTGACTACTATCGCGTTCCGTAGAGGCGATAACAACCCATAAACAGCCCGGTTATCCAGCGTATTATGCTGAAGCGTGGACCGTGCGACCGGTTTCTTGTTCATATCATTGTAAAACACGTATCCGAACTCTGTATGACAAGGTTCGGCGAAACCACGAGAAAACTCCTGAATTAACAAGAGCGCCCTTGTTCAGGTGTCACCAGGCGTAACCGGCCCTGGAGTCCTGAGAAGCGCCGAAATGGGTATAACATCGGCAGGTTTGCAGAGTAGATTTGCGGGTAGCGGGAAATGCATGCACGCCAGAACGGCGCGGCAGATTTAGCGGCAAGCTAAGCAGTAAACTAAGCGATAAACAACGGTTCATTATTTGGTATCACCTCCACGCCAACCAGCTGGTTAGCGGCTGGTCAAGGCATACAAGCCGCGTGCGGCGTTTTATACCGATAACGGGGTGAAAAAGCAAAATAAAAAAGCCCCTTTTGCCGCGTGTGCAGAGAAAGTGACAGCATCGTTTTCACTCATAGTGCGATGAATATCAAAAAATGCTGGAAACGGGGTCAAGAAGTGACCTAAAATAGCCGTCCAGATGTTAATCCATCCATACCGATTAACCCTCAGACTTCCTGTGTCACTAACCTGCACGCCTCATAAAGGCCCATACAGGCACGGCGTCTGAGCTAACAAAATTTCCCCCAGGGTGAAGAGAACATGGCAAAACACCTTTTTACGTCCGAGTCCGTTTCCGAAGGGCATCCCGACAAAATTGCTGACCAGATTTCCGACGCGGTTCTGGATGCAATTCTTGAACAGGATCCAAAAGCACGCGTGGCGTGTGAAACCTACGTTAAAACCGGCATGGTTTTAGTCGGCGGTGAGATCACCACCAGCGCATGGGTTGATATCGAAGAGATCACCCGCAACACCGTGCGTGACATTGGCTATGTCCACTCGGATATGGGCTTTGACGCGAACTCCTGTGCGGTACTGAGCGCTATCGGTAAGCAGTCTCCGGATATCAACCAGGGCGTTGACCGTGCCGATCCGCTGGAGCAGGGTGCGGGCGACCAGGGCCTGATGTTTGGCTATGCCACTAACGAAACCGACGTGCTGATGCCAGCGCCGATCACCTACGCGCACCGTCTGGTGCAGCGCCAGGCTGAAGTGCGTAAAAACGGTACCCTGCCGTGGCTGCGCCCGGATGCGAAGAGCCAGGTCACCTTCCAGTACGATGACGGCAAGATCGTTGGCATCGACGCGGTGGTGCTCTCTACCCAGCACGCTGAAGATATCGACCAGAAATCGCTGCAGGAAGGCGTGATGGAAGAGATCATTAAGCCGATCCTGCCGGCAGAGTGGCTGAACACCTCAACCAAATTCTTTATCAACCCGACCGGCCGCTTTGTTATCGGCGGCCCGATGGGCGACTGCGGCCTGACCGGCCGTAAAATCATCGTGGATACCTACGGCGGCATGGCCCGTCACGGCGGCGGTGCATTCTCTGGTAAAGATCCGTCGAAGGTTGACCGCTCTGCGGCCTACGCGGCGCGCTACGTAGCGAAAAACATCGTTGCTGCTGGCCTGGCGGACCGCTGTGAAATTCAGGTCTCCTACGCCATCGGCGTGGCCGAGCCGACCTCTATCATGGTGGAAACCTTCGGCACCGAGAAGATCGCCTCTGAGCAGCTGACTCTGCTGGTACGCGAGTTCTTCGATCTGCGTCCGTATGGTCTGATCCAGATGCTGGACCTGCTGCACCCGATCTACAAAGAGACGGCCGCTTATGGTCACTTTGGTCGTGAACACTTCCCATGGGAAAAAACCGACAAAGCTGCCGTACTGCGTGAGGCCGCTGGCCTGAAATAAGCCAGACGCGCTCCCTCTCTCCCTCAGGCCAGCCTCGCGCTGGCCTTTTTTATACCGCTCTGTTGATAACGATTACACGCACTCATTACGGGTCCATTTGCCCATATCAGGCAAAATGCGCTTCGCAGCGTGTTTGTTACATTATATTTCGGTATAGTCTGACTCCCTTTACACAAGATTACGCTACTATTCATTAACTCTATGATTTGTCTTGTTACTTTCTGGTGACAATCTTTGAGCCTAGTGTAACCGATTACACTGGTGTGATTGAGTTCACATCTTTTTACGCAGCTCTAACCTAACCTTTATACCGTTAAAATTGATAACCCAACTGGAGGGCGATATGCCTGACAATAAAAAATCGGGGCGCTCAAACAAGGCAATGACCTTCTTTGTCTGTTTTCTCGCCGCGCTGGCTGGACTGCTTTTCGGCCTTGATATCGGCGTTATTGCGGGCGCGCTGCCCTTTATCGCTGACGAGTTCCAAATTAGTTCACATATGCAAGAGTGGGTAGTGAGCTCCATGATGTTTGGTGCCGCTGTCGGTGCCGTCGGTAGCGGCTGGCTCTCCTTCAAGCTGGGCCGTAAAAAGAGCCTGATGATTGGCGCGATCCTCTTTGTGCTCGGCTCGCTCTTCTCAGCGGCTGCACCCAACGTTGAAGTGCTGATCCTCTCCCGCGTACTGCTGGGTCTGGCGGTCGGCGTGGCTTCCTACACTGCTCCGCTCTATCTCTCTGAAATCGCCCCGGAGAAGATCCGCGGCAGTATGATTTCGATGTACCAGCTGATGATCACCATCGGTATCCTGGGTGCCTACCTCTCTGATACCGCCTTTAGCTACAGCGGCGCATGGCGCTGGATGCTCGGCGTGATCATTATTCCGGCCATTCTGCTGCTGATTGGCGTCTTCTTCCTGCCGGACAGCCCGCGCTGGTTTGCTGCCAAACGCCGCTTCCACGATGCCGAGCGCGTGCTGCTGCGCCTGCGTGATACCAGCGCTGAAGCCAGGCACGAGCTGGATGAGATCCGCGAAAGCTTAAAGGTAAAACAGAGCGGCTGGGCGCTGTTTAAAGAGAACAGCAACTTCCGCCGCGCAGTATTCCTTGGCGTGCTGTTGCAGGTGATGCAGCAGTTCACCGGGATGAACGTCATCATGTATTACGCGCCGAAGATCTTTGAGCTGGCGGGTTACACCAATACCACCGAGCAGATGTGGGGGACGGTTATCGTTGGCCTGACCAACGTGCTGGCGACCTTTATCGCTATCGGACTGGTGGACCGCTGGGGCCGTAAGCCGACGCTGGTGCTGGGCTTCCTGGTGATGGCTGCCGGTATGGGTATTCTGGGCACCATGATGCACATCGGTATTCACTCGCCTACGGCACAGTACTTTGCCGTCGCGATGCTGCTGATGTTTATCATTGGTTTCGCCATGAGCGCCGGTCCGCTGATCTGGGTACTGTGCTCTGAGATCCAGCCGCTGAAAGGGCGTGATTTCGGTATCACCTGCTCTACCGCGACCAACTGGATTGCCAACATGATCGTCGGCGCGACCTTCCTGACCATGCTTAATTCGCTGGGCAACGCCAACACCTTCTGGGTCTACGGTGGACTGAACGTACTGTTCATTATCCTGACCCTGTGGCTGGTACCTGAAACCAAGCACGTCTCGCTGGAACACATCGAGCGTAACTTGATGAAAGGACGTAAGCTGCGCGAGATTGGCGCAAGCAACTAACCTGATGAGCTTCCTCTCGCCTGAGAGGAAGCTTTTTTACCTCACCCGCCGTTATTAACTTCCCCGATACGTTGAGTAGCCATACGGGCTTAACAGCAACGGAACGTGGTAGTGCTCATCTGTTTTGCTGATGTGGAATTCAACCGGGATCTCCGGGAAAAAACTCTCCTGCTTTTTGCTGTCAAACCAGGGCTTGGTTTTAAACGTCACGCGGTAATCACCCGGTTTCGCTTCCTGCTCCGGCCACAGCGCTTTAATTCGACCATCTTTGTCGGTATAGCCGCTATTAAGCTTTTGCCACCCGTCGCTGTTTTTCTGCTCCAGTACCACCTCAACGTTAGAGGCAGGTTTACCGCTTTGCTCATCGAGAATGTGCACGCTCAGAATATTGCTGGCCGCTGCCATTGCAAGAGGGGATGCGGAAATAACAGCGAGCAGCGCTGCGCTCAGGATATACTTTTTCATGTGTTGCTCCAGTTCAAGTAGGTACCTGAAATGTATATGACCCGCGCGCGGTTAACCTGACACCAGGATTACATTTCCGTCATCTTTGATGATATTTTTACCCGCTGACGGCCGCTTATGACATAGTGAATCCATGAAGATTCTACTTATTGAAGATAATCAAAAAACCAGCGACTGGGTCAGTCAGGGACTGACCGAGGCGGGCTATGTCGTGGATACGGTAAGCGACGGCAGAGATGGGTTACGCCTCGCGCTGCATGAGCCCTATTCGCTGATTATTCTGGATATTATGCTGCCGGGCCTGGATGGCTGGCAGGTTCTTAAAGCGATAAGAACGGCGCATCAAACCCCGGTTATTTGCCTTACCGCGCGGGATGCGGTCGAGGACAGAGTCAAAGGGCTGGAGTTGGGAGCCAATGATTATCTGGTTAAACCCTTCTCCTTTGCTGAGCTGTTAGCCAGGGTGCGTGCCCAGCTGCGAAATAATCCCGTTGCCCATACGCATTTGAAATCAAACGGGCTGGAGATGGACTCCGTTAAGCAAAGCGTCTCCCGTGATGGAAAAACGATTGTCCTGACCCGCAAGGAGTTTCTCCTGCTATGGCTACTGGTCTCCAGAGCCGGCGAAATTATTCCCCGCGCGGTGATTGCCAGCGAGGTATGGGGAATTAATTTTGACAGTGAAACCAACACGGTTGATGTCGCGATTCGCCGCCTGCGAGCAAAAGTTGACGATCCTTTTGCGACTAAATTGATCAGCACCGTCAGAGGCATGGGCTATAGATTCGGGGCAGATGAAAACAGTGAAACCTGAGTTATCAATGACGTTACGCCTGACGTTGTCATTTGTGCTGGTGATGGCGTTAGCCTGCACCGGCGTAAGCTGGACGTTATATCGGGCGTTAAGCCACGAATTAACGTGGCGGGATGATATCACGCTGGTTAACCGCGCCGAGCAGATCAGGCAGCTGTTATTGGATGGTGCTAAAGCAGAAAATCTACCGCTCTATTTTAATCGGATGATGGATACCCGTCAGGATATTCTGCTCATCCACTCCCCCGACGCGCGGAGTATTTCCGTCAATCATACGGGCGTGGATCCGTCCCTGCTGGACGCCCTACCCTCGCTGAACAAGCCTGATTTAGCGACGATCGCCAGGCGTGATATCGCCGGCACGCAGCTTTCAGCGGTGCGGATCGCCGCGCTCAGCTATGATCAGCCCGTGACCATTACCGTCGCCAGGCTCGCGTCAGAGCGCCAATATATGCTTGAACAGTATCGCGATAACAGCATCATGATTTGCATCATCGCTATTCTGCTCTGCTCGGCATTAAGCCCGCTCTTGATCAGGAACGGTCTGAAAGCTATTCACGCGCTGAGCCGGTTAACGGCGAATATAGACAGTCGCGGACTTAGCCAGCCTCTGGATGAAAAAACCCTGCCCATTGAACTGAAACCCTTGGGTAGCGCGTTAAATATTATGCGTCAGAAGCTGGATGATGATTTTACCCGGCTCAATCAGTTTGCTGACGATCTGGCCCATGAATTACGTACGCCGGTCAATATTCTGCTTGGCCATAACCAGGTCGTCCTGAACAAAGAGCGCACCATAGATGAATACCAGCAGGCGCTGGCGAATAATATTGAAGAGCTGGAGGGGCTTTCCCGCTTAACTGAAAATATTCTTTTCCTCGCCCGCGCCGAGCATAATAATATCCTGCTCAAAAAAGAGGCGGTTTCGCCTGCTGAGGCGATAGGTAATCTGATCGATTTCCTGGAGTATGAGGCCGACGAAAAAAATATCACTTTCGTCACCGCATGCGAGGGCACGCTTCAGGCCGATCGGATCCTGCTCCAGCGCGTACTGTTAAACCTGCTCAGCAATGCGGTAAGGTACTCCCCGGAAAATGCGCTGATCCACATAAATACGTGGATGAAAAACGGCGAAACAGTTGTTGAAGTGATTAATCCAGGCGCCGAGCTGGAGGCGCCCGACAAGCTATTTAACCGCTTCTGGCGAGGCGATAACGCCCGGCACTCCTCCGGCTATGGGTTGGGGTTATCCATGGTGAAAGCGATTATGGAGTTGCACGGAGGCTCAGCAGACTACCGCTTTGCCGATGGAGAGCATATCTTCTCCCTGCGTTTTCCTGTCTGAGCAGCGGGTGCTGTTGCAGCCGCTTTTTTTAGCGATTATCCTCTGACGTTATGAAAACACCCCGCATCCCCATCGCCCTCCAGCAGGCTGTTATGCGCAGCCTGCGGGACAAGCTTGCCCAGGCCAACCGCTACCTTGAACGTCACTATCCGGAACCTACACTGGTCTATCAGCAGCGCGGCGCGGCGGCGGGTACGGCCTGGCTTGCCAGCTATGAAATTCGCCTGAATCCGGTGCTGCTGCTGGAGAACCAGCAGGCGTTTATTGACGAAGTTGTCCCGCACGAGCTGGCACACCTGCTGGTGTGGAAGCATTTTGGCCGCGTTGCGCCACACGGCAAAGAGTGGAAGTGGATGATGGAGAGCGTGCTCGGCGTCCCCGCCCGCCGCACCCATCAGTTTGAGCTGGCCTCGGTACAGCGTAATACGTGGCCCTACCGCTGCGCCTGCCAGCAGCATCAGCTGACCGTGCGCCGCCACAACCGCATCCTGCGCGGTGAAGCGGTCTACCGCTGCGTCCACTGCGGCGAGCCGCTGGTTGCCGAACCGGCCTCAGCCTGAACAAGCAAACGCTTTTGTGAACTGACTGATTGCATCTGAGAACCGCATTCGCTAGGGTGCGACGATCTTTTGTAATGGAGTTTGTCATGTCCCGCCCCTATCTTCTCACCCTTACCCTGCTGGCAGCGAGCCTCTCCCACTCTGCGCTGGCTGAGGGTATTCACAGTTTCGCCCAAGCCAAGGCGGCAGGCGTAAAAATCAACGCCGACGCGCCGGGGGACTTCTACTGCGGCTGCACCATTATCTGGCAAGGCAAGAAAGGCGTGGTCGATCTCGCCTCCTGCGGCTATAAGGTGCGTAAAAATGCCAACCGCGCCAGCCGTATTGAGTGGGAGCACGTCGTGCCCGCCTGGCAGTTCGGCCACCAGCGCCAGTGCTGGCAGGACGGCGGACGTAAAAACTGTGCGAAAGATCCGGTCTATCGCCAGATGGAGAGCGACATGCATAACCTGCAGCCCGCCGTCGGCGAGGTCAACGGCGATCGCGGCAACTTTATGTACAGCCAGTGGAACGGCGGCGAGGGACAGTACGGCCAGTGCGACATGAAGGTCGACTTCAAAGAGAAGCTGGCTGAACCGCCTGCTCGCGCTCGCGGGGCCATCGCCCGCATCTACTTCTATATGCGCGATCGCTATTCGCTGTCGCTCTCCCGCCAGCAAACGCAGCTGTTTGAGGCCTGGAACAAGATCTATCCCGTCACGCCCTGGGAGTGCGAGCGCGACAGGCGAATCAACAAGGTGCAGGGTAATGCGAATCCCTACGTGCAGCGCGCTTGTCAGGGGTGAAAGAGCTAACCTACACTAGCGGCATCTTGTTAACCGTGCGGCAGCCTTGCCGCACGCTCTATCCCGGACGATGTTTTCATGCGTAAACCCCGCATTTATCACCCTGAACTCCTCACCGTTGGCCAGCAGGTTGCGCTAAGCGACGATGCGGCCAATCACGTCGGTCGCGTGCTGCGCATGGGCGCAGGCCAGCCTCTGCAGCTCTTTGACGGCAGCAACCAGCTTTTTGAGGCGGAGATCGTGCGCGCCGATAAGAAAAGCGTGGTGGTGAGCCTCATCGCCGGTGAAACCGACGATCGCGAGTCGCCGCTGCATATTCATCTCGGCCAGGTGATGTCCCGGGGCGAAAAGATGGAATTCACCATCCAGAAATCGATCGAACTGGGTGTAAGCCTCATTACGCCACTTTTTTCTGAGCGCTGCGGGGTTAAACTGGATCCTGAACGCCTGAACAAGAAGATCCAGCAGTGGCAGAAAATTGCTATTGCTGCCTGCGAGCAGTGTGGCCGCAACCGGATCCCGGAGATACGTCCGGCTATGGATCTGGAAGCCTGGTGCGCCGAGCCTGATGAGGGGCTAAAGCTGAATCTGCATCCGCGCGCCAGCGCCAGCATCA
Source organism: Pseudescherichia sp. L3 (assembly GCF_024656065.1). Taxonomy (NCBI): domain Bacteria; kingdom Pseudomonadati; phylum Pseudomonadota; class Gammaproteobacteria; order Enterobacterales; family Enterobacteriaceae; genus Pseudescherichia; species Pseudescherichia sp. L3. Next base: position 409,334 of record NZ_JANKYC010000002.1, read on the forward strand.
ATACGCTGCCGCTGCCGGTTGAGCGCGTGCGGCTGCTGATTGGCCCGGAAGGCGGCCTGACGGCGAACGAGATCGCCATGACCGCAGACTATCAGTTTACTGATATCCTGTTAGGACCACGCGTTTTGCGCACTGAAACCACCGCGCTCACCGCCATTACCGCACTTCAGGTGCGTTTCGGTGATTTGGGGTAAGACTGGCTACAGGTTTAAACGGAGAAAGCGAATGATTAAGCTCGGCATTGTGATGGATCCCATCGCAGGCATTAACATCAAAAAAGACTCCAGCTTTGCCATGCTGCTGGAAGCCCAGCGTCGTGGCTATGAGCTGCACTATATGGAGATGGCGGATCTCTATCTGATCAACGGCCAGGCCCGGGCTCGCACGCGCACCCTGAGCGTAGAGCAGAACTATGACCAGTGGTATACGTTCAACGGCGAGCAGGATATCGAGCTGGCCGATCTTGACGTCGTGCTGATGCGTAAGGATCCGCCGTTTGATACCGAATTTGTCTACGCCACCTATATTCTGGAGCGCGCGGAAGAGAAAGGCACGCTGATCGTCAACAAGCCTCAGAGCCTGCGCGACTGCAACGAGAAGCTGTTCACCGCCTGGTTCCCGGAGCTGACTCCGGAAACGCTGGTGACCCGCAACAAGGCGCAGCTTAAGGCGTTCTGGCAGAAGCACAGCGACATCATTCTGAAACCGCTGGACGGCATGGGCGGCGCGTCGATTTTCCGCGTGAAAGAGGGCGATCCTAACCTCGGCGTGATCGCTGAAACGCTGACCGAGCACGGCACCCGCTACTGCATGGCGCAGAACTATCTGCCGGCGATCAAAGACGGCGACAAGCGCGTGCTGGTTGTCGACGGCGAACCCGTTCCCTACTGCCTGGCGCGTATTCCGCAGGGCGGCGAAACCCGTGGCAATCTGGCCGCCGGGGGACGCGGTGAACCACGTCCATTAACCGACAGCGACTGGGATATCGCCCGCCGCGTTGCCCCTACCCTGAAAGCCAAAGGGCTGATCTTTGTAGGTCTGGATATCATCGGCGATCGCCTGACGGAGATTAACGTCACCAGCCCGACCTGCATTCGTGAAATCGAAGCAGAGTTCCCGGTCTCCATTACCGGTATGCTGATGGACGCGATTGAAAAGCGTCTCGGCAACTAAATTCAGCCCGCCCGTAACGGCCTGTTTGCAGGTGAAAGACCCGGATTTGCGATCCGCAGGGATAGCAAAGCGGGGGCTTTCACCGCATACTGGGTACTTGTTGCTTTTTGAACCAGGAACAGAACCTCTGACAATGAATTTACAGCATCACTTTCTGATTGCCATGCCTGCTCTCCAGGATCCCTTTTTCCGCCGTGCCGTGGTCTATATCTGCGAATATAACGAAGATGGCGCGATGGGGATCATCATCAATAAGCCGCTGGAGAACCTGAAGGTCGAAGGGGTACTGGACAAGCTCAAAATCAAGCCCGAAGGGCGTAATCCGGCGATCCGTCTGGATAAGCCGGTGCTGCTTGGCGGCCCGCTGGCAGAAGATCGCGGCTTTATCCTGCATACGCCGCCGGCAAAATTCTCCTCAAGTATTCGCATCTCGGATAACACGGTGATCACCACCTCCCGGGACGTGCTGGAGACGCTCGGCACCGACGAGCAGCCCGCCGACGTGCTGGTGGCCCTCGGCTACTCCTCGTGGGAGAAAGGCCAACTTGAGCAGGAGATCCTCGACAACGCCTGGCTCACCGCTCCGGCAGACCAGAATATCCTGTTCAAAACGCCTATCGCCGACCGCTGGCGCGATGCGGCAAAGCTGATCGGCATTGATATCTCCACCATGCCCGGCGTGGCGGGACACGCCTGATGAGCGGGACTCTGTTAGCCTTTGATTTCGGCACCAAAAGCATCGGCGTGGCGATCGGCCAACGCATCACCGGCACCGCCCGTCCGCTGACGGCGCTGAAGGCGCAAAACGGCACCCCGGACTGGAACCTGATCGAGCGTCTGCTGAAAGAGTGGCAGCCGGATGAGGTGGTGGTCGGTCTGCCGCTGAACATGGACGGCAGCGAACAGCTCCTGACCGCCAGGGCGCGCAACTTTGCCAATAAGATCCACGGCCGCTTCGGGGTCCGCGTTGCCCTGCACGACGAGCGCCTGAGCACCGTTGAGGCGCGTTCAGGACTCTTCGCCCACGGCGGCTTCCGGGCGCTGAACAAAGGCAGCGTTGACTCCGCCTCGGCGGTGATCATTCTCGAAAGCTACTTCGAACAGCACGTCTGATCTCAGCACGTCTGATCTTAGCCCTTCTCTGCCAGCCGCCCGGCGGCGACCCGCTGCTGGCGGCTCTGGCTGAAGGTCTGCATCCCCGCCTGCTGTCCGGTCTGCATCAGGCCCGGAAGCTGGTGGGTTTTGCCATCGCGGATCAGGTTCGCCACCGCCGGGGTGTTGACCAGCAGCTCAAACAGCGCCACGCGTCCGCCCTGCTTATCGGCCTCCAGCTTTTGCGCCAGCACCGCCTGCAGGCTGCCCGCCAGCTGGCTACGCACCCAAGCTTTCTCCTCCGCCGGGAAAGTATCGATCAGCCGCTCTACCGCCTGGGCCGCCCCCCGAGTGTGCAACGTAGCCAACACCAGATGCCCGGTCTCGGCAGCGGTCAGCGCCAGACGAATGGTCTCGCTGTCCCGCAGCTCGCCGATTAAAATGACGTCCGGATCTTCACGCAGCGCGGCGCGCAGGCCGTCGGCAAACGACGGGCAGTGCTGGCCTATCTCCCGCTGCTCGATCAGGCACTGCGCCCCCTGATGAACAAACTCCACCGGATCCTCCAGGGTGAGAATGTGCCCTGCCAGGCGGTGGTTGAGATAGTCGACCATCGCCGCAAGGGTCGTGGATTTACCGCTGCCGGTTGCGCCGGTGACCAGCACCAGCCCGCTGTCGCAGGCCAGGATCTGCTCCAGCGCCGGCGGCGTATCCAAAGCATAGAGCTTCGGACACGTAGTGGGCAGCAGGCGTAGCGCCAGGGAAATACCGTGATGGTGCATAAAGGCGCTGGCCCGCAGCCGCTGCTGGCTCGCCAGCGCAAGGGCAAAGTCTACCTGCCGGTTGGCCCACCACTCCCCCTGCTGCTCGTCCGTCAGGGTGTCGCGGAGGATCACCTGGATATCCGGCGGCGGAAACGGGGCATCTTCAAGCTTACCCTGCCTGCGCCAGCGCGGCGGCCAGGCGCTGCACAGGTGTAGATCCGAAACGTTATGCTTTACACTAAGGGCCACTATGTCTTCCATATCCATGATTAAGCCTCCGGAAAAGATGAACGATATCGCGCATAACCTGGCACAGGTCCGGGACAAAATCTCAGCCGCTGCGCTGCGCTGCGGCCGTGCTTCAGAAGATGTTGCTCTGCTTGCAGTCAGCAAAACCAAACCTGCGAGCGCAGTCGCAGAGGCTATCGACGCCGGACAACGCGCGTTTGGTGAAAACTATGTTCAGGAGGGGGTGGATAAAATTCGCCACTTCCAGGAGCAGGGCGTAACGGGACTGCAATGGCACTTTATTGGCCCCTTGCAGTCCAACAAAAGCCGCCTGGTGGCAGAGCATTTTGACTGGTGCCATACCGTCGATCGCCTGCGCATCGCCAGCCGTCTGAGCGACCAGCGCCCCGCAGGAATGCCGCCGCTTAACATCCTGATTCAAATCAATATTAGCGATGAAGAGAGCAAGTCCGGCATTCCCCTTGCCGAGCTGGATGCCCTCGCCGCCCAGGTCGCTGAACTGCCGGGCGTCTGCCTGCGCGGGCTGATGGCAATCCCCGCCCCTGTGTCAAATTATGAAAGGCAGTTTGCGGTGGCACAGCAAATGGCTGTAGCATTTGACGCGCTTAAATTGCGCTACCCAACGGTAGATACGCTCTCTCTGGGGATGAGCGACGATATGGAAGCCGCCATCGCGGCGGGCAGCACCCTGGTACGCATCGGCACCGCCATATTTGGTGCCCGTGACTATACAAAAAATTAAGGAAAACTGAGGAACGCCATGAAGACGTTGACTTTCCTGCTCTCAACGGTAATTGAGCTTTATACGATGGTGCTGCTGTTACGGGTCTGGATGCAGTGGGCCCGCGTAGATTTTTATAACCCGTTCTCACAGTTTATCGTGAAGATCACCCAGCCGGTGGTGGGGCCGCTGCGCCGTATTATCCCGGCGATGGGTCCCCTCGACAGCGCCTCGCTGCTGCTGACGTTTGTGCTGTGCGTGCTTAAGGCTATCGTGCTGTTTATGGTGGTGACCTTCCAGCCGATTATCTGGATTGCTGCCGTACTGATCCTGCTGAAAACCATCGGCCAGCTGATCTTCTGGGTGCTGTTGCTGATGGCCATCATGAGCTGGGTCAGCCAGGGCCGCAGCCCGGTTGAGTTTGTGCTGATGCAGCTCGCCGAGCCGCTGCTGCGCCCTATCCGCCGACTGCTGCCGTCCATGGGCGGGATCGACTTCTCGCCGATGATCCTGGTGCTGCTGCTCTATGTCATCAACATGGGCATTGCCGAGCTGCTGCAGGGCACCGGAAATATGCTGCTGCCGGGGCTGTGGATGGCGCTGTAAGCGCCAGCGGTCGCGGTTTACACGAATCAGGATGTAACTATGCAAAAAGTTGTTCTTGCCACCGGCAACGCCGGTAAAGTGCGCGAGCTGGCCTCGTTGCTCAACGATTTTGGTCTCGACGTGGTGGCGCAAACCGAGCTGGGCGTGGAGTCCGCCGACGAAACCGGCCTGACCTTTATCGAGAACGCCATTATTAAAGCGCGCCATGCTGCGCAGGTTACCGGCCTGCCGGCGATTGCCGACGACTCCGGGCTGGCGGTTGACGCCCTCGGTGGCGCACCGGGGATCTACTCCGCGCGCTTTGCTGGCGTAGATGCAACCGACCAGCAGAATCTGGAGAAGCTGCTGGTCGAGCTGCAGGACGTGCCGGACGGTGAGCGCCAGGCCCAGTTTCACTGTGTGCTGGTCTATATGCGCCACGCCGACGATCCGACCCCGCTGGTGTGCCACGGCAGCTGGCAGGGCACCATCGCCCGTGCGCCTGCGGGCAGCGGCGGCTTTGGCTACGATCCTATCTTCGTTGTGCCAGAGGCAGGTAAAACCGCTGCCGAGCTGAGCGCTGACGAGAAGCGCGCCGTCTCTCACCGGGGACAGGCGCTGAAACTATTACTGGAAGCCCTGCGTAATGGCTGATTTGCCACCTCTGAGCCTTTACATCCATATCCCCTGGTGCGTGCAGAAGTGTCCCTACTGCGACTTCAACTCGCACGCGCTAAAGGGCGAAGTTCCCCATGATGACTACGTTCAGCATCTGCTGAGCGATCTTGACGCTGATGCGCCCTGGGCGCAGGGGCGTGAGGTGAAGACGATCTTTATCGGCGGCGGGACGCCGAGCCTGCTCTCAGGCCCGGCAATGCAAACCCTGCTCGACGGCGTGCGGGCGCGTCTCAATCTGGCCGCTGACGCCGAGATCACCATGGAGGCCAACCCCGGTACAGTGGAGGCCGACCGCTTTGTCGACTACCAGCGGGCGGGCGTTAACCGCATCTCCATTGGTGTGCAGAGCTTTAGCGAAGCCAAGCTGACGCGGCTGGGGCGTATCCACGGTCCGGAGGAGGCGAAGCGCGCTGCCCGGCTGGCAACGGGTCTGGGGCTGCGCAGTTTTAACCTCGATCTGATGCACGGCCTGCCGGATCAGACGCTGGAAGAGGCGCTGGACGATCTGCGTCAGGCTATCGATCTGAACCCGCCGCATCTCTCCTGGTATCAGCTGACCATTGAGCCGGGCACGCTGTTTGGCTCCCGGCCGCCGGTGCTGCCGGATGACGACTCGCTGTGGGAGATCTTCGAGCAAGGACACCAGCTGCTGACGGCGGCAGGCTATCAGCAGTATGAGACCTCGGCCTATGCGAAGCCGGGCTACCAGTGTCAGCATAACCTGAACTACTGGCGCTTCGGGGACTATCTCGGTATTGGCTGCGGCGCACACGGCAAGGTGACCTTCCCGGATGGGCGGATCCTGCGCACCGCCAAAACGCGCCATCCGCGGGGTTATATGCAGGGAACCTATCGCGACCGGCAGCATGAGGTCGAGACCGCTGACAAGCCGTTTGAGTTCTTTATGAACCGCTTCCGTCTGCTGGAGGCTGCGCCACGGGCGGAGTTTACCCGCTATACCGGGCTGGATGAGTCTGCGATCCGCCCGCAGATCGAACGTGCCCTGGCGCTCAACTACGTAACCGAGTCCGCTGAGGCGTGGCAGATAACAGAGCACGGCAAGCTGTTTTTGAACTCGCTGCTGGAGCTGTTTCTCGCTGAATAGCCTGTGTGAGCTCGTACTGACATCAGCACGAGCTCACCGGCGAGCCGGGTTACTTAAAACCCTTCTGCTCTTTGATCAGCTCGTACGCTTTCTGAATATCCTGCGCTTTCTGCTTCGCAACTTCCATCATCTCCGGCGGTAACCCTTTTGCCACCAGCTTATCCGGATGGTGCTCGCTCATCAGCTTGCGGTAGGCACGCTTGATGGTGGTAGCGTCATCGGTGGGCTTCACGCCCAGCACGTTGCAGGCATCCTCGAGGGTCGGCCCGCGTTGAGCCTGCTGCCAGCCGCCGTTTGACTGCTGCTGTCCGTTAAAGCCGCCGCCAAACTGCGCCCCACCCTGCATCATGCGCAGGAACTGGTCGAACTGGACGCGGGAGATCCCCAGCTCCTCGGCAATGACGTACAGCACCGCACGCTCATTTGGATGCAGCGAACCGTCAGCGAACGCCGCCTGGATCTGAATTTCCAGAAACATCCTAATCAGATCAAAGCGGCCAAAACAGACGCTGCGGAACTGACGCATCTTTTCCCGCAGCGGATAGTTATCGGTTTTGCCGACGCGAAACGCCTGCTGGGCTAAGGCACGTGAATCGCCGTGCAGGTTGAGCCGGTCCATAAACAGGCTTGCCACCTGAATATCCGCCTCGGTAACGCGCCCCTTGGATTTGGTTAGATGCCCCATCACCTCAAAGGTGGTGGCGAAAAAGAGCGTCTGACGCTCGCGCTGGTTGGCAAAAAACGCCATTTTACGGCCGCGCGCCTTGTCAAACATGTGCCCAATGAGTAAGCCGAGGACCACGCCCCAGAAACCGCCGCCCATCATTAATGCGATGGCGACGCCAATCACTTTTCCCCAATACTGCATATACTCCCCAAATGGTCATGCCGTCGGCTAAGATTTGCATTATCATACCCGTCATTCTATGCCGTGCACAGGCACAGCCTTCTCTACCAGGCTCGAAAGCGGGCAGGATTAACACTAGCGCTGTGCAGGTGAGTAAGTTAGTCTCTGAGCGCTTGCAAGCTGAAAAGCCACTGATGACGGAACAACAAATACAACGTATGAAAAAACGTATTCCCACCCTTCTGGCCACAATGATTGGCTCAGCCCTGTACAGTCAGCAGGGGCTGGCGGCCGATCTCGCCTCGCAATGTCTGCTGGGCGTCCCGAGCTATAACCGTCCTCTGGTAGAGGGCGAAACGAATAAGCTGCCCGTCACCATTAACGCCGATAACGCGAAGGGTGACTATCCTGAAGATGCCGTATTTACCGGCAACGTCGATGTTCAACAGGGTAATAGCCGTCTGCAGGCGGACGAGATGCAGCTTCACCAGCAGCAGCCGGAGGGCCAGACCGCGCCGGTCCGTACCGTCGATGCGCTGGGCAACGTGCACTATGATGATAACCAGGTGATCCTGAAAGGGCCAAAAGCCTGGGCTAACCTGAATACCAAAGACACCAACGTCTGGAACGGCGACTACCAACTGGTCGGACGCCAGGGCCGCGGCACCGCTGACCTGATGAAGCAGCGCGGTGAGAACCGCTATACCATTCTGGATAACGGGACCTTTACCTCCTGTCTGCCGGGGTCAAACACCTGGAGCGTGGTGGGTAGCGAAGTGATTCAGGATCGCGAGGAGCAGGTCGCCGAGATCTGGAACGCACGCTTTAAGCTGGGTCCGGTACCGGTGTTCTACAGCCCCTATCTGCAGCTGCCGATTGGCGACAAGCGCCGCTCAGGCTTCCTGATCCCGAACGCCAGATACAGCTCCAAGAACTACTTTGAGTTTACGCTGCCGTACTACTGGAACATTGCGCCGAACTTCGATGCCACCATTACGCCGCACTATATGGACAAACGGGGCAGCATTCAGTGGCAGAACGAATTCCGCTACCTGACCCAGGCAGGCGCAGGCCTGATGGAGTTCGACTATTTGCCGTCGGATGATGTTTATCAAAACGATTATCCAACCGAAACCGATAAGCACCGCTGGCTCTTCTACTGGCAGCATGGTGGGGTGATGGATCAGGTATGGCGCTTCAACGTCGACTATACCAAGGTCAGCGATCCGCACTATTTTAACGATTTTACGTCGACCTACGGCTCCAGCACCGACGGTTACGCCACGCAGAAATTTAGCGTTGGCTACGCGCTGGAAAACTTTGATGCCACGGTGACCACCAAGCAGTTCCAGGTATTTGATACGCGAAACAGTAACTCTTATGCTGCAGAACCGCAGCTGGATGTGAACTACTATCACAACGACGTTGGGCCGTTTGATACCCACGTTTATGCCCAGGCGGTTCACTTTGTTAATACCAACTCGGATCTGCCGGAAGCAACGCGCTTACATCTGGAGCCGACAATCGATCTGCCGCTCTCTAACCAATGGGGCAGCATCAATACTGAAGCAAAACTGCTGGCGACTCACTACCAGCAGAAAAAGCTCGACTACTTTAACCAGGTGAGCAACACCGACTATAAAGAGTCGGTGAGCCGTGTGATGCCCCAGTTTAAGGTTGACGGTAAACTGGTATTTGAGCGTGATATGAACTGGATGGAAGGTTACAGCCAGACGCTGGAACCGCGTGCGCAGTATCTCTACGTTCCCTACCGCGACCAGAGCCATATCAATAACTACGACTCATCCCTGTTACAGTTTGATTACGGCGGCCTGTTCCGTGACAGAACCTACGGCGGCCTCGACCGCATCGCATCAGCGAACCAGGTCACAACCGGGATCACGTCACGCGTTTATGATCAACAATCGGTTGAACGTTTTAACATTTCCGTGGGTCAAATCTACTACTTCACCGAGTCTCACACCGGTGATAAAAACATGACCTGGGAAAATAACGACCAAACAGGTTCAGTTGTATGGGCAGGCGATACCTATTGGCGCATGAGCGAGCGCTGGGGCCTGCGCGGCGGTGTTCAGTACGATAACCGCCTTGATAGCGTAGCAAACGGTAATGGCACGCTGGAGTACCGCCGTGATGCGGACAGAATGGTGCAGTTGAGCTACCGCTACGCCAGTGCGGAATATATCCAGGCCACATTGCCTAACTACGCGTATGCCGATCAGAGCAAGGACGGCATCTCGCAGGTGGGCGGTGTTGCAAGCTGGCCAATCGCAGATCGCTGGTCGATTGTGGGTGCCTACTATTACGACACCAAGCAGAACAAACCTGCGGACCAGATGCTTGGTTTGCAGTACAACTCTTGCTGCTACGCTATCCGCTTCGGTTACGAACGTAAGCTTAACGGGTGGGAAGACCAGAACAACCAAAGCATCTACGACAACGTCGTCGGCTTTAACATCGAGCTGCGTGGTCTGAGCTCGAACTACGGGCTGGGCACTCAGCAGATGCTGCGTTCGAATATTCTGCCTTACAGTAGCTCTTTATAATGTAGTCGCTTATTTGTGAAGTAGATGAGTTATGAAGTTGATTTGCCACGTAATCCGCATTGCGGTTAATTGAAATGGAAAAAGTATGAAGAACTGGAAAACGCTGCTTCTCGGTATCGCCATGGTTGCGAATACCAGTTTCGCCGCGCCGCAGGTTGTCGATAAGGTCGCTGCCGTCGTGAATAACGGCGTTGTACTGGAAAGCGACGTTGATGGTTTGATGAAATCCGTAAAGCTTAACGCCGGACAGGCGGGCCAGCAGCTTCCGGATGACGCCACGCTGCGTCATCAGATCCTGGAGCGGCTGATCATGGATCAAATCATTCTGCAGATGGGCACCAAAATGGGTGTCAAAGTCACCGATGAGCAGCTCGATCAGGCTATCGCCAATATCGCCAAGCAGAACAACATGTCGCTGGATCAGATGCGTAGCCGTCTGGCCTATGACGGTATGGATTACAACACCTACCGCAGCCAGATCCGCAAGGAGATGCTGATTTCGGAGGTGCGTAACAACGAGGTGCGCCGTCGCATCACCGTTCTGCCGCAGGAAGTTGACTCGCTTGCCCAGCAGGTGGGTAACCAGAACGATGCCAGCACTGAGCTGAATCTGAGCCACATTCTTATTCCGCTGCCGGAAAATCCAACCTCCGATCAGGTTAACGAGGCGGAGAGCCAGGCACGTTCGATCGTTGAGCAGGCACGCGGTGGGGATGACTTTGGCAAGCTGGCGATCACCTACTCGGCCGATCCACAGGCGCTGAAAGGCGGCGAGATGGGCTGGGGCCGCATTCAGGAGCTGCCGTCTATCTTTGCTCAAGCGCTGAGCACGGCGAAAAAAGGCGACATCGTTGGCCCGATCCGCTCCGGTGTAGGCTTCCACATTCTGAAGGTTAACGATCTGCGCGGCCAGAGCAAAAGCGTCTCCGTGACCGAAGTTCACGCTCGCCATATTCTGTTGAAGCCATCGCCAATCATGACCGATGACCAGGCTCGCCTGAAGCTGGAGCAGATCGCCGCGGACATTAAGAGCGGTAAAACCAGCTTTGCCGCGGCAGCGAAGTCCTTCTCCCAGGATCCCGGCTCGGCTAACCAGGGCGGCGATCTCGGCTGGGCGGCTGCAGATATCTTCGATCCGGCTTTCCGCGATGCGCTGATGAAGCTGAACAAAGGCCAGATGAGCGCGCCGGTCCACTCCTCGTTTGGCTGGCACCTGATCGAACTGCTGGACACGCGTAACGTCGATAAAACCGACGCTGCGCAGAAGGATCGTGCCTACCGCATGCTGATGAACCGTAAATTCTCTGAAGAAGCGGCCAGCTGGATGCAGGAGCAGCGCGCCAGCGCCTACGTGAAGATCCTGAGCAACTAATGAACGTTCAGCGCATCGTTATCACTCCCGGCGAACCCGCCGGGATTGGTCCGGAGCTGGTCGTCCAGCTGGCCCAGCGCGACTGGCCAATGGAGCTGGTGATCTGCGCCGATCCGCAGCTTTTAGCCGACCGGGCGTTAATGCTCGGTCTGCCGCTGACGCTCCTCCCCTACGATGCTAACCTGCCCGCGCAGCCGCAGCAGGCCCGCACCCTAACGGTGCTGCCCGTTGCTCTGCACGCGCAGGTTGTTCCAGGCCAGCTTAGCGTGGCCAACGGTAGCTACGTTGTTGATACCCTGGCCCGCGCCTGCGACGGCTGCCTGAGCGGCGAATTTGCTGCGCTGGTGACTGGCCCGGTGCACAAAGGGGTGATTAACGATGCTGGCGTGCCCTTTACCGGGCACACCGAGTTTTTTGAAGCGCGCTCCGGCACCGCCAAAGTGGTGATGATGCTGGCAACCGAGGCGCTGCGCGTGGCGCTGGCGACCACGCACCTGCCGCTGCGGGAGGTGGCCGACGCCATTACCCCGGCGCTGCTGCGCGATGTCATCACCATTCTGTATCACGATCTGCAAAACAAATTTGGTATTGCCCATCCGCACGTGCTGGTTTGCGGCCTGAACCCACACGCGGGCGAAGGTGGCCATATGGGCAGCGAAGAGATCGACATCATCATTCCGCTGCTTGAAGCGCTGCGCGCCGAGGGCATGAACCTCAGCGGTCCGCTGCCTGCCGATACCCTGTTCCAGCCTAAATATCTCGATCGCGCCGATGCGGTGCTGGCGATGTATCACGATCAGGGCCTGCCCGTGCTAAAATACCAGGGCTTTGGCCGCGGTGTGAACATTACGCTCGGTTTACCCTTTATTCGCACATCCGTAGACCACGGCACCGCGCTAGAACTCGCGGGCCAGGGGAAAGCCGATGTCGGCAGTTTTATTACGGCGCTTAATCTCGCCATCAAAATGATTACTAATACTCAATGAATAGCAGAGTCCATCAGGGGCACCTGGCCCGTAAACGTTTCGGGCAAAACTTCCTTAACGATAAATTTGTCATCGACAGCATTGTTTCAGCCATTAACCCACAGAAAGGCCAGGCCATGGTCGAAATCGGCCCCGGCCTTGCCGCGCTGACCGAGCCGGTGGGTGAGCGCCTGGACGAGCTGACCGTCATCGAGCTGGACCGCGATCTGGCCGCGCGCCTGCAAACGCATCCGTTCCTCGGGCCAAAACTGACCATCTATCAGCAGGATGCCATGACCATGAACTTTGGCGAGCTCTCCCAGACCCTGGGCCAGCCGCTGCGTGTCTTTGGTAACCTGCCCTATAACATCTCCACACCGCTGATGTTCCACCTGTTTAGCTATACTGATGCCATCGCCGATATGCACTTCATGCTGCAAAAAGAGGTGGTAAATCGTCTGGTTGCAGGCCCGAACAGCAAAGCGTATGGTCGTTTAAGCGTGATGGCACAATACTATTGTCAGGTGATCCCGGTGCTGGAAGTGCCGCCGACGGCCTTTACCCCGCCGCCTAAAGTCGACTCTGCGGTGGTGCGCCTGGTACCGCATACCACGATGCCGCACCCGGTTAAAGAGGTTCGCGTGCTGAGCCGCATCACCACCGAAGCGTTTAACCAGCGCCGTAAAACCATCCGCAACAGCCTCGGCAATCTGTTTACGCCGGAGGTTCTCACGTCGTTAGGTATTGACCCGGCGGTGCGGGCAGAGAACGTCTCTGTCGCCCAGTACTGCCAGCTGGCAAACTACCTGACGGATAACGCACCGCCGAAGGAGAGTTAAGCCATGATCAATTCGCCCCGGGTATGTGTTCACGTACAGAGTGTCTATATCGAATCGCAGTCGGCACCTGATGAACAGCGCTATGTTTTCGCCTATACGGTGACCATCCGCAATCTGGGACGCGCGCCCGTGCAGCTGCTGGGGCGCTACTGGCTTATCACCAACGGCAACGGCCGTGAAACCGAGGTACAGGGCGAAGGTGTGGTTGGCGTTCAGCCGCACATTGCGCCCGGCGAAGAGTACCAATACACCAGCGGGGCCGTTATCGAAACGCCGCTGGGTACCATGCAGGGCCACTATGAGATGATCGATGCCGAGGGCAATCCGTTCCGCATCGACATACCGGTCTTCCGACTTGCCGTTTCAACACTCATCCATTAATCCATGTCGACATATCTTATTGGCGACGTTCACGGTTGCTACGATGAACTGATCGCATTGTTAAAACAGGTCGCGTTTGATCCTAAAACCGACACCCTCTGGCTAACGGGCGATCTGGTTGCACGCGGCCCGGCATCCCTGCAGGTGCTGCGTTTCGTGAAATCATTGGGCGATAGCGTACGCGTTGTGCTGGGCAACCATGACCTGCATCTGCTGGCCGTGTTTGCTGGCATCAGTAAAAACAAGCCAAAGGATCGTATTACGCCGCTGCTGGAGGCGCCGGATGCCGATGAGCTGCTGAACTGGCTGCGTCGCCAGCCGCTGCTGCAGGTCGACGAAGAGAAAAAGCTGGTGATGGCCCATGCGGGGATCACCCCCCAGTGGGATCTGCCGACGGCTCTGGCCTGCGCACGGGATGCCGAAGCGGTGCTGGCCAGCGACTCCTATCCGCTGTTTTTAGATGCGATGTATGGCGATCTGCCCAATAACTGGAGCCAGGAGCTGAGCGGTCTTGCACGCCTGCGTTTCATCACCAACGCCTTTACGCGGATGCGCTACTGTTTCCCGAACGGCCAGCTCGACATGTACTGCAAAGACATGCCTGATAACGCCCCTGCCCCGCTGAAACCGTGGTTTGTGATCCCCGGTCCGGTGACGCAGGAGTACAGCGTGGTGTTTGGTCACTGGGCATCGCTGGAGGGGAAAGGCACACCGGAAGGCGTTTACGCCCTGGATACCGGCTGCTGCTGGGGTGGCGTTCTGACCTGCCTGCGTTGGGAAGATAAAGCCTACTTTACCCAGGCATCGAGCCGCCACCTGGATCTGGGTGAAGGCGAGGTGGTTGCCTCCTGATGTTTTCCCCGGCAGCACTGCGCTTGCCGGGGCGACAACATCGACACAATCTGTAGGCCTGATAAGCGAAGCGCCATCAGGCGTTTCCATCAGCTAAACGTTAACGGCGCTCCAGGATCTCAAAGCAGTAGCTGTGGGAGTTCTGCGCGTCGGCATCGTGAAACTCGCTAAAGGTCGACTCCCAGTCGTCCGGCTCGTAGTCCGGGAAATGGGTATCACCTTCCACTTCCGCATCGATATGCGTCAGGTAGAGACGCTGGGCCTTGGGCAAAAACTGCTCGTAGATGCGCCCGCCACCGATCACCATAATCTCTTCTGCATCGCCGCAGGCGGCAATGGCGTCCTCAATGGAGCTAACCCACTGAACGCGATCGTCGCTGCCCGGCTGGCTGCTAATAACGATGTTTTTACGCCCCGGCAGCGGACGCCCGATGGACTCCCAGGTCAGGCGACCCATCACCACCGGCTTGTTTAAGGTATTGCGTTTAAACCAGGCGAGATCGGCAGGCAAATTCCACGGCATGGCATTTTCCATACCAATTACGCGATCGACCGCTAACGCCGCAATCAGACTGATCATTGTATATATCCCGGAGCTAAAAATTGTCGCCACTATACGGAAAGCACTCACGCTCGTCGACTGGCGGAAAGGTAAAGAGAACGAAAATTTTTCATTCTGCTGGCGGGCCCGCAGTTGCCTGGGGGCCGCCAGCGGAGATGATTAAACCGTCGGCTTAGCCTGCGGCTCGTCGCTGACATCGCCGGAGTGTTTACCCTCCTCCGTGCCCTGCCAGCCGTGCCGCTGAGTATGAGAGAGGTGTGCCCGATCCTCGGTGATGATCTCCGTCAGCATGGCGCTGGTGCGTTTGAACACCGCCGCCCGCGCCTGGGTATCATCTTCACCCTGCGCCATCTCCTCTATCATGTCTGAATTATAGCGGCGAAACAGATCGGCGCGCTCCCGGGCCTCATACTCTCCCAGCCCCAACCCCTCCAGCGCCAGCCGGCCAGTACGCAGCGCGCCTTCAAAGGTTTCACGCTCCGGACGCTCGACGCCCGCCTGACGCAGGCGGATAAAGTGATCGACGTCGCGGGCGCGGGCAACGATATGCAGATGCGGGAAGTGCTCTTTAGCCAGCTCGGTCAGCTGCAGGTTGGCTTTGGGATCGTCAATGGCGTTGATCAGCACCTCGGCCTTGCCTGCTCCGGCGGACTCCAGCAGATCCACGCGGGTCGCATCGCCATAGAAGACCTTCATGCCAAACTTGCGCAGGGTTTCAATATGATCGGGATCGTGATCGAGAACGACCATTTTCACTCCGCTGGAGAGCAGCAGACGGCCGGCAATCTGACCAAAACGGCCGAAGCCCGCAATAATGACCCGCGGCTGCTCTTCATCAATCTCATCTGCTTCTTGTTGCTGACCGGTGGTTTTGTTATCAAGCCGGGTCAGGAGCACCAGCAGCAGCGGCGTCGCGGCCATTGAGAGCGCCACCGCCAGGGTCAACGCTTTGGCCCACTCGGGATCCAGCACGTTAGCGCTTTGCGCCGTGCCGAACACCACGAAGGCAAATTCGCTCCCCTGCCCCAGCAGAACCGCGAACCAGCGCCGCTGCTTGCTCGGCACCTTTAACGGGCGGGCAATCAGCCACAGCATCAGGATTTTAATTACCAGGAAGCCCACCAGCAGAATGATAATGCGCAGCGGGTGGGTGACGAGGGTACCGAAGTCGATAGACATGCCGACGCCGATAAAGAACAGCCCCAGCAGCAGGCCTTTAAACGGCTCGATATCGCTCTCCAGCGCGTGGCGGTACTCGGAGCTCGCCAGCAGTACCCCGGCCAGGAATGCCCCCATCGCCATCGACAGCCCGGCCTCCTCCAGCAATAGCCCGAAGCCAAAGACCAGGAACAGCGCCACGGCGCTGAAAACTTCCCGCAGGCCAGAGCGAGCGACAAAGCGCAGCGCCGGACGCGCAACGTAGCGGCCAATCAGCACAACGATAGCCAGCGCGGCGACTACCTTCAGCGCCGAGAGGGTAAAGGCCCCCAGGGTCGTGGCTCCGCCGCTGGCCGCCAGCAGGGGGATCATCGCCACCAGCGGAATGGCGGCGATATCCTGGAATAGCAGAACGGCAAAGGCGCTGCGTCCCATCTGGGAGACCATCAGGTTACGCTCGTTCATTGCCTGCATTGCGATTGCCGTCGAGGAGAGTCCCAACGTTAGGCCGATCAGCACCGCCACCTGCCAGCGCAAGCCCAGTGCCATACAGAACGCGCCCAGCAGCAGACCGCAAACCAGCATCTGCAATGCGCCGCCGCCAAACACCGAGGCCCGCAGCTTCCACAGCCGCTGAGGATCCAGCTCAAGACCGATGACGAACAGCATCAGCACCACGCCGATTTCAGCAAAGTGCAGAATTGACTCGGCATCGGTGACCAGCCGCAGCCCCCATGGGCCGATAATACAGCCCGCGATCAGATAGCCGAGCACTGAGCCAAGGCCCAGCCGCACCGCAATCGGCACGATCAGCGCCGCCGATCCCAGATAGATCAGCGCTTGTATCAGGGTATGGCTATCCATGATTGACCTCCTGCCACTCCATCAGCCGCTGCTTGTAGTGACGCGCCTTGGCGTTCAGGGTTTCATCATCGTTTACGAAGGTGTTATGCATCGAGAAAGGGGCCAGCCACTTCATGCCGCAGTAGATTGCCGTGGCCTGCAGGGGCTGCGCCAGCGCCTCAAAGCCGGGATGCGATCCAATATCGAAGTGGTGCTCGCCGCCGCCGGTGGTCACCGCCCAGAGCAGATGTTTGCCGTGCAGGGCGGTACCGCCCTCGCCGTAGGCCCAGCCGTGCGTGAGCACTTTATCCATCCACAGCTTGAGCAGTGGCGGAACGCTATACCACTGAAGAGGATGCTGCCAGACCACCAGATCGGCACGCGATATAGCCTCCTGTTCGGCGGCGATATCAATATTGAAGTCGGGATAGAGTTGGTAAAGCGAACGGACTTCTACGCCGTCCAGGGTTCTTGCCTGCTCAAGCATCCGCTTATTCGCGTGCGAATGCCGCGGATAGGGATGAGCATAAATAATTAGAATCATTCATTAACCTGTCTAAACTGCACTGTTGTAATTGCAGTGAGTTTAGACAGTTAATCGGTGCGCTTACAGAAGAAAGATCCGCTTTGCTTACTCTTTTTCGATCAGCTGGGAGACATCGGAGGTTTTAATCTGGCGGCTATAGCCCTGCTGGTCAACGTAGCGGGTCATGCCGGTATCTTTATCAATTTCAGGCTTGCCTTGGGTAACAATCATCTCGCCGGTTTTGGTCGACATAATGTAGTCGCTGGAGCAGCCTACCAGCGAAAGCGATACGGCCCCCAGCAACAGAACAGCAGCAATCCTCTTCATAACACTCTCCTTTAATCGTGGAGAGAGGAGTGTAGCGAAGCGATATATTATTTAATATCGCAAAAATATATTAAAATGCTAACGACGAAGCGATTAGAAATATATTCATCTGAGTGATGATTCAGACAGTAATAATAAAAAAGCCCGGCACTATTATGCTGCCGGGCTACGATCGATATCGCTGACGGTGCAGAATTAGTTATCGAGTTCGCTCATATTTTTCAGCTGGTCGCGATTGATCTGTTCTGTCTGGCCTGTTGTGGCATTTTTGTACGACACCATACCGGTGTCACTGTCTACCTTCGGTTTTCCGTCAGTCACAATGGTTTTGCCGTCGGTGGTTTTTACAGCCTGATTAGAGGAACAACCCGCTACGGTAAATAACGTTGCTGCGGCCAAAATAGATGTAATGAGAATGCGCTTTTGCATGGTGTTCTCCCTGCTTTTAGGTGAATTTCAGTTGTCTTCCTGACTAACTGTAGACTATTTGCCTGATGTATCAGGGAAATACAGAACACTCTTAGGCAGCGAACATTATTCCATGCCTCATAGCCACTCGCGACGCGTAAAATGAAAAAACCCGCCGAAGCGGGTTTGGGTAACATTTGCCAGCGCTTATTTAACGATCTGCGCGTGCATCTCCTGCACCGAGGTGACTTTCTCGGTGGCATCCGCATTTAGCGCCATCGCCGTGGCGAAGCCGCCGTTCAGCGTGGTGTCGTAGTGCACCTTATACTGCAGAGCGCTGCGACGGATCAGCTTGGAGTCCTCAATCGCCTGACGGCCTGCGGTGGTGTTGATGATGTAGGTGTACTCGCCATTCTTGATACGATCCTGAATGTGCGGACGCCCCTCATGCACCTTGTTCACCAGACGCGGGTTGATACCGGCTTCACCCAGTACAATCGCCGTACCGTGAGTGGCGTCCAGCTCAAAGCCGAACTTCAGCAGCTTGGCGGCCAGGTCAACGACGCGCTCTTTGTCGCCTTCGCGTACGGAGAGCAGCGCACGGCCCTGTTTCTTCATGGTCGAGTTACTGCCCAGCTGCGCTTTGGCAAACGCCTCGGCAAAGGTGCGGCCCACGCCCATCACTTCACCGGTAGAGCGCATCTCTGGCCCTAACAGCGGATCCACGCCCGGGAACTTGTTAAACGGCAGCACCACCTCTTTCACCGAGTAGTACGGCGGGATAATCTCTTTGGTGACGCCCTGCTCGGTCAGGGATTTCCCTGCCATCACTCGCGCAGCCACCTTCGCCAGCGGCACGCCGGTGGCCTTGGAGACGAACGGCACGGTACGCGCCGCGCGTGGGTTCACCTCAATCAGGTAGACTTCGTTGTCCTTCACCGCGAACTGCACGTTCATCAGGCCACGCACCTGCAGCTCAAAGGCCAGCTTCTGCACCTGCTGGCGCATCACGTCCTGGATCTCCTGGCTCAGGGTATAGGCCGGAAGTGAACAGGCCGAGTCACCGGAGTGTACGCCCGCCTGCTCGATATGCTCCATGATGCCGCCGATCAGCACCATCTCGCCGTCGCAGATGGCATCTACGTCCACCTCTACCGCATCGTCGAGGAAGCGATCCAGCAGCACCGGCGCGTCGTTGGAGACGCTTACCGCCGTCATAAAGTAGCGACGCAGGTCGATCTCGTCGTAGACAATCTCCATCGCCCGGCCGCCCAGCACGTAGGAGGGACGCACCACCAGCGGGTAGCCAATCTCTTTCGCCTTCTCAACCGCCATTTCAATCGCGGTCACGGTGGCGTTGGCCGGCTGCTTCAGCTTCAGACGGTCAACCGCCTGCTGGAAGCGCTCGCGGTCTTCGGCACGGTCGATAGCATCCGGGCTGGTACCGATAACCGGTACGCCTGCGGCTTCCAGGGCACGCGCCAGCTTCAGCGGGGTCTGGCCGCCGTACTGGACGATAACGCCCTTCGGCTTCTCGATGCGCACAATCTCCAGCACGTCTTCCAGCGTGACCGGCTCGAAGTAGAGGCGATCCGAGGTGTCGTAGTCGGTGGAGACGGTTTCCGGGTTACAGTTGACCATGATGGTCTCGTAGCCGTCTTCGCGCAGCGCCAGCGAGGCGTGTACGCAGCAGTAGTCGAACTCAATGCCCTGGCCGATACGGTTTGGCCCGCCGCCCAGCACCATGATTTTTTCACGATCCTGAGTCGGGTTCGCCTCGCACTCCTCCTCATAGGTGGAGTACATGTAGGCGGTATCGGTAGAGAACTCTGCGGCACAGGTATCCACACGCTTGTAGACCGGGTGCAGGTTGTACTGTTCACGCAGCTTGCGGACTTCTGCTTCACGCACGCCTGCCAGCTTGGCCAGACGCGCATCGGCAAAGCCCTTGCGCTTCAGCTGGCGCAGGAAGTCAGCGTCGAGGCCGTTGATGCCCACTTCCGCCACCTTCTCTTCCAGGCGCACCAGCTCTTCAATTTGCACCAGGAACCAGCGGTCAACGTTGGTCAGGTTAAAGACGCCGTCAACCGACAGGCCCGCACGGAACGCATCCGCGATGTACCAGATACGCTCTGCCCCCGCGTCTTTCAGCTCGCGGCGAATTTTGGTCAGCGCTTCCGGATCGTCCAGGCTCACCTTCGGGTCAAAACCGGTCGCGCCCACTTCCAGCCCGCGCAGCGCTTTCTGCAGCGACTCCTGCTGGGTGCGGCCAATGGCCATCACTTCGCCCACGGACTTCATCTGAGTGGTCAGGCGGTCGTTGGCACCGACGAATTTCTCAAAGTTGAAGCGCGGAATTTTCGTGACGACGTAGTCGATAGAGGGCTCAAACGACGCTGGCGTACGGCCGCCGGTGATATCGTTCATCAGCTCGTCGAGGGTGTAGCCCACCGCCAGCTTGGCCGCCACTTTCGCAATCGGGAAGCCGGTGGCTTTTGACGCCAGCGCCGAGGAGCGGGAGACGCGCGGGTTCATCTCGATAACAATCAGACGACCGTTTTTCGGGTTCACCGAGAACTGAACGTTAGAGCCGCCGGTTTCCACGCCGATTTCACGCAGCACCGCCATCGAGGCGTTACGCATGATCTGATACTCTTTGTCGGTCAGGGTCTGCGCCGGGGCCACGGTGATGGAGTCACCGGTGTGGATACCCATGGCGTCAAAGTTTTCGATAGAGCAGACGATGATGCAGTTATCGTTCTTATCGCGCACCACCTCCATCTCATACTCTTTCCAGCCGATCAGCGACTCGTCAATCAGCAGCTCGTTGGTCGGGGAGAGATCCAGCCCGCGGGCGCAGATCTCTTCGAACTCTTCGCGGTTATAGGCGATACCGCCGCCGGTGCCGCCCATGGTGAATGAGGGACGAATAATGCACGGATAGCCGACGTCAGCGGCAACCGCCAGCGCCTCTTCCATGTTATGCGCAATGCCGGAACGGGCGGTATCGAGGCCGATTTTCTTCATCGCGACGTCGAAACGGCGGCGATCTTCGGCTTTATCAATCGCGTCGGCAGTTGCGCCAATCATGGTCACGCCGAACTCGGCTAGCACGCCCTGGCGCTCCAGCTCCAGCGCACAGTTCAGCGCCGTCTGGCCGCCCATGGTTGGCAGCACCGCATCCGGACGCTCTTTTTCGATGATCTTGCGCACCACTTCCCAGTGGATAGGCTCAATGTAGGTGGCGTCCGCCATCTCCGGGTCGGTCATGATGGTCGCCGGGTTGGAGTTAACCAGGATGACGCGGTAACCCTCTTCACGCAGGGCTTTACACGCCTGGGCACCGGAGTAGTCAAATTCGCAGGCCTGGCCGATAACGATCGGGCCAGCGCCAAGGATCAGGATGCTTTTAATGTCTGTACGTTTTGGCATGGTCTTCTCGGCTCCTGATTATTTGGCGGTAGAACGGTAGTGCTTAATCAATTCGATAAAGTGATCGAACAGCGGTGCAGCATCGTGCGGGCCTGGGCTCGCTTCCGGGTGCCCCTGGAAGCTGAACGCTGGCTTATCGGTACGATGAATACCCTGCAGGGTACCGTCGAACAGCGACGTATGCGTGACGCGCAGGTTAGCTGGCATGGTCGCCTCATCTACCGCAAAGCCGTGGTTTTGCGCGGTGATCATCACCGTGTTGTTATCAATATCTTTAACCGGATGGTTGCCGCCGTGGTGACCAAACTTCATCTTCACGGTTTTGGCACCGCTCGCCAGAGCCAGCAGCTGATGGCCAAGGCAGATACCAAACACCGGAATATCGGTTGCCAGGAAGGCCTGGATAGCGTCGATGGCGTAGTCGCACGGTGCCGGGTCACCGGGGCCGTTGGAGAGGAAAATACCGTCCGGGTTCATCTTCAGGACCTCTTCCGCCGGGGTCTGCGCCGGGACTACCGTCAGGCGGCAGCCTCTGTCGACCAGCATACGCAGGATGTTGCGCTTCGCACCGTAGTCGTAAGCCACCACGTGGAACGGCAGCTCCTCTTCTTTTTTCGCTTCTGGCAGCTCACCGGCCAGCGTCCAGCTTCCCTGGGTCCAGCTGTAGGACTCTGCGGTGGTGACCTCTTTCGCCAGATCCATCCCGTTCAGACCGGGGAACGCTTTCGCCTTCTCCAGGGCCAGCGCGGCATCCGGGCTGTCGCCCGCGATAATGCAGCCGTTCTGAGCGCCCTTCTCGCGCAGCAGACGGGTCAGTTTACGGGTATCGATATCGGCAATGGCCACGATGTTATGGCGCTTGAGGTAAGAAGAGAGGTCTTCGGTATTGCGGTAGTTGCTGGCAATCAGTGGCAGGTCACGAATAATCAGGCCTTGAGCATGAACCTGGGACGCTTCTTCATCGGCTTCGTTAGTGCCGACATTACCAATATGGGGATAAGTAAGAGTGACGATTTGGCGGGAATAGGAGGGATCAGTAAGGATTTCTTGATAACCGGTCATTGAAGTATTGAAAACGACTTCCCCAACCGCCGAACCTGTTGCCCCTATGGCCCGACCGTGAAACTGGGTTCCGTCTTCCAGAACCAATAGCGCTGACTTAATCAAAACACCCTCCAGAGAATATTCACTCACTTTATTTGCATATTAATTCATATTGAAGCCACAAATCAATGCAAATCTGCTTACCGGTGTATTTTTGGCAAACGGCGGCATTCTAGAGACAACCCTGATAAAAGTCTACCATCCAGACCACTTTTTCTTACTTTTTTGCAACCCTGAGGGATAACCTGCACCTTAAGATGCAAAAAAGCCAGATAAATTGCACAGGAAAACGCTTGCGTACATGTAAGGATTTCAGTTTTTTATACGTAACGATAAAAACAGGAATGGAGGGTGAGAATCTGCTTTTTTTTATCAAAAACAGCAGGAAGAGAGAGCGTTACAGCGCTTTAAAATGACAAAATGGATCAAACAGACAAAATAAAGGGGCAATAAAATATTGCCCCATGCAATCAAAGCATTGCGATCACAATAACCACATCACGATGGGTAATAAACGCTACAAATTGTTGAGATCGAGCACGTCACGCATATCAAAAAGGCCATTATTCTGTGATTTAAGCCACAAAGCAGCCCGAACCGCACCGTTGGCAAATGTCATACGGCTGGAAGCTTTGTGTGTAATCTCAATGCGCTCACCCACGTCGGCAAACATGGCGGTATGCTCGCCAATGATGTCACCTGCGCGAACGGTGGCAAAACCGATGGTGCCCGGCTGACGCTCACCGGTATAGCCTTCGCGACTGTAAACGGCGCACTCTTTCAAATCTTTATCCAGCGCATGGGCGATGGCTTCCCCCATGGCCAGGGCGGTACCTGACGGAGCATCAACTTTATGGCGATGATGCGCTTCAATAATTTCAATATCGGTGTAGTCGCCCATCACTTTGGCTGCTTTCTCCAGCAGCTTAAGCATGACGTTGACCCCAACGCTAAAGTTAGCGGCAAAAACAATGCCGATGGTCTTTGCCGCGTCGCTGATAGCCTGCTTGCCAGCCTCGTCGAAGCCGGTAGTACCAATGACCATACCTTTGCCATGCTGGCGGCAGAAGGCCAGATGGGTCAGAGTGCCTTCCGGGCGGGTAAAATCGATAAACACATCAAAGTCGTCTTTTACCGCCTCAAGGCTACTCTGCACCGTCACGCCTGATTTGCCCGCGCCCGCCAGCTCCCCGGCGTCGCTGCCCAGCAGGGACGAGCCCTCCCGCTCCAGCGCCGCGCCCAGCGTTACGCCATCCATGTTTAACGCCGCCTGGATCAGCTGGCGGCCCATGCGCCCACCTGCGCCCGCAATGGCAACGCGTATTTGTGCTTCGTGCATAGTTGTGCTCTTTTGTTAATGAAATGCTATAAATCGCCTTCAGATTAACCAGGCCGCTAACGGGCCGCCAGCCGAAAACGCCGATAATTAGAATTTAATGATAAACGTCGGAAAGTATCAGCAAAAGACATGATTGCTGCCTGAGCGGCAGCAAGGTGCTAAGGCAGGAGATAACTGATGGTAAGCTGGCCTTTCTTCTGTTTAATGCTGCCAATGACCAGCTTATCGATATCTTGCAGATCAGGAACATGCGTCCCGCCGCACAGATAGGCAGGCAGATCGCCAAAGCGTACCTTACGTCGATCGCTTTCGAACGCCACGTGGCGCAGCAGCCCGGCGCTTATCCATGCCTCAATAATTGTCAGGAGCATGTCGCTCTCCGGTACGGCGGCTCCCTCGCCAGCAGTAAACGTGACCTTCCCCTCGCCCGGCCAGTGATGCGCCTTGATCGGCTGCCAGCCGTGCCGCTCTGCCGCGTAGCCGATCAGATGGCCCGCGCTGTGCCAGCGCGAGTGCAGCCTGCGGGTTTCTGCATCCACCCGCAGCGTCGCTTCGCCTACGGCAAGCGGTTCCGCCAGGATGTGTATCACGCTCTCTCCGCGCTGGACGACGCTCTCAACGCGAATGCCAGCGATCTCGCCTCTGTCGGCCGGCTGCCCTCCCCCCTGGGGATGAAACAGCGTCTTATCCAGCTCGATGGCGTAGCGGCCATCAGGCTCCTGGGTACAGCTGAGCACCTGGGCAATAACCTCAGTCGCATCGCTGGTGTAATAAAGACGTTCAGTCATGGTTGTTCTCCTCTGTCTGAGAACAGTATATTCATAATCTCCGGGACGATAATTCCCTTTTCAATCACTGCACTTTTGCGTATCAGGCACAAATGAACCCACTTCTGCTTCCCGATCTAGCAACCTTTGTGACCATCATTGAACAGGGTAGCTTCTCCGCTGCGGCGCGAGCGAGCGGGGCAACGCCCTCGGCTATTAGCCGCTGCGTCTCCCGACTTGAACAGGAGATGGGCTGTAAGCTGCTGCATCGCACTACCCGCAAGCTGGCCCTGACGGAGACGGGCAGAACCGTTTATGAGCATGCCCAGGAGATGCTGGAGGCCGCCAGGCAGGCGCTAGACTCTGGCGGCAGCCTGCAAACCGTTGCGCAGGGCAAGCTTACTCTGAGCGTACCGAAAGCCGTAGGGCGCTTCGTTATCCACCCCCTGATGCCCGAGTTTCTTGCCCGCTATCCGCAGATAGACGTTACCCTGCGGTTAGAGGATCGCTATGTGGATTTAATTAACGACGGGGTGGATCTGGCGCTGCGTATCACCGACTCCCCTTCACCAGGGCTGTACGGTAAATCCCTGATGCCGGTAACCCACGCGATCTGCGCCACGCCTGAGTATTTACGCATGCACGGAACGCCCGCGCATCCACAGGATCTGCGTCGTCACAGCTGCATCTCTCTCGGTGAAACGCCTGCTGACGCACGCTGGAAATTTCGTCTGCGGGAAAAGCTGGAGACCGTTCAGACACGGGGACGCTACGCGGCAAACCATACCGGCGTGCGCCTGGACGCGGTTAAGCAGCATATTGGCATTGGCAGCCTGCCGCTGTTTACCGCCCGCGAAGCGCTGGAGAGTGGGGAGATTGTGCAGGTGCTGCCCGAGTGGGAATTTATCAGCACCTATTCTGGAGAGCTGTGGCTACTGTGGACGCGGAATAAACATATGCCCGCAAAAATGCGGGCACTGATTAGCTATCTGACCGAAAAGATGCCCACCGGCATCGTTTAAGGGTTACTCGACTTCGCGCACGTCTACACGCAGCTCTTTCGGCACCTCGAAGACGATATTCTCTTCGCGGCCTTCAAGGGGAATGGCTTCCCCACCGCCCAGCGCCTGCAGGCGGGCGATGACGTTCTGCACCAGAATATCCGGCGCGGAGGCCCCGGCGGTGACGCCGACGCAGGCGACATTCGCCACCCACTTCTCCTGAATATCGGACGCATCGTCGATCAGAAACGCCGCTTTCCCCATTCGCTGGGCCAGCTCCGCCAGTCGGTTGGAGTTAGAGGAGTTTTTCGATCCCACCACCAGCACCACGTCAGCCTGTTCGGCCAGCGCGCGCACCGCCTCCTGACGGTTGGTGGTGGCGTAGCAGATATCATCCTTACGCGGCCCGACGATCTTCGGGAAGCGGCTACGCAGGGCGTCGATGACGTCAGAGGTATCATCCACCGACAGGGTGGTCTGGGTCATAAACGACAGACGGGTTTCGTCTTTGACGTTGAGCGTCAGCACATCCTCCGGCGACTCTACCAGGTACATGCCCCCTTTCGGGTTGCTGTACTGGCCCATCGTGCCCTCTACTTCCGGATGGCCAGCGTGACCGATGAGGATCGACTCTTCGCCGCGACGGCTGGCGCGTGCCACTTCCATATGCACCTTGGTCACCAGCGGACAGGTGGCGTCAAACACCGTCAGATCGCGGCTTTTCGCTTCGTTACGCACCGCCTGGGAGACGCCGTGGGCGGAGAAGATCAGGATCGCACCGTCCGGCACTTCGCTGATCTGCTCGATGAAGATCGCCCCGCGCTCGCGCAGGCTATCAACAACGTAGCGGTTATGCACCACTTCGTGACGTACGTAAATTGGCGCGCCGTAGATTGCCAGCGCGTTCTCAACAATGCTGATAGCGCGGTCTACCCCAGCGCAGAAGCCGCGCGGGTTGGCCAACAGGATCTGCATCTTATGCCTCCAGTGCCGGATCGACTTCCAGCACTTCAATATCAAAATGAACGGTTCGATCGGCCAGCGGATGGTTGAAGTCAACGGTGATCGAATCGCCGTTAATCTCACGGATCACGCCTGGCATTTCGCTGCCATCCATTGCGGTAAACAGCATGATTGCACCCATTTCCGGTTCGCCCGCCTCCATAAACTCACGACGCGAGAAGTACTGGATCAGATCCGGGCTGCTGATACCAAAGGCGGCATCCGGCTCCAGCGAAAAGGCACGCTTCTCGCCAGCTTTCAGTCCCAGCAGATGCTGCTCCAGCCCTTCCGACAGCGAGCCGTCGCCAAGGCGAAACAGCGCCGGTTTGCCGTTGTTGCGGGTAGATTCGGCAACGGAGCCATCATCAAGCTTCAGCGTGAAATGCACCAGCACCGCGCTGTTGCTCTGTACAGAATTAGACATGCAGATATAGCCTTCCAATGTGTTTGCCCGGTGGCGCTACGCTTACCGGGCCTACAGGTTTTGCGCTACGGTTATGCTGCTTTTCTCTTCGCTGCCGAAGGCAAAAAGCCCTCCAGCACGATCAACGCCGCCCCAATACAGATAGCCGTATCGGCGAGGTTAAAGGTCGCGAAGTGCCAGTCGCCGACGTAGAAGTCGATCATATCGACCACGAAGCCGTGCCACAGGCGGTCAAATAGATTGCCCAGCGCGCCGCCAATAATCAGCGCGTAGGCGATGTTATTCAGCTTCTGCGAAGCCCTGGCGCGATACATCATCACCGCCAGCACCACGCAGATACCGATGGCGATGCCTGCGAAGAACCAGCGCTGCCAGCCGCCTTTATCGGCGAGGAAGCTAAACGCCGCGCCGTAGTTGCGCGCATAGTGCAGATTAAGCGACGGGAACAGCGAGACCGTCTCCCCCAGATTGAAATTCTGGAGGATCAGGAACTTGCTGCCCAGATCGATAATCAGCACGACTACCACCAGCCACAGCCAGCGTAGCCCTGTTGAAAAGATCGGTTTACTCATCAGGCAAACTTACGTTTTTCGCCGTCACCGGCGACGTTAACCACACAGCGTCCGCAAATTTCTGCGTGTTCCGCCACCTTACCGACGTCGGTCGTGTAGTGCCAGCAGCGCTGACACTTCTCACCTTCGGCCTTGCTCAGCGTCACCTTCAGCCCTTTGAGCAGCTCGCTCTGCTGGGCTTCGGCCGGCGCGTTAGTATAGTCCTCAACTCCGGCACCGGAGGTCAACAGGATGAATCGCAATTCATCGCCCAGCGCCGTCAGCTTCGCCGCCAGCTCAGGCTCGGCATAGAGCGTCACCGCTGCTTCCAGCGAGCCGCCTACCTTCTTGTCGGCGCGTGCCTGCTCGATAACTTTGTTTACTTCGCCGCGGACCTTCAGCAGCTCGCTCCAGTAAGCATCGTTCATGGCTTCCGTTTCGGCCAGGCCAAACAGGCCTTCATACCACTCACCGGTAAAGACATACTGCTCGCGCTCGCCCGGCAGGTAGCCCCAGATCTCATCGGCCGTAAAGGACATGATCGGTGCCATCCAGCGCACCAGCGCTTCGGCAATGTGATACAGCGCGGTCTGGCAGCTGCGACGGGCAACGCTGTTGGCTTTCGCGGTGTACTGACGATCTTTGATGATGTCGAGGTAGAACGAGCCCATCTCGATAGAGCAGAAGCGCATCAGGCGCTGCACCACTTCATGGAAGTCGTAAGAGTCGTACGCCTTGAGGATATCCTCCTGCGCGGCTTGGGCACAGCCTACTGCCCAACGATCCAGCACCACCATCTCTTCCGGTTTCACCATATCTTTTGCCGGATCGAAACCGTTGAGGTTCGCCAGCAGGAAGCGCGCGGTGTTACGGATACGACGATAGCTGTCGGCGGCACGCTTGAGGATCTCATCCGATACCGCCATCTCGCCGGTGTAGTCCGTCGAGGCCACCCACAGACGCAGAATATCCGCGCCCAGCTTGTTCATGACGTCCTGCGGCGAGACGGTGTTGCCGATGGATTTCGACATCTTGCGTCCCTGACCGTCCACGGTGAAGCCGTGGGTCAGCACCTGACGATACGGCGCTTTGCCTTTCATGGCGGTGGAGATCATCAGGGATGACATAAACCAGCCGCGATGTTGGTCAGAACCTTCCAGATACATATCGGCAGCGTGACCGGCAAACTCAGGGCGCACGTCTACAACGGAGGAGTGCGTTGAACCGGAGTCGAACCACACATCCAGGGTATCCGGCACTTTCTCGTAACTGTCAGCATCCGCGCCCAGGATGTCGCGGGAATCGAGATCCCACCATGCCTGAATGCCGTCCACTTCAACACGTTTCGCGACTTCTTCCATCAGCTCCAGCGTGTTCGGGTGCAGTTCCTGCGTCTCTTTATGCACAAACAGAGACATCGGCACGCCCCAGGTACGCTGACGGGAGATACACCAGTCAGGACGGTTGGCGACCATGGATTCAATACGCGCCTGGCCCCAGTCCGGGATCCACTGCACGCCTTTGATCTCTTTCAGAGACTGCGCGCGCAGGCCTTTCTGATCCATGCTGATGAACCACTGCGGAGTAGCACGGAAGATGATCGGTGTTTTGTGACGCCAGCAGCACGGGTAGCTGTGCTGCATTTTTTCTACGTGCAGCAGCGCGCCGCTGGTGCGCAGCATATCAACGATAATGTCGTTGGCTTTGAAGACGTTGACACCGTCCAGCGTTGGGTAAGTGCCAGGCAGATAAGCGCCGTCAGGACCCACCGGGTTGGCGATTTCCAGTCCGTATTTCAGGCTGATGTTGTAGTCGTCAGGGCCGTGACCACCGGCGGTATGAACCGCACCGGTACCGGCTTCCAGTGTTACGTGATCGCCCAGAATCGCAGGAACATCGAAATCCAGGAACGGGTGTTTGAAGCGCATCAGCTCAAGCTCAGCGCCGTTCACGGTGCCCAGCACGGTGAAGTTATCGATGTGGGCACGTTTCAGAACGCTTTCTACCAGATCTTTCGCCAGGATCAGCGCCTGACCGTCTACCTGCACCAGCGCATAGTCGAAATCAGCAGAGAGCGAGATCGCGCGGTCTGCTGGCAGCGTCCACGGGGTGGTGGTCCAGATAACCAGCGAGATTGGGCCATTTACCGACGTCACGCCAAATTTGGCTTTCACCGCATCCTGATCGACGGCATTGAACGCCACGTCGATAGACGGAGAGGTTTTGTCGTAATACTCCACTTCCGCTTCTGCCAGCGCAGAGCGGCAGTCAACGCACCAGTGCACCGGCTTCGCGCCTTTATGCAGGTGACCGTTGCCGATGATCTTGCCCAGCGCACGGATGATGTTAGCTTCGGTTTTGAAATCCATGGTCAGGTAAGGACGAGACCAGTCGCCCAGCACGCCCAGGCGGATAAAATCTTTACGCTGACCGTCAACCTGTGCGGCAGCGTACTCGCGGCACTTGGCGCGGAACTCGGCGGCGGTGAACTTCTCACCCGGTTTGCCATACTCCTGCTCCACCTTCAG
Organism: Pseudescherichia sp. L3; assembly: GCF_024656065.1. NCBI lineage: Bacteria > Pseudomonadati > Pseudomonadota > Gammaproteobacteria > Enterobacterales > Enterobacteriaceae > Pseudescherichia > Pseudescherichia sp. L3. The sequence continues at coordinate 439,496 of NZ_JANKYC010000002.1, forward strand.
CTCGATCGGCAGACCGTGACAGTCCCAGCCCGGCACGTAAGGCGAATCGAAGCCCGTCAGTCCTTTGGACTTAACGATAATGTCTTTCAGAATCTTGTTAACCGAGTGACCGATATGAATGCTGCCATTCGCATAAGGAGGGCCATCATGCAGAATGAAGGTTTTTTTGCCTTTTTTCGCGGCACGGATGATGCCGTACAGGTCATCATCGTTCCAACGCGCCAGCATTCCCGGTTCGCGTTTGGCGAGATCGCCACGCATCGGGAACCCTGTTTCCGGCAAATTCAGGGTTGATTTAAAGTCACTCATCAGATTCTCGGTTCCGTAATTAAAAACGTGTTTAGCCATTACGCCAGGTTTGATAACCCAAATAACTCGCGGGCGGTTAACTCATCTTTGGCAATTTGCGCCTTCAGCTCATCCAGCGAGGCAAATCGCTTTTCGCTGCGGATCTTTTTTCGCAGCACTACTTCTATATGGCGGCCATAGAGGTCCATTACAACGTCCAGCAGGTGCACTTCCAGCTGCTGGCGCACGCCTTTGACCGTGGGGCGGGTACCAATATTGGCCACGCCGGGCAGCGGTTTATCGCCCAGACCCATCACTTCTACCGCATAGACCCCTTTTACCGGGGAGACCTGACGGCGTAGAGGCACGTTCGCCGTCGGGAAGCCAATGGTGCGTCCCAGCGCGTCGCCGTGCACGACGCGGCCGGAGATAGAGAACGGATGCCCTAGCAGGCTCTCGGCCAGCGGCAGATCGTCATCCGCCAGCGCCTGGCGTACCGCCGTGCTGCTGATGCGCACGCCGTCTTCGCAGAAGGTTTGGGTGCTGGTGACGTCAAAGCCGTACTCCAGGCCAGCCTTCTGTAATAACAAGAAATCGCCCTGCCGACCAGCACCAAAGCGGAAATCGTCGCCGACGGCAAGAAAGCGCACGCCCAGGCGATCCACCAGCAGGTCGCTGACAAAGTTTTGCGCCGTCAGGGCAGCAAAGCGGCGATCGAAGCGCACGCAGAGCACGTAGTCGACGCCGCATTCGGCCAGATAACGCAGCTTTTCACGCAGGCGTGTCAGACGGGCCGGGGCTTTATCGCCAGCGAACAGCTCCAGCGGCTGGGGTTCAAAAATCATTACCACCACCGGCAGGCTACGTTTACGCCCTTCGGCGATCAGGCCGCGCAGCAGCGCCTGATGCCCCCGGTGCACGCCGTCGAAATTACCAATAGTCAGCACACACCCTTGCGGGGCCTGGCTGAGATTATGTGTGCCGCGTATCAGCTTCATGTCTGGCTCAAAACAGTGAAAATCGTCCGAGTATACCTTGTACAGCGTTTAAGGTTAACCGGCGATTGGCCTTGTAAAACAGAAAGCGCCAAGGATTTCATTGCGCTGCCTGCCTACCTAAAGAAAAAGTCGTGTTTCACAGCGATTTTTGTCGTAGAAAGGCTGTATTCATGACCAGCAAGCTGATAGAATCTTGCCCCATCACACGTAACGAGCGTCGCAACGTAGCGCCGCTTATTTGCACAAATCCATTGACAAAAGAAGGCTGAAAGGGCATATTCCTCGGCCTTTGAATTGTCCACATAGATCATATTTGGGAGTTGGACCTTGGCTAATATCAAATCAGCTAAGAAGCGCGCCGTTCAGTCTGAAAAGGCACGCAAGCACAACGCAAGCCGTCGCTCTATGATGCGTACTTTCATCAAGAAAGTATACGCAGCGATTGAAGCTGGCGACAAAGCAGCTGCACAGAAAGCATTTAACGAAATGCAACCGATCGTGGATCGTCAGGCCGCTAAAGGTCTGGTCCACAAAAACAAAGCAGCGCGCCATAAGGCTAACCTGACCGCGCAGATCAACAAACTGGCTTAATCGCCCGTCTGCTGAGCTTTGTTAAAAAAACCCGCCAAGGCGGGTTTTTTTACGTCTGGACTATGCCTCTGGCGCTTTAAAACGCGCCCGCAGCAGGCAGTAGCCAATCACTGCCGACAGCAGCGAGCCAGTCAGAATACCCAGCTTAGCCCAGTCCACCAGCTCAGGATCGATACCGTCAAACGCCAGGTTAGTGATGAAGATAGACATGGTAAAGCCGATGCCGCACAGCACGCCGACGGCCATTATCTGGTTGAAGGCTGTTCCATGAGGCAGTTTTGCCAGCTTCATCCGCAGCGCCAGCCAGGTAAAGAGCGTAATGCCCAGCGGCTTGCCGATAAGCAGACCGGCGATAATTCCCAGCGGCAGCATCGAGGCCAACCCGCTCAGCGTCACATCCTGTAACGGTACTCCCGCATTTGCAAAAGCAAACAGCGGCAGAATAAGCCAGCCAACCCACGGATGAAGCACATGCTCCAGCTGGCGGGAGGGCGATACCCCCTCTTCTTTCGTTAGCGGGATAAAGAACCCCAGGATCACCCCGGCGATGGTGGCATGCACGCCCGACTTCAGTACCGCCGTCCAGAGAACCAGCCCAACCAGTATATAGAGGCCGGTACGCCGCACGTTGAGGGCATTCATGACGGCCAGCACCACGACGGCCAGGGCAGCGACGCCCAGCGACACCATCGACAGATCGCTGGTATAGAACAGGGCAATAATCACAATGGCACCCAGGTCATCGATAATTGCCAGCGCCATCAGGAAGATCTTTAGCGCGGGCGGAATACGGCTGCCCAGCAGCGCCAGCACGCCCAGCGCAAAGGCGATATCGGTCGCGGTAGGGATTGCCCAACCGTGGCTGACCACCGGGTCGTTAGCGTTAAACAGCAGGAAAATCAGTGCCGGGACAACCATTCCCCCCACCGCGGCGATGACCGGGAAGATCGCCTGGTGAAAACTAGCCAATGCGCCCTGGATGAGCTCGCGCTTTACTTCCAGCCCTATCAGCAGGAAGAAGACGGCCATCAGCGCATCGTTAATGAACAGCAGCATGTTCTTATTGATATCGAGCGGACCCGCCCTGAACTGCACCGGCAGGTCGAGAAAAGCACGGTAGGCCTCTTGAGTCGCCCCCAGATTGGCGCAAAGCATAGCCAGCACGGCGGCAATGATAAGCGTCACGCCCCCGGACGCATCGCTGTTAATAAAGCGGCGCAAATGTTTCACAATGGCTCCTTCTGTAGAATTTACTTAATGTCTGAAACAGTTTAACCGTCTGGATTGCGAGGGGACAGAAATAATGAAAAAGCCCGGGCGTTACCCCAGGCTTTCGTGAACGCAGACGCTAACGCTTAGCGCGTCAGGTCATCAAAGAACTTCTTTACGCCGTCGAAGAAGCTTTTGGAGCGTGGGCTGTTATGTTCACCCGTTGGGCCACCGAAGCTCTCCTGAAGATCCTTCAGCAGCTGCTTCTGCTTCTCGCTGAGGCCCACCGGCGTCTCAACCACTACGCGGCACAGCAGATCGCCCTGCGCACCGCCGCGTACCGACTTCACGCCCTTGCCGCGCATGCGGAACAGCTTGCCGGTCTGGGTTTCGCTCGGCACCTTCAGGTTAACGCGACCGTCCAGCGTCGGGACCTCAATCTCACCGCCCAGCGCCGCCATGGCAAAGTTGATCGGTACTTCACAGTAGAGGTTGTTGCCTTCACGCTCGAAAATCGGGTGCTGCTTCACCTGAACCTGAACGTACAGATCGCCTGCCGGTGCACCATGCTCCCCAGCTTCGCCCTCGCCTGAGAGGCGAATACGGTCGCCGGTATCGACGCCTGCCGGGATCTTCACGGACAGGGTTTTGCTCTTCTCCACGCGACCGTGGCCGTGGCACTTGTTGCACGGATCTTTGATCAGCGTACCGCGGCCCTGACAGTGCGGACAGGTCTGCTGTACTGCAAAGAAGCCCTGGCGCATCTGCACCTGGCCGGAGCCGTGACAGGTCGGACAGGTCTGCGGCTGAGTACCGGCTTTCGCGCCGCTGCCGTGACAGATGTCGCACTCTTCCAGCGTCGGGATACGGATCTCTTTGGTGACGCCGCGTACGGCCTCTTCCAGCGTCAGCTCCATATTGTAGCGCAGGTCAGCCCCGCGCGACGCGCGCTGGCGACCACGACCGCCGCCAAAGATGTCGCCGAATACGTCGCCAAAGATATCGCTAAAGTCAGCGCCGCCGCCGCCAAATCCGCCGCCGCCGCCCATGCCGCCCTGCTCAAACGCCGCGTGACCGTACTGATCGTAGGCCGCACGTTTTTGCGCATCGGTCAGGATCTCATACGCTTCTTTAATCTCTTTAAATTTGGCTTCGGCCTCTTTATCGCCCTGGTTGCGGTCCGGGTGGAACTTCATTGCCAGACGCTTATAGGCCTTTTTGATTTCACGCTCTTCCGCTGTTTTCGGAACGCCTAAAATCTCGTAATAGTCTTGCTTTGCCATTTGTTTATCTGCCCCTAACATGCGAGCACGGGCGGAGAGGAAACCTCTACGCCCGTGCTGGTTTTCTACCCTACATCAGGGCGATTATTTTTTGTCTTTAACTTCTTCGAACTCAGCGTCGACCACGTCGTCGTCTTTCGCGTTGTTCGCAGAAGCGTCAGCGCCACCCGCCTGCTGCTGAGCGTGCTGCTGCTGAGCAATCTCCATCAGCTTCTGGGAAACCTGGGCCAGCGCCTGCATTTTCGCTTCGATATCGGCTTTGTCTTCACCTTTCAGTGAGGTTTCCAGCGCGCTCAGCGCAGACTCGATAGCGGTTTTGTCTTCAGCCGGCAGCTGATCGCCTGCTTCGGTAACCTGCTTACGGGTGCTGTGCAGCAGGTGGTCACCCTGGTTGCGGGTCTGTACCAGCTCTTCAAACTTGCGGTCAGACTCGGCGTTAGCTTCCGCATCCTGAACCATTTTCTGGATCTCATCTTCATTGAGGCCAGAAGAGGCTTTGATGGTGATCTTCTGCTCTTTGCCGCTGTTTTTGTCTTTCGCGGAAACGTGCAGAATACCGTCGGCGTCGATGTCGAAGGTAACTTCGATCTGCGGCATGCCGCGCGGTGCCGGGTTAATACCGTCGAGGTTGAACTGGCCCAGCGACTTGTTATCGCCTGCACGTTTACGCTCACCCTGCAGCACATGGATGGTTACCGCAGACTGGTTGTCTTCCGCAGTAGAGAACACCTGGCTGTGCTTGGTCGGGATAGTGGTGTTTTTGCCGATCAGCGCAGTCATCACGCCGCCCATGGTTTCGATACCCAGGGAGAGCGGAGTCACGTCGAGCAGCAGAACGTCTTTCACATCACCGGTCAGCACGCCGCCCTGAACAGCAGCACCAATAGCTACGGCTTCGTCCGGGTTAACGTCTTTACGCGGCTCTTTGCCAAAGAACTCAGCAACTTTCTTCTGCACCATCGGCATACGGGTCTGGCCACCGACCAGGATCACGTCCTGCACGTCAGAGACGGAGAGGCCCGCATCCTGCAGCGCAACTTTCAGCGGCTCGATAGAACGGTTTACCAGGTCTTCTACCAGGCTTTCCAGTTTCGCACGGGTCACTTTGATGTTCATGTGTTTCGGACCGGTCGCGTCTGCGGTGATGTACGGCAGGTTCACGTCGGTCTGCTGCGCAGAGGAGAGCTCAATTTTCGCTTTCTCTGCGGCTTCTTTCAGGCGCTGCATCGCCAGCGGATCGTTACGCAGGTCAATGCCCTGATCTTTCTTAAACTCTTCAACGAGGTAGTTGATCATACGGCTGTCGAAGTCTTCACCACCCAGGTGGGTATCACCGTTGGTTGCCAGCACTTCGAAGGTTTTCTCACCGTCAACTTCGTCGATTTCGATAATAGAGATATCGAAGGTACCGCCACCGAGGTCGTATACGGCGATAGTGCGGTTGCCAACTTCTTTATCCAGACCGTAGGCCAGTGCCGCTGCGGTCGGTTCGTTGATGATACGTTTGACTTCCAGACCCGCGATACGGCCAGCGTCTTTGGTCGCCTGGCGCTGAGCATCGTTGAAGTAAGCCGGAACGGTAATAACCGCTTCGGTCACTGGTTCGCCCAGGTAGTCTTCAGCCGTTTTCTTCATTTTTTTCAGCACTTCAGCAGAGATCTGCGGCGGTGCCATTTTCTGGCCTTTTACATCAATCCATGCGTCGCCGTTGTCGGCTGCAATGATTTTGTACGGCATGATAGCTTCATCACGCTGCACTTCTTCGTCCTGGAAGCGGCGACCGATCAGGCGTTTAATCGCAAACAGGGTGTTTTGCGGGTTTGTCACTGCCTGACGTTTAGCCGGCTGGCCTACCAGAGTTTCACCATCCTGGGTATAGGCAATGATTGACGGCGTGGTGCGATCGCCTTCGGCGTTCTCCAGCACACGTGCGGTGGTGCCATCCATAATCGCTACACAAGAGTTGGTAGTACCCAGGTCGATACCAATAATTTTACCCATCTAAACGTCTCCACTAAAAATTTGTTCATCATGTGGTTGTGAATCTGTAATAAGGGCAAATGTTGCGGTTTCAACTGCCCAGAACTGTTTTTTTTCAGACTCACCACTTCGGTTGACTACAAGATGGGGACGTAACGCAACGCATCAAGGGGCGCGCGAGAAAATTTTTTTGCCCGCCTGCCCGCATCCCGATTATGCATTCACCTCCGTGATTAAAATCAAGAAACCATTCACCAAAAAACTGTAATAAAAAGAAAAGATTAGTTGCATGAACCTTTATATTTGTATGGGTATTATAGGGGCGGACTAATAATGGTTTAACCGAGTAAGAGAACATGATGAAAACCCGATTATCCCTGGCGGCTTCCCTGATACTGGGCATGCTGCTGACCAGTACGGCGCAGGCTAACGATCATAAAGTGATGGGCGTGATTGCTATGCCACGAAATGAAACCAGCGATCTGGCGCTAAAAATGCCGGTTTGTCGCGTGGTGAAGCGCATTCAGCTCACCGCTGACCACGGCGATATCGACCTGAGCGGCGCATCGGTCTACTTCAAAACCGCAAAAAGCGCCAGCCAGAGTCTGAGTGTGCCCTCCTCACTGAAAGAGGGGCAGACCACCGACTGGATCAATATCAATAGCGATAACGACAACAAGCGCTGCGTGGCAAAGATCACCTTCTCAGGCCATACGGTGAACTCCTCTGATATGGCAACGCTAAAAATCATTGGCGATGACTAATCCTCGCTGCTTCTTTTATGGGACATAACGCACCATGAACGTCAGATACCTAAACGACGAAGATTTGGATTTTCTGCAGCATTGCCGCGAGGATCAGCTGGCTGAGCTGACGCGCCTGCTTACCCATAACGAAAAGGGAAAGGCGAGGCTGTCGAGTGCCCTACAGCATAACGAGCTATTCAAAGCGATGGAGGGGCACCCCGAGCAGCACCGCTGCAATTGGCAGCTGATTGCTGGTGAGCTACAGCATTACGGTGGCGACAGCATTGCCAATAAGCTGCGGGGGCATGGCAAGCTTTACCGGACCATTTTGCTGGACGTGGCGAAACGGTTAAAGCTCAAGGCGGATAAAGAGAGCTCGACCTTTGAGATTGAACAGGATCTGCTGGCGCACTTTCTGCGTAACGCCTGGCAGAAGATGGATGCCGCGCAGCAGCAGGCGTTTCTGCAGGAGGTTGAGGCGAAAGTCACTGAGCTGGAGGAGCTGCTGCCGTTGCTGATGAAGGATCCGGCGTTGGCGAAAGGGGTTTCTCATCTGCTCTCCAGCCAGCTCACCCGCATTCTGCGTACCCACGCCGCCGTTAGCGTCATCGGCCACGGGCTGGTGCGCGGTGTGGGCCTTGGCGGCCCGCTGGGGGCGGCGCTAAACGGTGTTAAAGCCGTCAGCGGCAGCGCCTATCGCGTCACCATTCCCGCTGTACTGCACATCGCCTGCCTACGCCGGATCACCGCCGTCGTACAGAAGTGATCTCACCGTTAAAAATATATTTCACTTCACCCTGTTCAGATCATAGACAGAGTAATTGCCGCTCATTATGATGCCGCGCCCCGCCTCCACTATCGTGTGGCGGGGCCTTTACTTTCACCATTTTTATGATGATTTTTTTGAGGATTTATGGGCGACACTAAGTTGGCTAATCCGGCTCCGCTGGGCTTAATGGGCTTCGGCATGACCACTATTCTGCTTAATCTGCACAATATTGGCATGTTCCCGCTGGATGGCATTATCCTGGCTATGGGCATTTTCTACGGCGGCATCGCGCAAATTTTTGCCGGGCTGCTGGAGTATAAAAAAGGCAACACCTTTGGCTTAACCGCCTTTACCTCTTACGGCTCTTTCTGGCTCACCCTGGTGGCGATCCTGATTATGCCAAAAATGGGCCTGGCGGATGCCGCCAACGCGCACTTCCTCGGTGTTTACCTGGGGATATGGGGCGTGTTCACCCTGTTTATGTTCTTCGGCACGCTGAAAGACGCACGTATGCTGCAGTTCGTGTTCCTGAGCCTGACGGTGCTGTTTGCGCTGCTGTGCGTGGGACACCTGGTGGATAACGAAAGCATCGTGCACGTGGCAGGCTGGATTGGTCTGGTCTGCGGCGCAAGCGCGATCTATCTGGCAATGGGTGAAGTGCTGAACGAGCAGTACGGCCGTACCGTGCTGCCGATTGGCGAAAGGATCTAATCTATCCGATGCTCCAGCGGTTAACGCAGGAGCATCGTTCATTTGTTCAGGAGAGTACCAGCGCGTCGAGCGCCTCTTCGGATAAGCCGGTCAGCTGTATGATCTGCGCGCGCTCCATCCCCTGGTTCAGCATAGCCAGAGCAATGCGAATTGTGGCCTCCTGACGTCCTTCAAGGACGCCTTCTCCGTGGCCTTCCTGTCTAAGTTGTTCTGCAATAGTCATTAAAATACCCTTATGTTGCGGGGCTTTTTTCGCCAGCAAACGAATTAGCGCACCCTGATCTACACTATTTCCAGCCTGAACAAGATAGTTAATAGCACTTCTGAGCTGCTGTCCGGTAGTGTATCCCTCTAAAAGTAGGGAAACCAAATGCTCATGAAATACCATGAGATCCCGCACACGAATATTTTTCTGTAAAAACTCAAGGAGCGCCACTCTGCGATGAGTCAGGATGCTATCGTCGGGAATGACCGTAACATCAACCAAAAGAAATTCTTGAGCATATAACTGCTGTGCCAATATGGGATTTTCGAATGCATCTAACCAGCACATCGAGAAAGGATACGGGCTTACAGCTCCATGGTAGAACAGGATTGGGATCACCAGCGGTAATTCTTCATTTCCGGCATCCAGATGACGTTGCATTGCGGCCAATGCGTAACGCATAAGTCGAAAGGTCATCTGTTTGTCAGGGGTACTTTGGTGCTCAAGCAAAGCATAGATGTAGCCCGCACCATAACGGGTTTGCACTGACCAAAGTACATCGGAATGGCGAGCCTGTAAGTTTTCCTCAATAAAACTGCCTGATTCAAGACGTAATGATTTGAGATCGCAAAGCTTCAAAAGGTGCTCGGGAAGATGGATTTCAAGAAAGTCACGTGCAGTTTCAGGATGGGTCAAAAATTGTTTGAACACAGCGTCGTGAGGGGCAGACGGCGAAATCCTTGCCATGTTTTTTCCTTTTACGTTGAGCCTGCCCGGAGTATTCACCTCATTCTGGCTTTTGTCAGAATGAGGTGAATACCTTGCGAAGAGGCTCGGAAAAAACGCAGCTAGCGGAAAACTATAAGGATGTTTGCTTAAGTTCACCGCGCGGCGGAATTTCTTGCGAGTTCAGATCCTGCCGCAGCCAGATCCCTAATGCTAAGCCCACCAGCGCCAGCGCCAGCACGTACCAGGCCGGAGCCAGCGGCGAGACGCCCATCAGTAGGGTAACCGCAATCGGCGTCAGTCCGCCAAAGATGGCGTAAGAGACGTTGTAGGAGAAGGAGATCCCGGTAAAGCGCACCTCAGCAGGAAACGCCCGCACCATGACGTAGGGCACCGCGCCAACGACCCCGACGCCCAGCCCTGCCAGGCCATAGAGCAGAGAGAGATGCTCCGGGTGCGTACCGGCGAAGTGATAGAAGATACCGCTGGTGCAGGCCAGCAGAATGCTGCCGACGATAAAGGTTCTGCTCGCCCCAAAGCGATCCGCCGCCAGCCCAGCCAGCAGACAGCCAATGCAGAGCATAATGGTTGCCACGCTGTTGGCCTGCAGAGTCAGAGCCGGAGCAAGTCCGTACTGCTTTTGCAGCCACACCGGCGACATCAGAATCACCACCACGATGCAGGCGGAGAGCAGCCAGGTGAGCAGCATTGAGATCGCCACCGCCCTCTTATGCTTCACCACCACCGCCTTCACCGGCAGCTCCTGGGCCAGAGCCTTACGCTGCTGCATCTCCAGGAAGATCGGCGTCTCCTGCAACCAGCGGCGCAGGTACATTGCCACCAGGCCAAAGGCACCGCCGAGCAGGAACGGAATACGCCAGCCAAAGTCGTGCAGCATCTCCGGTGTCATTGTGCGGTTCACCACCGTGGCAACCACCGACCCCAGCAGAATGCCCACGGTCAGTCCCGCCGTCAGGGTACCGCAGGCGATGCCGATCCGGCGGGCAGGCACGTGCTCAGCAACAAAAACCCATGCGCCCGGCACTTCGCCGCCGATCGCCGCGCCCTGTAAAAGACGCATCAGCAGCAGAAGCAGCGGTGCGGCAATACCGATAGAGGCGTAGGTGGGCAGCAGGCCAATCGCCAGGGTTGGTACCGCCATCAGCAGGATGCTCAGGGTAAACATCTTTTTACGCCCGACCAGATCGCCAAAGTGCGCCATGATAATGCCGCCCAGCGGTCGCGCCAGATAGCCTGCGGCAAAGATACCGAAGGTCTGCACCTGACGCAGCCACTCTGGAATATCCGCGGGGAAGAACAGCGCGCCGACGACGGCAGCAAAAAAGACGAAGATGATGAAATCATAAAACTCCAGCGCGCCGCCAAGGGCAGCGAGCGAGAGCGTTTTATAATCCTGGCGATTCAGTGGGCGGGCGTTTTCAGACATAGCGAACCCTGTGCAAAGAGGGGTGAATGATTTTATTATTTACGGCATATGTAAACTTAAAATTACTATACCGTAAAAAAATCAGCACGCCACTCTTTGGCGCCCCTATTGCAGCGCTTATCCCAGAAAAGCTCTCTGTTCAGGAGATTGTTTCGCGTCTGGCGCTTTTGGGCCGAAAAGCTGCTACCACCTCTGGGTGGGTTTCCACGTAGGGCCCCTCCAGAAGCTGTAAACAATAAGGTACACTGGCAAAAATACCTGGTACAACGACCTTCCCGTCACTCTCTTTAACCCCCTCCAGCGTCTCCTGGATCGATTTCGGCTGGCCGGGAAGATTGAGGATCAGCGCCTGCTTGCGGATCACCCCCACCTGGCGCGACAGGATCGCGGTGGGAACAAAGTGCAGGCTGATCTGCCGCATCTGTTCGCCAAAGCCTGGCATCTGGCGATCGGCAATGGCAAGCGTCGCGTCGGGGGTGACATCCCGGCGTGCGGGGCCCGTGCCACCGGTGGTCAGGACCAGATGGCAGCTCATCTCATCCACCAGCTCGCACAGCGTCTGCTCGATGATCGCCTGCTCGTCTGGAATAAGACGGGTTTCAATAGTAAAGGGGGTTGCGAGGGCAGAGGCCAGCCAGGCTTCGAGGGCAGGAATACCCTTATCCTGATAGACCCCGTTAGAAGCGCGGTCAGAGACAGAGACTAAGCCGATGCGTAACGTATTCATAGTATTTCCGTTCAAACAATATCGATACGGGAATGATACACGCAGAGGGGAATAACAGACAGGATCGAAAAGCAGGAGCGTGACCGGAGACCCGGCCACGCAGCGGGATTACAGCAGATCGCCGATCATGGCTTCCAGCTTACCCTGGTCCACGGCAAACTTGCGGATACCGTCCGCCAGCTTATCTACCGCCATCGGATCCTGGTTGTGTTCCCACAGGAACTCGGCTTCGGTGATGCGTTCCGGACGCGCTTTCACTTCACCGCTGAAGGAGAGCTTACGCTCAATCGTACCTTCGCTCTCTGCCAGCTCTTTCAGCAGCGCAGGGGCAATGGTCAGACGGTCACAGCCTGCCAGCTCAATGATTTCGCCAACGTTACGGAAGCTTGCGCCCATTACCACGGTCTCGTAGCCGTGCTGCTTGTAGTATTCGTAGATTTCGGTAACGGAGACCACGCCCGGATCTTCTGCCGGTGCGTACTCTTTCTTGTCGGTGTTGGATTTGTACCAGTCAAGAATACGGCCAACGAACGGCGAAATCAGGAACACGCCCGCTTCAGCACAGGCGCGCGCCTGAGCGAAGGAGAACAGCAGGGTCAGGTTACAGTTGATGCCCTCTTTTTCCAGCTGCTCAGCGGCACGGATGCCCTGCCAGGTGGAGGCCAGCTTGATCAGGATGCGATCGTTGCTGATACCCGCGTCGTTGTAGAGCTTGATCAGACGCTTGGCTTTGGCAATGGAGCCTTCGGTGTCATAGGAGAGACGTGCGTCTACTTCAGTAGAGATACGGCCCGGCACCAGTTTCAGGATCTCCAGACCGATGTTCACGGCCAGCTTGTCAGAGGCGTCAACGATCTGCTGCGCGCGGTCGCTGCTCTGGCTTTTGGCCCAGCTTACGGCATCGTCAATCAGCTTGCGGTATTCAGGGATCTGGGCTGCGTTGAGGATCAGAGAAGGGTTGGTTGTAGCATCCTGCGGCTGATACAGCTTCATTGCCGCGATATCTCCGGTGTCGGCCACCACGGTGGTGAACTGACGCAGGGAGGTCAATTTATCCGTCATAATCGTGTTTCTCTTTAAACAGCTTGTTAGGGGGATGTAACCGGTCTTCCCTGATGATATCACGACGCACTGTCAGCGCAACCGCAGACAGTGCCCTATCCTGGAGTATGGTAGACTCAATCAACGACGCGTTGCACCGCGCCAAAAATGGCAGCGCTTACACTGGCCGATCGGCATGAACAAGAGGAATGTGAATGCCAGATTTTTTCCTTTTTATCAATGAAATACTCTGGGAATCGGTGATGATCTACCTGCTTATCGGAGCAGGGATCTGGTTTACCGTGCGCAGTGGATTTATTCAGTTTCGCTACCTGCGCCACGTCGGCAAAAGTCTGAAAAACAGCGTGACGCCCCAGCCTGGCGGCCTGACCTCATTCCAGGCGCTCTGCACCAGCCTCGCGGCGCGCGCCGGCAACGGCAACCTGATGGGCGTGGCGCTGGCCATCTCCGCCGGTGGGCCGGGCGCCGTGTTCTGGATGTGGGTCTCTGCGCTGATCGGTATGGCAACAACCTTTGCCGAATGCGCGCTGGCGCAGCTCTATAAAGAGCGTGACGAACATAACCAGTTTCGCGGCGGCCCCGCCTGGTATATCACTCGCGGCCTCGGCATGCGCTGGCTGGGCATTATATTCGCCCTCTTTCTGCTGGTATATGGACTCATTTTCAATACCGTTCAGTCCAACACCGTGGCCCATGCTCTGCGCTACGCCTGGGAGATACCGGAGCTGCTCAGCGGTGTGCTTTTAGCTGCCGCCACGCTGCTGGCGATAAGGCTCGGCATTCGCGGTGTCGCCCGCATTATGCAGTGGCTGGTCCCGGCCATGATGCTCGTGTGGGTGCTTGCCAGCCTGCTGATCGGCGCATGGCATGTTGAGCAGCTGCCCGGCATCGTCAACGCCATCTTCCGAGGCGCCTTCGGCTGGCACGAAGCGGCGGCAGGCGCGCTCGGCTATACCGTCAGCCAGGCGCTGACCAGCGGCTTTCAGCGGGGCATCCTGTCGAACGAGGCGGGAATGGGCACCACGCCTAATGCGGCGGCCGCAGCGGCATCGTGGCCTCCCCATCCGGCCGCGCAGGGGATCGTGCAGATGATCGGCGTCTTTACCGATACCCTTATCGTCTGTACCGCCAGCGCGCTCATTGTCCTGCTTGCCAACGCGTCGTCGCCGCACACTCCCCTCGATGGCATTGAGCTGGTGCAGCAGGCTATGGTCTCTCTGACCGGCAGCTGGGCCGCCGGGTTTGTCGCGGTGATTACCGCGCTGTTTGCTTTTACCACCATCGTGGTGAACTACATCTATGCCGAAAATAACCTGATCTTTTTGCGCCTGCACAGCAGACGCAACCTCTGGCTGATGCGCGGCGGCACGCTGCTGATGGTGATAACCGGATCGCTACTGAGCCTGCCGATGGTCTGGCAGATGGCGGACGTGATGATGGCGCTAATAGCGATTGTTAACCTCAGCGCCATCCTGCTGCTGTCGCCGGCGGTGAGAATTATCGCCAATGACTACCTGCGCCAGCGCAGGCTGGGGGTGCGCCCGGTGTTTACTCCCCAGCGCTACCCGGAGATCCAACGCCAGCTCGCTCCCGGTGCGTGGGACAACCTGCCGGACCGCTAGGGCAGCAATTGCAACTATCGATCAACACAGGCGCTTTTTTTGCTAAAGTCCGTTTTTTGCGACAGTCTGCGCATATTTTCCTGAGGAGTGGACATGCTGATTCTGATCTCGCCGGCCAAGACGCTGGATTACCAAAGCCCGCTGGCCACCCAGCGCTATACGCAGCCGGTGCTGCTGGATCACGCCCAACAGCTGATTGACGTTGCCCGCCAGCTCTCCGCGCCGCAAATCAAGACCCTGATGGGTATCAGCGATAAGCTGGCGGATCTCAACGCTACGCGCTTTCACGACTGGCAGCCGGACTTCACGCCGGACAACGCCCGTCAGGCTATCCTGGCTTTTAAGGGCGATGTCTATGCCGGTATGCAGGCCGAGACCTTCAGCGACGACGATTTTACCGTTGCCCAGCAGCATCTGCGGATGCTATCCGGCCTCTACGGCGTGCTGCGCCCGCTCGATCTGATGCAGCCCTACCGGCTTGAGATGGGCATTCGCCTGCAGAACCCAAAAGGCAGCGACCTGTATCAATTCTGGGGGGAGACCATCACCCATACGCTCAACGAGGCGCTGGCGGCGCAGGGCGATAACATCATCGTTAACCTGGCGTCGGATGAGTACTTCCGGGCGGTGAAGCCGAAGCTGCTGGCTGGCGAGATCGTGAAACCGGTATTCCTTGATGAGAAAAACGGTGTCTTTAAGGTGATTAGCTTCTATGCCAAGAAAGCGCGTGGGCTAATGAGCCGCTACATCATTGAAAACCGTCTGACGACGCCGGAGCAGCTTAAGGCATTTGATGTGGACGGCTACGTCTTTGATGAAGAGATGTCGAAAAAGAACGAGCTGGTCTTTAAGCGTCGCGAAGGTTAAACGCCGCGCCGAAAGCCCGGAGGCGGCGACGCCTTACCGGGCCTGGAGAGAGCAGTTACCTTTACGCTTTTTGCATCATCAGCGCGCGCAGGGCGGCAAAATCAGCAGGCAGGCTGTGGGAGAGCAGCGGCAGCTCGGCGCGCTCAGCCAGCGCGGCAGGCAGATCCAGCGTATCGCCAAGGATCGCCTCGACGCTCTCTTTGAATTTCGCCGGATGCGCGGTGCCGAGGAACAGGCCGTACTCGCCCGGATGCAGCTGGTCGCGCAGAGCGCGGTAGGCCACTGCCGCGTGCGGCTCGGAGAGATACCCCTTCTCTTTCAGCTCCAGCATGGTGGCTTTGGTCACTTCGTCATCGATGGCAGCATAGCCCAGCTCGTTCAGACGCCAGATCTTACGGCGGAACAGCTCCTCCACGCGTGGCCAGTTGTTCGGCTGGCTGACGTCCATGGCGTTGGAGAGCGTCGCCTGGGTCGTATTCGGGCTCCACTCCCCTGCTTTCAGGAAGCGCGGCACGGTGTCGTTGGCGTTAGTGGCAGCAATAAAGCGCTTCACCGGCAGGCCCAGCGATTTCGCCAGCAGGCCTGCGGTGAGATCGCCAAAGTTTCCGCTGGGTACAGAGATCACCAGCTGGTTGCGCGCTTCCTGCGGCAGCTGCGCCACCGCCTCGAAGTAGTAGCAGATCTGCGCCAGCAGGCGGCTGATGTTGATGGAGTTCGCCGAGTTCAGCCCCAGGGTCTGCTTCAGCTCTTCATCATCAAAGGCCTGCTTGACCAGCGCCTGGCAAGCGTCAAAGTCGCCGTCGATAGCCACCGTCTCGATGTTGCCCCCCAGCGTACAGAAGAGTTTCTCCTGTAGCGGGCTGATTTTGCCCTGCGGGTAGAGGATCACCACGCGGACGTTTTTCAGGCCATAGAAGGCGTGCGCCACCGCCGCGCCGGTATCGCCGGAGGTCGCGGTCAGGATGGTGACGGGCTTATCGCCGCTAATGTGGGTCAGCATCTGCGCCATAAAGCGGCCGCCAAAGTCTTTAAACGCCAGCGTCGGGCCGTGGAACAGCTCCAGACAGCCGATGTCCTCCTCAACCTTGCTCACCGGGGCGGGGAAGGTAAAGGCCGCCCGCACGCGCTCCTCCAGCAGCTCCTGAGGGATCTCATCGCCAATAAAGGCGGCGAGGATCTTTGCGCTACGGCTAACGAAATCCTGCTCCAGCATCTCGTCGATTTCGGTCAGGTTGAACTCGGGCAGATCGTGAGGGAAGAAAAGCCCCTGCTGTTTACCCAGCCCCTGCGTTACCGCCTGGGCAAAGGAGACCTGCTCGTTATGATCTTTAAGGTTGTAGAGTTTCATTAATTATCCCAGTACGCGTGCGCCCGCTGTATCCAGCCGGCAAATATGAACGAAGCCTTCCTGATTCTGCAGATAGTGTTTACTCAACCAGTCTGCTACGCGCTGCGCGGTGTCCGGCCGGTCGCAGAGCGCGAACAGCGTCGGCCCCGACCCGGAGATACCGCTCGCCAGCGCGCCAATCTCTGCCACCGCCTGACGCGCCTCTTTAAAGCCCGGCAGCAGGCGGGCCCGGTACGGCTCGGCAATCACGTCTTTCATCAGCTTCGCGGCCAGCTGCGGCTGGCGAGAGTAGCAGGCGTGAATAAACCCAGCCAGATGTCGCCCGTGGGCAATGCAGTCCTGGCGGCGATACTGCGCGGGTAAAATCGCCCGAGCCTCTGCCGTGGAGACCTTGATCCCCGGGTAGGCCAGCACCCACAGCCACTCATCAAAGCCTGGCACCTGCTGGCTGATAATGCCGTTCTCTTCGATCATCAGCTGCATGCCGCCGAGGAAACAGGGAGCTACGTTATCGTAATGAATGCTGCCGGAGATGCGTCCCTCCAGCTCGCCCATCAGCGCCAGCAGGCGCGTATCGTTCAGCGGCTTGCCACAGTGCTCGTTCATCGCCACCAGCGCGGCAACCACGGAGCAGGCGCTGGAGCCGAGCCCCGAGCCAATCGGCATATTTTTTTCCAGCGTCATAGTCACCGGAATAGTTTTATTCATCTCCTGGCAGAAACGCTCCCAGCACTGATAGACAATATTTTCCCGCGGCTCCGGGGGGAGCTTATCCGCAAAGCGCCCCACATTGTGCAGGCTAAAACCATCGGCCGCCTCCACCGTGACGACGTCGCCCAGCAGGGCGCCATCCACCGGCGTTACCGCCGCCCCAAGCACGTCGAAGCCAACGCTCATATTGGCGCTGGAGGCCGGGGCATACACTTTCACCATGTTAAACTCCTAACTTCCATGAGAGGGTGCGCAGCAGATCGGCAAAAACGCCTGCCGCCGTCACATCGTTGCCCGCACCGTAACCGCGCAGCACCAGCGGCAGCGGTTGATAGTAGTGGCTGTAGAACGCCAGCGCGTTCTCACCGTTTTTCACTTTATAGAGCGGATCGTTGCCGTCTACCTCGGCGATTTTCACCCGGCAGACGCCATCCTCTTCAATATTCCCTACGTAGCGCAGCACGTTACCCTCATCGCGCGCCTTTGCCACCCGAGCGGCAAAGGCATCATCAAGCTGTGGCAGACGGGCCATAAAGCTGTTTACGTCGCCGCTGTCGTCAAAGCCTGCCGGCAGCACCGGCTCGATAACGATATCCGTCAGCTCCAGCTCGCGCCCCGTCTCGCGGGCGAGGATCAGCAGCTTGCGCGCTACGTCCATGCCGGAGAGATCGTCCCGCGGATCCGGCTCGGTATAGCCCAGATCCCGTGCGATCCCGGTCGCTTGCGAGAGGCTCATACCTTCGTCCAGCTTACCGAAAATAAAGGATAGCGATCCGGAAAGGATCCCGGAAAAACGCTGTAGCTCATCGCCCGCGTTGAGCAGGTTTTGCAGGTTTTCAATCACCGGCAGCCCTGCCCCAACGTTGGTGTCGTACAGGAACTTGCGGCGCGACCCGGCGGCGGCGTGGCGCAGCTGGTGGTAGTAGGCCATCGACGAGGTGTTGGCTTTCTTGTTCGGCGTCACCACGTGGAAGCCTTCGCGCAGGAAGTCGGCGTACTGATCGGCCATTGTCTGGTTGGACGTACAATCCACGATCACCGGATTGAGCAGATGGTACTCTTTAACCAGGCGGATCAGCCTGCCGAGGTTAAACGGCTCTTTCGCTTCTGCCAGCTCCGCCTGCCAGTTATCCAGGTTCAGGCCGTGCACGTTCGTCAGCAGCGCCTTTGAGTTCGCTACGCCGCAGACCCGCAGATCGATATGCTTGCCCTTCAGCCAGCTCTGCTGACGCTTGAGCTGCTCCAGCAGCGCGCCGCCGACGCCACCGACGCCAATCACGAACACCTCAATCACCTGGTCGGTGTTGAACAGCATCTGATGGGTAACGCGTACGCCGGTTGTGGCGTCGTCGTTGCTGACCACCACCGAGATGGAGCGTTCAGAGGAGCCCTGAGCAATCGCCACGATGTTGATATTGGCGCGGGCCAGCGCGGCGAAGAATTTAGCCGAGATGCCGCGCAGAGTACGCATGCCGTCGCCGACCACCGAGATAATCGCCAGCCGCTCCATGACCGCCAGCGGCTCCAGCAGCCCCTCTTTCAGCTCAAGGTAGAACTCATCCCCCAGCGTCCGGCGCGCACGGGCGCAGTCGGCCTGCGGCACGCAAAAGCTAATGCTGTACTCGGACGAGGACTGGGTAATCAGCACCACCGAGATCCCAGCCCGTGACATGGTGGCAAATACCCGCGCCGCCATCCCGACCATCCCTTTCATCCCGGGGCCGGAGACGCTGAACATCGCCATGTTATTGAGATTAGAAATCCCCTTAACCGGCAGGCCGTCGTCATCGGAAGTGGCACCGATCAGCGTACCGGGCGCCTGCGGGTTACCGGTATTTTTAATCAGGCAGGGGATCTGGAACTGGGCGATGGGGGTAATAGTGCGTGGGTGCAGCACCTTCGCGCCGAAGTAGGAGAGCTCCATCGCCTCCTGGTAAGACATGGATTTCAGCAGTCGGGCATCGGGCACCTGACGTGGGTCGCAGGTGTAGACACCGTCAACGTCGGTCCAGATCTCACAGCAGTCGGCGCGCAGGCAGGCGGCCAGCACGGCGGCAGAGTAGTCGGAGCCGTTGCGCCCCAGCACGACCAGCTCGCCCTTCTCATTGCCTGCGGTGAAGCCGGCCATCAGGATCATATGGTCTGCGGGGATCTGGCTGGCGGCGATGCGACGGGTGGATTCGGCGATATCCACGGTAGATTCGAGATAGTGGCCCACGGCGAGCAGTTTTTCTACCGGATCGATCACCGAGACCTTATGCCCCCTGGCTTCCAGTAGCCCGGCCATAATCGCAATCGAGAGCTTCTCCCCTCGGCAGATGATGGCGGCGTTGATGCTGTCCGGGCACTGGCCCAGCAGGGCAATCCCATGCAGAACGTGTTTGATTTGCGCGAGCTCGTGCTCAACCTGCTCTTTCAGCCGGGCAAGGGGGAAACCGGGCTGAACCTCGGCCAGGCCTGCAAGCAGGTCGGCAAAAATATGCTCTGCGTCGCTGATGTTGGGTACGGCATCCTGGCCCCCGATGGTCTTCTCAATCATCGCCACCAGGTGGTTGGTAATTTTGGCCGGGGCAGACAGCACGGTGGCAACCTGCCCCTGCCTGGCATTGCTCTCCAGAATCTCGGCAACACGCAGAAAACGTTCTGCATTTGCCACTGACGTACCGCCGAACTTCAACACTCGCATGGTATTACCCCTTGATTTTTGCTCGAAAAAAAAGCCCGCACTGTTCAGGTGCGGGCTTTTTTCTGTGTTTCCTGTACGCGTCAGCCCGCACCGTTACCTGTGGTAATGGTGGTGGTAATAATTGTCAGCGTGCTGATGCTATTCATGGATGTTGTGTGCTCTGTTATATTTATCTGTCTGTCTTGTATAGCTATACGGTTAAAGTATATCCCTGCCTGAGTCAATGAATTTTTGCTTTTTGCCCTTTTCATCGCCTGCGCAGGTCGCGCTGCGCTGACCGCACTTTCCTCCGCACTCTCACCGGATGAAAAAGCGATATCAGCATCTTTTACCATAATAAAAAACGATGACAGCGTTTTACTCTGCAAGTTTTTTTTCGATATCGTGCAGCAAACGGTGCAGCATCGCCGTGTCCCGCTGCTCAAACAGGCCCAGCCGCTGCTCCAGCCAGTCGGCTAATTTGACGTCATCCGCAACGCCCAGCGTCCCCAGTAGCGATCGTGCCCGCAGACGCAGCGCCTTGAGCTGCGCTTCACGCTGGACCACTACCGGTTCGCTGCGCTGTTGCATTAACGATGCTAACTGGTAACAGTAAACCATCACGGCCTGTCCAAGATTCAGCGAGGGATAATCGGCAACCATGGGAACCCCGGTGAGAATGTCAGCCAGGGCCAGCTCGTCATTGGTTAAACCCGAATCCTCCCGGCCAAACACCAGCGCGGCGCGGTCCATCCACTGGCTCTTCTCCTGCATTAGCGGCACCAGTTCAGCGGGCGTGGCGTAGTAGTGAAACTTTGCCCGGCTGCGGGCGGTAGTGGCCACCGTAAAATCGATATCGGTCAGGGCATCGGCGAGCGTCGGGAAAAACCGTGCGTTATCAATAATATCGCCAGAGCCATGGGCCACCCAGCGCGCGCTCTCCTGCCGGTGGGCTTCGCTGTCTACGATACGCAGATCGCTAAAGCCCATGGTCTTCATGGCCCGGGCCGCCGCGCCAACGTTTTCGGGCCTGGCGGGTGAAACGAGTACTATTGCTACATGCATGGGTTACTCTCTGGTGTGCCCGAGGACGGGCTAAAAAGGCAATCAACATCAAGTTATTACGCATCACAAATTTACAAAAACGTAACAGAAATCACTGAATTTGTGTCAGGTAAAGCTTAAAAATTACTACACTATTTACTGGGTTAATTAGCTGCCAGTATGTTAACAGAACAGGATTATCCCTCTGTAACGCATGGTAATCTACATGATGAGAACAATCCCTTGGTGGATTCAGCAAACTTATTAATTAAAGGCTGTAACTACCTGTTTATTGAAAAGATGTTATAAACGCTAGTAATAAGATGCGATGATTTCATCAAACTGTTAACGTGCTACAATTGAACTTGATATATGTCAACCAACCGTAGTTTTATTGGGTGTCCGGTGCGTCTTAACCTGTTATGTTGCTGTTAAAATGGGTAGGATGACAACCGTTTTTGACACTGTCGGGTCCAAAGGGAGTATGTACCCACGACCAAGCTAATGATGTTGTTGACGTTGATGGAAAGTGCATCAAGAACGCCATTTACGTACTTTAGTCATGTTACGCCGTTCATGTTAATTTGCGACATGCATCAGGCAGGTCAGGGACTTTTGTACTTCCTGTTTCGATTTAGTTGGCAATTTAGGTAGCAAACATGCAGACCCCGCACATTCTTATTGTTGAAGACGAGTTAGTTACTCGCAACACGCTGAAGAGCATTTTCGAAGCAGAAGGATACGATGTCTTTGAAGCGACTGATGGCGCTGAAATGCATCAGATTCTTTCTGATAACGATATCAACCTGGTGATCATGGATATCAACCTGCCGGGCAAAAACGGCCTGCTGCTGGCGCGTGAACTGCGCGAACAGGCAGACGTCGCCCTGATGTTCCTCACAGGCCGTGATAACGAAGTCGATAAGATCCTCGGCCTCGAGATTGGCGCGGATGATTACATCACCAAACCGTTTAACCCCCGCGAATTAACCATTCGCGCGCGCAACCTCCTCTCCCGTACCATGAACCTGGGCACGGTGAGCGAAGAGCGCCGCAGCGTTGACAGCTATAAATTCAACGGCTGGGAGCTGGATATCAACAGCCGCTCGCTGATTAGCCCGAACGGCGAGCAGTACAAACTGCCGCGCAGTGAGTTTCGCGCCATGCTGCACTTCTGCGAAAACCCAGGCAAGATCCAGACCCGCGCCGATCTGCTGAAGAAGATGACCGGTCGCGAGCTGAAGCCGCACGATCGTACCGTTGACGTGACTATCCGCCGTATTCGTAAACATTTCGAATCGACGCCGGATACGCCGGAGATCATCGCCACTATTCACGGCGAAGGCTACCGCTTCTGCGGCGATCTGCAGGAGTAAGGCTCAGTCACTGTAATGCCGGGCGGCACTGCGTCTGCCCGGCCTACGGTCACAAATTAATGCCACGGCATAATCGGCACGGCGCTTAGCGCGTTCTTCGGCGACCCTTCTACGACCTTATCGGAGTAGGCAAGGTAGGCCAGCGTGTTGCGCTTCGCGTCGTAGAAACGTACCACCTGCAACTTCTTGAAGACCAGTGAGGTACGTTTCTGGAACACCACCTCTCCCTGCGCTTTCCCGCCCTTCACCTTCTCACTCAGCTCAATCGGCCCTACCTGCTGACAGGAGATCGCGGCGTCGGAGGTATCCTCTGCCAGCCCTAATCCGCCCTTGATACCGCCAGTTTTCGCCCGGCTGATATAGCATGTCACGTTTTTAACATCGGGATCGTCGAAGGCTTCAACCACAATTTTATGATCCGGTCCGAAGACTTTAAAGACAGTATCAACCGACCCAATCTCTTCAGCCTGCGCAGCCTGGCCTACGAGACCTAGCGCGAAGAGTATTGCTAAGCACTTGTATTTCATATTGTTACCATATTTGAATATTACGTTATGTTACTATTTTTCCTGTACAGCTAAATACTTGCAATTCAATTGGTTAAGATTTTTTGCACTGCTCCTCGTTAAAAGCGCACGCTTACTCAAAAAAAACACTGAATGCTAAAATAGCAGGGAATGATATTATTCGCTCAGCTCCGCTGCTGAGTATGACCGTTTTAAGGATGAGGATACTGTATGGATCAGGCTGGGATTATTCGCGATCTACTTGACTGGCTGGAGGATCACCTCGATCAACCGCTGACTCTGAATAATGTGGCGATCAAGGCAGGTTATTCCAAGTGGCATCTGCAAAGAATGTTCAGGGATGTCACCGGCCGGGCAATTGGATCCTATATCCGCGCGCGGCGACTGTCGAAAGCCGCCGTGGCGCTGCGTCTGACCGCCCGCCCGATCCTCGATATTGCCCTGCAGTACCGTTTCGACTCCCAGCAGACCTTTACCCGTGCGTTTAAGAAACAGTTTGGCCTGACGCCCGCGCACTATCGCCGCTCTCCTGACTGGAGTGCGTCAGGCATTCGTCCCCCGCTGCATCTGGGTGAGTTCTCTCTGCCCAAACATGAGTTTATTACCCTACCCGAAACGCCGTTGATGGGGATCACCCAGAGTTATACCTGCTCGCTGGAAGAGATCTCCGCCTTCCGGCATGAGATGCGGATCCAGTTCTGGCGTGAGTTTTTAGGCAACTCGCCTGCCCTGCCCGCTGAGCTGTACGGTCTGCATGAGCCGCGTCCGAGCCTGGAGAAGGATGACGAGCAGGAGGTGCTCTACACCACAGCCGTCACGCCCGAGATGGCAAACGGCCATCTGCAAGGTGCTTTTCCTCTGCTGTTGCAGAGCGGCGAGTACGTGATGTTTACCTATGAAGGACCGGGCACCGGGCTCCAGCAGTTTATCTTAACGGTCTACGGCACCTGTATGCCGATGCTCAACCTCACCCGGCGCAGGGGACTGGATATCGAACGTTTCTTCCCACGTGATGAAGCCAGGAACCAGACACCACCGCTGTATCTTCGCTGCGAATATCTGATCCCTGTCCGGCGTTAACGCTGTAGCTCGTCCAGCGCGGGCGCATCCAGGTGCGAAACGTCACCCGCTGTCTCCACGACCCATCCTGAGGCTAGCCACGGGCTCTGCTGATAATCAATGCGCGAGATAGAGCAGTTGCGCAGCCGCAGCCGACGCTCCGCCCAGGCGGGCAGGCCAAGGATAGTGCTGACCAGACAGCCTAGCGCCATACCGTGACTAACCAGCAGCGGGCGGCTCCCTTCCGGCAGGTCGAGGCAGGTGGCCAGCACCGCATGCATACGATCGCTCAGCTCCTGCATCGACTCCCCGTCGGGAATACGACCATCGGAGGTGCCGTTGACCAGTTGACGACGCCACTGCTCCTCTTCCTCGGTCAACGACTCGATAGGACGCCGCTCCAGCACGCCCATATCCAGCTCGCGCAGGCGGGCATCCAGCGAAATCTCACACCCGCAGTAGTCGGCAATGATCTCTGCCGTGCGCTGCGTGCGCCCCAGATCGCTGGCGATAACGTGGGTGATCCCCAGCGCTTTTGCGCGTTCGGCCACCTGGCGTGCCTGCTGCTCCCCTTTGGCCGTCAGCGGACTGTCTGACTGACCCTGAATACGACGCTCGGCGTTCCACTGCGTTTCACCGTGGCGAACAAGGTATACCTGTAACATGCTTTTTATCCGTTATACTGCGATGAAATTTTTTATATGAGTTGTTTAGATTATGCACCATGTTATCTCAGCTACCACTAATCCCGCCAAAATTAAGGCGATTCTGCACGCGTTTAGCGAGATTTTCGGCGAAGGATCCTGCCATATCGAGTCCGTGGCCGTCGAGAGCGGCGTACCAGAACAGCCGCTTGGCAGCACAGAAACGCGGACTGGCGCACGTAACCGCGTGGAGAACGCCCGTCAGGCGTGGCCAAACGCCGACTTCTGGGTGGCCATTGAAGCAGGAATAGATGAGGACAGCACCTTTAGCTGGGTGGTGATAGAGAGCCGGGAGCAGCGCGGCGAAGCGCGTTCCGCCACCCTGCCACTGCCGGCGGCCATACTGAGCCGCGTGCGTGCCGGAGAGGCGCTCGGGCCGGTGATGTCAGAGGTCACCGGTATTGATGAGATTGGACGTAAAGAGGGGGCGATAGGCGTCTTCACCCACGGCGTGCTGACGCGGAGCAGCGTCTACCATCAGGCGGTGATCCTGGCCCTGAGCCCGTTTCACCATGCGGCGTACCGCTAGCCCTTCAGCAGCGCCTTCTCCAGCCACAGACGCAGCTCTGGCGGGGCGGCTTTCAGGCTGTTAGAGCCACGGGTAATCGTCGCGATGCCGGTGCCCAGCTCGTTTTTAAGCTCCCGCTGGCTCATTTCACCGCGCAGAAGCTCCTCAATAATGCGTACCCGCGTGCCCAGCGCTTCGCGCTCGTCGGGGGTCAGCATCAGATTAAGCAGCGGCAGGTGCAGATCCTGGTCATAGGCGTGCTGAAGCAGTTCGACGAAGCGCAACCACTCCTGATGACGCTGTTCGGCTACTTCTGCTGAATAAGGGGATTGCTGGGTCATGTTAGGCTGCCATACTCGTTGACGAGTACAACAGCATAACACAAACCGCCGGATCAGTAACGGCGGCCCCACTCCGTGGCGGTTAGCAGAGTCGGTTTCCCACCCAGGAAGTAGCGGTAATAGGCATCATAGGCCAGCACGTTTTTCACATAGCCCCGCGTCTCTGAGAAGGGAATGCTCTCCACAAACGCTACCGCGTCAATGCGTCCGGCGCTGTTGCCAAGCCAGGTCCGCACCCGTCCAGGCCCGGCGTTATAGGCCGCCGATGCAAAGATGCGGTTATTACCAAACTGGTTATAGACGTATTGCAGGTAGCTGGTGCCGATATCAATATTGGTTTGCGGATCCAGCAGCTGGGCAGGATCGCTGTAGCCCGCAATATTGAACATCTGCACCGTATGCGTTGCCGTGCCCGGCATCACCTGCATCAGACCGCTGGCGCCAACCGGTGAGCGCGCCTTCGGATTCCAGGCGCTCTCCTGGCGAGCAATCGCCATCGCATAGCTCTGGGGAATATCCTTGCCGCTGGTATAACGCTCAAAGAGATCGCGCCAGGCCAGCGGGAAGCGCTCCTGCAGCTGATCCCACAGCTTGCCAGCGATGGTCGCCTGCACGCCCAGATCCCACCACTGACGATCGTAGGCGTAGCGCGCCAGCTGGGCCTGCTCCTGCGGCGTGCGGCCGGTGACCAGGTTGGCCCACTCGCTGCGTGCGGTGTTATCAAGGCCCCAGAACATGAGCTCGCGTACCCGCGCCATCTCTGGACTCTGCACCAGCTGCGGATCCGGCGCGCCTGACGCCTTGTCGATCTTTAGCTGATACTCTTCGCCAAGGCGCTGCGCGGCAACCATGGGATAGAAGCCGCGCTTCTGCATCAGATCGTGCAGGATGGTATTGGCTTCCTCCTCCCGGCCGCGCTCCAGCAGCAGATCGGCCTGCCAGTAGCGCCACTCCTCTTTCTCTTTAGCCTCCATGGGCAGGCGGGCCAGCCAGGTATTGAGCCCCTGGCGATCGCCTGTACCTAACGCCAGTCGTACCCGGCGCTCTACCAGCGCCGTTGACTGGGAGCGCATAATGGCATCGTCGCGCCAGCGCGCCTGCTCCTCGGTGATGTCGTTGCCCATCAGCCGCCAGACAACGATATCCCGCAGCGCCTGGGTCTGCTCCTCGTTGAGCTGCTGCGCCGAGGCCAGCGATGGGATCATCAGGCGCGCGTTTTCGACATCCTGACGGGCGACGCTCTCAAACGCCTCCTGGACCATCTGCCGGGTAAAGTCGGTCGCGCCGGTGGTGCGCGCGAAGGTCAACACGCTGTTGGGATCGTTTGCCAGATCGATAATGGCGCTGGAGATGGTCTGGTATTCGCTGGGCATCTGGTTCGCCAGCAGGAGAACGAGGCGGGTATTGCCCGCTTTCATCGCCAGCCGGATGCGTTCGAGGAAGGCCAGCGGATCCTGCGTGCCGGAGGCGCGCCACGCGCCAAACAGCCGATCGCAGGCGTCAGGCTGGCTCTTTCCGGTCAGCCAGAGCGTCTTTGCCCCCTCCCACGCCGCGTCCGGCTGGGCGGTGTTCCATTTGGCGTAGTAGTAGTTGCACTGCGCTTCGGTGGTCGCGGGCTTGTCCGGGCTAAACGCCAGCAGGCCGCGCCAGTCCTCCCGGCGCGCCAGCTCGTTAACAAAGCGCGACTTCAGGTTGCGGGCGGAGGGCAGCGTCGGATTGGCCTGCACAAAGTTGCTCACCGCAACGGCCGGCTGGTTCATCAGATCGCTGTTGATCTGACGGTACTCCAGATAAGGATAGAGAGGATAGTCCTTGAGCTCGGGCATCAGCTGCGCCACGACGTCCATCTGCTTGTTGTCCCACGCCTGCTTGATTTGTGCATAGCGGTTTCGCTGCTCATCCAGTGAGTCAGCGCGTGCCAGGCCGCTTACCGTCAGCATGCAGCAGCCGACGACCAGCAGTCGCCAGGCGACAGGTTTAGCATTCACAGGCACTTTCTCCTTAGAAATAAATTTGTTGGCGCATAACCTCTTCATGCTAACCAGGCATAAGCTAATTCGCCACGCGCTGAACACTTTTTTACTTTTGGCCTGATTTAACACTCGTGACGCAGCTGGCTGGGATTGCACCCCAAAAACCGCTACACTCCGCACTTGAGTACCATTCACATTACGATAAAAGAGGCGAAGTCCAACGTGGCTCAATTCGTTTATACCATGCATCGTGTCGGCAAAGTGGTTCCGCCGAAACGTCATATTCTGAAAAATATCTCGCTGAGCTTCTTCCCGGGCGCAAAAATTGGCGTCCTCGGTCTCAACGGTGCGGGTAAGTCCACCCTGCTGCGCATTATGGCCGGCATCGATACCGACATCGAAGGTGAAGCCCGCCCGCAGCCCGGTCTGAAAATCGGCTACCTGCCGCAGGAGCCGAAGCTGAACCCAGAGCACACCGTGCGCGAATCCATTGAAGAAGCCGTGGCCGAGGTGGTTAACGCCCTGAAAGGCCTCGACGAGGTATACGCTAAGTACGCAGAGCCGGACGCTGACTTCGATAAGCTCGCGGCCCAGCAGGGCAAGTTTGAAGAGATCATCCAGGCCCACGACGGCCACAACCTGAACGTGCAGCTGGAGCGCGCCGCTGATGCCCTGCGTCTGCCGGATTGGGATGCAAAAGTTGAGAAGCTCTCCGGGGGTGAACGCCGCCGCGTGGCGCTGTGCCGCCTGCTGCTGGAAAAACCAGACATGCTGCTGCTCGACGAACCGACCAACCACCTGGACGCCGAGTCCGTAGCCTGGCTGGAACGCTTCCTGCACGACTTCGAAGGCACCGTGGTGGCCATTACCCACGACCGTTACTTCCTCGATAACGTTGCCGGTTGGATCCTTGAGCTTGACCGTGGTGAAGGCATTCCGTGGGAGGGTAACTACTCCTCCTGGCTGGAGCAGAAAGATCAGCGTCTGGCCCAGGAAGCCTCTCAGGAAGCGGCCCGCCGTAAATCCATTGAGAAAGAGCTGGAGTGGGTGCGTCAGGGTGCCAAAGGCCGTCAGTCCAAGGGCAAAGCCCGTCTGGCCCGCTTTGAAGAGCTGAACAACACCGAATACCAGAAACGTAACGAAACCAACGAACTGTTTATTCCGCCTGGCGCACGTCTGGGGGATAAAGTCGTTGAGGTGAGCAACCTGCGTAAATCCTACGGCGACCGCGTGCTGATCGACGATCTGAGCTTCTCGGTACCGAAAGGGGCTATCGTTGGCATCATCGGCCCGAACGGCGCGGGTAAATCTACCCTGTTCCGCATGATGTCCGGTCAGGAACAGCCTGACAGCGGCACCATCACCCTGGGTGAAACCGTTAAGCTGGCCTCCGTGGATCAGTTCCGTGACGCCATGGATAACAGCAAAACCGTGTGGGAAGAAGTGTCTGGCGGGCTGGATATCATGAAGATCGGCAACACCGAGATGCCAAGCCGCGCCTACGTGGGCCGCTTTAACTTCAAAGGTGTCGATCAGGGCAAACGCGTAGGCGAACTGTCCGGCGGTGAGCGTGGCCGTCTGCACCTGGCCAAGCTGCTGCAGGTTGGCGGTAACGTGCTGCTGCTCGATGAACCGACCAACGACCTGGATATCGAAACCCTGCGCGCGCTGGAAAACGCCATGCTGGAGTTCCCGGGCTGTGCGATGGTGATCTCGCACGACCGTTGGTTCCTCGACCGTATCGCTACCCACATTCTGGACTACCAGGACGAAGGTAAAGTGGAGTTCTTCGAAGGTAACTTCACCGAGTACGAAGAGTACAAGAAACGCACTCTCGGCGCAGATGCGCTGGAGCCGAAGCGTATCAAGTACAAACGTATCGCCAAGTAATGATAGCGGCCTTCCTCGGAAGGCCGTTTTTTTATCCCTGCTCGCCCATCATCTCTTTCACCAGCTCCACGCAGCGCAGAAAACGCCCGTCGTAGTCTGACTCTTCGACGTGGATAAAGTCGATCCCATTGTCGTTAAGCATTGAGACCAGCATGCTCTGGAAGGTTTTGCGATCCACCGAGCTGCCGAGACTGCGCAGGCCGTCGGCGACCCACGGGGTATTGTTCTCCAGCAGGATCACCAGATCGAAGCGGTACTCGTCGATCAGCGCCTGCACGAACGGGTGCTCGCGCCCCTCATACTTTTTGCAGAACGCCTGAGTGGTCACGAAATCGGTATCGATAAAGGCCACCTTGTTGGCGTACTTCACCGCAAAGTCGATGTACTGGGCCTGGCCGAGGGCGATCTTGTCGTAGTCGGAGTACTGGAGGGCCATCTCATCACCGCCAAGATGGGAGAAGACGTAGTCGCGCCCGTACTCCCATGCGCTGGTGGTATTGAAGATGTTGGCGAGCTTATTCACCAGCGTCGACTTGCCGCTCGACTCGCCGCCGAGAATGGCCACCGTGCGTACAAAGAACGGCTTCACCTCGGTGGGAATGTACTCCCAGTAGCGGAACGGGTTAGCGCGGATCTGCCCGCCGCTGATATTCATAAAGGTACGTTTGGGATCGATCAGCACCGTCTCGATGTCGAGATGTTTCTCATACTGCTCGGCATCCGCCTCTTCGGAGGTGTAGATCCAGTTGGGCTGGATCCCCTTCTCATCCATAAAGGCTTTGATCCCTTTACTCCACACGTCCCAGCCGTGCGGGTAGGGCTCCATCCCCTCTTCGTTAAAGGCGTGGATGCGGATATTCTTTTGATATTTGAAGGTCTGTAGCAGCCAGCGCAGGCGGTCGGACACCGTGGGCTGCTGGGACATGGCGCTCTCCTCAAACAGCGCCCGGTCGCGGGTCTCATCATAGCCCATGATGACATGCAGCTCATCTACCTGGCTGCAGGCACGCTGCAGCAGATAGATATGGCCGGTGTGCAGCGGGTAAAACTTGCCAAACACCACGCCGATATTTTTCTGCTGCCGGGGAAACGCCAGTCCGAGGAAGCGGTGCAGCGCCTCCAGCTTCTGTGCGCTGGGGCTTTTGATCTTGGCGTTGAGCAGCTGGCTTAGGTAGCCCTTGGTCATGCCGCTCGCCTCCGCCACCTGCTGTAATGTGCAGCCCTTCTGGCGGATGGCGGTTTTCAGATAGTCAAATGACGACATAAATTACGGTGCCTCCTGCAAAATCGTAGTGGTAATTATAAGTCGTCAAAGACGCTTAGCGCATCGGCCAATTTTTTCACGCCAAACACCTGCATCCCGGCCGGTGGTTTTTTTGGTACGTTGGCGGCAGGGACGATAGCCCGTTTGAAGCCGTGCTTCGCCGCCTCGGCGATACGCTCCTGGCCGCTCGGCACCGGACGGATCTCCCCGGCCAGCCCTACTTCGCCAAACACCACCAGATCGTCCGGCAGCGGGCGGTCGCGCAGGCTGGAGACCATCGCCAGCAGCAGCGCCAGGTCGGCGCTGGTCTCGGTGACCTTCACCCCGCCGACGACGTTCACAAACACATCCTGATCTGACATTTGCAGCCCGCCGTGGCGATGCAGCACCGCCAGCAGGATCGCCAGCCGGTTCTGCTCCAGACCCACCGCCACGCGGCGCGGGTTGGCCATCATCGACTGATCCACCAGGGCCTGGATCTCCACCAGCAGCGGACGGGTGCCCTCCCAGACTACCATTACCGAGCTGCCAGAGGTGACTTCGTCGCCCCGGCTGAGGAAGATGGCCGACGGGTTGCTGACCTCGCGCAGGCCCTGCTCGGTCATGGCAAAGACGCCCAGCTCGTTCACCGCACCGAAGCGGTTTTTGTGGCTGCGCAGGGTACGGAAGCGCGAGTCGGCGTCGCCGTCCAGCAGCACCGAACAGTCGATACAGTGCTCCAGCACCTTCGGCCCCGCCAGCGAGCCATCTTTGGTAACGTGACCCACCATCACGATGGCGACGCCGCGCGTCTTGGCGAAGCGCGTCAGGTAGGCCGCCGTCTCACGCACCTGGGCCACGCTGCCCGGCGACGACTGGATATCCGCCATGTGCATCACCTGGATCGAGTCGATGACCATCAGCTTCGGCAGCTCTTCGTCAGCAATCATGCAGATCTGCTCGATGCTGGTTTCAGAGAGCATGTTCAGGTTAGCGGTCGGCAGCCCCAGCCGATGGGCGCGCATCGCCACCTGCTGGAGTGACTCCTCGCCGGTGACGTACAGCGTCTTCATGTTTTCGGAGAGCTTGCACAGGGTTTGCAGCAGCAGCGTCGACTTGCCTGCCCCAGGGTTACCGCCGATCAGGATCGCGCTGCCCGGCACGACGCCACCGCCCAGCACGCGGTCAAACTCTTTAAAGCCGGTAGAGAAGCGCGGCAGCTCTTCCAGGCTAATCTCTGACAGCTTCTGCACCTTCGACACGCCTGCGTTACCGGCATAGCCGCTCAGTCGTTCGTTGCGCGCAACCGTCGGAGACGCCGCAACGCGCACCTCGGTGATGGTGTTCCATGCCTGACAGGCGCTGCACTGCCCCTGCCAGCGCGGATAATCCGCACCGCACTCATTACAGACAAATGCGCGTTTTGGAGCTTTCGCCACGTTTACCTCGTTAGTTCTGGTTCAGGCTGCCCGACAGGATACAGAAAACGCCCATCAGGTCAGCGTGACGGATAGTGACTTCCGTCTTCTCATTCACTTTGGGTTTCGCGTGATAGGCGATCCCCAGCCCTGCCGCTTTGATCATCGGCAGATCGTTAGCCCCGTCGCCGATCGCGACGGTTTGCTCCAGCGGGATATCGTACTCCTGCGCCAGGCGCAGCAGCGTGGCCGCCTTGTACTGCGCATCCACAATGTCACCCACCACGTGGCCGGTCAGCTTGCCATCGACAATCTCCAGCTCGTTCGCCACGGCAGCGGTCAGGTGCAGCCTGTCGCGCAGGTAGTCGGCAAAGAAGGTAAAGCCGCCAGAGGCGATAGCCACCTTCCAGCCCAGGGTCTCCAGCTTCAGCACCAGCTGGGTCAGGCCCGGCATCAGCGGCAGGCCGTCGCGTACCTGGTGCAGGATGCTGGCATCGGCCCCCTGAAGGGTGCCGACGCGGCTGCGCAGGCTGGCGGTAAAGTCCAGCTCGCCGCGCATCGCCCGCTCGGT
This sequence comes from Pseudescherichia sp. L3, assembly GCF_024656065.1. NCBI lineage: Bacteria > Pseudomonadati > Pseudomonadota > Gammaproteobacteria > Enterobacterales > Enterobacteriaceae > Pseudescherichia > Pseudescherichia sp. L3. The sequence continues at coordinate 472,105 of NZ_JANKYC010000002.1, forward strand.
CACCTCGGCGACCCTCTCACCGGTGCCCGCCAGTTTGGCGATCTCATCGATGCACTCGATCTGGATCGCGGTGGAGTCCATGTCCATCACCAGCAGGCCCGGCGTGCGCAGGTGTGGGATCTTACCCAGCGGCGCAACGTCCAGACCGGCCTCGTGCGCCAGACGCGTCGCCCGCGGCGTCAGCGATCCGGCCAGGCGGATCACCTGGTAATCCTCGACGCACCAGGCCGCGACGATCACCATCGCCGCGCCAAGGGAGCGCTGATACGCCGTCAGCCGCTGTTTATCCAGGCTGCGGCCATAGAGCAGCCAGCCGCTGCGACCCGCGTGATAATCGAGCGGCATCACCTCGTCGCCGCTTAAAGAGAGCGGCAGCCTAGGCCACTGAGAAACGGCTTCGGGCAGGTCGCGCCAGGTTAAACTGTTAGACATTAAAGCTCCTGTAAAAACACGTGCGGCCAAACGCATCCGGGTAAAAATAACGCATGAGGCTACCCTGTAATCATCGCTTCTGGCAACATGCTAACCTCAAATTTTCATCAGGTAAGAATATGGCCCGCGCAAAACTGAGATTCCGGCTGCATCGCGCTGTAATTGTGCTCATCTGTCTCGCCCTGCTGGTGGCGCTGATGCAGGGGGCATCGTGGTTTAGCCAGAGCCACCAGCGGGCGCGTAACCCGCAGTTTGAAGAGCTGGCCCGTACCCTGGCGCACCAGGTGACCCTGAACCTCACGCCGCTGATGCGCAGCGAAACGCCGGACGAGAAGCCGATTAGCGCGCTGCTGCGCCAGCTCACCGAAGGGAGCCGCATTCTTGACGCAGGCGTCTACGATGAGCAGGGCGATCTGATTGCACGTTCAGGAGAGAGCGTCGACGTCCGCGACCGTTTGGCGCTGGACGGAAAAAAAGCCGGCGGCTACTTCAACCAGCAGATTGTTGAACCCATACAGGGGAAAAATGGCCCGCTCGGCTACCTGCGTCTGACCCTCGACACCCATACCCTACCGACCGAAGCAAAACAGGTCGATAATACCACAAATATCCTCCGCCTGATGCTGCTCCTGTCGCTGGCGATTGGCGTGGTGCTGACCCGTACGCTGCTGCAGGGCAAGCGAACCCGCTGGCAGCAGTCACCCTTCCTGCTCACCGCCAGCCGGTCGGTACCGGAAGAGGAAGAGAGCGAGAAACGCGAGCCGTAGGCCGGGTATGCATACGCGCCGCTTTGTCGTTAATATGGGGACAAATAAAGAAAAGGAAAGCTGCCATGTCCACATTACGTCTGCTTATCTCTGATTCGTACGATCCCTGGTTTAACCTGGCGGTAGAGGAGTCTATCTTCCGTCAGATGCCCGCCACCCAGCGCGTGCTCTTTCTGTGGCGCAACGCCGATACGGTGGTGATTGGCCGGGCGCAAAACCCGTGGAAAGAGTGCAATACCCGGCGCATGGAGGAGGATAACGTCCGCCTCGCCCGGCGCAGCAGCGGCGGCGGCGCGGTGTTTCACGATCTTGGCAATACCTGCTTTACCTTTATGGCGGGGAAGCCGGAGTATGACAAAACCATCTCTACCCACATTGTGCTCAACGCCCTCAACGCCCTGGGCGTAGCGGCGGAAGCCTCAGGACGTAACGATCTGGTGGTCAAAACGGCGGAGGGCGATCGCAAAGTCTCCGGTTCGGCCTATCGCGAGACCCCGGATCGTGGCTTCCACCACGGAACGCTGCTGCTTAATGCCGATCTGAGCCGGCTGGCGAACTACCTTAACCCTGATAAGAAAAAGCTCCAGGCCAAGGGCATTACCTCGGTGCGCGGGCGGGTGGCGAACCTGGTCGATCTGCTGCCGGGTATCACCCATGAGGCGATCTGCGCCGCGGTCACCGAGGCCTTTTTTGCCCACTACGGCGAACGTGTCGCGGCGGAGATTATCTCTCCGGACAAGACGCCGGATCTGCCGAACTTTGCCGACACCTTTGCCCGCCAGAGCAGCTGGGAGTGGAACTTTGGTCAGGCCCCCTCGTTCAGCCATCTGCTGGATGAGCGCTTCACCTGGGGTGGGGTTGAGCTGCATTTCGACGTCGAGCGAGGACATATCACGCGCGCGCAGATCTTTACCGACAGCCTAAACCCGGCACCGCTGGAAGCGCTGGCGGCGAGTCTGCAGGGCTGCCCTTATCGTGCGGCCAGGCTGCAGCAGGCGTGCGATGCGCTAATAGGGGATTTTCCCGAGCAGGAGAGAGAGCTGCGGGAGCTAGCGGAATGGATGGGTAACGCGGTCAGATAACGGAAACGCCCGGTGGCGCTACGCTTACCGGGCCTACAGGTTTCGCAGGCCCGTCCAGCACAGCGCGCCGGGCAAGAGCAAACTTACTCTTTGTCGCCCAGCAGTACGGACTCCAGCGCGATCTTAATCATATCGTTGAAGGTCGTCTGACGTTCGGCAGCGGTAGTCTGCTCGTGAGTACGAATATGGTCGGAGACGGTGCAGATAGTCAGCGCTTTCGCACCGAACTCTGCCGCTACGCCGTAGATCCCTGCCGCTTCCATCTCCACGCCGAGAATGCCATATTTTTCCATGACGTCGAACATGGTCGGATCCGGCGTATAGAAGAGATCGGCAGAGAAGATGTTGCCGACGCGGGCGTCAACGCCCAGTGCTTTAGCCGCGTCTACCGCGTTGCGCACCATGTCAAAGTCGGCAATCGCCGCAAAGTCATGATCCTTAAAGCGCAGACGGTTCACCTTAGAGTCGGTGCAGGCACCCATGCCGATCACCACGTCACGCAGCTTAACGTCAGCGCGTACCGCGCCGCAGGAGCCTACGCGGATGATCTTTTTCACGCCAAAATCGGTGATCAGCTCTTTGGTATAGATAGAGCAGGACGGAATACCCATCCCGTGACCCATCACCGAGATTTTACGGCCTTTGTAGGTGCCGGTGTAGCCCAGCATCCCGCGCACGTTGTTTACTTCGCGCACGTCTTCAAAGAAGGTTTCCGCGATATGTTTGGCACGCAGCGGATCGCCCGGCATCAGCACAACGTCAGCAAAATCGCCCATCTCGGCGTTAATGTGTGGGGTAGCCATTTTCATTCCTTTTTTTACATTTTTGCACCGGATGGCGGCTACGCCTTATCCGGCCTACAGGATACGTACGCCCGGCAAGCGCAGCGCTGCCGGGCAAAAGCATTACAGCATATTTTTGCCATATTCCATTGGCGACGTACCGAAATACGATGCCAGCGTCTGGCCGATATCCGCGAAGGTGTCACGGTGGCCCAGCGAGCCAGGCTTGACGTTCGGGCCGTAGATCAGCACCGGGATATGCTCGCGGGTGTGGTCTGTACCGGTCCAGGTCGGGTCGCAGCCGTGGTCGGCGGTGAAGATAATGATGTCCCCCTCTTCCACCAGCGCTAACAGCTCCGGCAGGCGACGGTCGAACAGCTCAAGGCCGCCCGCGTAGCCTGATACATCCCGGCGATGCCCCCAGGAGGAGTCGAAGTCAACGAAGTTGGTAAACACGATGGTGTTATCCCCTGCTTCCTTCATCTCTTTCACGGTGGCGTCAAACAGCGCGTCCAGGCCGGTAGCTTTCACTTTTTTAGTGATACCGACGTGGGCATAGATATCGGCGATTTTGCCTACCGATACCACCTGGCCATCTTTCTCTTCTACCAGCTTCTGCAGAACGGTCGGAGCCGGCGGCTCTACCGCCAGATCGTGACGGTTACCAGTACGCTGGAAGTGACCTGCTTTGTCGCCAACAAACGGACGCGCAATCACGCGGCCGATGTTGTAGCCGCCTTCGGTCAGCTCTTCACGGGCAATTTCGCACAGCTCGTAGAGTTTATCCAGGCCATAGGTCTCTTCATGGCAGGCGATCTGGAACACCGAGTCCGCAGAGGTGTAGAAAATCGGCTTGCCGGTTTTCATATGCTCTTCACCGAGCTGATCCAGAATCACCGTCCCGGAGGAGTGGCAGTTGCCCAGATAGCCCGGCAGCCCGGCGCGCTCTACCAGCTTGTCGAGCAGCTCCTGTGGGAAGCTGTTCTCGGTGTCGGAAAAGTAGCCCCAGTCAAAGAGAACCGGCACGCCGGCAATCTCCCAGTGGCCCGACGGCGTATCTTTCCCGGAAGAGAGCTCATGCGCCCAGGCGTAAGCGCCAGCGATCTCTGCGTTACCGTCCATCCCCGCAGGAATAGTGCCGGTTGAGCCTTCATGCGCCTTCGCCAGGCCCAGACGGGTTAAATTAGGCAGGTTCAGCGGGCCCTGACGGCCGGTGTTAGCTTCGCCTTTGGCACAGGCTTCGGCAATATGGCCGAGCGTATCAGAGCCTGCATCACCAAAACGGTCCGCATCTTCGGTAGCGCCGATGCCGAAAGAGTCCAGCACCATAATAAATGCACGTTTCATATTTTCTCCGTACTAGTGCTTCAAATTAAGTCGATCAGATCAGTATACAGCTATTCAGTAATACGACGATAGACGGTTGGCGTGGTTTCGGGAGCTTGATCGTCTAACGTGACGGCGGACTTCACGGCTTTCGCCGCTTCCTGCCAGCTGGCCTCGTCTTTGGCGTGGATCACCGCCAGCGGTCGCTGGCCGTCAATGCTGTCTCCCAGACGCGCCATATCGGTAAAGCCGACGCTGTAGTCGATGCTGTCAGAAGCCTGGCGACGACCGCCGCCCATCGACACCACCGCCATGCCCAGCGCACGGGTATCCATCGCCGAGACAAACCCTTCGGTATCGGCGTAGACCGCCTTGCTAAGCGTCGCCGTCGGCAGGTATTTTGCGTAGTTTTCTACGAAGTCAGCGGGGCCTTTTTGCGCAGCCACCATCCGGCCAAAGATCTCTGCCGCTTTGCCGTTGTCCAGCACCGCCTGCAGCTGCTGGCGGGCATCGGCGTCGTCGCGGGCAAGCTTGCCGGAGATGAGCATCTCCACGCACAGCGCCATGGTGACGTCGAGCAGGCGCGGGTTGCGGTATTCACCGGTCAGGAACTGCACCGCCTCGCGCACTTCCACCGCGTTACCGGCGCTGGAGGCCAGGACCTGGTTCATATCGGTCAGCAGAGCCGTAGTACGTACGCCTGCGCCGTTGGCAACGCCAACGATGGCTTCGGCCAGTGCTTCAGACAGTTCATAGGTCGGCATAAACGCCCCACTGCCCACTTTCACATCCATTACCAGCGCATCCAGCCCTTCCGCCAGCTTTTTCGCCAGAATAGAGGCGGTGATCAGCGGAATAGAGTCAACCGTGGCGGTAATATCGCGGGTGGCGTAAAAGCGCTTGTCCGCCGGGGCGAGGGAGCTGGTCTGGCCGATAATCGCGACGCCGACGTCCTTAATAATGTCCCGGAAGCGGCTATCGCTTGGGAAGATGTCAAAGCCGGGGATGGCTTCCAGCTTGTCGAGGGTGCCGCCGGTGTGGCCCAGACCGCGTCCGGAGATCATTGGCACGTAGCCGCCACAGGCTGCCACCATCGGGCCGAGCATCAGGGAGGTTACATCGCCCACGCCGCCGGTAGAGTGCTTATCGACAATCGGGCCGTTCAGGCTGAGGCTTTTCCAGTCCAGCACCGTACCCGAGTCGCGCATCGCCATGGTCAGAGAGACGCGCTCCGGCATTGCCATGTCATGGAAAAAGATGGTCATCGCCAGCGCGGCGATCTGACCTTCTGAAATGGTGTTATCACGAATGCCGTTGATAAAAAAGCGGATCTCTTCGTCGCTGAGGGCGTGGCCATCGCGTTTTTTTCGAATGATTTCTTGAGCGAGAAACAAGGTAACCCCCTTGATGAGCTGGCGCGGAGGCCATCAGCATATGCCCGATGGCGCTCCGCTTATCGGGCCTACGAGGAGACCCAACGGTATTGATTAATAGCTGCTTGCGCTTTTGCCGTCGCCGTGGCCGAGGGCCTTCAGCAGGCTCGCCAGCAGGCTGGACGCGCCAAAGCGGTAGTGGCGTGAGTCAGCCCACTCTGCGCCGAACAGCTGGTCGGCAATGGCCAGGAACTGCGCGGCGTCTTCCGCCGTACGCACGCCGCCCGCCGGTTTAAAGCCCACGGTTTTCTCTACGCCCAGGTCGCGAATGGTTTCCAGCATAATGCGCGCGCTCTCCGGGGTAGCGTTTACCGGCACCTTACCGGTGGAGGTTTTAATAAAGTCCGCGCCTGCTTTGATAGCGATTTCGGAAGCTTTACGGATCAGGGCCTCCTCTTTCAGCTCGCCGGTTTCGATAATGACCTTCAGCAACACGTTGGCTTCTGCACAGGCGGCTTTACAGGCCTGAACCAGATCGAAACCGATCTGCTCATTGCCGGCGATCAGCGCCCGATACGGGAACACCACGTCCACTTCGTCCGCGCCGTAGGCAATGGCCGCGCGCGTCTCTGCCAGGGCGATCTCAACATCGTCATTGCCGTGCGGGAAGTTCGTCACCGTAGCAATGCGGATCTCCGGCGTGCCCTGCTCTTTCAGCGTTTTACGCGCAATCGGAATAAAACGCGGGTAGATGCAGATGGCGGCGGTGTTACCTACCGGGGTTTTCGCCTGATGGCACAGGGCGATGACTTTCGCATCGGTGTCATCATCGTTCAGGGTGGTCAAATCCATCAGTTGCAATGCGCGCAGGCTGCTTGCAGTTAAATCAGTCATAACACTCTCCAGAAGCTGAAGACGGCGTTTGCCGGTTCATTGTTTAACCGGGCGGGTCTGTTACTATTCTAACATCCTCCCGCCACGACACTTCGATGCACATCACATTTAATGAAAACGTCATGCAAAGTTGCACAATATCAATGTGAGATACATCACTGTTTAAGCCGTTCATTGCGGCGATACCCGGAACGGCCGGCATGTTAGAATTCTAACATAACAGCACCGTTAAGCGCGACATATCGGCGTAATATCGCTCCAAGCGGGAGAGAAATGATAAAATTTTCACATAAACGTTTGATGCGTATTATCAAGAAGCGTAGCAGCTATCTCGTCAGGGGATTCCGGACGCAGCTCACAGAGTGTGCTAAAGACGCGGGCGGCCTGCTCGGGGCGATTGGGGTGCCCCTGGAAACCGTTGAGCGGCATATCCGGGGCATCGGTCTCCAGCAGTAGAGAGGAGAGCGGCAGGCGGGCGATAACGTCGCGGGTTTTACTCGCCCGCGGATAGGTGATCGTGCCCCCGACGCCAATTCGGTAGCCCATCTCAACAAAGCGCTGGGCCTGTTGCAGGCTACCCGCAAAGCCGTGTACGACGCCGGTACGCGGCAGGCTATGACGCTTGAGGTGCATCGCTAGCTTGTCATGGGTGCGTCGGGAGTGAAGGATCACTGGCAGATCGTACTGCTTTGCCAGCCGCAGCTGCGCATCAAGGATCTGCTCCTGCTTATCAAACTGCGGATCTTGCCGATAGAGATCCAGCCCAATCTCGCCTATCGCCACCAGCCGGGTAGGCCGGGCGGCCAGCTGCTCGGCCAGTCTGTCAATGCAGGCTGGCGTATGGTTTTCTATCACGATCGGGTGGAGTCCCAGCGCGGCATAGACGGCGTCAAATCGCTCTGCCAGCGCCAGCACGCGGGAAAAATTTGCCGCTTCGGTGGCGGGCACGATAATCGCCTCAACGCCCGCTGCTCTGGCCTGAGCCAGGCTCTGCGCCTCCTCGCCGGTAAAGGGCGGAAAGTCAAAGTGACAGTGGGTATCGATAAAGCGTTGCGTCATGCCGAATTCTCGTTGCTAAAGGTCGTATCGTTGGCCTGCGGCGCGTCGACCAGCGTAGTGGTCAGCGCATCGTTTGCCACTACCGCAGGCGGCACCACTACCGTCGCCGGGGTAATAATTCTTGGCGCATGGCGCAGCAGCGGCGGCTCGTCTACCAGCAGCTTGCCAACGGTGGCGAGGAAGTAACGACCGCACAGCCGCCCCATCTTGTAATCATCACGCAGCGCGGGCAGGCGACTGCCGAGGGCCATGCTCTTTAGCAGGCGCGGCGGATAGATCTCAAAGATCCGCAGCTTGCCGGGGGGCTTCTCAATAAACTGCTGGATCGCATGATAGCTGTTCTCATGGTGGTGAACCAGGTTGACGAAAGGCTGCAAGCTGCCCTCGCCCAGCCAGCGCTCCATGCGCTTGAACCACTGCGGTGTGTAGTACATCTGCGACGGCACGGTGCGGATCACCACGATGGTTTTCGCCCCCCGCTTTGCCGCCTCCTGCACCGGAATGGCGTCGCTAATGCCGCCGTCGAGATAGTTAATTCCGTCCAGCATCACGCCGCTGCGGTAAAAGCCGGGGATAGCGCTGGTGGCGCGGATCAGATCCATCCAGGTTTGACTGGTCGGCGAGAAGTAGCCTGGGGTGTAGTCATCGCCGCGGCAGGCGCACATATAGAACAGCTTGCCGACGTCAAACAGGCGGGCAGCGGTATCCATCGCCAGCGGCATATCTCTGGCCGTAGACTCTACCAGCCAGTCGAGATCGATCAGGTTGCCGCCGCGCACAAAGCGCACCGGATTGAAGAATTCACGGGAAGTGGTGTAGCGCATGATGACCTTGCGCGCGTAACCGGGCTGATTACAGAGGTAGGCCGAGATATTTTGTGCTCCGGCAGAGGTGCCGAAGAAGAGTTCAAAGGGATTGAATTGCGCGCGCATGAATTCGTCCAGCACGCCGGCAGTAAAAATGCCTCGTTGACCGCCGCCTTCACACACTAAGGCGAGTCGTCCCGGGCGAAAGGATCTCAACGCCAGCGGCGCTATATTGCCGAGCGTAACGGGAATTCGCTGCCCCACCCTGCCTTCCTTTCATTGTTTTAATTATTAATAGCTTATCCTAATTTCCTGCGTTCTAAAACCGTGAAAGCCAGTCACAAGGACTGGCTTTACGATTAGCGGGAATTCACGGCTCGCTATGGACGCCGACGTCCCATGAACAGGCTGACCAGGAACAGAATGATCCCGACAACAAAAACAATTTTTGCTGCACCTGCTGCCGTACCGGCCAGGCCACCAAAGCCCAGAGCAGCGGCGATTAACGCGATAACCAGAAATATAATGCCCCAACGAAACATAAGATTCTCCTTTCCTTTACCATAGTTAACTTTACCGCTGTTAGTGAGCGCTCAGGCTACTCACCGGCGATACTTACTCGGTGTGATGCTCACGTCCCCCGTTACAACGCGGGGGATCGCATTCTGAGATTACTTGTTAACTTTAAGATCGTTTTTCACACTTTTCACACCATCGACCGCTTTGGAGATGCTCTCCGCACGTTCGATTTGTGCCTGGGAATCAACCGTACCGGACAGCTGGACCACACCATCGGTGGTTTCAACTTTCACTTTACGTGCCGGAACGATGTCATCAGCTAACAGCTTAGCTTTAATTTCGCTGGTGGTCGCAGTATCACCTGCATAGCCCTTCACAGAAGAGTCTTTGCCATCGCGTACGTGCAGCTTATCGCTAACGGACTTGACGCCCTCAACCTGTTTAGTAACTTTTACCGCTTCTTCAGCCTGCGCCTGGCTCTCAACGAAACCGCTCAGGGTGACAACAGCTTTGTCAGTCTTGACGGAGATGTCGGTGCTCTTAATGCTGTCGTGATCGACCAGAGCTGCTTTAACTTTGGCGGTGATCGCGCTGTCGTCCATGAAGTTACCGACTTTATTCATAGAGCTATCGATTTTTTCACCTGCGCTGTGCGCCGAAGATTGCGCTTTGTCAGTTGCGCTGGTTTCTGCCATGGCAGAACCGCTTGCAACAACAGAACCTAATACAACAGCCAGCAGGGTTTTAGAAATCTTCAGTCTTGTCATAGTCATCGATCTATTCCTTTCAGTTTGCCCACGTTTTGGGCTTTGAGCAGCCATCAAGGCCACTTTGCTGCTAAGGTGAGTAACACCCTGTCGTACAGCGATTAATCATGTGACTAAAAAAGAGTGTGGGATGAAACGCTTTTATTCACGCATTGAACAGTGCATTCATCCACACGTCTGGTAATCACTTTGTTAAATATAGCCAACAATTTAAAAAGCGCTTGGGAGAGAAGATAAAAAACAGGCGATAAAAGCAAAAAGCGGGCTATTTAAGAACATTCCGCAAGGGACTAATAAGACAGGGAAAGTGACAGAGCACGGCGGCTGCCGTGCTCTGGAGAAGAGAGGAGATTAGTGTTCGCGCGTTTTACGGAACTGAACGTCAGGGTAACGCTCCTGCGTCAGGTTCAGGTTGACCATGGTCGGCGCGATGTAGGTCAGGTTATCCCCGCCGTCCAGCGCCAGCTGGACCTCGTTTTTACGTTTGAACTCTTCGAATTTCTTCACGTCGCTGCACTCTACCCAGCGGGCGGTCGCCACGTTAACCGATTCGTAGATCGCTTCCACGTTGTATTCGCTCTTCAGGCGCGCAACTACCACGTCGAACTGCAGCACCCCAACCGCGCCAACGATCAGATCGTTATTGGCAATCGGACGGAACACCTGCACTGCGCCCTCTTCCGAGAGCTGAACCAGCCCTTTGAGCAGCTGCTTCTGCTTCAGCGGATCGCGCAGGCGGATGCGGCGGAACAGCTCAGGGGCAAAGTTCGGGATACCGGTGAACTTCATCATTTCGCCCTGGGTGAAGGTGTCGCCGATCTGGATCGTACCGTGGTTGTGCAGGCCGATGATATCTCCCGGATACGCCTCTTCAACGTGCGAACGGTCGCCCGCCATAAAGGTCAGCGCGTCGGAAATCACCACATCCTTACCGATACGCACCTGGCGCAGCTTCATGCCCTTTTCATATTTCCCGGAAACGACGCGCAGGAACGCCACGCGGTCACGGTGTTTCGGATCCATGTTGGCCTGAATTTTAAAGACGAAGCCAGAGAACTTCTCCTCTTTAGCTTCCACTTCGCGGGTATCGGTTTTACGCGGCATCGGCGTGGGTGCCCACTCGACCAGACCGTCCAGCATGTGGTCAACGCCGAAGTTACCCAGCGCGGTACCAAAGAACACCGGGGTAATTTCACCGGCGAGGAAGAGCTCTTTGTCGAACTCGTGAGACGCGCCCTTCACCAGCTCCAGCTCATCACGCAGCTGTGCGGCCAGCTCTTCACCTACCGCAACGTCGAGATCCGGGTTATCCAGGCCCTTAACAATACGGACCTCCTGGATGGTGTGCCCTTTACCGGTCTGGTAGAGGTAGGTTTCATCTTTATAGAGATGGTAAACGCCTTTAAACAGCTTGCCGCAGCCAATCGGCCAGGTAATCGGTGCGCAGGCAATCTTCAGCTCGCTCTCTACCTCGTCCATCACTTCCATCGGGTCACGGATGTCGCGGTCGAGCTTGTTCATAAAGGTCAGGATCGGCGTATCGCGCAGACGGGTCACTTCCATCAGCTTGCGGGTACGATCCTCAACCCCTTTCGCGGCGTCGATAACCATCAGGCAGCAGTCCACCGCCGTCAGGGTACGGTAGGTATCTTCAGAGAAGTCTTCGTGCCCCGGGGTGTCCAGCAGGTTCACCAGGCAGTCGTGATACGGGAACTGCATCACGGAGGTGGTAATGGAGATACCACGCTGCTTTTCCATCTCCATCCAGTCGGATTTTGCGTGCTGGCTCGAACCACGGCCTTTTACCGTACCGGCGGTCTGGATCGCCTGTCCGAACAGCAGCACCTTTTCAGTGATGGTGGTTTTACCGGCGTCCGGGTGAGAGATAATGGCAAAAGTACGGCGCTTGGCCACCTCTTGCAGATAAGGAGACAACGTCATAATCAAATCTTCTTATATAAACGCGGCACCAGGCCGCGCATCATGAAACAGGAAAATGCGGCTATTTTACCCAGCAATGGGAGGCAGGCAATCAATGTTTACACAGGAGTTGCTCCAGTTCGCTCAGCGAGGTCACGGTCCAGGTCGGGTTGATCCCCTCCGGCAGCGTGCGGTTGTGCGCATTGAGCCAGCAGGTGGCTAATCCGGCATTCATGCCACCCAGAATATCGGACTCGGCGGTATCGCCCACCATCAGCACGCGGGAACGCGCGGGATTGCCCGCCTGCTCCAGGGCGTAGTCAAAGATGCGCGGATGCGGCTTCGCCACGCCAACCTGCTCGGAGATGACAATCAGGTCAAAATGGTCGCGCAGGCCGGTGCGCTCCAGGCGAATTTGCTGTAGCGCGGTAAAGCCGTTGGTAATAATGCCCATCTTGCACTTGCCCTGCAGGGCGTTCAGCAGCGAGACCGCTCCCGGCAGCGGGGCGCAAATTTCGGCCATCGCATTAATAAAGGCGCTGTTAAGATCGCCTGGCAGCACGCTGAGGCGGTCGGCCCAGCTCTGGAAACGCTGATGCTGAAGCTGCAAAGAGGTGATAGCGCCGTTCTGGTAATCCACCCACAGCGGCTTATTGACGGCCTGGTAGTCCTGAAAATCTTCAGCGGTAAAGGTCACGCTGTAGTCGAGAAACATCCGCTGTAGTCCGCTGAATGAGTCGAAGGTAAACAGCGTTTCGTCGGCGTCAAAGAAGATCCAGTCCCAGTTCATTACATTACCTTTTTTATTAAAGCGGCAAAGCCATAATTACGGCGTCTTCGCGCCCGTCAGCGGTTGGATAGTAGTTGCGGCGAATTGTCGCCTCGTTAAAGCCCAGGCTTTCATAGAGGGCAATAGCCGCGCTGTTTGAGGCCCGCACCTCCAGCCACAGCGTCAGTACCTCACGCTTCTCCAGCTCGCTAATAAGATGCTCAAGCAGCGCACGCCCCAGCCCCCGGCGCTGAAACGCGGGATCGACCGCGATATTAAACAGCGTGGCTTCGTCAAGAACGACCTGGGTAATGGCAAACGCCGCCAGCGTCTCGTCAACCGTCAGGCCCAGGTTCAGGTAACGTTCACCCTGATTACTGGCGAAGGTCTTTTCGCTCCACGGAAAAGCATGGGCGCGTTGCTCAATGGCAAAAGCGTGCGTGAGGTCAGCCGTGCTGAGGGAAGAAATCGTGTTCATACTCGCAGATTTGTCGCCATAGGTCGGCTCGTGCCGCCGGGTTTGCCCGCAGTTCATCGAGCGCGGGAGAGTGGACGCGGGCGCCTTCCAGCGTCAGCGCCTCGTGAGTACCCAGCAGCCAGCTGTTACAGCGGCTCTCCGGGGGCAGCATCGCCACGCGGTCGGGCGTCAGCTGCAGCACCTGATCCGGGGTTATCGTCAGCGCCCGCAGAATATCACCCACCAGCGGCTCGCTGAGCGCCGGAAGCGTGTTTGCCACCATCACCAGACGGATATGCGCGGGCAGTGACACAGCGACTTCGCCCTGCAACGCCGTAGGCAGGCGCAAAGACCACTGGGTAATGCCCAGCTGCTGTAGCTGCCAGTCGCGTCGGGAAATCATAGCGGGTCACTCCTGTAAGTCAGGCGCGCAAATATAGCAAATTCGTCGTATCTGCGCCAACAAACAACTATAATCCAGCGCTGAGTTTATTAAGGAGCTGTTTCATGTCTGCTTTAACCCCGGCAAGTGAAGTCTTGCTGCGTCACAGTGATGATTTCGAAGAGAGCCGCGTTCTGTTTGCCGGAGATATGCAGGACGACCTGCCCGCGCGTCTGGATACCGCTGAGAGCCGCGCCCATACCCAACAGTTTCACCACTGGCAGGTGCTGAGCCGCCAGCTGGGCGACAACGCCCGCTTTAGCCTTGTTGCTGAGCAGGCCGACGTGGGCGACAGCGATACGCTGATCTACTACTGGCCGAAGAACAAGCCGGAAGCCCAGTTCCAGCTGATGAATATTCTCTCCCTGCTGCCGCTGGGCACCGATATTTTTGTGGTCGGCGAGAACCGCAGCGGCGTGCGCAGCGCCGAGCAGATGCTGGCGGAGTACTGTCCGCTGAACAAGGTCGACAGCGCGCGCCGCTGCGGCCTGTACCATGGCCGTCTGGAGAAGCAGCCTGCGTTTGATGCCGCCGCGTTTGGTGGTAGCTATACGCTGGACGATCTGACTATCCACACGCTGCCGGGCGTGTTCAGCCGTGATGGTCTGGACAGCGGCAGCCAGCTGCTGCTCTCCACCCTGACACCGCACACCAAAGGCAAGGTGCTGGATATCGGCTGCGGCGCGGGCGTGCTCTCTGCGGTGCTGGCCAGCCACTCACCGAAGGTCCGCCTGACGCTCTGTGACGTCAGCGCACCGGCGGTGGAAGCCAGCCGCGCGACCCTCGCAGCCAACGGCTTTGAGGGCGAGGTCTTTGCCAGCAACGTCTTCTCCGAGGTGACCGGGCGTTACGATATGATCATCTCTAACCCGCCGTTCCACGATGGTTTGCAGACCAGCCTGGAGGCAGCGCAGACGCTGATCCGCGGCGCGGTACGCCATCTGAACAGCGGCGGCGAGCTGCGGATTGTGGCCAACGCCTTCCTGCCCTATCCCCAGGTGCTGGATGAGACCTTTGGCTTCCACGAAGTGCTGGCCCAGACCGGGCGGTTTAAGGTTTACCGTACGGTAATGACCCGCCAGGCGAAGCGTTAAACATCTGAACGCCGGGCGAACCGGCGTTTTTTGCATCAGTTGCCCTCACCCCCATAATTAACTGTTGACGAACGGTATAAAACATCTAGAATGCGCCTCCGTGGTTACGATACTTTAAAAGTATCGATGGTCTGCGAAGGTGGCGGAATTGGTAGACGCGCTAGCTTCAGGTGTTAGTGTCCTTACGGATGTGGGGGTTCGAGTCCCCCCCCTCGCACCATAAATCACGATTGATATTGCTCGCACTGGGCGAAGGTGGCGGAATTGGTAGACGCGCTAGCTTCAGGTGTTAGTGTCCTTAGGATGTGGGGGTTCGAGTCCCCCCCCTCGCACCAACGAGGCGATATCAAACAGTAAAAAAGTAAGATAGCTGTGCGAAGGTGGCGGAATTGGTAGACGCGCTAGCTTCAGGTGTTAGTGTCCTTTGGATGTGGGGGTTCGAGTCCCCCCCCTCGCACCACTTATCTTGCTCTCCCCCAATACGCTCTTCCGGTTTTACCCGCTTCCTCTGCTTTTCCAACGTCATCATTACCCGCACCCGCACGATACCCAACGGCAACTACGGCCGAAAATAGCCTGCTCCATTCGCTTTCTGTCACCTGGTCGACCAGTGCATTAATTTTCTACATCTGTTAATGACAGACATTCATGAAGGTGATAAATTGTGCGCCTCGGAAAATACATAATAATTTATTACTCTTTTCGCGAATTTTTATTCACGCGTTATTTCTCATTTTGCCAACCATAACTTTTCATATATTGCAGATAAATAACGACATTACACATGACAGCACAATCCTGGCATAACCTCTGTAACAAGAAATATCAATTATCGCTGCGGTTATTCTTGTTTCTCAATGCCGTTTCGGCCCTCTTCTCATACCTGCTGCCGCTGAGCAGCGCCAGGGGCGTGACGCTGCCGCTCGGGCTGCTCTTCACCGCCAGCGTTGCGCTGCTGCTTTGGCATAGATGGCAATCTGAGAAGAAAATAAATATTCCGCTCATTTCGATCTTATTTGGCACTCTGTGGGCGTGGCACGTTAGCGTGAAATATTCAGCTATCGGTCACCAGGATCCGGCTTATCTTTTAATTGCGTTATTAAGCGTATTATTCATTGGGACTATCGCTTTCTCTAACAATATCAGCGCGTTTATCTTGCACTCCCTGCCGGTCAGCCTGACCTGCCTCTGGCTTAGCGACGGTAACGCCTGGCTAAGAGTGCTCTACTGCCTCGCCCTGCCGGTAGTCGGCATCACCATCCAGCATGTGATTCAGCGGCGTAATGAAAGCTTTGCCCAGGATCTGATGTACAGGCTGCTGGATGAGCGCAAGACGCTGAACGATTTAAGCATGCTCGATCCGCTGACCGGCCTCTATAACCGCCGCGGCCTGCAAAATAAGCTCGATAACCTGCTCGCCCATGATGACGGCAGGCAGTTCGTGCTGCTGCTGGATATCGACCACTTCAAGGCTTACAACGATCACTACGGCCATATGATGGGTGACCAGGCGCTGATCCGCGTTTCTGCTGCCATCCGTGATGCCGTGCGCTCCCGGGATATCGTGGCCCGCTTCGGTGGCGAGGAGTTTATGATCCTGCTGAGTAACGTCGATCTGGAGCACGCCCGAACTACCGCCGAGCGCATTCGCCAGCAGGTTTTCGATCTTAAAATCCCGCATATGTTTAATGAGAGCGTGGCAACCAACGTCACGGTTAGCATCGGTATCGCCCCTCTGCTGGACGAAGATATTGAGGACGCGCTGGGCAAAGCGGATAAGGCGCTGTACGAAGCGAAGCATTTAGGCCGCAACTCTATTCTGGTCAGCGGTGAGCTGCAGATGGCATAAACGCAAACAGACCCGCGTTTAGCGACAAAAATGTTGCGCTTGCGCTTGCCTGTGGTTAGGATTGGCAATCATTATCATTTAGATTCCGGTCTAACCTCCTATGGCGCAACGTTCCGAACTGCTGGCAAACGATCTGATTTGGCGAACCCCGCTGTACAGCGCTGCGCCAACGCTTGCCAGTGCCTTACGCGAAACAATGTCCAGCCAGCGTCCGCATATGCTGGAGGTTATCCGTCTCGACGAGCCGCCGCCGCATCAGGCGATGACCCTGGCACAGTGGCAGCGCCCCGCCGCGCTGCGCACGCTGCTGGCCGACTACGGCGATCATATCTACCGCAACCAGCCGAATCAGCCTCGCGAAGGGAAACCGCTCCTCTCGCTGTGGGCGCAGTGGTATCTGGGCCTGCTGGTTCCGCCGCTGATGCTGGCCCTGCTGGCGCACGACACTGCGCTGGATGTCTCCCCCGAACATTTCCACGTGGAATTCCATGAAACGGGCCGCGCGGCCTGCTTCTGGGCCGACGTGCATGCCGATCGCTACACCACGCTGCTAGACGATCGGGGTCGCATTGAGAAACTCATTGTCTCGGCGATGCTGCCGGTCGTGCAGGCCCTGGAAGCCACCGGCGAGATCAACGGCAAGCTTATCTGGAGCAATACCGGTTATCTTATCAACTGGTATCTGAATGAGATGAAGCCGCTGCTCGGCGATGCCAGAGTGAGCGCCCTGCGCCAGCTCTGCTTTTTCGACAAAACGCTGGCGAACGGCATGGATAACCCCCTCTGGCGCACCGTTGTGCTGCGTGAAGGCGTGCTGACGCGTCGTACCTGCTGTCAGCGCTACCGCCTGCCGGATGTCCAGCAGTGCGGCGACTGTACGCTTAAATAACCTCTACGCAACCTGCTGGCTCTCACCCTCTGCGCGCTGTGACTCCTGCGCCTCCTGCTCCAGAAGCTGCTTCTCGTACACTTTGAAGAACGGGAAGTAGATCACGGCGGAGACCACGGCCAACAGCACCACAAGGATGGCCGCCCGGTAGTCCCAGCCCAGCGCCCAGGCAGCCCCAATCGGTGCCGGTGCGGTCCAGGGTACAACGGCAATGACCCGACCAATCAGATCCATTTTCATTGCGCCCCAGGCAATCACCGAGTTAACCAGCGGTGCGAGCAGGAAGGGGATAAAAAAGACCGGATTCATGACGATAGGCGTGCCGAAGATAACGGGCTCGTTGATGTTGAAGAAACTGGGGACAATGCTGAGCCGCCCAATCGAGCGCAGGTGTACGGAGCGGCTACGCAGATAGCAGATCACCAGCCCCATTGTCGCTCCGGAGCCCCCGACCACAATAAAGAACGTCCAGAACGCCTCCATAAAGATGTGCGGCAGCGGTGCGCCTTGCGCCAGGGCAGTCTGGTTCATCCCCAGGTTGGTTAACCAAAACATCTGCAGCATGCCGGAGACGATAGCCGCCCCGTGAATGCCCGCGAACCACAGCAGGTGGCCAATCAACACCGCCAGCAGGATGGCAGGCAGCGAGTCAGCGGCGGCCACCAGGGGTTTAAACAGCGCCATAATCGCCTGTGGGATCAGCACCGAGAACTCTGACTGGATAAACAGGCTCAGCGGGTAGAGCGTTAGCACCACCACTAATACCGGGATCAGCAGATCGAATGAGTTTTTGATCATCGGCGGAACCTGGTCCGGCAGGCGGATACCGATGTTGTGCGCTTTTAAAAAGCGCATCAGCTCCACACAGTAGATGGCGACCAGGATAGCGGTAAAGATCCCGGTGCCGCCGAGGCTATGCACCGGCAAGGCACTATCGGTTTTTGGCGCTGCTACCAGCAAGAACGCCATCAGCGAGAGCATGGCGCACATGAAGGGGTCGAGCTGGTGAGACTTCACGTAGTGCTTGCCGAGGTTGTAAGCGATGGCGGCACAGATGTAGATCGACATGATCCCCATGGTCATATCGAACGGGGTGAGGATCCGCCCCTCATACTGCTTGGCCAGATCGAGCCAACCGCGCGCGAAGCCCCAGGTGGTATCCGGTGAAAACGGGGGATAGGCAAAAATAAGCAGGAAGGATCCGACAATCATAAAGGGCATTGCCGAGATAAAACCATCACGAATTGCCATCACATGACGCTGAGCAGAGATGCGTCCGGCGATGGGGCTGACATAATTTTCAACAAAACGGAAGATCAGGTTAAACGCAGCGTGGTTGGCAGACATTTTGGCTCTCCGGTCAGGCGAAATATGGAATGGCAAAATGAGTATCAGTCTCCGATCTGTACTGTGCAACCGGTTACTGTAACCGGTTTCCGTGATTGTGAAGAGGATCGATAATCGGCCTGCCACCCTGTGTATAACCAGGATTTACCTCACAGTTAGGCCGTTATCCGCCGTTGAGGTGCGTCGGGCTCATTCAGCGTTTTTCGCATATGTATAAGAATGTCCGCAGCATAGAGCAGCTCTGCATCGTTACGTACGCCCAATTTCGCCATAAGAGTAAGCTTATAGGCACGAATGGTTTTAATATTCCGTCTGAAGTAGCGGGCAATATCCACAATTGAGTAGCCCTGCGTGGTACAGAAAACAATATCGCGCTCGGTCTGGGTCAGCACCTGATCGTAGCTGTAATACCAGAGGTTGAGCACGTTATCGTCCTGCTGATGGTTCTCGTTGAGCCACGTCCACAGCTGCCGCCGCACCAGCTCCAACGGCATGGTTTTACTGAGAATACCGTGCAGTGCGGTAGGCGAAAAATCACTTATCAGACGCTTCTCCATCTGATTCCCAGCCAGAACAATACGCTGCCGGTCGGGGTAATTTTTCTCCATATGGTTTAGCGCTCTGAGACAGGTTAACCTCTCTGTTCTGATCCCCGATAGTGAATAGATAAGTGAAATGCAGGGAGCCCATACCATCGCACTAAGGAACGTCGCATAATCTTTAAAAAAGTGAAAGTGGAAATGCGCTGCTGCTGGAAATAGCTGACTTAGTCCAGCCTCGCTTATGGCACATCGCTCAATAATGGCAACGTGTTTGCTTTTCCCATCTGTTTCCATTGTCCATCATCTCCATAGCTTGTATTTAAATTTAATACATTTGCACCCTGACTACTGTTAATCCATGCAAATAGCTCGGCATTGCTCCGCAAACAGAGACGGCGCATGGCACTATTTTTCTGTGCGCTAACCGTTTTATTACTCTTTTTCAGCATGGCGGCAATCTGATTAATACCCCATCCTTTACCAAGAAGTCGTAATACCTGTCGTTCTGAATAGGTTAAAGATACTGCGGGTGTGTTTTCATCAGCGAGGTCGCCATCATGAGGAGATAAAAGTACTTCGCTAATTTCTCCTGCGCGTCGGCTACCGCTGCGAATAGCATTAATAATACCTTCGAGGGGTTCCATACTGGAAAGCAGCGTGCTCTCCGATCGTAACAGCTGCTCTACTGCCATAGGGTAAACCTGCAAGGGAACCATAAAAACCCAATGCGTTTCAGTAATATGCAGCATCATCGCGGCGTATTCCCTGCAGGCGCTGCGCGCCTTATGCAGATCGTTGGTAAGATCGACAAACACAACGCTTGCGCGCTGGAGCAGGGAGAATGTCACCTCCTGCCGGGCTGAGCAGCAGACAACTTCATACTCAGAAAAGGCATCGTCCATAATGGCAACGAAACCACGCTGTATTAGTGGCGCCTTGCTTACGATCACTGCACACCTATATTTTTCGGGTAACATACCACCTCCGCTTCCATTCAAAAACCAGGATTTATTTATTCGCCCATCGAAATAACAATCATGAATAAATCGATGAGCGAATGAATCGTCTGTACAGCGTTAGTACTGTAGGTAACGCACAGGATTAAGATTACTTATAACCTTTTTATCGTGTCGACTGGCGTCAGTCATCAGAGGGAAAATTCTTCTACCCCTACCCTAATATTGCACATCTTTACTGAAAAAAATAATGGCTGACACGTTAAAAAAGTACAATATAGAGTAAGCAAATTTAAATATATAGATAATATGAATATTAATCTGGCTTTGTCCGCCCCGGTAGCAGACGGTGAGCGGATCGAATGGCAAGCATCGCGATAAATTGATTAATTAGCTAAATATTGATCTATCACAGCGCCGGACAGGTAGCACGTTGTGTTAAAAATAGGTTTTCTATTTCACCCTATTGCTATTTCGCTACGTTGCCAGGGCAAACCATGGAAGCAGATCGGGATCAACAGCGGGCCGTAACGCGACTGTGCATTCAGTGCGGCCTTCTTCTATTACAGCACGGCGCAGAGAGCGCGCTGGTGGAAGAGCTCTCTACCCGCCTTGGCCTCGCGCTGGGAATGGATGGTGTAGAGAGCGCCATCGCCGCGAACGCTATTGTGCTCACCACCATTCAGAACGGCCAGTGTTTGACCTCAACGCGTAAAAACAGCGATCGCGGCATCAATATGCACGTGGTCACTGAGGTGCAGCACATCGTCATTATGACCGAACATAAGCTGCTGGATGAGAGAGGCGTCGAACGGCGCTTTAACCAGATCAAGCCGCTACGCTATTCACGCTGGCTGGTCACGCTGGCAGTTGGCCTCTCCTGCGCCTGCTTCTGCAAACTGAATAACGGCGGCTGGGATGGCGCAGCCATCACCTTCTGTGCCAGCAGCGTCGCCATGTATGTACGTCTGACGCTAGCCCAGCGGCACCTGCATCCGCAGATCAACTTCTGCCTGACGGCCTTTGTGGCTACCACCGTCTCGGGGCTGATGCTTACCCTGCCCGCCTTCTTACAGACGTCAACGGTAGCGATGGCGGCCAGCGTCCTGCTGCTGGTTCCCGGCTTTCCGCTTATTAATGCCGTTGCCGACATGTTTAAAGGTCATATCAACACCGGACTGGCACGCTGGGCCATTGCCAGCCTGCTGACGTTGGCGACCTGTATCGGGGTGGTGATGGCCATGACGCTATGGGGGCTACGCGGATGGGTATGATTAATTTTCTACTGGCGCTGGCGCAGGACATGATCCTCTCTGCGATTCCTGCCGTTGGCTTTGCCATGGTGTTCAACGTGCCGCAGCGTGCTCTGCCCTGGTGCGCCCTGCTGGGTGCCATCGGCCACGGCGCGCGAATGGTGATGATGACCAGCGGCATCAACGTTGAATGGTCGACCTTTATCGCTGCCATGCTGGTTGGCTGCATCGGTATCCGCTGGTCACGCTGGTATCTTGCCCACCCTAAAGTCTTTACCGTCGCGGCGGTGATCCCGATGTTTCCGGGGATCTCGGCCTATACGGCGATGATCTCCGCAGTGAAGATAGGCCATCTGGGCTACAGCGAAACGCTGATGATCCTGCTGCTGACCAACTTTCTCAAGGCAACCTCCATTGTCGCAGCGCTCTCTGTCGGCCTGTCAGTACCCGGACTGTGGATCTACCGTAAGCGCCCCCGCGTTTGAGGTTTGTGTTCTGCCTGCGCCCTGGTAATAATCCCTGTTCCTGTTACGGCCAAAAAGAGGCAGATGTGAAGCACGACGGCGTTTATTTACCGGAGAAACTGGACGAGTCTAGCCTGAAAGACAAAATCTTCACCAGTGCCATTGCGCTATTTGCCGAGTATGGCCTGAACGGCGCGCGTATGGAGCAGATCGCCGAAAAGGCGGGCACCACCAAGCGGATGGTGGTTTACCACTTTAAGACCAAAGAGACCCTCTATCTGCAGGTGCTTGAGTATGTTTATACCCAGATCCGCGCCAGCGAAACGCGCCTTAACCTGACGCGCTTGCCGCCGGTAGAGGCGATGGTTGAGCTGGTGGAGAGCACCTTTGATTATCATGCTGCGCATCCCGATTTTATTCGCATTATCTGTATGGAGAACATGCAGCGCGGACGCTACATGCAGCAGTCGGCGTATCTGCGCAAGGTAAACCGCAGCGCGCTGATCCTGCTGGAGGATATCTTACAGCGCGGCCAGCAAAAGCAGCTTTTCAGCCGCAGCGTGAATGCCCGCGACGTGCACCGTCTGATGAGCAGCTTCAGCTTCCACTACGTGGCGAACAGCTACACCTTTACGCTGCTGTTTGAAGAGGGAGCGGACAGCCAGGCCCAGCAGGCGTACTACCGCGCGATGGCAGTGCAGGTGGTGCTGCGCTATGTCTGCCCGTGATGGATTTGCCTTGCCACAAAAATATAACTTGCAATTAAATCGTGTGCTATCTATATTCTTTTCATGAAGACGAAATCGACGGCTCCGGCGGATGCGCCGCTGGCCCTGAATAACCAGCTCTGCTTTGCGCTCTACTCCGCAAACCTGGCGCTGAATAAACTCTATCGGCAGCTCTTAGCGCCGCTAGGCCTCACCTACCCGCAGTATTTGGTGATGCTGGTATTGTGGGAGCGGGACGACATTACCGTGTCAGAGATTGGCGAGCAGCTGTTTCTCGACTCTGCCACCCTGACGCCGCTGCTGAAACGCCTGGAGAGCGCCGGGCTGATTGTTCGCCAGCGCTCACGTCAGGATGAACGCCAGGTCGCCGTCACGCTAACCGAATCAGGACGGGCGCTGCATGAGCAGGCGCTTACTATTCCAGAATCGGTACGCTGCGCCGCCGCTTGCGATACAGATTCACTGGCCGCCCTTCAGCACGAGCTGGAGACGCTGCGCCATCAGCTTCACCGCGCATAGCGCCGTCCCTGACGGCCTTATGTGCAACATATAAATAGCGCACTATTTTATAGTGCATATAGCGATAACAGCGAAAATAAGGAACCTGCCATGTCTTTAGAAAAAGTAGTCTATACCGCAAAAGCCAAAGCAACCGGTGGCCGTGACGGCCGTGCGACCTCCTCTGACGGCGTGCTGGACGTGCAGCTGGGCGTACCGAAAGAGATGGGCGGCATGGGCGGCAACGTCACTAACCCAGAGCAGCTGTTTGCTGCGGGCTACTCCGCCTGCTTCCTTGGCGCAATGAAATTTGTTGCTGGCCGCGACAAAATCGCCATGCCGAAAGAGGCCTTTGTTGAAGGTGAAGTCGGCATCGGGCCGCTGCCAACCGGTTTTGGTATCGAAGCGAAGCTGAATATTCACCTGCCGGGTATGGATGCGGCCGAAGCGCAGAAGCTGGTCGACGCGGCGCATATCGTCTGCCCTTACTCCAACGCCACCCGCAACAACATTGATGTCACGCTGAACATTATCGCCTAATATGTTCGCAAGGCCGGGCGGCGCGACGCTTGCCTGGCCTATAAAAGCGCCCCCTCTCTGTGCTACTATGAGCACATATCACCCGCGGATCTTTCCGCTCTGTTTTTAGCTTGAGATAGCGCTATGTCTTCCAGAATCCTCTCCACCAATGTCATCGGTATCGACGCGTTTATGCACGATCACGCCCGCGTCCTGACCCAGTCCCGTGAGGGGACGGTGGCCGTTTTTGCGGATAACGCCCCGGCGTTTTATGCCCTGACGCCCGCGCGTCTGGCGCAGCTGCTGGAACTGGAAGCCCGACTGCAGCGCCCGGCCAGCGATATCGCCCTCGATCAGCAGTTTTTTAGCGAGCCGACCGAGACACCGCCCAGCGTGCCGATGGGAAAATTCGCCATGTACGCAGGCTGGCAGCCGGATCCCGATTTTCAGCGCCTGGCCGCGCTGTGGGGCATTGCCCTGAACCAGCCCGTGACCCATGAAGAGCTGGCCTCGTTTGTCACCTACTGGCAGGCCGAAGGCAAGGTGTTTCACCATATGCAGTGGCAGCAGAAGCTGGCCCGCAGCGTGCAGATCGGCCGCGGTAGCCTGACAGGCAGCGTTAAGCGCGATATCAACGCGGTTTCCGAGCCGGATAACCAGGTTCCACCAGGTTTCAGAGGTTAATCATGAAAGACGTCGGCGAAATGATGAAGCGTTTGCAAAAAATGATGCCTGCCCACGTGAAACCGGCGTTTACCACCGGTGAAGAGCTGCTGGCCTGGCAAAAAGAGCAGGGCGAGATCCGCTCCGCGTCGATTGCCCGGGAAAATCGGGCGATGAAGATGCAGCGTACCTTCAACCGCTCCGGCATCCGTCCTCTGCATCAGAACTGCTCTTTTGATAACTATAAGGTTGAAAACGAGGGGCAGATGAACGCCCTGAGCAAGGCGCGCCAGTACGTCGAGGAGTTTGACGGCAACATTGCCAGCTTTGTCTTCTCCGGCAAGCCCGGCACGGGAAAAAACCACCTTGCGGCGGCGATCTGCAACGAGCTGCTGCTGCGCGGTAAGTCGGTGTTGATCATTACCGTGGCCGACATCATGTCTGCGATGAAAGAGACCTTCAGCAGCCGGGAGACCAGCGAAGAGCAGCTGATCAACGATCTCAGCATGGTCGATCTGCTGGTGATCGACGAGATCGGCGTCCAGTCAGAGTCACGCTACGAGAAGGTGATCATCAACCAGATTGTCGATCGTCGCTCCTCCTCCAAGCGCCCAACCGGCATGCTGACCAACAACAACGTGGCGGACATGACCCGACTGCTTGGCGAACGGGTGATGGATCGCATGCGCCTCGGCAACAGCCTGTGGGTTAACTTTAACTGGGATAGCTACCGCAGCCGCGTCACCGGCAAAGAGTATTAAGAGCTTTCCTGGCGCGGTCTGGCGGGTCTCCCGGTATATACTGCCCTGGTCCATCCTAACGGGTTATGCCACATGAAATCAGCCAAACGTTTACTGTGCAGCGTCGCGATCGCGAGCGCCCTGCTCTCTTCCCTCTCTCACGCTGCCACCTGGCAGGAGCAGCTGAACAGCGCAGCGACCCAGCTGAGCCAGAACGCGGGTTCGGCCACGTCGACGCAGCAGAGCGGGACCTCGCTCTCTGCGCTTGGCGGCCTGCTGAATAGCGGTAACCAGGCGCTGAGCGCTGACACCATGAATAACGCCGCGGGCATCATGGGATACTGCGCCAAAAACAAGCTGGCCTCGGTGACCAGCGCAGAGAATATCAAAAGCCAGGTGCTGGAGAAGCTGGGCCTGAGCGCGCCGGAGCAGAAGGAAGATACTAACTTCCTTGAGGGCCTGCAGGGGATGCTCAACACCAAAGACGGTGAGCAGCTGAATCTGAATAATATCGGCAGCACGCCGCTGGCAGAGAAGGTGAAAACCAAGGCCTGCGACCTGGTGCTGAAGCAGGGTATGAACTTCCTCTCCTGATTATCACGCCTTAGCGCGTCTGCCCACCCTGCACGGCAGGCGCGTCTCCTTTACAAAATGAGACATCGCTCATAAAACCCCGCTCTCTAAACCTTTTCTTAATAGAATGTAGTGAGTGTGACGCTAGAATTGCAGCTATGTGAATTCGCCATTAAAGTGTTTTCCCTGCAACATTCGGCTGCTGCTATTGAGGATTGACCGTTGTCTGAACTTCTCTCTCTTGTGCTGTTTATTGCCTCAATAGCCATCTACTCTCTGAAGGCAGGCCGCAATACCTGGTGGTTTACCGCGATCCTTGCCGTACTGGGTTGCTTTGTGGTGCTTAATATTGCCCTCTACGCCAGCGACTACTTTACCGGCGACGGCATTAACGACGCGGTGCTCTACACCATTACCAACAGCCTGACCGGCGCGGGGGTGAGTAAGTATATTCTGCCCGGCGCAGCGCTGATCATCGGCCTGCTGGCACTCTTTTTTGCCCTCGGCTGGATCCTGCGCCGTCGCCGCCATCACCCGCTGCACGTCGGCTACAGCCTGCTGGCGCTGCTGCTGGCCCTGGGTTCGGTCGATGCCAGTCCGGCTTTTCGGCAGATTACCGAGCTGGTCAAGTCCCAGTCCCGGGCGGGGGACCCGGACTTCGCGGTCTGGTATAAAGAGCCCGCAAAAAGCATTCCGCAGCCGGCGCTCAACCTGGTCTATATCTACGGCGAGAGCCTGGAGCGTACCTACTTTGACAGCGCGGCCTTTCCTGGCCTGACGCCGGAGCTGGGCGCGCTGAAAGATGAGGGGCTGGATTTTACCCATACCGCGCAGCTGCCGGGCACCGACTACACCATTGCCGGGATGGTCGCCTCCCAGTGCGGCATTCCGCTGTTTGCACCCTTCGAGGGGAACGCCTCGGCCTCTATGTCGAGCTTCTTCCCGCACAATCTCTGCCTCGGCGATATCCTGAAGAACTCTGGCTACGAGAACCACTTCGTGCAGGGAGCAAACCTGCGCTTTGCCGGGAAAGATGTCTTTTTAAAATCCCACGGCTTTGACCATCTTATTGGTGCGGAGGAGCTGAAAGGCCGCGTTGCCGATCCGACCTACCGCAACGACTGGGGTTTCTACGATGACACCGTGCTGGACGAGGTGTGGCAGCAGTATCAGCAGCTCTCCCAGAGCGGCAAACGCTTCTCGCTGTTTGCCCTGACCGTTGATACCCATCATCCCGACGGCTTTGTCTCGCGCAGCTGCGAGCGGAAAAGCTACGCCATCGACGGTAAAGCGAACCAGTCCTTTAGCGCAGTGACCTGCAGCCAGCAGCATATCGCCGCGCTGATCAACAAGATCAAAGCCTCGCCGTGGTTTAAGGATACGGTGATTGTGGTCTCCTCCGATCATCTGGCGATGAACAACACCGCGTGGAAGTACCTCAGCAAACAGGATCGTAACAACCTCTTCTTTGTGCTGCGCGGCGACCAGCCTGTCCAGGACATCATCGGCCTGAAGCGCAACACCATGGATAACGGTGCCACCGTGCTGGATATCCTCGGCGGGGATAACTTCCTTGGCCTCGGACGCAGCAGCCTCTCGGGCCAGTCGCTCTCCCAGTCGTTCCTGAACATGAAAGAGAAGGTACTGGCGTGGAAGCCGGATATCATTCGCCTGTGGAACTTCCCCAAAGAGATGAAGGACTTCACCGTTGATCGCGACAAGGAGATGATTGCGTTTTCCGGCAGCCGTTTCCGCCTGCCGCTGCTGATTCGCGTCTCGGACCAGCGCGTAGAGCCGCTGCCAGAGAGCGAGTACTCTGCGCCGCTGCGCTTCCAGCTCGCCGACTTCGCGCCACGGGATAATTTTGTCTGGATCGACCGCTGCTACAAGATGGCCCAGATGTGGGCCCAGCAGCTGGCGCTCTCCACCGACTGGTGCGTCTCGCAGGGCCAGTTGGGCGGTCAACAAAGGGTACAGCACGTCGACAGCGCCCAGTGGCAAGGCAAAACCGCGTTTAAAGATACGATCATCGACACCGCCCGCTATCAGCGCAACGTGGATATGCTCAAGGTGGTGGATAATGACGTTCGCTACAAAGCAGACAGCTTTATCTTCAACGTGGCGGGCGCGCCGGAAGAGGTGAAGCAGTTCAGCGGCATCTCTCGCCCGGAGAGCTGGGGGCGCTGGTCCAACGCGCAGCTTGGTGAAGAGGTGAAGATTGAGTACAACGCGCCGCTGCCGGAGAATTTCGATCTGATGATCACAGCTAAAGCCTATGGCCCGAACGCTAACAAACCGATCCCAGTGCGGATAGGTGATAGTGAGCAGACACTAACTTTAGGCAACGATGTCTCAACCACCACGCTGCGGTTCCATAACCCGTCGCACAGTAATACGTTGACCATTGTGCCGCCGGATCCGCAGTCCACCAACGAAGGGAATATTCTCGGCCACTCGCCGCGTAGATTAGGGATTGGGATGGTGGAGATTAAGGTAGTAAAAACCGAGGGCTAGCGGCCCCCGGTTGAGTAGGATCGTAACGCAGGCCGGGTAAGCGCAGCGCCACCCGGCGTTATGATTATAACAACTTAGAAGGTTTCCCAGTTATCGCCCGCGTCGGCAACGGCCGGTTTGCGGGTCGCCAGCGGCGCTGAGGCTTTGGCGATGATAGCCTGGTCACGGGCCTCTTTACGCTGATCCTGCATAATGCGGAACACCGCTACGGCCTGGGTCAGACGGCTCGCCTGCTCTTCCAGCGCCGCCGCGGCTGCGGCAGATTCCTGTACCAGTGAGGCGTTCTGCTGGGTAACGCGATCCATCTCGGCCACCGCCAGACCCACCTGGTCGATACCGCGGCTCTGCTCGTCGGACGCAGAGGCGATTTCGCCCATGATGTCTGTTACGCGGGTTACCGCATTAACGATCTCGTCCATGGTCTCACCGGCGCTCTCAACCAGGGTTGAGCCCAGCTCTACGCGGCCTACGGAGTCCTCGATCAGGCTCTTAATTTCGCGAGCGGCCTGGGCGCTGCGCTGGGCCAGGTTACGTACTTCACCTGCCACCACCGCAAAACCACGACCCTGCTCACCGGCACGTGCTGCTTCTACCGCCGCGTTCAGTGCCAGGATGTTGGTCTGGAAAGCGATGCCGTCGATCACGCTGATGATGTCAGCGATTTTCTGCGAGCTACCAGCGATGTCACGCATGGTCTGCACCACGTTATCCACCACTTTACCGCCCTTCTGCGCGGTCTCAGAGGCGCTAAGTGCCAGATGGCTCGCCTGACGGGCGTTTTCGGCGTTCTGCTTCACGGTCGCGGTCAGCTCTTCCATGCTGGCAGCGGTCTCTTCCAGTGAGGCAGCCTGCTGCTCGGTACGGGAGGAGAGATCGTTGTTGCCCATCGCGATTTCGCTTGCGCCGCTGTAGATCTCATTCGCACCGGTACGCACCGTACCCACGGTACGCATCAGCTCGCCCTGCATGTGACGCAGGCTTTCTGCCAGCTGGCCCATCTCGTTAGCACCGTGCACGTCGATCTTCTGCACCAGATCGCCACCGGCGATATGGCGGATGCTCTCCACCAGACGGTTGAGCGGGGAGATCAGCACGTTTTTGATGCCGAACCAGACGGCAACGATCACCGCCAGCACTGCCAGCAGCACGCCGATAATGATCCAGATAGCCATGCTGTAGGAGCTGTTGTTGTCCGCGACGGCGAGATCGTACAGCTGGTCATTCTGCTTCAGGAACTCGACGTACTCTTTCTCAAATCCATCCTGGTAACCCTGGGTTGGCTGGTCAAAGAACTCGTTGATTTTGCCTGCGCCCAGCAGCTGGATAAGTTCAGCCAGCGCACCGTGATAGATATCGTACTGGCGCTTGATCTCCTGGGTTACGGCTTCGTTCTGACGCGGATCGTGCGGCAGAGCCTGATACTCGTTCCAGCGCTGCTCCGCCTGTTTCAGGGAGGCGCTGGCAATCTGCATCAGCTCGGCGACGGTGGTGCCGCTGCCGATGTTGTTCTGATCCATCATGTAGCGGATCCCGGCACGGTTAAGCGTGTTACGGGTCTGCAGCAGGGCAACCCAGCTACCGTTAAGCGTGGACTGCTGCTCACGGATGGTTTGCAGAACGGTGAAGTTATCTTTGTCGTGTTTCAGCGCGCTGAAGAACAGTCCGCCGGAGGTGATCTGTAACAAGCCAAATAGTGCAAGGACCAGAAGTAAACTGGTCACAATTTTGATACGGTTTAACATGTTTTCTCATTCCTTTAGAGGGATAACAGTTTTTCGGCCTGGAACAGGAAAACTTTACCGAATAGTTGTGTGTTGCGTTGATCGCCATGCAACCTGTGCACGGCACATACGACCATTTTTCGGAGTGCTTTTTTTATTCGTCGTGGTTTAGACTTGAGCGATTAGTCAGCAAAGGAGATTGATGACATGGAAACAGTCACACATTCTACTTTTCTCAGAACGGCTTCTGTCTGCCAGCGTTTAGGGAAAAAACCAGCAGCTTTCATCATTGTTGCGTTGGCTGTTGTTGTCGGCTACATCAGCCTTTTTCGGGAAAGTGAAATCATGGCCGTCGATCGGGAATTAAACTTTGCTAATGTTGCGGTTAAACACTTTCCCCTTACTGACAATGGGAAGGTGGATTGGTGGCAAGACCATAAGCAGATTCTGAAGGAAAAGTTCAGCATCCCTGTTCCAGCTAAAAACGGAAACTGGTACATCAGCGTCTGGGATTATGGTGACGGATTTAAAGCAAAGCCAAATGGCGACATCAGAGTTTTTAACGCTGACACCCAGGATATGCAGTGCTTCAACAACGATGACAGTAAATGCATAGATAAAGATTTACTGATGCGCATTGAAGGCAACAGGGATGGCAGTGTAGATATACAAGTAGGTGATAAAACGATAGCTGTTAAGTCATAAATGTATAAGGCCCCATTTGAACTGGGGTCTTACTAAGCAAAATCGACATCGGTCTGCGGTTTAGCCAGTGATCCACATCACACTCTTTTTCCTGTTCACGCCCCGTTAAAACCGCTTATCGCTCTCCTGCGACCGCTTACCCCTCACATTCAACCGCTCGGCCACTTATTGCCCGTTTTCTGCTCGCCGTTTGTCATGATCCTCAGGGAAAATTTATTAATTTAACGCCTCCTACTCCTGTAATCTTTTTCCTATAGCCAGGTCTGATATGGATAATAAAAAGCTACTCAAGCACGTACCCTGGATGATCCTCGGGATCATCGGTGCTTTCTGTCTGGCGGTTGTCGCCTTACGGCGGGGTGAAAACGTAAGCGCCCTGTGGATCGTTGTCGCATCGGTCTCCGTTTACCTCGTTGCTTATCGCTACTACAGCCTCTACATCGCGCAGAAGGTCATGAAGCTCGACCCGACCCGCGCCACCCCGGCAGTCATCAACAATGACGGCCTGAACTACGTGCCCACCAACCGTAACGTGCTGTTTGGTCACCACTTTGCCGCTATCGCCGGGGCGGGGCCGCTGGTCGGTCCGGTACTGGCCGCGCAGATGGGCTACCTGCCCGGCACGCTCTGGCTGCTGGCGGGCGTAGTGCTGGCCGGTGCGGTACAGGACTTTATGGTGCTGTTTATCTCCTCCCGCCGTAACGGGGCCTCGCTCGGGGAGATGATCAAAGAGGAGATGGGTCCCGTGCCGGGCACTATCGCCCTCTTCGGCTGCTTCCTGATCATGATCATCATCCTCGCCGTGCTGGCGCTGATCGTCGTTAAGGCGCTGGCGGAAAGCCCGTGGGGCGTCTTCACCGTCTGCTCCACTGTGCCGATCGCGCTGTTTATGGGGATCTACATGCGATTCCTGCGCCCGGGCCGCGTGGGCGAAGTGTCGGTGATTGGTATCGTGCTGCTGGTGGCGTCTATCTACTTCGGCGGCGTGATTGCAGCCGACCCGTACTGGGGCCCGGCGCTGACCTTTAAAGACACCACCATCACCTTTACCCTGATTGGCTATGCGTTTGTCTCCGCCCTGCTGCCGGTGTGGCTGATTCTCGCCCCGCGTGACTACCTGGCGACCTTCCTGAAGATCGGCGTTATCGTCGGCCTGGCGATTGGTATTGTGATCCTCAACCCAGAGCTGAAGATGCCAGCCATGACCCAGTACATTGACGGTACCGGTCCGCTGTGGAAAGGCGCGCTGTTCCCGTTCCTGTTTATCACCATCGCCTGTGGCGCCGTCTCCGGCTTCCACGCGCTGATCGCCTCTGGTACTACGCCGAAGCTGCTGGCCTGTGAAACCGACGCCCGCTTTATCGGCTACGGCGCGATGCTGATGGAGTCCTTCGTAGCGATTATGGCGCTGGTGGCGGCCTCGATTATCGAGCCGGGCCTCTACTTTGCCATGAACACCCCGCCTGCCGGTTTGGGTATCGTGATGCCGAACCTGCATGAGCTGGGCGGCACGAACGCCCCGGCGATCATGGCTCAGCTGCAAGACGTTACTGCCCATGCGGCCGCTACGGTCAGCTCCTGGGGCTTTGTCATCACCCCAGAGCAGATCCTGCAAACCGCGAAGGATATCGGTGAGCCGTCCGTACTGAACCGCGCCGGCGGTGCGCCGACGCTGGCGGTCGGTATCGCCCACGTGTTCCACAAAATTCTGCCGTGGGCGGACATGGGCTTCTGGTACCACTTCGGCATTCTGTTCGAAGCGCTGTTTATCCTTACCGCGCTGGATGCCGGGACCCGCTCCGGACGCTTTATGCTTCAGGATCTGCTGGGTAACTTCGTGCCGTTCCTGAAGAAAACCGACTCTCTGGTCGCGGGTATTATCGGTACCGCAGGCTGCGTTGGCCTCTGGGGTTACCTGCTCTATCAGGGCGTGGTCGATCCGCTGGGCGGCGTGAAGAGCCTGTGGCCGCTGTTTGGCATCTCCAACCAGATGCTGGCCGCTGTGGCGCTGGTGCTGGGTACCGTGGTGCTGGTTAAGATGCAGCGTACTAAGTACATCTGGGTGACCGTGGTTCCAGCCGTTTGGCTGCTGATCTGCACCACCTGGGCGCTGGGGCTGAAGCTGTTCAGCGACAACCCGCAGATGGAAGGCTTCTTCTACATGGCGAACCAGTACAAAGCACGTATTGCCGCCGGTAGCGAGCTGACCGCCCAGGAAGTGGCGAACATGAACCATATCGTGGTCAACAACTACACCAACGCCGGACTGAGCATCCTCTTCCTGGTGGTGGTCTACAGCATCATCTTCTACGGGTTCAAAACCTGGATGAAGGCCCGCAACAGCACGGCCCGTACGGATAAAGAGACGCCGTACGTGCCGGTGCCGGAAGGCGGCGTGAAGACCTCTTCACAACACTAATCGTTAACGTAGGCCCGGCAACCTTGCCGGGCTTTTTCAATATCAGGAACGCCACATGTTTGGTAACTTAGGTGAAGCAAAAAAGTATCTCGGCCAGGCCGCGAAAATGCTGATTGGAATTCCTGACTATGATAACTACGTCGAGCATATGAAGACCAATCACCCGGATAAGCCCTACATGACCTATAACGAGTTCTTCCGCGAGCGACAGGAAGCACGCTACGGCAGCGGCGGAAGCAGCTGCTGTTAGGAGACCCTATGACACCCATTGCAGTAACGCTTCTTACCGGTTTTCTTGGCGCAGGCAAAACGACCCTGCTGCGCCACATCCTCAACGAGCAGCACGGCTACAAAATTGCGGTCATCGAGAATGAGTTTGGCGAGGTCTCCGTTGACGATCAGCTGATTGGCGATCGTGCCACGCAGATCAAAACCCTGACTAACGGCTGCATCTGCTGCTCTCGCTCCAACGAGCTGGAGAGCGCCCTACTGGATCTGCTCGACGGCCTTGACCGGGGCGATATCGCCTTTGACCGGCTGGTGATCGAGTGCACCGGCATGGCCGACCCCGGCCCGATTATCCAGACTTTCTTCTCCCATGAAATCCTCTGCCAGCGCTACCTGCTGGACGGCGTCATTGCCCTGGTGGATGCGGTGCACGCCGACGGGCAGATGAACCAATTTACTCTCGCCCAGTCGCAGGTAGGCTATGCCGACCGCATTCTGCTGACCAAAACCGACGTGGCGGGCAGCGCCGACGCCCTGCGCGAGCGGCTACAGCGCATCAACGCCCGGGCACCGATCTACACCGTCACCCACGGCGACATCGACCTGGCGCTGCTGTTTAACACCAACGGCTTTATGCTGGAGGAGAACGTCGTGCCGGCGACGCCGCGCTTCCACTTTATGGCGGAGAAGCAGAACGATATTTCGTCTATCGTCGTGGAGCTGGACTATCCGGTAGAGATTGGCGCGGTCTCCCGGGTGATGGAGAACCTGCTGCTCAGCTTTGCGGAAAGGCTGCTGCGCTACAAGGGCATGCTGTGGATCGACGGCGAACCCAACCGCCTGCTGTTTCAGGGCGTGCAGCGCCTCTACAGCGCCGACTGGGACCGCCCCTGGGACGACGAGCCGCCGCACAGCACGCTGGTGTTTATCGGCGTCCAGCTGCCGGAGGAGGAGATCCGAGCGGCCTTTGCTGAGTTAAAAACCCGGTGACCCGCGATATCCCGCAAACCTTCTGGCGCTCGCCGCTGCTGCCAGGGGTGGAGTTACGCTCCACCTGGCAGAGCCGCCAGGCATACAAGACGCATAGCCACGCTCAGCTGTCGATCGGTGCCATCGTCGAGGGGCAGACCCGCTGCGTCTGTAACGGCGAAACGTATCTGCTCTCGCCGGGGGATCTGATCGTCATTCCCGCACATGCTCCGCACAGCTGCAATCCGGTGGATGGGCAGCCTCGCAGTTATCATATGCTCTATATCGAAACGGATTGTCAGCCTGCGCTTCAGATTGTTCAGAGTGAATCCCTGTTCCGTCACTATCTGCAAGCCATTGAGAACCTCTCTTCTCACGCAGTCGAGGCCCTGCTCGCCGCGCTTCCCGCTGGATCCGTCCAGCCTGCAACGCTGCGCCCCAGCAGCCTGCAGCTGCAGGAAACGCTGCTTGAAAACCTGGTGGCTCCGCCTTCGCTGGATGCGCTGGCCCACCGCTTTTCCCTACGCAAAGAGACGCTGATCCGCACTTTTAAGCAGGATCTTGGCCTGACGCCCATCACCTTTCTCAATAGCGCCCGGATTGAGTTTGCCAAAACACGCCTGCGCGCCGGGGCGGATATTGCCGACGCTGGCTACCAGAGCGGCTTTGCCGATCAGAGCCACTTCCATAAGACCTTCGTCAGCTATACCGCCGCCACGCCGCGCCAGTACGCCACGGGCCGATCAATATCTGACAATAATTAATGCTCCGCGCGCCGTAGGATGGCCTCAGGTTTACTTTATGAGGTCGCTATGGAGTTGTTACACACCCTGTTTCCCGCTGCGTTTGCCATGCTGGCGCTGTCGCACTTTGTCGCCCTGCTCAGTCCCGGCCCGGATTTCTTTCTGCTGGCGGGCTACGCAATCCGCTACCGTCTGCGCGGCAGCCTTGGACTGTGCGTGGGCATCGCCGCGGGCAACGCCGTCTATATCGCGCTGGCAATTGTTGGCTGGAGTGAGCTGCGGCGCGCTCCCCTGCTGTTTTCCCTTATCGAAGTGGCCGGAGCGGCGTACCTGCTATGGATTGGCAGCCATCTTATTCGCAGCAGGCCGGGCAATCTGGCGCTACAAGGGGTCGATGCTGGTCGCCCGTCGCTGGTGAAGCAGGTGCTGATGGGGCTGGCTTCGGCGCTGCTCAACCCCAAAAACGCCCTCTTCTACCTGGCGTTGATGGCCTCGCTGCTGGGGCCCAACGTTACGCTGCTCCAGCAGTCGGTAAGCGGCATCTGGATGGTCATGGTGGTGCTGATGTGGGATCTGCTGGTGGTGATGCTGATTGGTTTGCCGCCGGTGCAAAAACGCCTCTCGGCGGCGGTGGTCGTTATCGAGCGGATCGCCGGTGCGGTGCTGATGGGGTTTGGGCTATGGATTTTAGCAACGTGTTTTTTTGCCGGCCCCTAGGCTCGGCAAGCGTGGCGTTGACTATGAGGTATTTTCAGCAATAAGTGAAATCGATGCGGAACAGCTGCTGTAGCACGGTCCGGCCTCGCTCAGTGACCGTCAGCTCACGGTAGCCGGGAGCCTGACTCAGCCAGCGCTTTTCAAGAAACAGCGCCAGCAGGGCTGCGCCAGCGTCGCCGCCAAGATGATACCGCCGCTCGCTCCAGTCCAGACAGGGACAGCAGGCCTTGCGCCGCGGGCGAGGATTGAGCTTTACGCCCAAGCCCAGGAGCTGCTCTCGCCCCTCTGGCGTTAGCGTATCGCCGTCCGTGGTAAGCCACTGCGCCTCAACCATAAAGGCATAGACGCCTACGGCCACCTCACCGGCGAGGTGATCGTAGCAGGTGCGGGCATGGCGCAGACGTAAGGGAGTACTGGAAGCGCGTGCTGGCTGGGCACGCATAGAGACGCCCATCAAGTTCTCGATAAGCCCGGCTATTTCACGATTTTCCAGGCTGTAATATCTGTGCCGTCCCTGGGAGAGACAGCGGATCAGGCCGCTACCGAGCAGCTTTGTCAGATGCCCGCTGGCGGTAGAGGGGGCAATGTCCGCCACTACGCTCAGCTCGGTAGCCGTCCATGCCCGCCCGTCCATCAGCGCGCAGAGCATGCTGACCCGGGACGGATCGGCGAGGGCAGCGGCAACCGCTGACATGGCCTGTTCGAGCACCCCATCAGGATGCTCGTCGTACTGCTTACGGGTGAGGCTCATTCACGTCCCATTTTATCGTTACCGCTGCGGCCCGCGCGTTATCATCGGTTAGGAGGATCAGCCGGTTACTGTGATCGCTGTACTGAACCAGAATATTAACGCCGCTACGGGCAATTGCATCAGCAATTTCACCCAGCTCGCCCGGACGCGCCTGGCGTAGCTTTCTAATCAGGGGCGGGCTAACGTTTTTGACATCAAATCCGGCATCGGTCAGCACCCGGCGGGCGGCGAAGTGTGGCTGCGGCGCACGATGCTACTCCACTTCCCCGCGCCCCAGCCCAATATCTTTTAGCTGCGCATTGCTCATTTTTTGTAGGGTACGCTGCGCCTGGCTCCGCAGATGCCATTTTTTGATTGCTCGCCAGAGGATGGCGAAGCCGATAAAGGGTCTTTTACCTCTGTTTTCATGAAATTCCATTCTGTGTCTCCTCTCGCTGGCTGAGACACTATCTTCATGGATTTCGGGTAGAACAATACAGACTCACAAAACGATTTTGTTTTCCATACAGATGCGCTAAAACGGTATCTGCACAGCGAAACCAGCGCGTATCTGTACTGGTTTTTTTATCTGTATGGCAAAAAGGAAAGATACAGCATGGCACGTTACCAACGTCTGGCAGAGCTCTTAGCCGAGCGTATTGAGCAAGGCCTGTATCGTCATGGCGAAAAACTCCCGTCGGTTCGCAGCCTGAGCCAGGAGCATGGGGTGAGCATCAGTACCGTTCAGCAGGCATATCAAACCCTGGAAACACGGCAGCTTATTACCCCGCAGCCGCGCTCCGGCTATTTTGTTGCCCCGCGTAAGGTTCAGCCCCCCGTGCCGCATATGTCGCGTCCGGTACAGCGTCCAGTTGAGATCACCCAGTGGGATCAGGTGATCGATATGTTAAAGGGGCACAGGGATAAAGAGATTACTCCCTTCAGCAGCGGCGCGCCCGACATTGAGCAGCCCAGCCTGCAACCGCTCTGGCGCGAGCTAAAACGCCTGGTGCAGCATAATCTCAATGAGGTGCTTGGCTATGACTCCCTCACCGGTCGTCAGGAGCTACGGGAGCAGATTGCCCGCCTGATGTTAGACGGTGGCTCGGTGGTGAGCGCGGAGGATATTATCGTCACCAGCGGCAGCCAGAGCGGATTATCACTGGCCCTGCTGGCAGTATGCCAGCCTGGGGATATTATCGCCGTCGAGTCGCCCGCCTACTACGGCACCATGCAGCTTCTACGGAGCCTCAACGTTAAGGTCATTGAGATCCCGACCGATCCAGAAACGGGCATGAGCATTGAGGCGCTGGAGCTGGCGCTTGCCCAGTGGCCGGTCAAGGGGGTCATTACCGTGCCGAACTGTAATAATCCTTTGGGGTTTATTATGCCGGACGCGCGTAAACGGGCGCTCCTTGCCCTTGCCCAGAGCCATGACATCGTGATTTTTGAAGATGACGTCTATGGCGAACTGGCGACTGAGTACCCCCGTCCACGGACAATCCACTCCTGGGACATTGATGGCCGGGTCATGCTGTGCAGCTCGTTTACCAAAACCGTTGCGCCAGGCCTGCGCGTGGGCTGGATTGTGCCTGGCCGCTACCACGATCGTTTTTTGCAGATGAAGTATGCCGTGCTGGGTAGCAATGTGCCCGTGACCCAGCTGGCAGCGGCACACTTTATCAAAGAGGGGCATTACCATCGTCATATCAGACGGATGCGCCACCTTTACCAGCGTAACATGGCGATCTATACCTGCTGGGTACGGGAATATTTTCCGGAAGGGGTCTGTATCACCCGCCCGAAAGGTGGATTCATGCTATGGGTTGAGCTGCCCGAGCAGGTCGACATGGTCTGCGTGGCGCAACAGCTATGCCGACTGAAAATCCAGGTCGCACCAGGATCGCTATTTTCGGCATCAGGGAAGTATCGCAACTGCGTGCGAATTAACTGCGCATTACCGCCAAACGAGAAGCATCATGCGGTAATGGAAAAACTGGGCAATGCGATAAAAGTAGCAATGGAATAACCCCCTCCCTGGCAGGAGGGGGCGGGAGTCACTTATTTACTGACCACGACCAACTTCTGGTTCACGAACTCTTTGATCCCCAGATCTGACAGCTCGCGGCCAAAGCCGGAGCGCTTAACGCCGCCGAACGGCAGTTCCGGAGCGGTATCGGTCAGGGAGTTGATGTAAACCATCCCGGTCTCGATACGTGACGCCAGGGCTTTTGCCCGGTCGATATTCTGGCTGAAGATAGCGCCGCCCAGCCCGTAGTGTGAGTCGTTGGCCAGCTGCACCACCTCGTCGTCATCTTTGACCACATAAATCTGCGCCACCGGGCCAAAGAACTCTTCGAAATAAGCCGGATTGTCGCGAGTGATGTGGGTCAGGATCGTCGGCTCAAAGAAGTTGCCTTCGCGCTCAACGGGCTTACCGCCAAAGTGCAGCGTCGCACCGTTTTTCACCGCCTCGTTAACCTGTTTGGTCAGGGTTTCCAGCGCGTCCTTCGACGACAGCGGGCCTAAGGTAGTGGACTCATCCATCGGGTCGCCAATCTTCACCTGGCGGAAGGCGGCGGTGTATTTCTCAAGGAACTTATCGGCAATCGACTCCTGCACAATAAAACGCTTCGCGGCGGTACAAACCTGCCCTGCGTTTTGCAGACGCGCAGTGACGCCTACCTCAACGGCCTTATCCAGATCGCTGTCGTCCAGCACCACAAATACGTCGTTGCCGCCCAGCTCAAGGGTCGCTTTTTTCAGTTTTTTGGCCGCCTGCGCCGCTACCGCGCTGCCTGCGGTTTCAGAGCCGGTCAGCGCCACGCCCTGAACGCGATCGTCGGCAATGATATTGGACACCTGGTCCGAAGAGATAAACAGGTTAGTGTAAGCCCCCTCCGGCGCACCTGCATCCCGTACCAGCTGCTCGAAGATCTCCGCACAGTGCGGCACAATGCTCGCATGTTTAACGATAATCGGGTTACCGGCGGCCAGGTTCGGAGCCAGAACGCGCATCAGCTGATAGTAAGGGAAGTTCCACGGCTCAACCGCCATCAACACGCCGATGGGATGATGCTCAACCCAGGCGTCGCCCAGATCGGAGTTGTATTTCACCGGCGCAAGGAAGGTGCTGGCATTGTCGGCGTAGTAGCGCGCAATGCTCGCACAGAGTTTGACTTCGCCGCGGCTCTGCTCGATCAGTTTGCCCATCTCCTGGGTGGCAATTTTCGCCAGCTCCTCGGAACGCTCCTCCAGCAGATTGGCAAGCTTAAGCAGCACTGGTAGACGCTTCTCGATATCGCCCTTTGACCATGAGGAGTGGTATAGCGCATCCGCTTTTGTCAGCGCCGCCTCGATATCCGCATCAGTATGGGACGGATACTCTTTAACAAGCTGATTTGTGGATGGATTCACTGTCTGATAGGCCATCTCAAATACCTCCTGGTTAGCAGTAAAAGATGCTGATAAGGATAATAAGGGTAGTTGAGATGCGTGATGGTGCATGGATTATCCGGCATAAACAGACGGTTCTGAATGCTCTACAAAGCAGAGAATAGCCCAGCGTTTGCACGATAGTACGTTCAGCTTCTACGCTTAAACGCATGGATAAAATCACTGGCTATTCATCACGACAAGGCATCGGGGGCAATCATGAGTGAAGCGACTATTCGTGGTATGGACCATATCGGCATTACCGTACCGGACATCAAGCAGGCAACCACCTTCTTCTGTGCCGCCCTGGGTGCAGAGCTGCTCTATGAGTCTGTCTCTATTGGTCAGGAGATTGATCAGGACGCCCAGCAGCACACGCTGCGTCTTGCTCCGGGCACCCAGGTGAAAGCGGTCAGGATGCTGAAACTGCACAACGGTCCGGGCATTGAGCTGTTTGAGATGCAGGGGCCGGATCAGGATCGCCCCCAGCGGGCCAGCGATTATGGCCTGCAACATTTTGCGGTCTATACCGATAATATCGAGCAGGCAACGCAGCGCTTCGAGGAGGCTGGCGGCAAGATGTTCACCGAGCCCAAGCCGCTTACCTTCCCCACCGAGTATGGCGACGGCAATCAGTTCTGCTACGGCAGCACGCCCTGGGGCGGCATCGTAGAGTTTATCTCCCGTCCCTCGCCGATGCCCTACGAGAAAGAGACTGCCTCACGGCGCTGGAAACCCTGATCGGG
The DNA here is from genome assembly GCF_024656065.1 of Pseudescherichia sp. L3. NCBI lineage: Bacteria > Pseudomonadati > Pseudomonadota > Gammaproteobacteria > Enterobacterales > Enterobacteriaceae > Pseudescherichia > Pseudescherichia sp. L3. The sequence continues at coordinate 512,542 of NZ_JANKYC010000002.1, forward strand.
ATTTCTATTTAGTCGTCAGGGATCTATGATGAGTAGATGGATAAATTAGCCGAACTTAAACGCGCCAAGCGCCTGGCCCTGTCGCTGCTGCTGATCGCTGCGGCGACCTTTGCTGCCACCCTTTTTCTGCCGCCCACCCGTCTGGTAGGTGCAGTGAAGGCCGTCGCCGAAGCGGCAATGGTCGGCGCGCTGGCCGACTGGTTTGCGGTGGTGGCGCTGTTTCGCCGCGTGCCGCTGCCCTTCATCTCTCGCCATACGGCGATCATTCCCCGAAATCAGGAGCGGATCGGCGACAATCTTGGCATTTTTGTGCAGGAGAAGTTTCTTGATACCCAGTCGCTGATCGCGCTGATTCGCCGTCACGAGCCCGCGTTGATGATCGGCACCTGGTTCAGCCAGCCGGATAACGCCCGCCGGGTGGGTCAGCACCTGTTGCAGGTGATGAGCGGCTTTCTCGATCTTACCGACGATGCCCGCATCCAGAACTTGCTCAAGCGCGCCGTGCACAAGGCGATCGACAAGGTCGATCTCTCTGGCACCACCGCGCTGGTGCTGGAGAGCCTGACTAAAAACAACCGTCATCAGGTGCTACTGGACTCGCTGATCGCCCAGCTGTTGACGCTGATCCAGCGCCAGAGCACCCGCGACTTTATTGCCCACCATATTGTGCGCTGGCTGAAGACCGAGCATCCCCGTAAGGCGATGCTGCTGCCTACCGAGTGGCTGGGAGAGCAGAGCGCGGAGATGGTCTCCAGCGCGGTGAACTCCCTGCTGGATGACATTAGTCACGACCAGGGCCACCAGATCCGTCAGGCCTTTGACAAAGCCACCCTGAAGCTTATCGAACGGCTGAAGAACGATCCAGAGATGGCCGCCCGCGCCGAGAGCACCAAGACCTACCTGAAAGAGGACGAAGCGTTTAACCGCTATCTGGGTGAGCTGTGGGGAGATCTGCGCAACTGGCTGAAGGCCGATATGGAGAGTGAAAACTCAAAAGTGCAGCTGCGCATCGCCGAGGCCGGACAGTGGTTTGGCGAAACGCTGGTAGCGGACGACGCCCTGCGCGCCTCGTTTAATCAGCACCTTGAGCAGGCCGCCCGCAGCGTGGCCCCGGAGTTTGCCCAGTTCCTCACCCGTCACATCAGCGATACGGTCAAGAGCTGGGATGCAAAAGAGATGTCGCAGCAGATCGAGCTCAACATCGGCAAAGATCTGCAGTTTATCCGCGTCAACGGCACGCTGGTGGGCGGTACCATTGGACTGATCCTGTGGCTCCTGTCGCAGCTGCCGGGGCTATTGGCTGCCTGATTAAGCCGGCGGCGGTATCACGTAGCGCGTTGCCGCGAAGCGGTTGAGCAGTATGTGGACCAGGAATACCAGCGTCAGAGTAATGAACAGCGACACGGTGACCGAGACGATACGGTAGAGATCGCTGAACACCAGGTCCTGATTAGGGTGCATATTCTGGCCGAACATGATCCCAAGGGTGGTGATGCTGGCAAAGCCCACGCCCGCCCCCACCTTCTCCATGGTATGCAGTCGCGCACCAATCCCCAGACCGAGACAGATCAGCGGCATCATCAGCAGCATATGGCTGCTGTGATCGTAGAGCACCAGCTGGATCAGCAGAATATAGACGCACCCCAGCACCACGCCCGCGATTCGCCATATTGAGCTGAGTACCGCGCCACGATAGCTCATCGGGAAGAGGCTGAGCACGCCCGCCATCAGCGCCGACAGCGAGTCGCTGAGGTTACACACCTGGAAAACGATAAAGATCACCGTTGCCACGGTCCCGGAGAGCAGAGACTCATGACGGATGCGGGCAGCGTCTTTCTCGATAACCGGCGGGCGCATACGCGGCTCGACGTCCGGGATCAGGTAGTGCAGCAGTGCGCTCAGACAGACCGCCATCACGCAGGCCTCAATATTCGAGAAGAACAGCACGTGCCAGTCGTTAGTGGGATAGCTCATAAAGTTGAGCATCGTGCTCTGGCACACCACGCCCATCGAACCGAAGAGAAACAGCGGCCCCTGGCTCATAAAGCGAAAGCGCACCACGTACAGGGCAAAGACCACCAGCGTCATGATCACCGGCCACTGCGACAGAAAGCCGATGATCAGCACCATCTCAATGCAGTTGATGACCGAGCTGAAGATAAACTGCCTCGCCACGTGGCCATTGAAGACCGGCACCAGCGACATCAGCATCAGCGGATAGACCACAAAGAAGACGCCGTACTGAACGTTGTAGAAGCTCGAAATGCTCAGGGCCAGCGTCCCTGCCAGCGCAATACGCAGCGTCTGGCGGAAATCGTTCGCCGAGTAGACGACCTTATCGTGAGGCGAAAAAACGCGGGCCAGCGTACTAATAGACATAATGCAGCAAACTAACCAGGTGGATTTGCAGGCCGGAGAAGAAGTGGGCAAATGGCCCTTCGCTGTTGTAGAGCTGAACGGTGGCGCGCGCGCCGGTCGGCAGCGGCTGCGCCAGCGGCTCATCCAGCACCACGTGGATACGCATTCGCTGAGCATCGCGCACCCAGCGGTTAGAGGTTTCCGGCTGGGATAGCTCGCCGTTCACTGCCTCCTGGCCCGCCAGGATCCCAGCGTCGCGGGAGGTAACCCGGGCATGGAACACCTGCCCCGGCAGCGCATCAAAGACCACCGCGGCATCCGTCCCCGGTTTCGTATGACGCAGGCTCTTCTCACGGAAGTCGGCCACGATATCGGTGTTATTGCTCACCAGCGCCAGCGCTGCCGATCCGGCAGAGGCGTACCAGCCGGGGCTAAGCTGCAGGTTGCTGATGGTGCCATCCGCTTCAGCGCGGATCTGCGTCCAGCCAAGGTTAAGCTGCGCCTCTTCCAGCGCGTTCTGGTACTTCTGCAGGGTAACGTTATGGCCATCGTCCCGATCGCCGCGCTGAATGTGCAGCGCGCGGATGTTTGCCTGTAGGTTACTGACCGCCTGCTCGCTGGACTGCCACGCGGTGCGAACCTTATCGAGATCCTGCTGGGAGACGTTCTGCGTGGTGCTCAGACGCTGATAGCGATCGAAGGTGGACTTGTCGTTACGGGCGGTAAGCTGGGCGCTGGTCAGGCTCGCCTGCGAGGCGGCAATCTGCGCATCCAGCTGCTGGTTTGTCAGATGCGCCTGCCGCAGCGCAATCTGCGCCGCCTCGACGCGGTTGATAAACGGCGTGCGGTCGAGCTCAAACAGCAGATCGCCCTTCTTCACCTGGCTATTGTTATGCACATAAACTTGGGCGACATAGCCCGAAACGCGGGCGGAAACGGGCGATACCACGCGCATCACGGTGGAGTCCGGCGTCAGCGGGATCCAGATATCCGCAACGATAAAATAGACAAACATCAGCAGGAAAGAGGCAATACTGACCCTTACCCAGCGGGCGAATTTTTGTTCAGGCGTCATCATAATTATTATGTCTTACGGTGTTAGTGCAGGTGATGCAGCGGCGCACCAGGCATGCCAGCGGCGTCGGTTGACAAAAGCGGGGTAAGCTAATGCTTATCAGGGAAACTATCAAGAAATGAACAGGTAAAGAGCATGGAATGCGAAAGGTAACAGCCCTGTCCCAGCGCGGTTACCGTTATAAATATGAGAACGAAGCGAACCTGAAACGCTATGTATCGGAGGTAAAACGCATACCCGCGTAGGGCCTCTGCCTGCAGGCAGCAAGACGCTGGGCTAAGTCGCCCACGTGGATCTCCAGTTGGTGTCCATCTGGATCGAGAAAATAGCAGGAGTCGCCTTCGCTCCTGTTCTCTTTCCAGAATACCGTTTCGGCCTGCTCTAGCCTGGCAACAAAGGCCGAAAAATCCTGCGCGGCAATGCTGAAGGCGTAGTGCGTGTAGTCTTTTTCAGCTAATGCAACCTGCTGGCGAGCCGCATCGACCGACAGGCATAGCCACAGATCCCCGCAGCTAAAGTACGCGCCGTTATCCCACTGCGCGTGGAGTTCGAGTCCCAGCAGACGCTGGTAAAAGTCGACGCTGCGTCTTAAATCGACGACGGCCAGCGTGAGGTGGTTCAAGCCTTTCAGCACACCCTTCTCCTTTTTACAGTGGATAACTATGTAGGCCCGGCAAGCCTGCGCCGCCGGGCATATCGAGCTATCTTCGCACACGCTTACTCGTCGAAGTACCAGTAGCCCTGGTTAATCAGCGCGGTCAACTCCGCCACGCAGAGCGGATTACCCAGCGCCGCGCCCAGCTCGTTTTTGCCGAGGGTGGTGTAGCGACAGAGCGCATCCGCCGCTGCGGGATCGGACATCTCCAGCGGCTCACTGTTGATGAAGACGCTGCCGCCGATGTTTAGCACCCGCAAGCCGCTCAGGCGGCTCAGGCACTCTCCCCCCAGCAGCGCGTCCAACACCTCATCCTGTTCATAGGGCGGCTCGGCGGGAGCGATATCCAGCTCGTGACGCGGTGTAGTCACAAAGCTGCCAAACCACTGTTTAAACGTCTCAGGCTGCTGGATCATCTCGATCATCATCGCACGCAGACGATCGAGTTCATAGCCCTCCACCCGCCCCGGATGATCGCGGCAAGTGAGATCGGGATCGCTGTAATGCTCGCTGCCAAGATCGTTTTCCAGCGCGTAATCGGCAAAGCTGCTGAGCAGATCTCTGCCGTTAGGCCCCCGGAAGCCAACGGAGTAGTTCAGCGCGGTGGTATGGGTGATGCCGTCGTGTGGGAAGCCGGGCGGGATGTAGAGAATATCGCCCGGCTCAAGATCTTCATCGATAATCGGCGTGAAGGGATCAACGTGCAGCAGCGCCGGATGCGGACAGAACTGGCGCATCGGCAGCTTGTCGCCCACCCGCCAGCGGCGGCTGCCCATCCCCTGAATGATAAAGACATCGTACTGATCGATATGCGGGCCCACGCCGCCGCCGGGAACGGAGAAGGAGATCATCAGATCGTCCAGGCGCCAGTCCGGCAGCGCACGAAACGGACGCACAAGCTCGGCGGAGGGCATGTGCCAGTGGTTGACGGCCTGCGCCAGCAGCGACCAGCCGGTTTCGCCCAGGTGATCAAAGTGCTCAAACGGGCCGTTACTGGCCTGCCACTGGCCGTTGTGAAAGCTAACCAGACGGCTGTCGACCTCTGGCTCCATTGCCAGCCCTGCCAGCTCGTCGGGGCTGATAGGATCAACGAAGTTGCGCAGCGCGTTTTTTAAAACAACCGGTTGTTTTTGCCAGTATTTTTCAAGAAATTCAGGCCAGTTGAGATCGAGTTGGTAAGCCATGGGTTCACACCAGAGAGAGGAAATGTCCCTGATTATAAAGAGGCCGTGACCGACGCTGCCTTGTCATGGGTCAAGAGAGTGGCAACCCCACTGTTTCTAAATAGTAATTTGAGTTTTTCTAAATAGTCAGTCGAAAAATACTGTATATAATTACAGTTATTCTCTTTTCGGCGCTCTGCCTCTTTCTCGCTAAGGAGCCATTATCATGGCAGATGACAATCGTCTTATAGAACCCGTTACCCAACGCCGTTTAACCGTCAGTTACGCGACACGCTTTCATGACCATGCCCATGTGCCTGCCATCGCCATAAAAGGCCAGTGGCTGGAAGAGGCCGGTTTTCCAACCGGTACGGAGATGGATGTCAGGGTGCTGAACGGTTGCATCGTGCTCATCGCTAAACCCGTTGAAGAGGAGCTGGTGCAGTCGGTGCGGAAAATCAGCAAGCTCTCTCCACGAAAGCAGCGCCAGGTGCAGGACTACATCGACCTGGTCGCGGCAAAAAGACGGGTAAATTAAGCGTCCTGTAGCTGTTCGTGTAGAGCGGGTTCGCAGCGTGTCTGTAGATCCTGCGTGAAAGCCGCGCTCAACGTGGCCGGGCCAACGATGCGAATGTCGGGCAGCCAGTAGCGTAACCAGCGAAACAGCGTGTCCTGGTCACTGATCGCCGTCGCAATGGTAATGCTGCCGTCCTTATGCTCCTTCAGCAGACGCTGGGCGGGGAAAAGCGGGCGGCGCGTTACGAAAGTGGCCGCATGGGCAGAGACGTGCAGCGTCACCTCGGTTCTTTTACCAAAGCGGATACCGGGGGTCGTTTCAAGCTCTTCAACGACGTCAGCCTCCAGCTCGAATGTCGTTTGCGTTGTGGCAAACTCTGCAATCCGCGCCAGCTCAAATGACTTCAGGCAACCCTGCTCGACTGCGGCCAGATACCAGAGGCCATAGTGATTGATGAGCCGATACGGCTGCAGACGACGGTTTTTTTCGCGGTAAAAGCAGGTGACTTCCGTGCGGGAGGTTATCGCATTATCGAGGCTATTCATGAGATCGCCATACTGCTGATTCTCCCGGCTGCTGGCACCGTGAATAGCAATATTGTCGGCACTGTTCATGCGCTTACGTAGAGACTGGCCATCATGATGCGGGAAAAGATGTGCAACGCCGACAAAGCTGGCGAACTCTGCCAGATGACCGGCATGGAGCGACGGCAGCAGATTCGCCGTTAACTTAAAGCGTCCATTCGATACCTCGTCCAGCACATGGGCAAGCCTGGCGAGATCCCGATAGGCGGTTCGCTCTGCAATGCCAAACCGCTCGCACAGCCAGTTTTTATCGATAGTGACACCCTGGTAGAGTGCACCAAACGTTTCACACAGGCGCTCAATAAGCAGGTCGTATTTTGTACTGCCGTTATCCTTCATTGGTTTACGTCCCGGAAGAGAAGGGCCTCGAAAGAGGTTAAGGTCATAATAATTAACGGCAGCGGCCTTGAAAACTATAATAATTTTTTTAACTGAGTATTTACTCGCTATAAAAATCACACTTTTTATTGATGGTGCATTGCATATATAACTATCTCTAATAATTTCTTATCACTCTTTAGCAAGACTCAACTGGTAAAAAGGATTGCCAGCACTATACTTAACCAAAATTAACAAAAATATATTTATCACACTATTACCATTAATAATTGCCCATGCAAAAGCATGAGTGAAAATATAATTTACTGGATATACGCTTAAATTTCTTAAAGTTTATCGATTACCGCTTCGGTAAACGGCACTGCCCATTATAAAAAGTTATTCGGTTACGGATCACAAAAAATAAAAATGCAGGAGAGAGCGGGATGCCAATATTTGACAGCTTCTGGCAAGCGGGTTACGAGGGTGCCGACCATCGAAACGGTCAAGGTATGCCGCTCTCAATGAATGACGTTACCGGGCACAATGCCAGAGTGCTAAGCGATTATATTTCATTAAAGAAGTTAAATATTTCAACGGTACGGGAGAGCGTAGGCTGGCGTCTTGTTGAAACCGCGCACGGATATGATTTTTCATCCGTTGCCGAAAAGATGCAGGCTGCAAACGAGGCCGGAATACAAATTTGCTGGACGATCTGTCACTACGGCTGGCCAGACGACACCGATATTTTTTCACCCGATTTTGTGCCCCGCTTTGCACGGCTGTGCGGTGCACTGGCGCATTTTTTAGCGCCCCGGTACGTCTCTTCGCCCGTTTACTCGCCGGTCAATGAGATCTCCTTCACCAGCTGGGCCCTCTCGGTAGGGTTTTTCCGCTGCTCTGCGCCGCCGGGCATCGCCACTGGTGAAGAGAGCAAGCGTCAGCTGATACGCGCCACCATAGCAGCCTGCGAAGCGATCTGGGCTGCCGATCCGCGTGCACGCGTTTTGCACTGCGATCCCATTATCCACCTGACCGCGCCAGACCAGAGCCCGGAGTCGCTGGCTGCGACAGCAGGCCACTACAACTCACAGTATCAAACCTGGGACATGCTTTCAGGCAGAACAGAACCGGAACTGGGCGGTGCGCCTCGTTACCTCGATCTTATTGGGGCGAACTACTACCACGATAACCAGTGGGAGAGCGGCAGCAATGCACGCTTGTGGTGGCACCTTGGCGATCCCAGGCGTGTCCGTCTCAGCCAGATGTTAGAAACGCTTTATCGTCGCTATGAGCGCCCGATCCTGCTGGCTGAGACCAGCCACGTTGGCAGCGGACGCGGTGCATGGATAAGCCAGATAGCGGCAGAGGTAGCCCAGGCGCAGCTGGCGGGCGTCGAGCTACAGGGGGTGTGTCTTTATCCCGCCATCGACCGGCCAGACTGGGAGGATTTGAGCCGTTGGCATCGCAGCGGACTATGGGAACTTGACCATCAGGGCACGGACCCACTGGCACGCATACTTGATCCTGTTTATGCCGCAGCCTTACAAAAGGCGCAGCACACGCTGGGTCTGTTCCAATCCCGACTATGCGATCTGAATGACGCTAAGAATAGTAGCGACCCTATGAAAAAACTGTATATCTTTAGCCATCTGCGCTGGGACTTTGTCTTTCAGCGCCCGCAGCATCTCCTGACCCGGCTGGCGAAACATTACCAGATTTACTTTATTGAAGAGCCAACGTTCGCGCCTCCGCCTGCTAACCTGAGCATGACGCATCCTGCGCCCAATGTGACTGTGATAAAACCACATACACCGCTCCAGGTACATGGCTTCCACGACAGTCAGATTGCCTATCTCCAGCCGCTGCTGGCGGATATCGTCGATGAAAATGAAGCGCCGCTGGTCTGGTTCTATACGCCGATGGCGCTACCGCTGCTGGCGGTCTTTAATCCCTCTCTGGTGATCTACGACTGTATGGATGAGCTGGCCGCGTTTGAGAATGCGCCCAGACAGCTTTTACAGCGCGAGTCCGCCCTGCTTAACCGGGCCGATATCGTCTTTACCGGCGGCCCTAGCCTCTATGCGGCAAAGTCAGGACGGCATGAAAATATCCACTGCTTTACCAGCAGCGTCGACGCCATCCACTTTGAGCAGGCGCTCGATCGCAACAACTATCATCCGCTGATCCAGGACCTGCCGCACCCGCGCTTAGGGTATTGTGGCGTTATTGATGAACGTATGGATCTCGATCTGGTGGCCGCGATTGCCGATGCCCATCCGGAGTGGCAGGTGATCATGGTCGGGCCGGTCGTCAAAATCGATCCGGCTACCCTGCCCCAGCGTCCTAATATCCACTATCTCGGCATGCAGCCTTACCAGGCTCTGCCGCAGTTTTTGGCCGGGTGGGATGTTTGCCTGATGCCGTTTGCCCTCAACGCCTCGACGCGCTACATCAGCCCGACCAAGGTGCTTGAGTATATGGCCGCCCTGCTGCCGGTGGTGAGCACGGCAATTACCGATGTGGTCGAGCCCTATAAGCATGTGGTCGCCATTGGCTACGATCGTGCTGGCTTTGTACGCGCCTGCGAAAAAATGCTCGCACTGACGCCCGAAGCCAGGCAGACGATGCAGCGTGAGATGAAACGGATTGTCGACAGCACCTCCTGGGACGTCACGGCGCAGGCAATGCACGGCCTGATGGAGAAAGCGATGGCAAAATCCTCCCTGCAGCGGATCGCCACACCTGCCGCGCAGGCGGCAAATGATGCAGCGCGGAAAAACATGGCGCTTAAGCCGAAACCCGCTCGCAGCGAAAACGCGATTTCGGCCCGCTGCCTGATCCTCGGCGGTGGCCCCACGGGCCTGAGCGCGGCGTATCACTATGGCTCGCAGGCGGTGCTGCTGGAGCGCAACGAGAGCGTCGGCGGCTGGTGCCGCTCTATTGAAGACGGTGGTTTTACCTTCGACTACGCCGGGCACATCATGTTCTCCAACGATCCCTATGTGCTGGAGCTATATGACATGCTGCTGGGTGACAACCTGCACTGGCAGATGCGCGAGGCCTGGATCTACACCGACGGCGTCTACACCCGGTATCCCTTCCAGGGTGCGCTGTATGGCCTGCCGACCGAGACCATCAAAGAGTGTATTCTCGGTGCCATTGAAGCCAAGTACAGCGGCACGGCTGACACGCCGCCAGAGAACTTCGAACGCTTTATCTACCAGGTCTGGGGCGCGGGTATCGCCAGGCATTTTGCTATCCCCTATAACCAGAAGCTGTGGACCGTGCCGCTCTCTGAGATGGAGACCTCCTGGCTTGGCGGACGCGTGCCGCTACCGGATCTTGCCCAGATCGTTGAGGGTGCAGTAGAGCCGGTCGGCAAGCCGATGGGGCCAAACGCTCGCTTTGGCTACCCGTTGAAAGGGGGCTTCCAGGCACTGATGTCGGCGTTTCTGCCGCACATTAAAGGTGTGGTAGAGACCAACAGCGAGATCACCCATATTCTGGCGAACCAGCATATTGCCGTTCTCGCCGACGGCAGGCAGTTCCACTATGAACAGCTGATTAGCACCATGCCGCTTCCCGAGCTCATTCGCATTATTGGCGATGAGGCCCCGGACGAAGTGATCGCAGCGGCAAACGGGCTGCACCATGTCTCGGTGCGCTGTGTGAACCTCGGCATTGGTCGGGCCGATCTTACTGATAAGCACTGGATCTACTTTGCTGGCGACACCATTTTTCACCGTATCTTTGTGCAGGGAAATACCAGCCCAGAGTGTAATCCGCCGGGCGGCTGCGGCCTGACCTGCGAGATCACCTACTCCGAACATAAACCGCTGCCGGTTGATGGTCAGGCGCTGATAGACCGCTGCATTGCCGAGTGTATTGAGGTCGGCATCTTTACGGCGGAGGATGAGGTGCTGGTGGCTAATCAGCTGGATATTCCCTACGCCTACGTGGTTTACGATCACCAGCGGTCAAAAAACGTTGAGACGGTGCGCCAGTGGCTGCTGACCCAGGATATTGTGCTGGCGGGCCGCTACAGCGAGTGGGAGTACTACAACTCCGATCATGCGTTTATTGCCGGGAAAAATGCCGCTGAGAAGGTGAAAAACAGCGTCAGCCGACGCGGGGCGGGAGCCTAAGGCCCATAAAAAAACCCGGAACGTTTGCTTCCGGGTTTTTTATTACTTACCGATGATTACGGCGCTTTTTTAGCGGTCTCGTTCTCAATCGGCGGAACTGAGCCCAGATCGGTCCCGGTAACCGGGTTAACCGACGGGTCAGATGCGGTACGCAGCTTCAGCGCGTCCAGGTTCGCCTGCTGCGGCCCTGGTAGGTTAACGCTGGCCATGCCATCGCCACCGTCAACGGCCGGCGGTGGGTTAGTCACGTACTCAAAGTTTTCATCTGAGTTCCAGCTCCCGCGCACTTCACCACCTTCAGACATATCGAAGTAGGTGTTAGCGTACTGTTCGATCGGCGGCAGTTTTCCTGGCGGGAAGTTGTTGCGGATCGAGTAGAGCGCTTTTTCAAAGGAGATCTGGTGCGCAACTTCGCGGGTCATCAGGAAGCCCAGCGCATCTTTCACGCCCGGGTCGTCCGTCATGTTGATTAGGCGCTCATAAATGATTTTTGCGCGCGCTTCAGCGGCAATGTTAGAGCGCAGGTCAGCGGTCACTTCACCGATGGTATCGATATAGGCTGCGGTCCAAGGTACGCCCGCAGAGTTGGTCAGCGACGGACCACCGCCGTACAGCAGTGCGGTCAGATGGCTGTCATTACCGTTACCGGTGATTTTACGATAAAGCTCGGCTTCTTGATCTGTACCTTCAGCCAGGTCGCCTTTCGCGCCCTTGTTGAGCATCCCTACCAGAGAGCCGATGATTTCGAGGTGGCTTAGCTCTTCAGTAGCGATATCCATCAGCATGTCTTTGCGGCCCGGATCGTCATCGCCCAGCCCCTGAGTAAAGTAGCGGCACGCTGCGGCCAGTTCACCCTGTGGTCCACCAAACTGCTCAAGCAGGAGGTTAGCTAAACCGGGATTGGGCTCGGCTACGCGTACTGTGTACTGTAATTGCTTTACATGTCTGAACATAGGCTCACTCCAGTGATTATTTATTTTCCAGCATCGTTCACAGCTGCTGAATGAAGAATAAATAACTGCTTAAATATGAAAACCTTAAATTTTCATAAAAGTCGTCGTACCGCTTATAAGGATAGACCATGATTGAAATTCAGCCGTGGTATTGAATCATCCTTAAGATTTTAAGATTTGTCTTAAGCAGGCGATTGCAGAATAAAACAGGTTTAAAGAAATAACTATTTACAAAAATAATAATATTTTTCAATATACATTGATGCATTTGTTTTATAAGGGAAAGGACTTCAAAGAGCGTGTTTAGATTTATGTTTAGAGGATCCTAATATATCCAAGCGTCGCAAATGTGATGACGTGTCCGCCAGCACGATGCCACTGAGACGATCGCCTGCTCAACGCCCATCTTCAGCGGGCGGGCAGTTTTGGCCAGGTGGCCTGCAAACTATCCTTTTGCAGGCCACCTTCGGTTATTTATACCCCGTTTGTGCTTAAGCTCTCTTCGCGCAAGCTTAATATGCTGAAGGCTATGCTGCCCAGGAGTGATCCGCACCATTCTGGACAAATCTGTTTAAACTCTTCATATTTTTATACGGTTTAAGCAACAGATTAATCTCCTGCAGCTCTAAGTTTTTAACCTTGCTACCTAGCATTTTTTTCTTTTCCTCTGTGAACAGATCGAGAGTGCGGTTGAACTCCTTCATATTCAAACCAGGAAACAGTTCATACATCGCCTGGGTAAGTACATCAGGCCCGGCAAGTTTTAATACGTTTTCCACGCCAGCCTGATAGTTCTCAGCCGCTAAATCGAGCGTTCTGTCGATAACAGGATTATTCTCCGTTACGGCAATAGGCGTATTAGGGATAGCCTGGGCTTTATCAGCGGAGGCAGCATACTCTTCATTCACCATTATGCCTCCCGGCCCAGAGAGCTGACCAAAAGGTTGTTTCTGGGTATCATCAATGTCTTTATAGATGCCCCCGTCAAATTTCAACAAAAATAACCGTAGCAGATCGCTGGCTTGTGCATAGCGCTTGCCTGCAACCGCCTCCTCATAATATTTAAATGCGGGGTGGGCTTTCATTTCATCATAATGCGCATGGGTACGAATATCTCTGACATTGATATTTGTATCCCTGAAATTCTCCTGAAGATCCCTCATAGCAGATTCATGTCCCTGAATGCCGCTATCAAAATAGAGAGTTATATCGTAATCCCTATTGAGCATTCCGGTATCTTTTGTTAACTGAGTATTTACAGAACTAATATTTCTGGTACCAATCCATATCATATGAAGCCTCTTCGGGATATCCATGTCCGGGTATTTGGTACTTTCTTGTTCAATTTTTTGCGCGAACTTCTCTCTTTTAGCCAGCCCCTGTCCCATACAAGCAAAAACAGGCATATTGCCATCCGGGTCAAAGAGAGAGACCGGATTATTTTTCACCATCCGGAACAGGTTCAGGCCGTCCACCTCGCCTGCCGGGTCGGCACTCACCCAGCGGCAGAGCCACGGGGCGTAGTAGCGGTGGCCGTAGTGGTACAGCCCCGTGCCGTCCCGCTCCTTGCCGGAGTAGCGAATGGTTTTATAGCTGGCTTCGGTTTCACTGCGCGCCGCCCACACCGCCGTGCCGCCGAAGGGGTAGTACTCCTCCCGGCTGATAAGCTGGCCCTCTGCATCCAGCTCCAGCGCCAGCGAGCCAATATTGTCGTCCACGCTCCAGCGCACCTGGTTATTGTCGATACCGTCCGGCCGGCCTGTCTCCCAGTGCAGCACCCGGATACCCGCCCGCCCCGCCTGGCCGGTCAGCACGTGCAGCTCTTCTGACGGCGGACTGTCACCGTCTGCCGTCTCCTGCCAGCTCATGCGCAGCTCCAGTTCCGGCAGGTAGCGCACCTCATCCACCCGCCACAGCCCGGCGTCGCCGTTCACCAGGGTGCGGGTCTGCCTGCGTACCCGCTCACTGCCGCTGTACTGGTACACCTCCCGGTCGTTGTCCCCGCTGCTGCGGCTGACCAGCGTCACCGCCTGCAGGTTGCTGCTGCCGTCCCACGCCAGCCCGTCGCTGCCGGAGGAACTCGCCTGGAGCTGCAGCAAATTACCGTTGCTGTCGAACCAGCCCGCTACTTCATCCGGCGTCTGTGCTCCGCCGTCGTTCTGCTGTACGCTGCGATTAGAGGTGCTCTCTGTGGTCATGGTACGGGTGAAACGGGCTGCCCCGGCGTGCGTCAGGGTGGAGAGATTCCCGCTGTCGTCGTAGTGGTAGCTGCGGGTGTAGCTGACGTACTGACTGTCGTCTGCCGGCACCGGCAGGCTGGCGTACTGCATCCCGGTGTTGCCGGCGTTCTCCCGTCCGGTGGCGCTCAGCAGCTGGTACAGCGCGTCATAAATAAACGTCCGCGTCCCGTCCGTGGTCTGGTTGCGGTAATAGCCCGCTGCCACCGTGCCGTCGGTCACCGAGGTGACGTTGCCGGTGAAATCATATCCGTAGCTGAGCGCCTGAAGAAGGGTGTTATCCGTGCGCCGGGCTGTGATGCTCTCAAGCCACTGGTTCTGTTCGTCATACCCGTAGGTGGTGGTCACCCCGTTGCCGGCCCGTTCGGTCAGCACCTGGCCCGCCGCGCTCCGGGTCACGCTCTCCAGCAGGGTCTGCGTGGTCCCGTCTGCCGGGGCCACCGTCTGATGGCAGCCACTGCCGCTGACGTCATAGCGCCAGGCCTGCACATGGCCCCTCGCATCCGTCTGGTTCAGGGTAGCACCGCGGGCGTCGGCGATTGTGGTCGTGGCATATACGTCTGCCTCCAGCAGCGTCTCCCGCGCCGTCTCATCTTCAGGCCAGTCCGGTAAATCCTCTGCCGAAACCAGGAAGCGCTGCCCCTGGCGGAGCACCGCCCCGCTGAGAGCCACTGAGTTCACCTGTAGCAGGCCGCCGCCGTTGTAGTGCGCCACGCTCACACCGCGCAGGTTATTGTCCTGCGAGCCGTCATCTGCCGGATGGCTGTCGCCGTAGTCGCTGCGCCAGCTGACGCGGATCTCATCGCTCCCGTTCAGCTGCTCGCCGCCGCTCTGTGGCCGCCCCAGCTCATCGTACGCCAGGGTCTGCACCGTGCCCCGTCCGTCGCGGCTCCACACCAGGCGGCCTGCCGAATCGAACAGGGTCACCTGCATCCCGCTGTCGGTACTCTCCCGCCGCAGCACCTGGCCCGCCAGCGACGGCACGGAGTGCAGGTTCGCTGCCGTGGCACCCTGAGCCCGGGCGGCAAAAAGGCGCGGGTCACGCAGCGACACCGTCCGGGTGGCATCGTCCGCCTGTGAATGAGTAACCAGCAGGCGCAGCGGGTCAGAAGCCTGCTCCCGGTTCCAGTTAAGGGCACGCACGGCCAGCCCCCGGTTATCATGCACGCTGACCACCGGCGTACTGGTTGCGACTGTTGAATTATTCATAGCTGACTCCCTGGCGAGCAAGATGGCAAGATTAAATAAAAGAGAAGAAGTTATTAGTCAGCATAAAATCATTTACAGCGCTCAGATGTGCAGTTTTAGGTAGTACTGCCCCAAAATAGAGGAGCCTGCACGCCGCGTCTGCTGCGGGAGTCGCTGAAATTGACCTGAGAAAATCCGTCAGTAACAACATTTTTAATGCCCTCTCTCCATTTGTAAGAAAAAATAATAGAGCATTAACATTAGTTTTTTATTATCTGGTCATAAATGTGGGATGCTATAGTATTTGTATAACATCTCCTGTATTAATCTCCTCTGCACCTGGCATCCATAACTTTCCCCATCTCCCGGTACAGTGGCAGGTAAGGACCTGCTTAGGGTTAACATCTTGGATATAGTTCCGCAAAAACATAAGACGCCACGGCATAGCATGTCGCAAATGCATCCCACCTACGATTGCGTAAATAGTTTTTACTCCGGTCAGCCTCCTGGAGTGCTCAATAATATTCTTAACTCCTTTATGCCCGCAGCCGGTAAAAATCACCAGACCTTTATCTGACTTATATATCAGAGCACCTTCATCCTTGAGTGTATCAGGTACCACCCTTTCCTTTTTGATATAGCCGTAGGTTTTAACTGATGCGATTTCGCCAGACCAGATAAACATATTGCTTATCTCATAAGGCTCTTTTGTGAAATGAAAACTCTTCTGATCAGAGGGTAACTGAGTAGATATCTTCTTGATTGCTATGAAGCGGCTTAAAAATTTCACACCTGCGTATTTATGGTCATACACGCCGGGGTGGCACAGCACCTTAGGAAGATTTTGAAGATGCCTCAGCCCACCGCAGTGATCGTAGTGGCCGTGGGATAAAACAACCCAGTCAATACCATCAAGCGACACGCCCATCTTTTTAGCGTTGTGTATAAACGCGGCATCTGGCCCGGTATCGAAGAGTATCCTCGTTTCACCATCGTCAATTAACAGGCTTAGCCCTGGCCGACAGCTTAGCCCCTCGGCATGCTTTGCTTTTCGGTTTTCCATTAACACGGTCACTTTCAGCATGAGTAGAACCTCCTTGTTCAGTTAAAATTCAGGCCTGCCGTTTCGCAAGGCTACTATTAATAGCCTCTATCTCCCGCTTCAGATTACCGCCGTCGTAGACCATTGAGGTATCGTATTTTTCATACTTTGCCTCGCGCGTCGCACTAAACCAGTTAAACGATCCGATGCACAGCAGGCCGTCATCACCAATGACGATTTTACTGTGTACGCGGTCCACCAGCCGGGTAGCGATGCCCACGGCTTTCAGCTGCTCTAATGCCGCCGTCAGGTTTTGCTGCTTCTCTTTGCGCTTTTCATAGTCCTTGTCAGCCGTGTTATAGCTCTTATCGGTGATGACGGTAACGTTAATGCCCCGTTCACGGGCCTGAAGCATCGATGCTAAAAAGCCGGTCTCCTCCAGCTTCTGCCAGGTCAGCCACGGCGAGACGATGGTGATCTGCTTGTCGGCCTTCTCCAGCGTCTGGTTGAGGAAGCTGTCGTGCTGCTCAACGCCGTGCAGGGTGTAGACCCGCGTCTCCCTCGTCTCTAAATCTTTGCGCTTCTTGTAGGCAAAGGAGAGAGCGTTGTCCTTATCGGCAAACAGATACTTTTTCAGCAGCCCACGCGGGGATGAAGCCGGCTGAACCTCAAACAGATCCATATCGCCAAAGACCAGGAAGCTGTCCTTCGCCCGGGAGACCGCCACGTTCAGCATGCTGCTGTCGCTGTCGATAAATCCGCCGTCCTCATGCTTGGAGTAAACTGGAGAGAAGATCACGATGGCTCGCTCAGCTCCCTGCAATGAATGCACCGTTCCGACGGTCAGGGTATTTTCCTCGCTGCCTGCGAAGAGCCCGTGATCACCCAGCGCCCGCTTAATAGTAGAGACCTGAGCGCTAAACGGCGTCACGATCCCTACTACCTGTTGAATGGGCTTCCGGTAGTGGCTCTCAATGCGTTCCCGATTATCAAGCAGCCAGGCGGCGAGGGTATCGGCCTCCAGCATGTTGTAGCGGCTGCCGCTGCTGGCCAGCTCGCCTTTGCCATCAATGTGCAGATACCCCATCGCCGGAAGCAGCGTGGAGGATTTGTCTTCTCTTTTGGGCTGGAGCTTGCCGTGGTAGCACAGCGCGTTACAGTAGCCGATGATGTCGTCAAAGCAGCGGCGGTGCTCGTAGAGATACATGCCACGCTCCAGCTCCGGATCGTACTGATAGCGCGAAGCCAGCTGGGCCACTCGCATCACACTGCCGGATGCGGCGCTTTTACCTGTTTGAGCAACGGCAGCATAGGATGCAGCGATCTCATCCTGGGTAGCGCCCGGCAGCAGCTTCCCTGCCAGCATATTGCCCATGTCGATCGCCGGTAAAATGTTCCAGATAGGCGGGATCTGTTTGGTGTCACCGATCACCAGCGCCTTCTTCGCCAGCGCAAATGACGCGGCGGCCACCTCCGGTAGCACCTGCCCCGCCTCGTCGACGATCAGTAGATCGGCAAAACCGTAGAGATAGTTCGCCTCCCATCCCTTATCACCTTTATTCTCAAAGACCTTCATAGAGGCAGGCAGCATGTAGCAGGTCATCACTACGCAGGGTGTCAGCTTCATTCTTCGCTGCCAGCGAGCGGTGACGGCTATCGCCCCATTCTTGCGCTGCTCCGCAACCGTATCGCGAATTTTAGCCATATCCATTAGCCAGCGGCCTTCCCAGTAGTGGGTCGTCAGCAGGAACGCCGGGAAACGGACCTGCGTGTCCGCCAGCTCATCGGCCTGGGCAAAGCTCAGCGTCTGGCTGCCGGTATAGCCTAGCCCGCGTAGATGCGTCTGCCATGTCTGCTCTGCCTGATGCTCCTCAAGCAGAGCTGCCTGAGCTTTATCTATCTGCTGCTGATATTTATCACGGCGTTCTGTTGCCGCTTTCCGCAGCGCATTGATTGTGTCCTCGATAGCATTCGGATCGGTCCACTCGCTCCCCTCCATCGGGCGCTTCAGCTTAGGTTCAAGACGCTGCTTAATCATATAGAACCGCTTGCTGCGGATGGCCGGGATCCATGAGCATAAAGAGTAGAGTAGCGACTCTTTGGCACGATAATCATCCCATTCAGTTTTAACACTGGTGAGGGTTTCGATCTCTTCCGCCTGCGCGGTAAGCAGCTGCGCCTTATCAGCAAGATACTGAACGATATCATCGTCGATCTCAGCTCTCTTTTCCCGGGCCTCGTTCAACGTCTGCCAGGCTGCCGGGAGTGCCTTTAATTTATCTTCCTGAGCTTTGAGCTGGCCGTGGAGCAGCTTCACAACGGTTTCCGGGGAGTCGCACGTCTCATCAGGGAAGGCTGCCCTGGCCCGGCTTAAATAGAACGCCTGCGCATCCTCAACATACTCTTTGGACTCTACCTGCCTGAAGAAGTCTTCGGTTTGATACTTTTTGGTAGCCTCGGGGTTTCTACTACGTGACGGGAAATAAGCCCCGAAGCTCTTCACCTCCGGTAGCCACCGCCCCGCCATCGGCCCGGTTCCGGTGGCAAAATCCTTCCCGAAGGCCTCGATGATATTGGTGACCGCCTGATTGTTGGTAGATGTCGCCACGATCACCGGCGGCTCGCCCTGCTCCAGCGCGGCCCTCGCCCACTGGGTAGCGATGATAGAGAGCAGCAACGTGGTTTTACCTGTACCGGGAGGGCCGTTAACTGCCAGGATGTCGCCCTCCTGGCTCTCGAGGAAATGGCTCAACGCATCGCGCTGGGCCTCCGCCAGCGGGAACCGGTCTCCAGAGTGACCCAGCCGTTCGCTGAACTTTGCGCCCGACGACAGCAGCGGTTCGGTCGTAACGTTCTCCCGCGCGGCAAAGCGCTTAAACAGCGGCACATCTTTTTGACTGACCAGCAGATGATCGTAGAGCGCGAGGATATGAAAACTAGCACCGCCGGGCTGAGTTTTCTTAACCAAATAGCCATAGTCGGCGGGTTCATACTGCTCGGGGTTAGCCAGCCAGGGTCCGGCGACGGCTTTCAACAGCGCCCCAGCATCGTCCAGATAGTGCTGCCAGGATTGATAGTAGCGAGCGTGCCGGGCCTGCCGCTGCTCATCGGTTTCAGCATCCGCATCAAACTCATCAGCGCTGGCAGAGAACGAGGGGTGTGTGGTTTTATAACGGTCGTAGCAGGAGATTTCGCCGATTGAGAGTGCCCCCTTCGGCAACGGCTCAAGCAGATCGCGGGGAATGGAGGTAGCAGGCGTGGGGAACAAAAAACCTTCGCGGTTTACGACCGCCGAAGTCACTAGCGGAGTAATCACCTCCGGTGCGCCCGCGGTACGTTCCTTGCCATGCTTTATTAGTTGGAAGTAAACCTTGGGCCGCAGCACGACGTCTACCGTTTTGACATCGTCTCGCTCGCCTGTAAAAAGAGCGCTGACAATCTCCTCGCTCAGGCGTCCGGAACTTCTCTCATTCCATTGAGTAAAACCGCCGACGTCCTTACGTTCAAACGTCCCCTTGCCGAACTCCGCATCCGCCAGCGAGTTACGCCAGTATGCGGCGAACCCTGAAGTGTTACTGTCCATCGCCTGTCCTGTTGCTTTATGCAAATTATTGGTTTCGCTGTTATAAAAACAGCCGATGGATAAACATTGTCCACGTCAGGAGGATGAGTGCAATGGTTTGGGGAGGTTTTTGCGGGGTTAAATGACGACCGGGTTACGCGTACATGGGCGATGAAAGGGTTTGATTACTACTGATGCGCCTTCGCGTATAGCCACTTGCCCGCCCTGGCTGATTCTGCAAACATTTTCACCGTTAACGGTTCTGCGGTTTGCTTGATTGGCTTCTGAGTAAACCACTTACGAAAAAACCATTCTATCTCCCACGGATAGTAGGCAGAGTAATCAATAACCGATACGTCCACTTCGTATTTTTTGCTATATTTATCAATAGTTAGAGAGAGATCGTCAAACTCAGTATAAGCCTGTAGCGCATCATCAAGCTGCAAAGGGACCATTTTACCCGTCAGTGTTCCCATTCCAGGCAAATCGTCCCGAAAGAATTCTAATACCTCGCTATCAGTTACCATGCCCTGCCCCCTTTTCTCGCTATCGACTAATCATATAACCACTTACCGGCTTTTGCTGACTCGACCAGCATGCCGATAGTAAAAGCAGGCACGGGAACAGGTTCCATTTTCTTAAACAGGTTCCATGAAAAAGGGATATCGGGATAGTAGGTCTTGATGTTGAAGTTACCCCGTTCTACGTGCAGTTCACTGAAAAACGTATCCATGAGCTCGCTGGCATCGAGATCTTCAAGATACAAATCGGCATCGAGATCGCTTTCAAGCGTTAGCTCTACCGGCTCGAAGCTAAATAAATAGACGCCAGCATAGGGGCGTATAAGCTCATAAACTCGCTGCTCTATGTTGTCTACCATAAGGTATCGTTGCCTCGTCCTGTTCCTGAGTATTCTTATTAGCTTAACGATTATCAGGTAGAGAACGGTAGCGATTGCTACAACTGAGACAACATCAATATAAAAATAGACATCGTCTATTTCTTCACCACCCACATTGCCGTACCCGTAAATCAGGTTAGCTAGCTTATCGGCTAAGGCGTCGTTAACCCAGTTGTAGGGATCGCCCAGAGTACGGCCTACCGCAATAAAGATGGCAAGGAACAGTAAAACGTTTAGTAGCCGGATAGCCCAACGATTACGAGCAGATTTTATCACTGCCGATCGCCTCCATTACGTTATCGACAAGGGTGTTAATGCCTTATGGCGTCTACACCCATACATTGGGCTGAGCTAAAGACTCGCGCATTTATCGTTAGTTATTCATCTCCTTTGATAGCTCGACCTCACCGGTAGCAGCGTTGGAGTAAAGATAAAATAGATCGCTGTTAACCTCCTCAGGCTTTACCCAGATTTCCGCCGCCTCTGAATCTGTTCTCTGCCTGGTGTATCCTAATTTTTTTAGATATACCCGTAATGGTTCAACGTTTGATGCTCCCTTAAAGATAATCGTGTTGGTTGGCGCATATCCATCGCCGGGCTGTGATTTAAAGTAGTAATCGCCAGATATACGAGGGGCTTTCTCGATCTCTTTGTCCGTCAGCGTGTGGTAACTGAAGAAGTCGTTCTTCGTGTAAGTCGTAGTCTCATCAATACCTGACGCAACCAACCAGACGAACAGCCACCCCAAGATGAGTACGGTGATGATGGCGGCGGTGACCCACCTTAATATTTTCAGCATATAAACCTGATTCTGTTTTTTTTCAAAGTGATTATACACTTTATGTTTCACTAAGAAAGTGAATATGAATTAGTAATAACTCCTGTAATGACCGAGCAAACATCCTTGTATATAAATAAAGTTCATTACAATTCGGTTATTGCTATAACTTCGTATAAATTCCATAGTTAACTCAGGTTTTAAAGATGCAACGTTAAAGAGTTACATAAAGCTCAATATTCAGATTTGGCATGGCCGACGGCTGGGTTCACTACAGGAAGTGTCCGGTATAGTTCATCCAAAACCAGAATGAATTTTATTAATGGATTCATTAATACACGCCAACAGCACAGGCATATTTAGACCGTGCAGGCTCTGCAATAGACGATGGCGGCGCTACAAGGAATATTATGTTTCGTAACTACCAAGCAAAATCATTGGAGGACGTTTACCTTGAAGACATTCCCCACATACTGCATCCTAAATTTGCACAACAGTACCTCGCATATACTGCTCTACCCAACCGAATTATCACATCCAGAGATCTGCCGGAGAGTTACGAGCTCTTTGTCAGCAAGTATCGCCAGTTCCATTATCAGTGCGCCTGGATGGCATACCGGGATGCACTAGCCGACGTAAAAATGGGAAACGTCCTTTTGCTAAGAACACGCACATCAGGTTATGGCCCTACGGGAGTACTGACATTTTCTGGGAACCTCGAATACGATTTGCCTATCCTCGTTCACTCCCGACTTAGTTACCTTATTTCACATCAACTGAAACGCCCGGTTTACTATGTTCGTCGCTCAACACCTCTACAACATGCCCAGAGTGCAAAAACCATCAACAGTAAGGCGGCAGGACGGCTTCTGGCTGCTGGGGGCATTTATAACGGCAATATCGAGGGGTTTAGAAAGACCGCTGAGGAGCTTGGAGGCGAAGCACCAGATAGTTTCAATCAGGTTATGGATAACAAGGGGTTGCTCATCGCTGGCGCGTCTGTTGCGGCAGGATTAACGATGGGAGGAATGCAAGTTCCTGAGCTAGACGAGCTTGCATACTTTGGTGCCAGAGGGGTGGCATCTGCACGTAATTTTGATCCAGAAAAAGCTGGCGGACCGATAGAAAAGTTGACTACAGACGGAGTAACCATCGATTATGATGGTATTGCTATCATTGAAAAACACATATCCCGATTCGACCATGATCCCGCCAATGATGTAATGATTGAAAGGTTAAAAAGTATCGCACAAGGTAAAATCTCTCCGGAGAAGGTAGATTTGAATTACTATACTCATGAGTGTCGAGAGTTTCAGCGGTACTGTAATTTAGGTTGGGAAAGTGGTGAGCCGGAAGGTGTTGCTGGCTATGAACTATGGAACAATGCTCATACAGCAACGTTAGAGGATTTTGGAATTAATGATGATGATCTATTTCACCCGGATGCAACAAAATGACGATAAATAATACTGAATTTAATGTCTTGAAAGTGATGGCACAAAAGGACATTGATTGGACCTGGATGATACTAGATCGCACACTTGCTGTGGGAGGCATCCCCGGATTTAGCAACGTTGCGAACATCGTAACGAGCCTGGTGAATAATGGAATGGTTGATATCGTTTACAGCGAAGAAAACGCTAAGCCTCGGTATCGAGTATCAGTTCAAGGGCATCAGTTTCTAAGTAAAAAGGAAACGGAGAAGTAACAATATCTGCCACACCTGAAGTTAACAGGATGATTAGCGCAGATATTTATGGCCTGTATAAGCCATTATGGTAAACCATATGGAGTTAAACATTCTGAAGCTGTTAGCTTTCAGAAATGACGTAAACTGGAACTGATATAATCTTGATCGCGCCATGGCAATGCGAAACATGGAGGATATCGGTAATGTTGCCCAGCTGGTGAGGGGCTTATCCGAAGCGGGTTTAGTTGATGTTATACCCAGAGCCCCGGTAGGTATGGATCACTACAAAGTCTCAGAGCATGGGCATGAACTATTGGAAGAGCTTGAGCACCAGAACTTACCCATGTCGATACGTCAGATTAGCTGTTGACTACTCTGCTTCAGAGTTCATCAATGGGATACCCATTTGGCCCTCTTTACAGGACAGAGTGAGTGAGTTTTGTTTGGGATTTCATCAATGAAGGCAACAAAGCCGCGCCGTCTCGGGTATGGACCGAGCACCTGATATACACCTCGTTACTGGTAATTATGTTCACCTATGTGCCAATGTTGAACATCGACCTCGATACCATCAAATATGACACCATGCGCTCAAGGCAATGCGGAATGACGGTACCACAGCCCGCCGATACCGGCTATAAACTCGCTGGGCGGTAAAACCGCCGCCGTCCCGGTCTGGTGGTACTTTATTCATGTGATCAGCAAAGGCATCACCAGCGCAACGGTTGCCACCCTGCCCTGCCAGCCCGATCTGCGTCAGATCCGTTTTGAGGTACAGCACACCCGAATCAAGGATCCAGCTCTGGCACAGGAACTGCGGGATTTTGTCGAGGAGTGTTATGCCCCTTCCCGCGCTCGTCTGAAATTCCGCGTCGGAGAGCTGGACGATGACACCAGTGACGATACGGCCTGGCTGGGATCATCTTATTTTCTCAACACGGCTGGTTACTACGATACCGACCATGCGCTTTCACCACATAGCGACTGGTCGTATAGCGCATCACGCGATGCCGTACTGGCCGATACAGGCACCGGTGGCTACCCTACCTGTAAACAGTGGTGGGCCGACGATACAGTTGGGCTGAAGGCACGGCTCCTGCAACTCCCGGCCCCGGATATCTGGAAAGCGTTTAAAAAGATCGGCCAGTCCCAGGCAGTTTATGAAGAGGCCATGCTGCGTTCGCTGGTCAGTGAACGAAATATGCAGGTATCGCAGAACGGGCGCGTTTACCCCGGCTATGGTGGCAATGTCGATGGCACCGTCGCCAATGCCGCCACCCGACTGACATCCAGCGCCGGAAATATCCTCGGCAGCATAGCAGCGTTCCCGGCGTTTGACAGCGTGCGTCAGACTCTGCCAATGGTACAAACGTTACTGCAAATGGCGCTGGTGATTTGTATTCCGCTAGTAACACTTTGCTCGGCGTGGGATGTGAAGGCGGTAATGACACTGACATTTGTGCAGTTCGCACTATTCTTTCTCACCTTTTGGTGGGAGCTGGCGCGGTGGCTCGATAGCTGGCTGCTGGATGTTCTCTACAACAGCGATACCCACAGTAGCTGGAATCTGGCCGGGATTCAGAATACGCAGGATGACGTGATTATCAATCTGGTGATGGGGTCGATGTTTCTGGTGCTGCCGACGTTCTGGCTGGGTGCGATGACATGGGCTGGGGCTGGGGTAAGGGTTGGCGTGGCGGTGAATGGGGCGCTGGCAGGCGGGGTTAAGGTGGCGCAGGATAGCGGGGGGAAGGCTGGGGGACGGTTGTTGTAACAAAATAAATAATGCAACATTTCCCTAAAACAGCAGACATAAAGTGAGTTACAACTGCCCCATCGCTAATTAATAAAGAAGACTTAATGACATGACTTTTACCTCAGATCTTTTCCTCGCTAGCAGATGGCAAGAGGCGGCCTCAAGCACCACACAGGGTTATCATTCATTAAAATGTAACTTTCAGGAACTGGCGGAGGCTTATCATAGGGAAGCATCAGAAGTACTTTCGAATATGATGAATTTTTTCGCAAGTCTCTGCTCTATGGCACTGACACCAGAAAGCCCCAACGAACCTTACAGACCATTTATAACGTCTTCAAATAGTAGAAGTATGATTCCAGACGATCTTACCGGAGAGGATCTTATATTTATAGAATCTATTTTGGGTCATATCGACTTTCCATTACTTAAAGCACGTTTGGCAGATTTATTATGGCTGCGTAAACGTCCGAGAAGTGTTGAACATGCCAGAATTGTTATTTCATCATACCTAGCGCTTCCAATAACTAGTGAGGAATGGACGAAAGGTGGACAGCTATGTTGGGAAAGGGCCATAGCACTTAGTTTTCAAGTAAAAGACTTCACAACAATTGATATAATAAAACAGCGCCTCACAGAAGCATTGACATTGAGCTATGAAGATTTTCCACTAATGAGATACCGCATAGGTGAGTCAATCAATAGAACGAATTTATTCGGGAATGATACAGGTACAATTGCTCAAGCTCTTTTTGAAGTAGGGGATGGGATCACCGTACCTGAAACTATATCATTAGCCTTTCATATCAAGAGATCATATTTTAAAGTATCAGAAAAGTTATTTAGAAAAGCAAAGGAGCACAACCGAGCTATCGCCTGTCAGGTAAGAATCGCTGAAGCATTCGTAAATGAAGCTGAGCAGCGACTTTCTGGTGAAAATCCAACCCCCGGTGTTGCGAACAGCTTTTATGAAGACGCTTTGCAAGCCTATCGCAAAGTCCCACAAGCCTATAGATCTGAATATAATGTGGAGCGTAAATTAGAAGAAATCGAACAAGCCATTCTCAGAACAGGTGCCGAGGCGCTTGAGAATATGTATGAGATTCGAACAGATGGCATTGATTTATCAACCCAAGTCGAACAAGCTATTGCTCATGTTACAAACAAATATCCACTGGGGATGGCAATTTTATGTTTTACTGGTTTTATTACAGAAAGTTATACGGCATTAAGAGAGCAGGCGATTGCCAGTTTATCTGAGCCAAGTTTTCTAAATACCATTGGAAGGACCATAATATCACAAGACGGACGCACGATCGCCAGAACTCCGAGTGTATCAATCAATAATAGTGCATCAGATAATGAATTTATCATCTTTAGTAAAATCATGGAGATATTTAACTTCAATCTGAGTATTATTGTTAATGGAACTCTTATTCCGGCCCTCGATCAAATTATAATGGAACACCGTATTACTAAAGATGACATGGAAGCATTGTGCTTTTATTCATCAATAATACCACGAAGCTATAACAGCTCTGTTGCGAATGCATTATGGTATGGTTTTGAACGTGACTTTCGAACGGCTATATATCTATTATGTCCACAAATCGAGAATATTATACGTCAAAAATTAAAAAGTGTGGGAGTAAACACAACCATTACAGATGAAAATGGAATTACTCAGGAAGTCGGCATGGGAACATTACTTAATTTTAATTCAGCAACAGATCTATTGGGGGAGAATCTCATTTTCGAGTTGAAGGCTATTTTCACTGAAGCACTTGGGTCTAATTTAAGGAATAATATTGCTCACGGCTTACTGGATGATGATAGTTCAAATTCTGAGGCATGTGTTTATGCCTGGTGGCTAGTTTTAAAAGTAATTGTCCAGATATAAATAATTATAAAATTATAGGATATGGATAGCTACATACTATCTGTATCCTCTTCAACCGCAACTATCACTGCTCTTCCTGTCTGTAAAAATCCATGAATTAATAAAGCAATAGTACTGCTTTGTTTGCAATTGGTGCCAATCCATCCTCGATTCACAAAATCTGAAAATTCTGTATTGGTAAGATATCTTGGCGAATTTTTGAAAGAAATAAACCGGCCACCTCTTTTACCTTTTGGACCGTTAGGACCAAGTAAAAATTGCATATACTCTCTAGTTATATACATTCCAGAGATGAGTTTTTCAGATGCAGCCTGAAGCCCTTTACAAGGTACTAATTTGAAGAGAAAACCATCTTGGTTCAGACGATACTCATGGTGATTCGAAAAGTCTTTTGATAAAGTTATTTTATGATGAAAATCATTCATTCGAGCAATCTCTTTATCAAGTTGCTTATCCGGCCGGTAGAAAAAGCCATCAGAATCATTCTCCTCCTTCATTGTCTTATATTGAACCAAAACAAATGATTGATAAGATTTATTATAATAAATCAAATCAACGCCTAATGTATGTTCCAATGAGTTTTTATTTGCATACACGACTTCCAAGATACGATTTCCTTTTCTAAAACAAGCCCCTCCCATACTTGTAGAATGCGCCTTCTCATTCTCCCAATTATACAGGTCATGCTGTAATGCAGATTCTTCTTGTATATGTCTTTGGGGTATTCCGGATATAAAAGAGAAAGGCCTATTCTCAGGTATTGATAGATTAGCCTCCATTGTTAAATCGTTATAGTTGCTTACATCATCCAATTTGGGAGCCCAAGATTTAAGGATTTCTTTTCTGAGATCATTATTTCCATTAAAAATATCAAGAGCAGCCCCCAAAGCCTCCCTCTCCAAAGCAAGTGTTTCCGCAGAGTCATCAGTCAGTCGATATTGGGATATAGTTTTGAGCGACATTAACCTATCGATTTCAGCTGACAAATCTGGTCTAATATTTTTCAAAACTTTAATCACATCTGACCAAGTTTTCTTAGGTACCTTCCCTCCTCGGCCAGTTGAACTTCTTATAAAATGCAATTTTGTTTTTGATGATAAACGTTCTTCTACCTCAGTTAAAGGAATACCATTCAAATCAATTAAATTCGTAAATTCCACTCGCGATTTGGCAGTAACAACTCTGTTTCCCTTTGTGGCTAAACAGATAAAATCAATTGTTACTCCGGTAAATGAAAGTAACACCACTTGTAATTTTTTTATATCCCAATCAGGAACACTAAGAGCATCAGTGAAAGAATCCCCATAATAGCCTTCATTAATATAATAATTACGCTCATCTTCATCGAAATGAATTATGAATCCCTCTGAGCCCAACATATCACATCCTCCTCTGTAACATTTAAAACTGTACATTTGTACCACATATCAGAAACACTCAGCATTAAGAGTTTCATCATTCTGATGCTTTTACTTGCTGATATACAGCCCTCATTAAATGACCAGACGCAATATCTCTAAATGACTCATCATTCATCAAGCGCATAAATATTTCTTCGTTCCCATCCATACGTTCAATGAATAAGTTTTCGAGCATTTTGTTAAATACAGGTTCGAAGTTATCAATACTATTGGCTTTAACCGCCTGCCGTAACTGTTCATTCGCCACGGCTGTTTCACGCACCTGATCAAAAAATAACTGATCAGCTGGGGTAAATTCCGTACCAAAGCGCTCATTCAAGCGTCCGACTAAGGTTGAAAGCTGCACATCTTCGTCTGCCTGGCCGGTACCCACATCCGTAGGACCATATAATGCTTCTGGTTCACCCGCTTTAAGATCGATTGCCCCTTCGCTAATCTTTTGTAACCGATAATATTTAAGTTCAACATCATCATCAATCCGAACGGTGCGGCTATCGATAGTATGTGGTAATTTGGTCAGCAGAAAACGAGCATACGTATATAGCTTCTCAAGTTCAGAGTCCTGATACGGGATAATTTGAGAAACAAAACTATAGAGATTGCGGAAGCTAACAAGTTGTCCTTTAAATAGATTCTGATCTTCTTCACTAAGTGTTTTGAAACGCTCAATGGCAAGATCGAGTATTCCATTTAATTTTTTATGTTCACCACCTGTTGGGTTCAATCTATTACGAAACCAGATCTCACACCAAGCGTTAACCTCCTCGGTAGTAAACACCTTCCAGCCCGCAAGAGCATAGGCAAGCGTGTTTAACTGCTGCGGATCGGTATCATCTCCCTTCGAAGTAAACTCATAATAGGGTTTAAAGGCAGTGTAGATATCTTCGGGCTCATTAACAAAATCCAGCACAAAGGTATCTGATTTACCTCGTGTTGTCCGATTCAGTCGCGAGAGAGTTTGCACTGCCTGTATACCTGACAATCGTTTATCAACATACATACTATGCAGTAATGGTTGATCAAATCCCGTCTGATATTTCTCCGCAACTAATAAAACCTGATATTCCTCGGTATTGAATTTTTCCGGTAATTCGGTCTCTTTAATACCATTATTCATAGTCACTTCAGTAAACTTTTTATCACTGTATTCTTTAAGCGTAATCTCACCAGAAAAAGCGACTAAAGACTTAACGTCGTTATAACCACGATCTTTGATATATTTATCAAAACCCAGCTTGTAGCGCACTGCGTGTTCACGTGAGCCTGTAACTACCATTGCTTTAGCGCGCCCACCAATTTTATGACGGGTATGTGTGCGGAAATGCTCAACGATAACCTCAACTTTTTGCGCAATTTCATAATCATGAAACTCGACAAAGCGGGCCAGAGCGCGAGCAGCCTTTCGGCGCGGCACTTCAGGATCGACCTCAACTTTCTGGAGCAAACGGTAGTAACGCTTATAACAGGTATAGTTCTTCAATACATCGTGGATAAACCCTTCTTCGATAGCCTGACGCATACTGTAATGATGGAACGGTGCTTTCCCATTCGCACCAGGCTCATTGAAAACAGCTAAGGTTTTAAACTTAGGTGTTGCTGTGAAGGCAAAAAAGCTAAGATTAGGCTGTTTAGTTCGTTTTAATTGCTCACGTAATAGTGCTTTTTTAGCCTCCTCGCTAAGTACCTCATCATCCATATCCAGTAACTGTTCAGCAATAGCAGCTTCGATACCTTCTTTATTAAGAATTTTTCGCAGCTCCATAGCTGTTTCGCCACTTTGTGAGCTATGGGCTTCGTCGACAATCACTGCAAACCGTTTACCGGCAGTAGAGATCTGTACTCCCTTCCCATTCGCCTCCATTGTACGGATAGCTTGTGTAATAAAGGGGAATTTTTGGATCGTAGAGATAATAATCGGCACACCATCAGCCAACGCTTTAGCTAACTGCTGAGTATTCTCATCTATTTTCTGCACTACACCGAGCTTGTGTTCGAACTGGAAAATAGTATTTTGTAACTGCTGATCGAGCACGCGTCGGTCAGTAATTACTACTACTGAGTGAAAAACTTTCTCATTATTAACATCATGCAAACAAGACAAACGGTGCGCCAGCCAGGCGATTGAGTTTGATTTACCGGAGCCGGCAGAATGCTGGATTAAATAATTATGGCCGGAACCATTAACTTGAGCATGATCAATACATGCTCTCACCGCATCCAATTGATGATAACGTGGGAAAATCAGAGTTTCTTTATAGTGCCGCTTAATCCCTTTTTCAGTAACTATCGTTTTTTCTTCGATATTGAGATGAATAAATCGCGCCAGAATATCCATTAGCGAATCGCGGGTTAATACATTTTTCCACAAATAACTGGTGCGTACATCCCCATCAACGGGAGGATTGCTAGCCCCATAGTTATATCCCAGATTAAACGGTAGAAAGAAAGTATCTTTTCCTTCTAACTTTGTCGTCATAAAGACTAATTCGGTATCCACAGCAAAATGCACTAGACAACGCTTTTTGAACGCGAAAAGAAGCTCTTTGGGGTCACGTTCAAATCGATATTGCTGTTTAGCATTTTCTACATTCCACTGTGTGGCCGACATCGAATTTTTCAGCTCCATTGTCGCCACAGGTAGGCCATTAACTACCAATAAAATATCAGGGATCGCTCCACTCTTAGTGTTTACCTGACGTACAATGGTTAAACGGTTATCTGCGTAACGCTCCGTCGCAGAGGGATCGAGCCCAGTATTTGGTGAAAAGTAGGCTAAGCGTACAGTTTTACCAACACATTTAAACCCTTCACGCAGGACGGCCAGCGAGCCTTTAGCTGCCAATTCCTTGACCAAGCTATCCAGTAACATAGCGGACGCTTTATGCGCATCCAGCATAGTTAAACGGGCCCAAACTTTAGGTTGAGTATGCTGCACAAAGGCAACGACATCAGCAGGAAATAGCGCATTTTCCGAATCGTAGGCGTAAGGATCTCCCTTTTCATAGCCACCATTACTGATAAATTCGTGCTCGATCTCATTCTCAAAATCGATTTCTTTGTGCATGGTGCCCCCTTTATTGATCGTTAGTCTATTAAAGTTTAATAGACTTAAATTTCTGTCAAACTTAAAGATTGTGAACTTTTGAAATTTCGCAAATCTATTTTACCTGTAACAGCATTTGTTATAATTGCAGCTCGATACTCTTGTAGTTTCAATATAATAGTTTTGATCATCGAGCTCTGCTCAATTATTTTAGCCACAACATCATCCAAGTATTCTGATATTTTATCCTGCTCTTCCTTCGGAGGGCAAGATCCTATTTGATCCCCAATCCTTTCAATGTTTAAATTAAGTTGCGTATTTAAAACCGCAGTCGAAAGAAGCTGTTGTTTCATAGCAATAAATAAATAATAAAGATAATTTAAGTTAATGTCTTCTTTTGGTATGAATCCTACAATACTATCTGGGAAACAAGCATCAAAATCGAGTATAGCCATATCGCCAATATTTGCAGCAATAGTCATAACAAGAGTGCCAGAAGGGAAAAGTCGACTCACTTTCAAACCATCATCATTTAATGTTTGTACATAGCTGGTTATGAATTTATCAGCGTTAGCCACATCACCAGTCTGGATAAATGGATATTCACCATTGTAAAATCTGGGATCATTTCTTGGTCGGTGTGAAAACCGTCCTCTAGTAATAGTTGCAAAATATTTTATTTTCTTTGAAGTCCAGTGAGATGGAATACTTCCCAGCCATTCACAATTAGAATTTTTTAGCGTAACAGCGGGGTTTATTCCTTTCGTTACAGCTTGATTGATTAAAATCATTCTCTTTTCTGCAAGTTTCTCAAGCAAAGATTCCTGCTTAGCAATCAAGCTATCTATCTGAGTCGTTTTGAAATCAAGAAATGCAGCAATTCTTTGCTGTTCTGATACAGGTGGAACACATGTATATGCATTCGATATAACACTTTGAGGTAGCCCAAAGCGGGTTACTCCATTGGCCGATACAATAAATTGGGCATTAAAACCTTTCGACTGAAATAAACGTAGCAAATAACGTCCATCTAAACTTATTGGCTTTATATGTGTTAAATGGTACCCACATAAGAGACCATCAATTTTCTCAGAAACACATGCAGGAATTGCTATATCTGAAGGATCTTCTGAATCCTTTGTGACAATAACATCTCCAACACCTGTAGAAAATTTTCTTCTCTCCATTAAAGTAGCTGTAGCAGGCATGAATTCTAGTCGGCTATCAATATACTCATTTTTATAAACATCTGTGTAATTACATAGTAAAACAGGTTCTTCGCCATCAATAGTTTTCTTATCAACATTACTTGGTTGGACGACTGCAAGAAACTTCAATTTTTTGACAGACCAGTGGCTAGGAATCTGCCCTAGCCATGGTGAGCCAGATTCTTTGTAGCTATTGTAATGTTCCATTGCCATCAAATAACCTCCTTCAACATCGCTACAATATCTTTCTCAAGTTCGCTGATTTCGCTAGCAATTTCATCCAATGGGCGAGGTGGCTGATAAACATAGAAATGACGAGTTAACGGAATCTCATAGCCCACTTTGGTTTTATCATAATCAACCCATGCGTCAGCAACATGCGGTAAAACTTCAGCTTTAAGGTAATCTTCACAATGTGTTTTCACTAAAGCCAGCAACTTACTCAGACCCGTTTCGTTGTCATAGCCTAAAGGTAGCGGTAAAGCGATGTCTTTTGGCAAAGATACTATTTCGGTGTCGCGTAAATCGGCATCGGGTTCAGGAGCCCCTTTAGCATCCAGACAGACATCGGCTTCTGGATCACGCTCGGATAAGGCAACCATAATTGCCTTTTTAACCGGCGCAGCAACTTTAATATCGGCAGCTTTCAATGCCTTGTTTAACGCTTTCTCAAACTCAGGTCGATTACGATATACTCTATCTCCATCCATGCTTTGTAAGACGCTCTGAATAGCGAGCTGTGTTTTTTCACCTTCAGCTATTTCTGCAAGGTACTGTGCTTCATCTTTACGCTTTTTACTAGAGGCAAGACTAGCGAACGCTTTCTGATCAACCAATCTAGCAATACGTTCAGCGCTGGCCTGGAAGTTAAGACGCAACGGCCGCTCGACGGTAATTTTCAGAAAACCAAAATCCTGGTTATCAAACAATTTGCTACAAATTCGAGACTCAACTTTACCATCAACAATGACATCGCTCAGCGCGTCGTGTTCATGTTCAGCATACAAACGTACTAACTCTCTGATATGTTCATCAGAAAGCTCGTTGCGCTTATTACCTAAACTTTTATCCATTTTGCGGAAATGTCGGGTACCATCAATGAGCTGAACTTTGCCTTTACGGTGTGCTGGCTTCTTATTCGTCACGATCCAAACATAGGTATAAATACCAGTGTTATAAAACATTTGATCAGGCAAAGCGACGACTGCATCTAACATGTCCTGCTCGATGATCCAACGACGAATATTGCTTTCACCACTGCCTGCATCGCCGGTAAATAGAGGTGAGCCGTTAAACACGATGGCTATCTTAGAGCCATCACCCCCGTTATTTTCACCCAGTTCATTATACTGCGGCGGATTGTGCATCTTAGAGATCATGTGTTGAAGGAATAACAATGACCCATCATTGATACGAGGTAGGCCCGCTCCGAAACGCCCGGAAAAGCCGAGATCTTCGAATTCCTCACGCACAAACGCTTCTTCCGGCTTCCACTCAACACCAAAAGGAGGATTAGCTAACATATAATGAAACTTCTTGTTCCGATGTCCATCATGGGGAACAAAACCATTAGTTTTATTTTTGGCGTCTTTTACACCCAATGTGTCGCCATAAATCAGGTTAGTGATAGGCTCATCTTTAATTAACAAATCAGAGCAACAGATTGCATAAGATTCGGGGTTATATTCCTGACCGAACAATTCAATATTGGCATCTGGGTTTAACCCTTTGGTAACACCGTCACCACAGATATGCTTTTCAGATTCTGAAAGCATCCCGCCCGTACCCGCAGTGGGATCGTAAATACTACGGTAGATACCCTTTTCGTAGATACCATCCTCACCGGTAAAGATCAACTGCACCATCAGACGGATTACTTCGCGGGGCGTGAAATGGTCTCCTGCTTCTTCGTTCGCCTGCTCGTTAAACTTGCGAACAAGCTCCTCAAACAAATACCCCATCTGCAAATTACTGATACGCTTCGGGGACAAATCTATTTGTGATGAACAGAATTCCTGCATAACCAGAAACAACCGGTTTGCTTCATCTAGTTTTGCGATCTCGGCTTCAAACTCGAACTTGTCGAAAATGTCACGTGCGCGCGGCGAAAAACCCTGGATATAGGCAATTAAGTTACCGGCAATATTAGGCGCATCACCGATCAGTTTCTCAAAAGTAAAACCGCTGGTATTGTAAAGCTCCTGCTTGCGGCCATCAGTGGCAATGCGCGATAACGCCTTGGACAATGCAGGGCCGTTAATACCTTTCTCTTCCAGCCTCTTTTTCTCATCCAGTACTTTCTGCTTGTTTTCCGCTAGAACAAGATCGAAGCGACGTAATACAATCAAAGGCAGCATGACTCGCCGGTACTGCGGCGGGCGGTAGGGTCCGCGCAGTTTGTTTGCGATGTTCCAGATAAACCCAACAAGATTCTGATGCTGACTGTTTTGCATGAATAATTCCTGAATGCTTATGCTCATCCTGTAAAAAACTTACAGGGAAAATGTATGATTTATTTGTTCCACAATGACTTGTGGATTTTTCCGGTCTGGTGGTACTCCCCCACCAGCTCAATAAAATCTTTAAAATCCCGATTCTCTTCCACCAGACGGTTCACTGACTGCCAGTCCACGCTGGTACGTTCACGCGCTGGGATCAACGTCTGGCTATTAGAGAAATCATGTGGATCCAGGAGGATCACACCGATACCGTGCAACGCACAGAGCATCTGAAGTTCACGCTCCACACTACGTTGTTTATCTTCGTTAATTTCAGTCGCCACCAGATAGCCGAAATGCGCCCAACTGGAATTGCTGACCGCCTGGAAGAAACATTCACGCACATTGCTACGGTTTAGCTGTTTTTTCACCTCAAAAGACCACAGCCGTGTCAAACGCCCTTCACTATGGCGAACACAGTTTTGAACCACATCGTCCCACTCTTTATCAAGAGGCTCCAATGCGACAATATCGGGATAAAGCCAATGGTTGCCACCCAACCCTTTGTTGTTGCTTGAGCGCTTTTCGTCAATACGACGGCACAATAGCCCTTCTTCCTGAGAGAGATAATCAATCAGGATCGGATACAACGAATGCTCGGTAAAGCTAACAGTTTCAACCGTTGGTTCGGGGGCTACATTAGCATCCGCCTGTTCAACCACAGACTCCCCCCAATAAAACAATCGTGGTCTTGGCTTATCACGCGTCATCATCTGCGGACACATAGCTTTCGCTTTAACAGTCCGACTGCCACCAACTTCAGCGGTAATTTGGCTTAAAAAAGCCTCATCGCTGGCAAAACGTGGATTTTTACGTTTTTCAGCCAGTTCTGCGCTGTAGTGCTCGATGATTTTCTGCGCCAGTTGGCGTGCAGTAAACTGCTGGCCGGGATTCGCCTGTAACACGTTGATTATCATCTGGGGACGACTAGTCATATGCCTTCCTGCGTTTGTACGCACGGCTTTGCGTATCGGCTTTTAAGCGATGCGTGGTTTACAACTCCTGTGGATGGGCCCAGTTTACCTTTCAGAGT
The DNA here is from genome assembly GCF_024656065.1 of Pseudescherichia sp. L3. Taxonomy (NCBI): domain Bacteria; kingdom Pseudomonadati; phylum Pseudomonadota; class Gammaproteobacteria; order Enterobacterales; family Enterobacteriaceae; genus Pseudescherichia; species Pseudescherichia sp. L3. Next base: position 548,570 of record NZ_JANKYC010000002.1, read on the forward strand.
TACAGACTTAAAGCATCGATTTCTCTCTCATGAACGTGACGAGCAATAATTGAATTTCACCGCTTTTGCGAGCATGATCGCAATAACATCAGCCTGTTACCCGGTTCATTCCCATGATATCTCTCGAAGCACTGCAATCAGCCATCTCCAACGTCTCTGTGTGGCGTCAGGGTGATGTATGCGCGCCGCATAAGCCGTTGCTGCTGCTGTATGTGTTGTCGCAGTACAAAGCAGGTCACCCGCGCCTGTTTAACTACGGCCTTGAGATCCACGAACCGCTCACTCGTCTGCTGAAAGAGTTTGGCCCCAAGCGTCGTACTGACTATCCCAATATGCCCTTCTGGCGGCTCAGAACTGATGGTTTCTGGGAAATCACCAACGCGGAAGGTTGTAAACCCCGTAAAGGGAATACTCAGCCGACAAAAAAAGAGCTGATTGATAACCAGGTAACAGGCGGCTTTGATGAAGCAGCTTACCAGCAGTTGCTAGCTCACCCTGAAGTAATTGACCAACTGCCCCAGCAGATCCTGATAGATCGCTTTCCCGAAAGTATTCAGAGGATCCTCGCCAACCAACTGGGCCTGGATTTTATCGACCGTTCAAAGAACCGCGATCCACGCTTCAGAGATATCGTTCTCCGGGCTTACCATTCGCGATGTGCTTTCTGCGGTTACGATCTACGGCTGGATGGTGCGCTGGTTGGTATTGAAGCAGCCCATATCCACTGGAAAACCTATGGTGGGCCATGTGTGGTAAACAACGGTCTGGCGCTGTGTTCGCTGCACCACGATGCTTTTGATATGGGCGCGTTCGGGCTGGATGAAAACCTGACGATCCGCATCTCCGGCGGCGTCAGCCGTAGCCCGGTGGAGCTGCGTGGAGAGAGATTGACAAAACAGAGAGTGAGTGAAAAGATCCGGCCCGAGGCTTTATAAACAAAAAAAGCCGGAGATGCGGCCATTTTGTAGTTGCCGTCAACATCCCGCTTCATTGTACAACGTACTGATTGTTGTAGATTTTCCGATTATCATAATCGTTTTTGGTGCCGAAGGCCGGACTCGAACCGGCACGTATTTCTACGGTTGATTTTGAATCAACTGCGTCTACCGATTTCGCCACTCCGGCACTGAAGGGGATGTACAGATAGCGGATGCATTATACCCGTTGCGGATCGCCATGCAAGCACCTCCTCCCACCCTCCTCGCTAACCGCATAAAAAACCACCGTTGTTCATGCCCACATCCCCCTCTCGGCCTTGCTCGCAAAAACCTGCAACACAATCCGAGGTTTACATTACTCCCTGTTTGTTATTTGATTCTGTTATTGGCTGGGGTTACCCCATCAACAGACATCAGGATGCAGGCATGCGCTTCTATCAGGTCGATCCCACGCTGGAGAACTACTGGCGCGGCGTGATCCTCTTCGGCAACAACTTCGCCACCTACAAGTTCGCCCTGGCCCATGCCCTGTACGATGTCGATCGCAGCGACTCCCTGGTGAAGCTCGATGACCTGGCCGTGCCCTTCAGCAGGCATATCTGCGAGCACCTGAAACATGCCCCCCGGCAGATCCTTAATGACAAGAAACCCGGCAAGCTGATTACCGCCTGCCTGCAATACAATTTGGGTGAGATAGATGAGGGTGAGCTGCATCGAATGACGGTTCGCTACGGCTTCTCGGTGGTGCTGGATGCTTTCCACAACGTCAACGGCGGGCCGCTGGAGAAGCAGTTCTTCATCAACGAACGCCGGGAGCACAAGGGCATTCGCCTGACGGATGAGTTCTACCGCCTGACGGAGACCCAGCAGTTCCACAACCTGGTATATGAAACCGACGCCCGCTGGCGGCTGGTGGAGAAAGCCTGGGAGATGGATCTGCCTCCGCAGCTGCTGGACGTGCATTACGATGCCGGGAGTGAAACCCTCTTCACCCAGCTCAACAGCTACCGCATCTCGCTCACCAGCTGCCGCAACAGCCTGAACGGCTATCAGAAGGGGCACTGCTTCTACTGCAACGCGCCGATAAGCCTGGAGTCCGGGCATCCGCTGCTGGCTGATGTGGATCACTTTATCCCGCTGGTGGCCCAGAGGCAGATGCCGGGGATGAACCTCAACGGCGTCTGGAACCTGGTCCTGGCCTGCCAGTCCTGTAACCGGGGCGAGAATGGCAAGTTCGCGCAAGTTCCCGCTCTCGATCTGCTGTATCGTCTCCATGCCCGCAACGAGTATTTTATTAACAGCAGGCTGCCGCTGCATGAGGCGATCATTAATCAGACCGGCAAGAGCGAGCCGGTGCGCCGCACGTTCTTAAACGATACCTGGAATGCCGCCCTCGCCTGCCGGTTGCGTATCTGGCAGCCGGATGCCGCCGGAGAGGTGATGTTCAGATGACGATGACCTATTACCTGCGCAACGCGCAGACGTTTTTCGACGCGACGGTGGGAGTGGATATGTCCTCCCTCTACGTGCCCTTCCTGAACCGGGTTGTTCCCGGTGGACGGGTGCTGGACGCAGGCTGTGGCTCCGGGCGCGACGCTAAAGCGTACAGCGCGCTGGGCTATCAGGTGGAGGCGTTCGACGCCTCGGCGGAGATGGTAGAGCTTGCCGCGGCTTATACCGGCCTGCCGGTGAGGCAGATGACATTTAACGCGCTGGAGGCCAAAGAGCGCTACGACGGGATCTGGTGCTGCGCCTCGCTGCTGCATCTTCCCCAGACTGAGCTGCCCGAGTCGATGCAGCGTCTCGCCCGGGCCCTGAAGCCGGGCGGGGTCTGGTATCTGTCGTTTAAATACGGTGTCGGCGAGCGGGAAAAAGAGGGGCGGCACTTTACCGATCTGAATGAGGCCGGGCTTGAGGCAGTGGTAGCCGCCGTGCCGCAGGTGAGCATCATCGAGCAGTGGACGACGCAGGACAAACGTCCCGATCGCGACGAGGTCTGGCTGAACGCCCTGTTGCGTAAGCATCTGTCTGAATAGACTACCATCCCGCACCTTCCGCCGATGCGCCGCCCTACCCCATGCTCTACACTTCCTAATCAACGCTGAACCAAAGGAAACCACAATGAGCAAAATTAAAAGCTATGCTGCCAAAGAAGCCGGGAGCGAACTGGAGCTGTACGAATACGACGCCGGGGAACTGCAGGCCGGGGACGTTGAGGTCCAGGTCGACTACTGCGGCATCTGCCACTCTGACCTGTCGATGATCGACAACGAGTGGGGCATGTCCCAGTATCCGCTGGTCGCCGGGCACGAGGTGATTGGTCGCGTGGCAGCCCTGGGCAGCGCGGCGCAGGACAAAGGTCTGAAGGTGGGCCAGCGTGTGGGTATCGGCTGGACGGCGCGCAGCTGTGGCCACTGCGATGCCTGTATCAGCGGCAACCAGATCAACTGTCTGGAAGGCGCGGTGCCAACCATCCTTAACCGCGGCGGCTTTGCTGAAAAGATCCGTGCCGACTGGCAGTGGGTGATCCCGCTTCCGGACAGCATCGATATTGAATCCGCCGGGCCAATGCTCTGCGGCGGCATTACGGTGTTTAAACCGCTGCTGATGCACAACATCACCGCCACCAGCCGCGTCGGGGTGATCGGTATCGGCGGTCTGGGCCATATCGCCATTAAACTGCTGCACGCCATGGGCTGCGAAGTGACGGCGTTCAGCTCTAACCCGGCGAAAGAGCAGGAAGTGCTGGGGTTCGGGGCAGATAAGGTGGTGAACAGCCGCGATCCAGAGGCGTTGAAAGCCCTGGCGGGTCAGTTCGATCTGATTATCAACACCGTTAACGTCGACCTGAACTGGCAGCCCTACTTCGAGGCACTGGCTCACGGCGGAAACTTCCACACCGTTGGCGCGGTGCTGAAGCCGCTTCCGGTTCCGGCCTTCACCCTGATCGGTGGCGACCGCAGCATCTCCGGGTCAGCAACCGGCACACCGTACGAACTGCGCAAGCTGCTGCGCTTCGCCGGTCGTAGCAAGGTTGCGCCACAGACCGAGCTGTTCCCAATGTCGCAGATCAATGAGGCCCTGCAGCACGTTCGTGACGGCAAGGCCCGTTATCGCGTAGTGTTGAAGGCAGATTTTTAAGTTGTAAACGCCCGGCGGCGCAGGTCGCCGGGCAGTAAAGGTTACGCCTTCACTAGAGCAGCAAAGACCTCGGCTACCGCTACCGCACCCGGATCGGTAACGCCGGTCAGGCTGTCGCTGTTCACGTATGACGAGCGCCCCGCGCCCGCTTTCTGCATCTTCGCGGTGCTCTCTGCCCCCTCTTTCGCCGCCGCGACCGCAGCGCTGAGATCCTGGCTCTGCAACGCCTCCAGCGCAGGCTGTAGGGCATCGATCAGCGTCCGGTCACCCAGATCCGCTCCACCGTAGTGCTTCATCTGCTTGAGGCCTTTTAACAGCGCATCGGCGATGCTCTCCCCGTCGTGAATCGCCTGCCCGGCAGCGGTGAAGAATATCGACATCAGCACCCCGCTGGAGCCCCCCATCACCGTCGCCAGCCGCTCACCAATGAGCTGGAAGAGCTGAGCGCTGTTATCCAGCGGCAGCTTGCCTTGCTCAAGCTGCTGGGCGATATCCCGCGCGCCCTCGGCAAAGGTCGAGCCGGTATCGCCGTCGCCTACTTTAGCATCCAGCGCGTTGAGCCGGTTCTCCAGGCTAATCAGCGTCTCGGTGGCGGCGTTAACGATGGCGCGAACGCCAGGGTTGTCAGAGGGCTGGGTCTCAATGCCGGTGTTAATCGCATTGTGCTTAACCGTGCGCACCGGGGCAAAGGCCACCGCTTTTTGCCAGCCGACGGTCTCAACGTCGGCGTTGAGGGCGCGCTCGAACTCATCGTTGAGGCGCAGCAGCGAGAGCGAGAAGCCTTTCATATCCAGGGAGCTGACCAGCGGCGCGGGGCCGATGAGGTAAGCAATCTGATCCTTGAGCGCCGAGTGCGCCAGCTCTTTGGTGAGCAGGGCCATCTCCAGGGCCGAGACGCCGCCAAGGTTGTTGATCAGCACCGCCACACGGTCGTTACCCGCTTTTGCCTTCAGCGGCTCGACGAGGGTGTCGATGAGGGTTTTACTGTTGTGGGTGTCGACGATGCTGGCCCCCGGCTCGCCGTGGATGCCGAGGCCCAGCTCGACCTTGCCGCGCTGGATACGGTTCTCCTCCTCTTCGCCGCTGCCCGGCAGGTTGCAGGTCTCCATCGCCAGCCCGAGGCTCCAGACGCTGTCGCTGGCCTGCTGGGCTATCGCCCGCACCTCGCCGAGGGATTTACCCTGCTCGGCGGCGTAGCCCGCAATCTTATGCACCAGCGCCGTGCCGGCGATGCCGCGCGGCTGCTTGTTATCGGGCAGGGCGATATCGTCCGCGACAATCACCATCTCCACCTTCAGGCCGTGGCGTTTGGCTTTCTCCGCCGCGAGGCCGAAGTTGAGGCGGTCCCCGGTGTAGTTTTTGACGATCAGCAGGCAGCCACGATCGCCGGTGACGGCGACGATGGCGTTAAGCACGGCGTCGACGCTGGGGGAGGCGAACACGTCTCCGCAGACGGCGGCGGTGAGCATCCCTTTACCGACGAAGCCGGCGTGAGCGGGCTCGTGGCCGGAGCCACCGCCGGAGATGACCGCCACGCGGCCCTTGTCCCAGTCGCCGCGCGCAACGATGCGGATAGCGGGATCGATATCGAGACGCACCAGGTTAGCGTGCGGTGCGGAGATAATTAAGCCTTCGATGGCATCATTGACCAGCTGCTTGCGGTCGTTGAAGAAAAATTTAGACATAGCTTCCCGAGCGGTTAATTCATCGTAAGGAAAGCATAGACGGTGTGACGAAGCGCAAAGTATTAAAGCGGGATTTTCCCCGCCCTAAAAAAGAGCGGGGAGGGCGGGATTACGCCCGGCGCATCATGAGCAATACGCTGATAGCGAGGAACAAGGCGCTCGGCAGCAGCGCGCCGATAAAGGGCGGAATGCCGTATACCAGCGTCAGCGGGCCGAAGATCTGGTCCAGCACGTAGAAGACGAAGCCGAAGCTGATCCCGGTGACCACGCGAACGCCCATCGGCACGCTGCGCAGCGGACCAAAAATGAACGACAGGGCCATCAGCATCATCACCGCCACCGACAGCGGCTGGAAGATCTTACTCCACATGTTGAGCTGATAGCGGCCAGAGTCCTGCCCGGTTGACTTCAGGTAGGTAACGTAATCACGCAGGCCGCTGATGGAGAGCGCATCCGGCTCCAGAGCCACCACGCCAAGCTTGTCCGGCGTGAGCGTGGTTTTCCAGGTACCGGTGACGGTCTGAGAGCCGGTGATCTGCTTCGGATCCTGCAGATTAGACTCGTCCACCTGCGACATACGCCAGAACTTCTCTTTATCATCAAAGATCGCATAGGCAGCATAGCGCACCGACTGCAGGCGACGCTGGTCGTTGAAGCTGTAGATGCTCACGCCGTTCAGCTCGTTGTTGCCGGTGACCCGCTCGATATAGACAAAATTATTGCCGTCTTTGGCCCACAGTCCCTGCTGGGTAGAGAGCATTGCGCCGCCATAGATGGCCTGAGTACGATAGGTCCGCGCCATCTGCTCGCCCTGCGGAGCGACCCACTCACCGATGGCCATGGTTAGCAGCACCAGCGGGATCGCCGTCTTCATTACCGACAGCGCCACCTGAAAACGGGTAAAGCCGGAGGCCTGCATGACCACCAGCTCGCTGCGCTGGGCCAGCATCCCCAGGCCCAGCAGCGCGCCCAGCAGGGCCGCCATCGGGAAGAAGACCTGAATATCTTTTGGAATGCTGAGCACGGTATACATCCCCGCGCCCAGTGCATCGTAGCTCCCCTGCCCGGCTCGTTTGAGCTGATCGACAAACTTGATGATGCCGGAGAGCGACACCAGCATGAACAGCGTCATCATGATGGTGGTGAAGATAGTTTTACCGATATAGCGATCGAGTACGCCAAAAGCCTGCATTATAACGCTCCTTTACGCACGAAACGGGCGCGTATGCGGCGCATCGGCACCGTGTCCCACAGGTTCAGCGCAACCGCCAGCGCCAGATAGAGCAGGTTCACTGCCCACATCCAGATCATCGGATCGAGCTTGCCCTTGCCGCCGCTGGACTTCAGCGAGGTCTGCACCAGGAAGAAGACCAGGTAGAGCAGCATCGCGGGCAGCATCGACAGCACGCGGCCCTGGCGCGGGTTCACCACGCTGAGCGGCACCACCATCAGCGCCATGACAAACACGGCGAAGATGAGGGTTAAGCGCCAGTGCAGCTCTGCGCTCGCCCGCGACGTGTCGGTGTGCATCAGGGTGCGCATGTCCATCTGCTCGGTATCGTCCGGATCCAGCGCTACCGCCTGATGGCCAACAATCGCCTGGTAGCCCTGGAAGTCGGTAATGCGGAAGTCGCGCAGCAGAGCGGTGCCTTCAAAGCGCGTCCCCTTGGTCAGGGTGACCACCTGCGAACCGTCTTTGCGCTGCGAGAGCTGGCCGGAGTCAGCTACCACGACCGATGGACGCGCGTTGCCTTTAGGTCGCAGCTGCGCGAGGAAGACGTCGTGGAAGTTGCTGCCGCTGACGCTCTCGATAAACAGCACCGAGTTACCGTCGGTGGCCTGCTGGAACTGCCCCTGCGCCAGCGCCGCCATGCCAGGGTTGGCTTTGGCTTCCGCCAGCACCTCATCCTGATGGCGCGAGGACCACGGCCCGGCCCACATGACGTTAACGGCGGCCAGAATGCCGGTAAAGATCACCAGCACCATCGCGGCCTTCACCAGCACGGCCTTGCTCAGGCCGCAGGCGTGCATCACCGTGATCTCACTGTCGGTGTAGAGCTTGCCAAAGGTCATCAGCAGCCCGAGGAACAGGCTAAGCGGCAGGATCAGCTGCGCCATTTCAGGTACGCCCAGCCCCAATAAGGAGAGCACCAGATTTGTCGGGATATCACCGTCAACGGCTGCGCCGAGGATCCGCACCAGCTTCTGACAGAAGAAAATCAGCAGCAGGATGAATAGGATCGCAAGTTGACTTTTTAGCGTCTCCCGAACCAGATATCTTATGATTATCACTATAAATACGCCCGTAAAAACCCGTCTTTTTGCAGGAAAATCGCTTGTTTCATGGCTTAAACGTCATTTATTCTCTTGAGTCGTCGAAAGCATCGCTAAGATGTAAGAAACTTAGCGGATGCACGTTTCAGGATATGTTCTGACGTGTCGAACTAAGATTAACACGAAGTCACCGCAACAGCGGACATGAGTTACGAAAGCTTGCAATTCTATCCGTAGCCCCGGCTGTTGTCTTTAAGATTCAGGAGCGTAGTGCATGGAGTTCAGTGTAAAAAGCGGTAGCCCGGAGAAACAGCGGAGTGCCTGCATCGTGGTTGGCGTGTTTGAACCGCGCCGGCTCTCCCCTATCGCCGAGCAGCTCGATAAGATCAGCGACGGCTACATCAGCGCGCTGCTGCGCCGTGGAGAGCTAGAAGGCAAGCCGGGACAGACGTTGTTGCTGCACCACGTTCCTAACGTCCTCTCAGAGCGCATTTTACTGATTGGCTGCGGCAAAGAGCGTGAGCTGGACGAGCGCCAGTACAAGCAGGTTATTCAGAAAACGATAAATACGCTGAATGATACCGGCTCGATGGAGGCGGTCTGCTTCCTGACCGAACTGCACGTTAAAGGGCGCAACACCTACTGGAAAGTGCGTCAGGCCGTTGAGACAGCAAAAGAGACCCTCTACAGCTTCGATCAGCTGAAAACCAACAAATCCGAGCCGCGTCGTCCGCTGCGTAAAATGGTCTTCAACGTGCCGACCCGTCGCGAGCTGACCAGCGGCGAGCGTGCTATTCAGCACGGCCTGGCGATCGCCTGCGGCATTAAAGCGGCAAAAGATCTCAGCAACATGCCGCCGAATATCTGTAACGCAGGCTACCTCGCCTCGCAGGCGCGTCAGCTGGCGGACTCCAACAGCGAGAACGTCACCACCCGGGTGATCGGCGAGCAGCAGATGCGCGAGCTGGGGATGCACTCCTATCTGGCCGTAGGCCAGGGCTCGCAGAACGAATCCCTGATGTCGGTCATCGAGTACAAGGGCAGCAGCGATGCCGAAGCGCGTCCGATTGTGCTGGTGGGTAAAGGGCTGACCTTTGACTCCGGCGGCATCTCCATCAAGCCTGCCGAAGGCATGGATGAGATGAAGTATGACATGTGCGGCGCGGCGGCGGTGTACGGCGTGATGCGCATGGTCGCCGAGCTGAAGCTGCCGCTGAACGTGGTGGGCGTGCTGGCAGGCTGTGAAAACATGCCCGGTGGCCGCGCCTTCCGTCCGGGCGACGTCCTGACCACCATGTCCGGCCAGACCGTGGAAGTGCTGAACACCGATGCCGAAGGGCGTCTGGTGCTGTGCGACGTCTTAACCTACGTGGAGCGCTTCGATCCCGAGCTGGTGATCGACATCGCGACCCTGACCGGGGCGTGCGTCATTGCCCTCGGCCACCACATCACCGGCCTGATGTCGAACCACAACCCGCTGGCCCACGAGCTGATCGGCGCGTCCGAGCAGGCGGGGGATCGCGCGTGGCGTCTGCCGCTAAGCGACGAGTACTACGAGCAGCTGGAGTCGAACTTTGCCGACATGGCAAACATCGGCGGGCGTCCTGGCGGGGCGATCACCGCGGGCTGCTTCCTGTCGCGCTTTACCCGGAAATACAACTGGGCGCACCTCGACATCGCCGGTACCGCATGGCGCTCCGGCAAAGCCAAAGGCGCAACCGGCCGCCCCGTCGCCCTGCTGTCGCAGTTCCTGCTGAACCGCGCCGGTTTTAACGGCGAAGAGTAAGCGTTATACGGCAGTAAATCGTAGGCCGGGTAAGCGTAGCGCCACCCGGCTTCGCATTTAAAGTGACCACAAGAAGCCCCATATATGAAGAATGCAACGTTCTACCTTCTGGACAATGACACGCAGCAGGATGGCTTAAGCGCCGTTGAACAACTGGTGTGTGAGATTGCCGCAGAACGTTGGCGCGCAGGGAAACGCGTACTGATCGCCTGCGAAGATGAGCGGCAGGCGGTGCGCCTCGACGAAGCCCTGTGGGCGCGTCCGGCCGAGCGCTTTGTGCCGCATAATCTGGCGGGCGAAGGTCCGCGCGGCGGTGCGCCGGTGGAGATCGCCTGGCCGCAAAAGCGCAACAGCAGCCCGCGCGATCTGCTGATTAGCCTGCGGGTGAACTTTGCAGATTTTGCCACCGCTTTCACAGAAGTGGTAGACTTCGTTCCTCACGAAGAAACTCTGAAACAACTGGCTCGCGAGCGCTATAAGGCCTATCGCCTGGCTGGTTTCAACCTGAACACGGCAACCTGGAAATAATGGAAAAGACATATAACCCCCAAGATATCGAACAGCCGCTTTACGAGCACTGGGAGCAGCAGGGCTACTTCAAACCGAATGGCGATGAGAGCCAGGAGAGCTTCTGCATCATGATCCCGCCGCCGAACGTGACCGGCAGTTTGCATATGGGCCACGCCTTCCAGCAGACCATCATGGATACCATGATCCGCTACCAGCGCATGCAGGGCAAAAACACCCTGTGGCAGGCCGGGACCGACCATGCGGGCATTGCGACCCAGATGGTGGTTGAGCGTAAGATTGCCGCTGAAGAGGGGAAAACCCGCCACGACTACGGTCGCGACGCCTTCATCGACAAAATCTGGCAGTGGAAGGCAGAGTCCGGCGGCACCATCACCCGTCAGATGCGCCGTCTCGGCAACTCCGTGGACTGGGAGCGCGAGCGCTTCACCATGGACGAGGGCCTCTCCAACGCCGTGAAAGAGGTGTTCGTTCGCCTCTATAAAGAAGATCTGATCTACCGTGGCAAGCGCCTGGTGAACTGGGATCCGAAGCTGCGCACCGCGATCTCTGACCTGGAAGTCGAGAACCGCGAATCGAAAGGTTCTATGTGGCACATCCGCTACCCGCTGGCCGACGGCGCGAAAACCGCTGACGGTAAAGATTACCTGGTGGTCGCCACCACCCGTCCGGAGACCCTGCTGGGGGATACCGGCGTTGCGGTGAACCCGGAAGATCCGCGCTACAAAGATCTGATCGGTAAATTCGTCGTACTGCCGCTGGTTAACCGTCGCATTCCGATTGTCGGCGACGAGCACGCCGACATGGAGAAAGGCACCGGCTGCGTGAAGATCACCCCGGCGCACGACTTTAACGACTACGAAGTAGGCCGTCGTCACGCCCTGCCGATGATCAACATCCTGACCTTTGACGGCGATATCCGTGAAAGCGCAGAGGTGTACGACACCAAAGGCAACGAAACCGACGTCTACTCCAGCGAGATCCCGGCAGCGTTCCAGAAGCTGGAGCGCTTTGCCGCCCGTAAAGCGGTAGTGGCCGCCGTTGACGCCCTTGGCCTGCTGGAAGAGGTTAAACCCCACGACCTGACCGTACCGTACGGTGACCGCGGCGGCGTGGTGATCGAGCCGATGCTGACCGACCAGTGGTACGTCCGTGCCGACGTGCTGGCAAAACCGGCTGTGGAAGCGGTTGAGAACGGTGACATCCAGTTCGTACCGAAGCAGTACGAGAACATGTACTTCTCCTGGATGCGTGATATTCAGGACTGGTGTATCTCCCGTCAGCTGTGGTGGGGCCACCGTATCCCGGCCTGGTACGACAACGAAGGCAATGTCTTTGTGGGCCGTACGGAAGAGGAAGTGCGCCAGGAGAATAACCTGAGCGCCGACGTTGCCCTGCGCCAGGACGAAGACGTGCTGGACACCTGGTTCTCCTCTGCGCTGTGGACCTTCTCTACCCTCGGCTGGCCGGAGAACACCGACGCCCTGCGTCAGTTCCACCCGACCTCAGTGATGGTCTCTGGCTTCGACATCATCTTCTTCTGGATCGCTCGCATGATCATGATGACCATGCACTTCATCAAAGATGAAGACGGCAAGCCGCAGATCCCGTTCAAGACCATCTACATGACCGGTCTGATCCGCGATGACGAAGGCCAGAAGATGTCCAAGTCTAAGGGCAACGTGATCGACCCGCTGGATATGGTGGACGGTATCTCCCTGGCAGATCTGCTGGAGAAACGCACCGGCAACATGATGCAGCCGCAGCTGGCAGAGAAAATTGCCAAGCGCACCGAGAAGCAGTTCCCGAACGGCATCGAGCCGCACGGCACCGACGCCCTGCGCTTTACCCTGGCGGCGCTGGCCTCTACCGGCCGCGACATCAACTGGGACATGAAGCGCCTGGAAGGCTACCGCAACTTCTGTAACAAGCTGTGGAACGCCAGCCGCTTTGTGCTGATGAACACCGAAGAGCAGGATTGCGGCTTCAACGGCGGCGAGATGACCCTCTCCCTGGCGGATCGCTGGATCCGTGCCGAGTTCAACCAGACGGTGAAAGCCTTCCGTGAAGCGCTGGACAGCTTCCGCTTCGATATTGCGGCGGGCATCCTGTATGAGTTCACCTGGAACCAGTTCTGTGACTGGTATCTGGAGCTGACTAAGCCGGTGATGAACGGTGGCTCTGAAGCCGAGCTGCGCGGCACGCGCAACACCCTGGTCACGGTGCTGGAAGGTCTGCTGCGTCTGGCGCACCCGATCATTCCGTTTATTACCGAAACCATCTGGCAGCGCGTGAAGGTGCTTACCGGTAACAACGCCGACACCATTATGCTGCAACCCTTCCCGGCCTTCGATGCCGCCCAGGTTGATGAAGCGGCGGTAGCGGATACCGAGTGGCTGAAGCAGGCGATTGTCGCGGTGCGTAACATCCGCGCCGAGATGAACCTCTCCCCGGCGAAGCCGCTGGAACTGCTGCTGCGCGGCTGCAGCAACGATGCGGTACGTCGTGTGAACGACAACCGCAGCTTCCTGCAGACCCTGGCGCGTCTGGAGAGCATCACCCTGCTGCTTGCCGATGATAAAGGCCCGGTCTCCGTGACCAAGATCATCGACGGCGCAGAGCTGCTGATCCCGATGGCTGGCCTGATCGACAAGGATGCCGAGCTGGAGCGTCTGGCAAAAGAGATCGCCAAAGTGGACGTTGAAATTGGTCGTATCGAGAGCAAACTGGGGAACGAAGGCTTTGTGGCGCGCGCGCCGGAAGCGGTCGTTGCCAAAGAGCGTGAGCGTCTGACTGCCCTGGCCGAAGCGAAAGTTAAACTCGCCGAACAGCAGGACGTCATCAGCGCGCTGTAATCGCGTTCGCCCCTTACCTCTCCGGTAAGGGGCACTTATCAACGAAGAGCCTCACCATGAATGTTGCAACCGCCACTCAACTGCACATGCGCCGCATCACGCCTGAAGACAATGCGGCTATCGCCGCCGTTATTCGCCAGGTATCAGCGGAGTATGGCCTGACCGCCGACAAGGGCTACACCGTTGCCGATCCCAATCTTGATGAGCTGTACGCGCTCTACAGCCAGCCGGGCCACGCCTACTGGGTGATTGAGCAGGATGGTCAGGTGGTGGGCGGCGGCGGGGTCGCGCCACTTCAGTGCAGCGAACCCGATATCTGTGAACTACAGAAGATGTACTTCCTGCCCGCGGTACGCGGCAAAGGAATGGCGAAAAAGCTGGCGCTTGCCGCGCTGGATCACGCCCGTACGCAAGGGTTTACCCGCTGCTATCTGGAGACCACCGCGTTTCTGAAAGAGGCAATTGGCCTCTACGAGCATCTGGGCTTTGAACACATCGACGGGCCGCTGGGCTGTACCGGGCACGTCGACTGTGAAGTGCGGATGTTAAAAGCGCTGGCCTGAAATCAGACCGGCACACCGCTGTGAAAACGAAACTCGCTGTCGGGGGTGGCAATCAGCGCCGCCTCCACCTCGCCAAAAAAGCGTACCCGGGGAGTGATATCCTGAGCTGAGATCTGCTGGGCCAGCGTCAGGTAGTCCTCGTAGTGCCGCGCCTCGGATCGCAGCAGCGATAGATAGAACTTCTGCAAATCCTCTTCGAGATAGGGTGCCAGGGCGGCAAAGCGCTCGCAGGAGCGGGCCTCGATATACGCCCCGCAGATCAGCTTATCAATCAGCGTGAGCGGCTCGTGGGTCCGTACCTCCTTCAGCATCCCTTTGGCGTAGCGGCTGGCGGTGATCTTGATGTAGGGAATGTTCCGCACCGTCATCGCCTCGCGCACCTGCCAGAAGTGGTGCAGCTCCTCTTTAATCAGCAGCACCATGCTGTCGATCAGCAGGCGGCCCCAGGGATCGTTGGTCTGCGGCATCACACCTTTACCAATCTGCCGGTGCAGGGCGACAAAATCTGGCTCTGGCCCTTCACGGAAGGTGAAGGCCTCATAAGGTTTGAGCCACTCAAGCAGCGTCTCGCCACCGGTCTTATCCGCCACGTACTTGCGGACCAGCAGCATCGCGGTCTGCGCGGCCTTGAGCTCGCACACCATATGGTCGGTCAGCAGCAGAGGCAGGTTGGCCGGATCGCGGGCTTTGTCGATCCACGCCTGAGGCGTTGGGCAGTGCAGGAAGGTGTGTATCGGGGCGAGTATCTGGGCGTAGTCCATGGCGTTCCTTGCAGTGCGGCAGCGGGCGCTACCGCACGCACAATCAAAGCGTGTTACCGAATGACTTAGTGGCGGGTGCCGTCATCATCTTCGTCGACGTAATCTTCACCGTCTTCGTCATCACCCTCTTCGCCGTTAGGATCCTCGTAGTAGGTGCCCCAGCCGTCGTACTCAACGTCAAACTTCTCTGCCAGGGTCATCAGCTGCTCAACCTGAGCGTCGATCAGATCGGCATTCAGCGCGCACTCGCTCAGAATGTCGCAGCAGATCACGGTGTCACCCTCTTCTACTTCCAGCTCCTCCGGCTCGGTCACTTCATAACCCATTTTGAACGCCTCTACCGCCACTTTCTCCAGCGTTTCAAAATCATCGGCAGAGAGATGATGCTCGATAGTGTAGAGCGCATCAGGATCGCTACCGTCCTCCAGCAGCTCTTCAATAATCAGACGGGTCTCTTCACGCTGCTCTTCCAGATGTTCCTGGTTTGCCATAGGTTGTTCCTCATAATGTGCGGCAGATACTCTTATTTTCACATACCGTTGCCAATGCCTCCACTCCTGACGGAAAAGATTTGTTGAACAGGGTTGCAAATGAATATTTAGACATATAAAGTGAATTTTAATTCAATAATTGGCTTGAGCCATGTGAGGGAAACATGTCTGCGTTCTACCAGAAACATTTTTTAAAACTGCTCGACTTTACCCCTGCCGAAATTACTGCCCTGCTCCAGCTCGCCGCCCAGCTCAAAAAAGATAAAAAACAAGGCAATGAAGTACCGCAGCTGGCGGGTAAAAACATCGCGCTCATCTTCGAAAAAGACTCTACCCGTACCCGATGCTCTTTCGAAGTTGCCGCCTATGACCAGGGTGCTCGCGTCACTTATTTAGGGCCAAGCGGGAGCCAGATCGGGCATAAAGAGTCAATTAAGGATACCGCCCGCGTGCTGGGCCGCATGTATGACGGCATTCAGTATCGCGGCCACGGCCAGGAGATCGTCGAGGCTCTGGCCGAATTCGCCGGCGTTCCGGTATGGAACGGCCTGACCAACGAGTTTCACCCGACCCAGCTGCTGGCGGACCTGCTGACCATGCAGGAGCACCTGCCGGGCAAAGCCTTTAACGAGATGACGCTGGTTTACGCGGGCGACGCGCGCAACAACATGGGTAACTCTATGCTGGAGGCCGCCGCGCTGGTGGGGCTGGATCTGCGTCTGGTGGCCCCTCAGGATTGCTGGCCGGAAGCGAGCCTGGTGGCCGAGTGCAGCGCCCTGGCGCAGCAGAACGGCGGCAGCATCACCCTGACAGAGAACATTGCCGAGGGGGTCAACGGCGCGGACTTTATCTATACCGACGTGTGGGTTTCGATGGGCGAAGCCAAAGAGAAGTGGGCCGAGCGTATCGCGCTGCTGCGCGACTATCAGGTGAACAGCCAGATGCTGGCCCTGACCGGCAACCCGCAGGTGAAGTTCCTGCACTGCCTGCCCGCCTTCCACGACGACCAGACCGCCCTTGGCAAACAGATGGCGGAGACGTATGGCCTTCACGGTGGCATGGAGGTGACCGACGAGGTGTTTGAGTCGCCGAACAGCATCGTGTTCGACCAGGCGGAAAACCGCATGCACACCATCAAGGCGGTCATGGTTGCCACCCTCTCCAGGTAAACCGTTGCTCACGTAGGCCGGGCAAGCGCCAGCGCCGCCCGGCTTTTGCATTGCCCGACTACGCCACTAATACTTTCACCACCACTTTACGCACCTGGGCTGGGTTGCCCACCGCACACAGCGGCTTATGCACTTCGCCTGGATAGAAGACCACGAAATCCCCTTCGCTCAGCACCACCGTCTTCTCCTGCTCGCCTTCCGGCAAAAACGCGATGTCCTTATCTGCCAGCCAGTCGGTGTCCGGCGTACCCGCTGGCAGGGTGCTGTAGGTCATCCCCTCCTGGCCTTTCAGTACGATCTGAATATCCAGATAGCGGGCGTGATACTCCGCACGGCGTTTGGCAAACGGCTCGGTCATGTCTTCCGAGAGCAGGAAGAAGAGGCGCGAGCCGTCGATATCGTGCTTGCCCGTTGGCGTCGCGTCGTTAACGTGCTGTTTGACGTACTCAATGGCCTCGGCCAGCTCCTGCGGCAGCCAGGACTGAAGGTTGTGAATGTTGCCTGTGATCATGCGTAACCTCTCGATATAAAACGTTGTTTCATTTTTAACTTTTATACGAGAATTTTGCTTGCCCTACCACCCCTTTTTAGCGAACCCTTGCGATAGCGCATAGTTATTGGCAAATAAGTTAACTTTTTGTTAAAAGACAGAACACGTTTATGCACTCTCTTTGCATAAGTGCCGCTTTATATTAATACCGCTGAGAATTATGCTACTGAAAACCGAGTACTAATAAAAAAAACCTCAGCACGATCACACACTACGTCACAGCTTATCGCTAAAGGCGGCAGCATATTTATTTTATAATGTCTGGCACAGAGAAATAAAAAACACCCAAAAATGAATATCCATGCACCACTCAAAAATATTTTCTTTATTTTCAATCGGATATAGATTTTCAAATAAACACACCCCGCACACATCTTTAACAATAACAAATATTACCCTGTATTAATGCGTAGCAATGCATTGCGTTATTTCAATAAAAAATGGTTTCTCTGAACCATCTCAAATAAACCAACTGGGGTTATTCCATTACCGTTCACCCGTGAGCGGTATCACATAATTAATGTACCAGGCCTCTATTATAGCCACGAAATCCAGCGAAGCTCGCACGCTATAAAATAACGCATTTTATAGCGTCTCTCTCTTATTGCCGGAAAACGTAAGGAATAGTTATGGAAAAACACTACGTCGGATCGGAAGTGGGTCAACTACGCAGCGTAATGCTGCACCGTCCTAATCTGAGCCTGAAAAGACTGACGCCCTCAAATTGTCAGGACCTGTTATTTGATGATGTATTATCCGTTGAGCGCGCGGGTGAAGAGCACGATATTTTCGCTACTACCCTGCGTGAGCAGGGCGTTGAGGTGCTATTACTCACCGATCTCTTAACCCAGACGCTGGATACGCCAGATGCCAAAGAGTGGCTGCTGCAAACTCAGGTCTCTGACTATCGTCTGGGGCCTGCCTTTGCCAGCGATGTACGCGGCTGGCTGGCAGATATGCCCCACCGCGAGCTGGCCCGACGATTAAGCGGCGGACTGACCTACGGTGAAATACCGACGTCGATCAGTAATATGGTTGTTGATATTCATACGGCAAATGACTTTATTATGAAGCCGCTGCCTAACCACCTCTTTACCCGTGATACCTCCTGCTGGATATATAACGGTGTCTCTATAAACCCTATGGCAAAAGCGGCCCGCCAGCGTGAGACCAATAATTTGCGGGCCATCTATCGCTGGCATCCTCTGTTTATAAATGGCGACTTTATTAAATATTTCGGCGACGAAGACATTAATTATGACCACGCTACCCTGGAAGGGGGTGATGTATTAGTCATTGGCCGGGGTACGGTATTAATCGGCATGTCTGAACGCACCACGCCCCAGGGCGTCGAGTTCCTTGCCTCCGCTCTGTTTACCCACCGCCAGGCCGAACGCGTTATCGCCGTCGAGCTGCCGAAACACCGCTCCTGTATGCACCTCGACACGGTGATGACCCATATCGATATCGACACCTTCTCCGTCTACCCGGAAGTGGTGCGCCCGGACGTGCAGTGCTGGACGCTAACGCCCGACGGTCATGGCGGCACTGCCCGTCGCCAGGAGACCACCCTGCTGCGGGCGCTGGAGAAAGCGCTCGGCGTCACGCAGATCCAGCTGATCACCACCGGCGGCGACGCCTTTGAAGCCGAGCGCGAGCAGTGGAACGATGCCAATAACGTCCTGACCCTGCGCCCCGGCGTGGTGGTTGGCTACGAGCGCAACGTCTGGACCAACGAGAAGTACGACAAGGCAGGGATTACCGTTCTCCCTATTCCAGGGGATGAGCTGGGACGCGGACGCGGCGGCGCACGCTGCATGAGCTGCCCGCTGGAACGCGACGCCATTTAAGGCAAGGAGCAGAGAATGAAAACGGAGATGAAACCGATCCTCGTGGTCGCCCTTGGTGGTAACGCCCTGTTGAAACGCGGCGAGCCGCTGGAGGCCGCGATCCAGCGCAAAAATATCGATCTGGCCGCCGAGACGATCGCTCAGCTTACCCAGCGCTGGCGGGTGGTGCTGGTGCACGGCAACGGCCCACAGGTGGGTCTGCTGGCGCTGCAAAACAGCGCCTATACCGGCGTTACGCCCTATCCGCTGGATGTTTTGGGGGCCGAGAGTCAGGGAATGATTGGCTACATGCTGCAACAGTCGCTGAAAAACCGGCTGCCAAAATGCGAAGTCAGCGTCCTGCTGACTCAGGTGGCGGTGGACCCCGCCGATCCTGCCCTCGCCAACCCCACGAAATACATTGGGCCGGTGTATGACCAGCCGCAGGCCGACGCGCTGGCCGCCGAAAAAGGGTGGTGCTTTAAAGCCGATGGGAGCTATGTCCGCCGCGTGGTTCCCTCCCCGCAGCCGATGCGCATCGTCGAGCGCGATGCTATCGAGGCACTTCTCCAGCGCGGCCATCTGGTGATCTGCAACGGCGGCGGCGGCGTGCCGGTGGTTGAGCAGGCTGACGGCTTCCACGGCATTGAAGCGGTGATTGATAAAGACCTCTCTGCGGCGCTGCTGGCCCGCCAGCTGGAGGCCGACGCGCTACTGATCCTCACCGATGCCGACGCGGTCTATCTCAACTGGGGTACGCCAGAGCAGCACCCGCTCACCGAGGCCACCCCGCAGCAGCTGAGCGGGTTTACCTTCGACGCCGGTTCGATGGGGCCAAAAATCGCCGCCTGCTGCCGCTTTGTCAAGACCTGCAACGGCATCGCCGGGATCGGCTCCCTGGCGGATGGCCCGGTCATTCTGGCTGGCGAGCGCGGAACCCTGATCCGCAACGATCCCCTTCAATAAACAGATTAAGGACGACGCATGAAAATCGCTTTGAAAAACCGCAATTTCCTCAAGCTGCTGGATTTTACCCCCGATGAGATCCACTTCCTGATTGATATGGCGATGGAGCTAAAAGCCGCCAAAAAAGCGGGCTGCGAAAAGCAGACCCTGGGCGGCAAAAATATTGCGCTGATCTTCGAGAAAAGCTCGACCCGTACCCGCTGCGCCTTTGAGGTGGCCGCCTTTGATCAGGGTGCGCAGGTGACCTACATCGGTCCGAGCGGATCGCAGATTGGTCACAAGGAGTCGATGAAGGACACTGCCCGCGTACTGGGTCGCATGTACGATGGCATTGAGTATCGTGGCTACGGCCAGGCGATCGTTGAAGAGCTGGGAGAGTACGCCGGAGTACCGGTGTGGAACGGCCTGACCAACGAGTTTCACCCCACGCAGATCCTGGCCGATCTCATGACCATGCTGGAACACGCACCGGGTAAACGCCTCTCTGAGCTGCGCTTTGCCTATTTGGGCGATGCGCGTAACAACATGGGCAACAGCCTGATGGTCGGCGCGGCCAAAATGGGCATGGATATCCGGCTGGTGGCGCCAAAAGCGTTCTGGCCAGACGAGGCGCTGGTGGCGCAGTGCCGGGAGAT
The DNA here is from genome assembly GCF_024656065.1 of Pseudescherichia sp. L3. Lineage (NCBI taxonomy): Bacteria > Pseudomonadati > Pseudomonadota > Gammaproteobacteria > Enterobacterales > Enterobacteriaceae > Pseudescherichia > Pseudescherichia sp. L3. Next base: position 568,741 of record NZ_JANKYC010000002.1, read on the forward strand.
TGCGAGGGATACCGGGGCAAACATCACCCTGACCGAGAACGTTGCTGAGGGTGTCACCGGCGTTGATTTTCTCTACACCGACGTCTGGGTCTCCATGGGCGAGCCAAAAGAGGCGTGGGGCGAGCGCGTCAGCCTGATGAAACCTTATCAGATCAGCCAGCAGGTCATAGAGGCCACCGGCAATCCGCAGGTGAAATTTATGCACTGCCTGCCCGCCTTCCACAACGAGCACACCACCGTGGGAGGCGAAATTGAGCTGGCCTGGGGCCTGAAGGGGCTGGAGGTCACCGAGGAGGTGTTCGAATCCGCCCACTCCATCGTGTTCGATGAAGCAGAGAACCGGATGCACACCATCAAAGCGGTGATGGTGGCGACCCTCGGCGAGTAACCACCCCGGGCGTCGCAGCACCTGTGACGCCCAAACAGGGAGAGAACCCTATGCGTAGATTTAAATTTCCCTCTGCTTACACCATTCTATTTATTCTGATCGCGCTGGTTGCCGCGCTGAGCTGGATTGTCCCGGCCGGGCATTATCAGATGGTTATGAACGAGACGCTGGGTAAAGAGGTCCCCGTCGCGGGCACCTATGCGCACGTTACGGCCCAACCGCAGGGGATCGTTTCCGTTATTATGGCCCCCATCAGCGGCCTGTACGATCCCGATACCGGTCAGGCAGGTGCCATTGACGTCGCACTGTTTGTGCTGATCATCGGCGGCTTTCTGGGGATCGTCAATAAAACCGGGGCCATTGACGCCGGGATCGAACGCGTCACGCAGAAGCTCAGCGGCCGCGAGGAGTGGATGATCCCGATCCTGATGGGACTCTTTGCCGCAGGCGGTACGATCTACGGCATGGCAGAAGAGTCGCTGCCGTTCTACACCCTGCTGGTGCCGGTCATGATGGCGGCGCGCTTCGATCCGCTGGTCGCCGCCTCTACGGTGCTGCTCGGAGCGGGCATTGGCACGCTCGGTTCAACCATTAACCCCTTCGCCACGGTGATTGCCGCCAACGCGGCGGGCATTCCATTTACCACTGGCATCTGGCTGCGCGTGGCCCTGCTGGTGGCGGGCTGGCTTATCTGCGTCGCATGGGTGATGCGCTATGCCCGCCAGGTGCGGCAGGATCCCAGCCGGTCCATCGTGGCGGATAAGCAGGATGAGAACATCGCCCACTTCCTGGGCGGCAAGCGCCAGCAGGATCTGGCCTTCACCGGCACGCGCAAGCTGATCCTGGTTATCTTCGCCCTCGCCTTTGCGGTGATGATCTACGGCGTGGCGGTGCTGGGCTGGTGGATGGGGCAGATCTCCGGCGTCTTTCTCGCGGCGGCCATTATTACCGGGCTGCTGGCCCGCATGAGCGAGGAGGAGCTGACCTCCACCTTTATTGACGGCGCGCGGGATCTGCTGGGCGTGGCGTTAATCATCGGCATTGCCCGCGGTATCGTGGTGGTGATGGACAAGGGCATGATTACCCATACCATCCTGCACAGCGCCGAGGGGCTGGTGAGCGGCCTCTCCAGCATAGTGTTTATTAACGTGATGTACTGGCTGGAGGTGGTGCTCTCGTTTCTGGTGCCCTCCTCCTCGGGGCTGGCGGTGCTGACCATGCCGATCATGGCTCCGCTGGCGGATTTTGCCCGCGTCGATCGCGATCTGGTGGTCACCACTTACCAGGCCGCGTCCGGCATTGTCAATCTGGTTACCCCCACCTCGGCGGTGGTGATGGGTGGGCTGGCGATTGCCCGGGTGCCCTACGTTCGCTATCTGAAGTGGGTCGCGCCGCTGCTGCTGATGCTGACCGTATTGATCTGTTTGATATTAAGCCTCGGTGCGCTGCTTTAACCACAACAGGGAGGAAAGAGCATGAAGGACTATCGCGACTGCTCCACCAGGGAACAGCAGCAGCTGGCTGCCTGCCGACAGCTGGTTACCGAGAAGAGCTACCTGTCGCAGGAGGCGATCCGCCGGGACCTTCAGCGGCACGGCTTTGAAACCATCAGCCAGTCCACGGTATCACGCCTGCTGAAGCTGCTGGGGATTATCAAGATCCGCAATGCCAAGGGACAGCGGATCTATGCCCTCAACCCGCAGCTGCGCCCGGCACCGGATGCCGCGCGCTGCCTCTCCGATATGGTGCTTAACGTCGAGCACAATCGCGAGTTTATTCTTATTCATACCGCTGCAGGATACGGGCGAGCGGTAGCCCGTATTCTGGACTATCACGCTCTGCCGGAGATCCTTGGCGTGGTGGCAGGCAGCAGCATTGTCTGGGTCGCCCCGCGTGACGTGCAGCGTACCGCCCAGGTGCGCAATCGCGTTAACCATCTCTTAAAAATGCATATATATGCAAAATAACCGTTTGCTTTTGATAAATAGCGCATCGATCTCTTGATTCGCCTTATGAGCTGAGTATAATCGCGGACAATTTGCCGGGAGGAAGCATGGTCAAGTCCGTTCGACACACTGTCTCACCGCGCCTGAAAGAGGGCGCTGGCCTGCCGTTTTTCTTCCCAATGCTCACCTATTTCTATAGCCCCTCTTTTGAGGGGCTTTTTTTTGCGCAGACGTCAGGAGATAACCATGGCTAATCCGCTCTATCAGAAACATATCATTTCCATAAACGATCTCAGCCGCGAAGAACTGGAACTGGTGCTGGAGACCGCAGCGAGCCTGAAGGCAAACCCGCAGCCGGAGCTGCTGAAGCATAAGGTGATCGCCAGCTGCTTCTTTGAAGCCTCTACCCGCACCCGCCTGTCATTTGAAACCGCAATGCACCGCCTGGGTGCAAGCGTGGTCGGCTTCTCCGACAGCAGCAACACCTCGCTGGGTAAAAAAGGCGAGACCCTGGCGGACACCATCTCCGTTATCAGCACCTACGTTGACGCCATTGTGATGCGTCACCCGCAGGAGGGCGCGGCGCGGCTGGCCACCGAGTTCTCCGGCGGCATTCCGGTATTGAACGCGGGCGACGGTGCAAACCAGCACCCGACCCAGACCCTGCTGGATCTCTTCACTATTCAGGAGACCCAGGGACGACTGGAGAACCTCAACATCGCGATGGTGGGCGACCTCAAGTATGGCCGCACCGTTCACTCGCTGGCCCAGGCGCTGGCGAAGTTTAACGGCAACCGCTTCCTGTTTATCGCCCCCGATGCGCTGGCGATGCCGCAGTATATCCTCGATATGCTGGATGAGCGCGGGATTGCCTGGAGCCAGCATGCCACCATTGAAGAGGTGATCCCGGAGGTGGATATCCTCTACATGACCCGCGTGCAGAAAGAGCGTCTGGATCCGTCCGAGTACGCCAACGTGAAGGCGCAGTTTGTCCTGCGTGCCAGCGACCTGCACAGCGCCCGGGGCAACATGAAGGTGCTGCACCCGCTGCCGCGCGTCGATGAGATTGCCACCGACGTGGATAAGACGCCGCACGCCTGGTATTTCCAGCAGGCGGGCAACGGTATCTATGCTCGCCAGGCGCTGCTGGCGCTGGTGCTTAACCGCGATTTGGCCTAACAGAGGGGGGAAACGAGATGACACACGACAATAAACTGCAGGTCGAAGCGATTAAGCGCGGCACGGTGATCGATCATATTCCGGCGCAGGTGGGCTTTAAGCTGCTGACTCTGTTTAAGCTGACCGAAACCGACCAGCGGATCACCATCGGTCTGAATCTGCCCTCGGGAGAGATGGGCCGCAAGGATCTGATCAAGATCGAAAATACCTTCCTCACCGACGAGCAGGTTAACCAGCTGGCGCTGTATGCCCCGCAGGCGACGGTAAACCGCATCGACGACTACGAGGTGGTAGGCAAGTCGCGACCTAACCTGCCGTCGCGCATTGAGGCGGTGCTGATCTGCCCCAACAGCAACTGCATCAGCCATGCCGAGCCGGTGTTCTCCAGCTTTGCGGTGAAGCAACGCGCCAACGACATTGCTCTGAAGTGCAAATATTGCGAGAAAGAGTTTTCTCACGCGGTGGTGCTGTCACACACCCGTTAATTCAGATTGGTCATCGTCTCCGCGCTGCCTATAATGGCGCGGAACCTCAATACCATTCGCTTTCAGGAGAAATCATGACAAAAATCATCGCGACGGAAAATGCACCAGCAGCCATTGGTCCTTACGTTCAGGCGGTCGATCTCGGCAATATGATCCTAACGTCCGGCCAGATCCCGGTCGATCCAAAAACCGGCAGCGTGCCGGAGGATATCGCGGCCCAGGCGCGCCAGTCGCTGGATAACGTTAAGGCCATCGTGGAAGCCGCTGGCCTGAAGGTAGGCGATATTGTTAAAACCACGGTGTTCGTGAAAGATCTGAACGATTTCGCCACCGTTAACGCCACCTACGAAGCGTTCTTTAACGAGCACCAGGCCGCCTTCCCAGCCCGCTCCTGCGTAGAAGTCGCCCGCCTGCCAAAAGACGTGAAGATCGAGATCGAAGCGATCGCCGTGCGTCGTTAACAGCGGCGTAGTACCGCCCGGCGGCGCTGCGCTTGCCGGGCCTACGGAGTCAGTTTCCTTCCTGAATATTTACATTTCCCCCAGCGCACGCCCTCTGTACGCTCCCCGTTTTACCTTGTCCTGCGTCAATAAAATCGCAAACTTGTTTGATGCAAATCACTATATGTAGCACTTAAAATGCCGTCGCGGCGCTACATATTGTATTAATCGCCTAATATTTCCCCAGCGCCGCGAAAAACATTTTAACTATGGAGAGATCATGACCCCGCATGTGATGAAGCGAGATGGCTGTAAGGTACAGTTCAAATCAGAGCGTATTCAGGAAGCGATTCTGCGTGCCGCCGCTGCGGCGGGCGTTGATGATGCCGACTATTGCGCTACCGTCGCAGAGGTGGTCAGACAGCAGATGCAGGCGCGATCGCAGGTAGACATCAGCGAGATCCAGACCGCAGTAGAAAACCAGCTGATGGCTGGCCCCTACAAGCAGCTGGCGCGGGCCTATATTGAGTATCGCCACGACCGCGATATCTCCCGCGAGAAGCGTGGCCGCCTGAATCAGGAGATCCGTGGCCTGGTAGAGCAGACCAACTCCGCCCTGCTCAATGAGAACGCCAACAAAGACAGCAAGGTGATCCCGACCCAGCGCGACCTGCTGGCGGGCATCGTTGCCAAGCACTACGCTCGTCAGCACCTGCTGCCGCGCGACGTGGTGCTGGCCCACGAGCGCGGGGATATCCACTACCACGATCTCGACTACTCGCCCTTCTTCCCGATGTTTAACTGCATGCTTATCGACCTGAAGGGGATGCTGACCCAGGGCTTCAAGATGGGCAACGCCGAGATCGAACCGCCGAAGTCTATCTCTACCGCCACGGCGGTTACCGCACAGATCATCGCCCAGGTGGCGAGCCACATCTACGGCGGCACCACCATCAACCGTATCGATGAGGTACTGGCTCCGTTCGTGACGGCCAGCTTCGACAAGCACCGCAAAACGGCGGCGGAGTGGCAGATCCCGGATGCCGACGGCTACGCCCGCTCGCGCACCGAGAAAGAGTGCTACGACGCCTTCCAGTCGCTGGAGTACGAGGTCAATACCCTGCACACCGCCAACGGCCAGACGCCGTTCGTCACCTTTGGCTTCGGGCTGGGCACCAGCTGGGAGTCACGCCTGATCCAGCAGTCGATTCTGCGCAACCGCATTGCTGGCCTCGGTAAAAACCGCAAAACGGCGGTGTTCCCGAAGCTGGTGTTCGCCATCCGCGACGGGCTGAACCATAAGCCTGGGGATGCCAACTACGATATCAAGCAGCTGGCGCTGGAGTGTGCAAGCAAGCGCATGTACCCGGATATCCTTAACTACGATCAGGTGGTGAAGGTGACCGGCTCCTTTAAAACCCCGATGGGCTGCCGCAGCTTCCTCGGCGTGTATGAAGATGAGAACGGGGAACAGATCCATGACGGGCGTAATAACCTTGGCGTCATTAGCCTGAACCTGCCGCGCATCGCGCTGGAAGCAAAAGGTAACGAGGCGGCGTTCTGGACGCTGCTCGACGAACGCCTGGCGCTGGCCCGCAAGGCGCTGATGACCCGCATCGCCCGCCTCGAAGGGGTGAAAGCCCGCGTGGCCCCTATTCTCTACATGGAAGGGGCCTGCGGCGTGCGGCTGAAGGCCGACGATGAGATCTCCTCCATCTTTAAAAACGGTCGTGCCTCGATCTCGCTGGGTTATATCGGCATTCACGAAACCATTAACGCCCTGTTTGGCGAGACGCACATGTACGACAGCGAGGCCCTGCGTGCCAAAGGCATCGCCATTGTCGAGCGGATGCGCCAGGCGGTAGACCAGTGGAAAGAGGAGACCGGGTACGGCTTCAGCCTCTACAGCACGCCGAGTGAAAACCTCTGCGACCGCTTCTGCCGTCTCGATACCGCCGAGTTCGGCGTAGTGCCGGGCGTCACCGACAAGGGCTACTACACCAATAGCTTCCATCTCGACGTTGAGAAGAAGGTTAACCCTTACGACAAGATAGATTTCGAAGCGCCCTACCCACCGTTAGCCAACGGCGGCTTCATCTGTTACGGCGAGTATCCCAACATCCAGCACAACCTGAAGGCGCTGGAGGATGTCTGGGATTACAGCTATCAGCACGTGCCCTACTACGGCACCAATACGCCCATCGATGAGTGCTACGAGTGCGGCTTTACCGGCGAGTTCGAGTGCACCAGTAAAGGCTTTACCTGCCCGAAATGCGGCAACCATGACGCCGCCCGCGTCTCGGTAACCCGCCGCGTCTGCGGCTATTTAGGCAGCCCGGATGCCCGGCCGTTCAACGCTGGCAAACAGGAAGAGGTGAAGCGCCGCGTCAAGCATTTGGGTAACGGGCAGATTGGGTAATGCATTACCACCAATATTACCCGGTCGACATCGTCAACGGCCCCGGCACGCGCTGCACGCTATTCGTTTCGGGGTGCGTGCACGAATGTCCCGGCTGCTATAACAAAAGCACCTGGCGGCTCAACTCGGGCAAGCCCTTTACCGCCGAGATGGCAGACCGCATCGTTAACGATCTCAACGATACGCGGATCAAACGCCAGGGCATTTCGCTCTCCGGCGGCGATCCGCTCCATCCGCAAAACGTGCCGGATATCCTCCGGCTGGTACAGCGCATCCGTGCCGAATGCCCCGGAAAGGATATCTGGGTCTGGACCGGCTATAAACTGGATGAGCTAAGCCGCGACCAGCTGGCCGTCGTCGATCTGATTAACGTGCTTATCGACGGTAAGTTTGTCCAGGATCTGAAGGATCCGATGCTGATCTGGCGCGGCAGCAGCAATCAGGTTGTCCACTACCTGCGCTAGTCTGGCGCAGGCTTTTATTAAATCATTTCTCTTCATTGCCGATAACTTTTCTGTCTCGTTTACCCAACGCAGATGTATTCACCTCCCTTGGGGGCACTGTTCCCCTGTCTTCTGCACAGCATATTTTTTCGGAGATGATGATGAATGGCATAGATAAAATAAGCGCCGTCAGTGCGCAGGGTGATTCGCATTTATCTAACGGCGATAACCCATCTACTCTGCTAAATAACAGCAAATTAGCAGAGATTAATAGCGATAATAATACGACAAATTCTGACGACAGCAGCACGAAGATTACGCTCACGTCTAAAACGCAGGATGAGATCGATAAACAGCAGCAGATAAAAAAAGAGGAGATAAAGAAGACCGACTATACGATGGAATTAACCGGTATTCCGCTGTATGGCGGGCGTCTCGTTTCAATTACTAAATACCCAAACGGCAGCGAAGAAATAATTGATACCCTGTCCGGGCAGCGAATAACGCGGCAGGATCTGCAGCAGGTTATTTCCCCGGCGGAGGTAAAGGTAGTCGAAGCCAGGCATAATCCTGATGGCGGGGTGGAATAGAGAGATCCGGCGGGAGGTGACTCCCGCCGTTATATTAGCGGAACTTCTTATGATAAGTATTACGGGTGGTTTTAAACTCTTCTGCTGCCGCCTGCGCCTCTTTCACCTTACCCGCGTTGGCAAGTTCTAGCGCACCGTCAATCTGACCAACCAGAATATCAAACCCGTGGCGGAAGTCCTTCATCTCCGGGCTGTCTGGCGCTTTGTTTTCCATCTTCGGCGGGGTCGCTTTCTGGGCGTCCAGCGCGGCGGTACGCATTTTGGTTAATGCATCCTTCATCTCCGCCGCATCACTGGTTTTCTGTACCACTTTCAAATTATCGTTGAGGGTCTCCATATCCTCTTCCAGATCTGCCGCAAACGCGGCAGAAGAGGCCAGAACGAAAGAGGAGACTGCTAACATCGCTAACAACGTTTTCCGCATTGCTCATGTCCTTTTATTATTGTTAAAAATGACTTACTGCCCGGCGATCTTCATCTCCGGCAGCAGCACTGAACCACACTGTATATTACTGCGTGTTTCAATATCGTCACCGATGGTCACCATATTGCGCCACATCTCTTTGAGGTTGCCAGCGATGGTAATTTCGCTCACCGGGTACTGAATTTCGCCGTTCTCTACCCAGAAACCTGCCGCGCCGCGGGAGTAGTCGCCGGTAATACCGCTCACGCCCTGGCCCATCAGCTCGGTCACCACCAGCCCGGTGCCCATCTCTTTCAGCATCTGCTCAAAGCTAAGGCCCTGCCCGTTAATACGCCAGTTATGGATGCCGCCCGCGTGACCGGTGCTTTTCAGCCCCAGCTTGCGTGCGGAGTAGCTGGTCAGCAGCCACTGGGTCAGGATGCCATCCTTGATGATGTCCCGGCGTTCGGTACGTACCCCTTCGCTGTCGAACGGCGTTGAGGCCAGCCCTTTCAGCAGGTGCGGGTGCTCCTCAATGGTCAGCCACTCCGGCAGGATCTGCTTGCCGAGGGAGTCCAGCAGGAAGGTAGATTTACGGTAAACCGCGCCGCCAGCAATCGCCCCGACGAGATGGCCAAACAGCCCGGTGGCCACTTCGTTAGCGAAGATCACCGGTGCTTTCATGGTGGAGAGCTTGCGTGGCGCGAGACGTGCCAGGGTGCGTCTCGCGCACTCGTCTCCTACCCACTCTGGCGACTTGAGATCCCCCAGCGCCCGGCCCATGGTGTAGGCGTAGTCGCGCTCCATGTCGCCATTCTCTTCAGCAATCACGCAGCTGGAGAGCGAGTGACGGCTGGAGCAGTAGCTTTGCAGCATGCCGTGGCTGTTGCCGAAGACTTTAATCCCGTAGTGGCTATTGAAGCTGCCGCCTTCGGTGTTGGTGATGCGCTTGTCCGCCTTCAGCGACGCTTGCTCGGCGCGGGCGGCCAGCTCAATGGCCTGATCCGGCGTAACCTCTGCCGGGTGGAAGAGGTCCAGATCCGGGGCCTCAAACGCCAGCAGATCGCGGTCCGCAACGCCGGCAAACGGATCCGGCGAGGTGTAGCGGGCAATATCCAGCGCCGCCTGCACGGTGCGGGCGATAGCGTCCGGACTCAGGTCGGTGGACGAGGCGCTGCCCTTGCGGTTTTGATGATAAACGGTGATGCCCAGTGCGCCATCGCTATTAAATTCAACGTTCTCCACCTCACCGTAGCGGGTGCTGACGCTAATACCGGTAGTCTTTGATACCGCCACTTCTGCGCCGTCTGATTTACCTGCGGCTAAGCCCAGGGCGGTGGAGACGGCTTCTTCCAGTGCTTTGCGTTGCTCTGCAACTTGTGTGATTACTTTCATCGCCAATGCCATAATGTAAGGGGAGTTTTAAAGAAGTCTAACAGAGAACCCATTCTCAGTGTGCTCCCAGGGTGTTAGTATTAGCCTCTTTTTTAAGGAGCCTGAGATGACCAAGCAGCCCGATGACTGGCTCGACGACGTACCCGGTGATGATATCAACGATGAAGATGATGAGATCATCTGGGTCAGTAAAAGTGAAATTAAGCGCGATGCGGAAGAGTTAAAACGCCTCGGCGCAGAGATGGTAGACCTGGGCAAGAACGCCCTCGATAAGATCCCGCTGGATGACGATCTGCGCGCGGCCATTGAGCTGGCGCAGCGTATCAAGAAAGAGGGCCGCCGCCGCCAGATGCAGCTGATTGGCAAACTGCTGCGCCAGCGCGACGTCGATCCGATTCGCCAGGCGCTGGACAAGCTGAAAAACCGCCATAACCAGCAGGTGGCGTTCTTCCACAAGCTGGAGCACATTCGCGATCGCCTGATCGCCGAGGGTGATGACGCGGTGCCGGACGTATTAAACCTGTGGCCGAACGCTGACCGTCAGCAGCTGCGTTCGCTGATCCGTAACGCGCAGAAAGAGCGCGACGGCAACAAGCCGCCGAAGTCCGCGCGCCTGATCTTCCAGTATCTACGCGAGCTGTCGGAAGCCGAAGAGTAATGTGTAAACGCCGGGTGGCGCTAACGCTTCCCCGGCCTACAACGCTTATTTCTGCGCTAACCTGTCCAGCAGCTTCTGGTGGATGCCACCGAAGCCGCCGTTGCTCATCACCAGAATGTGATCTCCCGGCTGGGCGGTTTTCACGATCATATCCGTCAGCGCATCGACATCCACATGCCAATGGGCAGGCTGCACGCAGGCCTCCGCCACTTCCGATACCTGCCAGGGAATATGCTGCGGCTGCAGCAGGAAGACCTCATCGGCCCGACCCAGCGACGGGGCCAGATCGTCCTTGCAGAGACCCATCTTCATGGTGTTCGAGCGTGGCTCCAGCACCGCAATAATGCGCGCCGTGCCGCCAACCTTGCCACGCAGCGCGGCGAGGGTAGCCAGGATCGCGGTCGGGTGGTGGGCGAAGTCATCGTAGACGCTGACGCCGTTGGCGGTGCCGCGCAGCTCCAGGCGGCGGCGAGCGTTGACGAACGTGCCGAGGGCGTTAGCCGCATCCGCAGGCGTGACGCCGACGTGGCGGGCGGCGGCAATCGCCATCAGGCCGTTGTGCATGTTGTGCTCGCCCACCAGATCCCACTTCACCTGGCCTACGCGCTCACCGTCCAGCAGCACTTCCCACTGCGAGGCGTCGGTAGTGAGCTTTTTCGCCTGCCAATGGCCCTGTTCGCCCACCAGCTCCTGCTCGCTCCAGCAGCCCATCGCCATCACCTGCTTCAGATTGATGTCGTTCTCCGGCAGGATGATCTTGCCCTGCCCCGGCACGATACGCACCAGGTGGTGGAACTGCTTCTGAATCGCCTTCAGATCGTCAAAGATGTCGGCGTGATCGAACTCAAGGTTGTTGAGGATCAGCGTGCGCGGCGCGTAGTGTACGAACTTGGAGCGCTTATCAAAGAACGCGCAGTCATACTCGTCGGCCTCAATCACAAAGAACGGGCTGTCGCCCAGGCGCGCGGAGACGTCGAAGTTGCCCGGCACGCCGCCGATCACAAAGCCAGGCTGATAGCCGCAGGCTTCGAGGATCCAGGTCGCCATGCCCGCCGTGGTGGTTTTACCGTGAGTACCGGCTACCGCCAGCACCCAGCGGTCGCGCAGCACAAAGTCGTGCAGCCACTGCGGGCCGGACATATAGGGAATGCTCTTCTCCAGCACTGCCTCAACGCACGGATTGCCCCGCGTCATGGCATTACCAATAATCACCAGATCCGGGGCCGGATCGAGCTGGCTGGCGTCGTAACCCTGAATTAAAGCGATGCCCTGCTTCTCCAGCAGGGTGCTCATCGGCGGATACACATTGGCGTCCGATCCCGTTACTTCATGACCTAAAGCACGTGCCAGCAGCGCCAGTCCGCCCATGAAGGTTCCACAAATTCCTAAAATATGAATGCGCATACGTCGGTCCTTATTTTAACTGGCGTCCATTTTACTCACATGTCCGGCCCAGAGAAACGCATTTAAGCGGAATCTCACTCTGGCTGGCGCGATTCACCTGTGCGCATTAATTCGGATCTTTGTTAGTATGGTTACAGTCGCTTTACTCCACATTAATTGCAGGGAAAGTGTTATGAAAACGTTAGGTGAATTTATCGTTGAGAAGCAGCATGATTTCTCTCATGCTACCGGGGAACTGACCTCGCTGCTGTCAGCGATAAAGCTGGGCGCCAAAATCATCCACCGCGATATTAATAAAGCGGGACTGGTCGATATTCTGGGGGCCAGCGGGGCCGAAAACGTGCAGGGCGAGGTGCAGCAAAAACTTGATCTGTTCGCGAATGAGAAACTGAAGGCGGCGCTGCGCGCGCGGAATATCGTGGCCGGTATTGCCTCAGAAGAAGAAGATGAGATCGTTGTTTTTGATGGCTATGAGCATGCGAAGTACGTGGTGCTGATGGATCCGCTGGATGGCTCCTCCAACATTGACGTTAACGTCTCTGTGGGCACCATCTTCTCTATCTACCACCGCATCACGCCGGTAGGCACTCCGGTCACCGTGGAAGACTTCCTGCAGCCGGGCAACAAGCAGGTGGCTGCGGGCTACGTGCTCTACGGCTCCTCAACCATCATGGTTTACACCACCGGCTGCGGCGTACACGCTTTCACCTACGATCCCTCCCTCGGCGTCTTTGCCCTCTGCCAGGAGCGTATGCAGTTCCCTGAGCTGGGTACGACCTACTCCATTAACGAAGGCAACTACATCAAGTTCCCGCAGGGCGTGAAGAAGTACCTCAAGTTCTGTCAGGAAGAGGATAAGCTCACCCACCGTCCCTACACCTCGCGCTATATCGGCTCGCTGGTAGCGGACTTCCACCGTAACCTGGTGAAAGGCGGGATCTACCTCTATCCAAGCACCGCAACCCACCCGGAAGGCAAGCTGCGCCTGCTGTACGAGTGCAACCCGATGGCCTTCCTGGCCGAGCAGGCGGGCGGCAAGGCGAGCGACGGTAAAGAGCGTATTCTGGATATTATTCCGGAGTCGCTGCACCAGCGCCGTCCGTTCTTCGTGGGGACTAACGCGATGGTCGAGGACGTTGAGCGCTTTATGCGCGAGTACCCGGACGCCTGACGCGCAGTAACGTTACCCTCTCCGCCTGGAGAGGGTAACGTGTTTTAGCCTGCGGCCTGCAGACGGAACGAGGCCATCGCGGCCACCAGCTCGCGGGACTGCTGCTCCAGAGAGTGGGTCGCGGCAGAGGACTGCTGCACCAGAGCGGCATTCTGCTGGGCAGTTTCATCCATCTGGTTCACCGCAATATTCACCTGCTCAATACCGCGACTCTGCTCGTGGGACGCGTTAGCGATCTCCCGCATCAGCTTCGTCATGCGCGTTACTTCGCTGGCGATCTCATCCATCGTCTCACCGGCCTGCATTGCCAGATTGCTCCCCTCCCCAACGTGAGTCTGCGAGTCGGTGATCAGGGTGCGGATCTCTTTCGCCGCGTCGGCGCTGCGGCTCGCAAGGTTACGCACTTCGCCCGCCACGACCGCAAAGCCGCGGCCCTGCTCCCCTGCCCGCGCCGCTTCTACCGAGGCGTTAAGGGCCAGAATATTGGTCTGGAAGGCAATGCCGTCGATAACGCTAAGAATATCGGCGATACGTGCCGAACTGCCGGAGATATCCTGCATCTTCTCGATCACATAACAGACCATTTCGCTGCCGCGATCGGCGGTGTCAGAGACCGTCTTCGCCAGCTGGTGCGCCTGCTCGGCGTTGGCGGCGTTCTGCTTCACCGTGGCGGTGATCTGCTCCATGCTGGCGGCAGTCTGCTCAAGGGAGGAGGCGGTAGACTCGGTGCGCTGGGCCAGATCAACGTTGCCTGCGGTTAACTCCCGGCTGCCGGTATCGATCTGAGCGCTGGCGTCGCGAACGCGGGTCACCGACCCCACCAGCGAGTGACGCATGTTCTCAATGGCGGCGTTGAGGCGGGAGAACTCCTTGCTGGTTATCTCCGTCTGCATCGGCGTCAGGTTACCCGCCGCCACCTGCTCCAGCTGCTGAATAGAGACGTTAAGCGGCTTAAGCAGCATATGGCGCAGCGCCAGCCATGCCAGGGCAATGATGCCGGCGGTCACCAGCGCGGCGATGACGATCAGCGCCATCACCCGTTTTTTACTCGCCTGTACCGCGTCCACTTCGGCCTTGCCGCGTGCTTCGCCCCAGTTCAGAAACGCCTGCATATCGTTATCAAACTGACGCGACACCGGCACCAGCTGATTCTCCAGTAGGGAGTAGTAGTCGTCCGCGCTCTGCTGATTGAGGGCCTTCAGCATTGGAACGATACCCTGGGTATTGTAGGCCTGATAGCTTTTGGCGACCGCCGCCAGCAGGGCCTTGCCGCTCTCGTCCTCGACGCCCGCGTCGATGGTCTCCTGCAACCCTTTCTGGGCCTGCGCGATCTCGCTATTGATGTTTTTTACCGACTTGCCGGCGTCGTCCAGCAGCCCGACCTCCATCATGCGCACCGCCTGTCCGGCTTCGTTGCGCGCACGCAGGATCAGGGTATAGCCCTCGTTGAGGTTTGCCATCTGCTCACCCTGAAGGTGATTAATACGCTGTAGCGAGGAGGAGCTCTGGGTAAGGGCATAAATACCGATGCCGCTGACCAGAAGGAGGAGTAACGTCATTACGGCCAGCAGAGAGAGCAGGCCAGTGCGAATCGAAAGCGTTCTAAGCATGATGGTGATCCCGGTAGCAGAGAGACTTCGTAGCGTGAATAGTGCTGATTCGAACAGTTATCGACCGCTACCGGGAAAGCTTTAGCTATTTTTTAACCATATCAAAAAGTTATGACTTCGTTGCCGGAATGCTCACCCGTGTGACCGGGGAGTTCTGCCGGTTCTCCCACAGTACCGTCAGGCCGCGTTGCAGGGCGATAAAGATAAACAGCAGAATGCCGATGGCGATCTTTGTCCACCACGAGCTGAGCGTGCCGTCGAAGTTAATATAGGTCTGGATCAGCCCCTGGATCGCCACGCCAAACAGCGTGCCTAATACCGTTCCCACGCCGCCGCTGAGCAGCGTGCCACCAATCACCACCGAGGCGATGGCGTCCAGCTCTACTCCAACGCCCGCCAGGGCATAACCCGCCTGGGTGTAGACAGAGAAGACGATGCCCGCCAGCGTCGCCAGCCCGGTTGAGAGCATATAGATGCGGATCGTGGTACTGCGGGTAGAGATGCCCATCAGGTTGGCCGAGGTGGCGCTGCCGCCAATGGCATAGACCTGATTGCCAAAGCGCGTGCGGTGGGCGAGGAAGATGCCTATCACCACCACGCCCAGCATCAGCAGCCCCATCGCGCTCAGGCGACCGCCGCCGGGAATTTTCCACGCCAGGCTAGAGAGGGTGTCGTAGATCGGATGGTTAATGGGAATCGACTCTTCAGAGACCAGGTAGCTGACGCCGCGCAGGAAGAACATCCCGGCGAGGGTAATGATAAACGCCGGGATCTTCAGGGCATCGATCAGCAGGCCCATAAACGCCCCGAAGGCGCAGCCCATCGCCAGCACCAGCGGGAAGGCCAGCAGGGGTGAGATGCCCCAGAAGCCAATCGCCTTCGCCAGAAAGACGCCGGTAAAGGCGATCACCGACCCCACCGACAGGTCGATGCCGCCGGAGAGGATCACAAAGGTCATGCCAACGGCGATAATCCCAAGAAAGGCGTTATCGGTCAAAATGTTGCAGATAACCCGCGTCGAGGCGAAGCCCGGAAACTGGGTCAGGCAGTAGAGATAGCCGAGCACAAACACGCCGAGCGTGATCATCAGCGGCAGGTTACGTTTTATCATGACCACGGCTCCTCTTAATCAGATCGATAAAGCGCGGCGACTGCACAATCAGCACGCACATTACGACGACGGCCTTCACGACCTGGTTCAGCTCCGGCGGGAAACCCGAAAGTAAAATGCCGGTGTTCATTCCCTGGATAATCAGCGCCCCGACAATCGACAGCAGCAGGTTGAAGCGCCCGCCCATTAGCGAGCCGCCGCCAATCACCACCGCGAGGATGGCGTCCAGCTCCAGCCACAGCCCGGCGTTGTTGGCATCCGCCCCGCGAATGTCCGCCGTGACGATGATGCCAGCAATGGCGGCGCAGACGCCGCTCAGGACGTAGGTCAGCATCACGACTACCCGGGTATTCACCCCGGCATTTTTGGCGGCGCGGATGTTGATCCCCACCGCTTCAATAAACATGCCCAGCGCCGTCTTGCGGGTGAAGAGCCAAAACACCACCAGCGTTATCAGAGCGATAATCACCGGCGTAGGGAAGAGCAGCAGCGAGCCGCTGCCGAGCCAGGAGAGACTGGGGGCGTTGAAGGTGACGATCTGTCCGGAGGTGATCAGCTGCGCCACGCCGCGCCCGGCGACCATCAGTATCAGCGTGGCAACGAAAGGCTGGATCTTGAGGATGGCCACCAGCACGCCGTTCCATAGCCCGGCCAGCACGCCGCTGCCGATGGCCGCCAGCAGCACAATTGGCAGGCTGTGCCCGGCCACGGTCATCGAAGCCGCCGTCGCCCCCGCAATCGCCATGATGGCCCCCACGGAGAGATCGATCCCCCCGGTGGCGATCACCAGCGTCATGCCGATGGCCAGCAGCGCTACCGGTGCAGCACGGTTAAGAATATCGATGGGACTGCCGAATAGCCGCCCATCCTGCAGAACGATCTGGAAAAAATGCGGCGCAACCAGGCTGTCGACCAGCAGCACCAGGATCAGCGCCACCAGCTGCGGCATACCCGTCGGCCAGCTTATGCGCCGCTTCGGCTGGCCGGTTTGCGGAAGGGAACGGGGCATCACACTCTACTCCTTATGCCGCGATGGCATTCATGATCGCCGGAACCGAAAGTTCTGCGAGCGGGATCTCTGCCACCTGTTTGCGGTCGCGCATGATGATCACCCGATCGGCATAGCCGACCAGCTCCTCCAGCTCAGAGGAGATCACCAGTAGCGCTAAGCCGTCGGCGCACAAGGTTTCAATAAGCCGGATGATTTCGGCATGAGCCCCTACGTCGATGCCGCGCGTCGGCTCGTCGAGGATCAGGAACTGGGGTTTGGTCAGCAGCCAGCGGGAGAGCAGCACCTTCTGCTGGTTGCCGCCGGAGAGAAACTCAATCGGCTGCTCGGCGCTGGGGGTGCGAATACCGAGCTGGCGAATAAAGCGCTCGGCGATCTCATTCTGCTCCCGACGGGGAATGGGCCGCAGCCAGCCGCGTTGGGCCTGCAGGGCGAGAATAATATTCTCCCGTACCGAGGCCGCGGCAATAATGCCGTCGGTTTTGCGATCCTCCGGACAGAAGCCGATCCCCAGGCACGACGCCTGATGCGGCGAGCGCAGGGTCTGCGGCTTGCCTTTGATGAGCGCCCTGCCGCTGTCGGCGGGCTTGATGCCGAAAATCACCTCGGCGGTTTCGGTCCGTCCGGAGCCTAACAGCCCGGCGAGACCGACGATTTCGCCGGGGCGCACTGCAAAGTTAAAGGGTGCGATGGTGCCTTTCTTGCCAAAATCGGTGAAGGCGGCCACCGGCTTGTCGCTGAGCAGCGTCCGGCCCGCCCGTTGCAGGGCGTTGCTCTCCAGCTCGCGCCCCAGCATCATTTTCACTAGCTCGATCTGCGGCAGCTCGCGGGTTTCGCGGCAGCCAACAAAGCCGCCGTTGCGCAGAACGGTAATGCGGTCGCTGACCTCATAGACCTGATCGAGGAAATGGGTGACGAAGATCAGGCTCACGCCCTGGGCGCGCAGCTGGCGCATCAGGGTGAAGAGCATCTCCACCTCCTGGGTATCGAGGCTGGCGGTAGGCTCGTCGAGGATCAACACCTTTGCCGAGAGGTCGATAGCGCGACAGATAGCAACAATCTGCTGCATCGCTACCGAAAAACGGTTCAGCGGCTCGCGCACGTCAAGCGAGAAGCCGTAGGAGGCCATCAGCGCCGTGGCACGGCGCTCCATCTCTTTACGCTGCAGGAAACCAAAGCGCCGTGGCTCGCGGCCGATAAACAGGTTATCTGCCACCGACATGTTCGGCAGCAGGTTAACCTCCTGATAGACCGTTCCGATGCCCAACTGCTGGGCATGGGCGGTGTTTTTAGGCGAGATCGCCTGGCCTTCGAGGCGAATAACGCCGCGATCGGCATGGTAGACGCCGGTCAACGCCTTGATGAGCGTTGATTTACCGGCCCCGTTCTCACCGAGGAGCGCCATAATTTCGCCCCGGCGCAGGCTAAAGTTGACGTTATCAAGCGCCTTTACGCCGGGGAAAAATTTACTTAACCCCTCGGTACTCAGAATTTCCTGGTGTTGGTCGGTGGTCATGATGGCCTCCCCGAAACGAACCGCCGGACTTAATAGCCCATATTTTTCTTCTTCTCGAGCTCTTCTTTCGCCGTATCCGGCAGGTAGAGCGTCGATTTGGTCATGGTCATTTTCTCAGGCTGGGTACCGTCTTTTTTGAATTTCTCCAGCGCGTCGAAGGCCGGGCCAGCCATGTTCGGCGTCAGCTCAACGCTGGCGTTGGCTTCGCCTTCAATCATCGCTTTAAAGATATCCGGCACGCCATCGATAGAGCCGGTCAGGATATCTTTGCCTGGCTTCAGGCCCGCCTCTTTGATGGCCTGAATAGCACCGATCGCCATATCGTCGTTATGGGCGTAAACCATGCAGATGTTCTTGCCGTTATTCTCGGCTTTGATAAAGCTCTCCATGACCTCTTTCCCTTTGCTGCGGGTAAAGTCGCCGGACTGGGAGCGGATGATTTTGATGTTTGGCGCTTTAGCGATGGCGTCAGCGAACCCTTTTTTACGGTCAATCGCTACGCTCGCCCCTACCGTGCCCTGCAGTTCGACAACGTTACATTTCTTATCGCCGACGGTTTTGATCAGCCACTCGCCGATCAGCTGGCCTTCCAGCACGTTATTGGCGGTAACGGTAGTCATGTAGAGCGACTTATCTTTCACATCAATGGAGCGGTCGAGGAGGATCACCGGGATCTCGGCATCTTTAGCCTCTTTCAGCACTGGCTCCCAGCCGGTCGCCACTACCGGGGCAATAAAGATGGCGTCCACGCCCTGGGCGATGAACGAACGTACCGCCTTGATCTGGTTCTCCTGTTTTTGCTGACCGTCGGCGACTTTCAGCGTAATACCGCGTTTTTCCGCTTCGCTTTTCGCGACGTTGGTTTCAGCGGCTCGCCAGCCGGATTCGGAGCCGACCTGTGAAAAACCGACGGTTAACGGGGCTGCCATCGCCATAGACGACATGGCTGCTGAGACTGCTGTGACCAGAAGTAAGCGCTTCCACATAATAACGTCCTCGTAGGGGTGATTATTGTTTGGCTAAAAGATGTTCGCGAAGAGACTATAGCGAATGGAAGATGTAACGAATTGCGTTACATCACACTTCAAAAAAGTAAATAAAACGTTAATCACAAGTTTGTAATCGCTTTCATTTTGCTATGAAAAATGCGGCTGAGGTTATGTACTTTTCGGTTATGTGAATGGTCTGAGAAACGCGCGATTGGCAGGGGGAAAGCGAAAACAGGCGAAGACTTTCGGCGTGAGTTGGCTATAATACCCGGCACTTGTTTGCCACACATTTTAAAGGAAACAAACATGAGCTTACTGAACGTACCGGCGGGTAAAGATCTGCCAGAAGACATCTACGTAGTTATCGAGATCCCGGCAAACGCCGATCCGATCAAATACGAAATCGACAAAGACACTGGCGCGCTGTTCGTTGACCGCTTCATGTCTACCGCGATGTTCTATCCGTGCAACTACGGCTACATCAACCACACCCTCTCTCTGGACGGTGACCCGGTTGACGTTCTGGTCCCAACCCCGTACCCGCTGCAGCCGGGTTCAGTGGTGCGTTGCCGCCCGGTTGGCGTGCTGAAGATGACCGACGAAGCGGGTGAAGATGCCAAGCTGGTTGCGGTTCCGCACACCAAGCTGAGCAAAGAGTACGATCACATCAAAGACGTGAACGACCTGCCGGAACTGCTGAAAGCGCAGATCACCCACTTCTTCGAACACTACAAAGATCTCGAAAAAGGCAAATGGGTTAAGGTTGACGGCTGGGACAACGCCGAAGCGGCGAAAGCTGAAATCGTGGCCTCTTTCGAACGCGCTGCGAAGAAGTAATAGTTATTATTGTCATCAAGCCCCACGCGTTGGGGCTTTTTTGTGCCCTGTATAATAAGACATATTAGTAAACTGACTCGACGGATTTTATTATCGCTTCAGGACTGGTTATTTTCGTCAATATGAGCGTTTTACATGCTACATTTCTTTCTTCAAAGCATAAAAATGGGATACATAAAGGCGTTTGACTGTTACGGCAAAGACAGTAAATGGCAGTATCTCTGCATCATGGCATTTCAGCTTGCCTGGTTTTTGCTCTACCTATGGCTCCCCTACCAAAGCGATTATGCCATTCTTCTTTTTTTACTCTTTTTCCTGCCCGTCATCTCAAGCAATACGCGCTGCATCAACTATCACGGTTACTCGCGAGCGCTGTGTCTGCTATGGCTGATTGCGCCGTATATCATGTTGTTTGTCCCGCTGTTTTTAAAAAAGCGACGCGCCGATAGAGAAAACTAAAACGCGGGTCGTTAGAAAAAACAGCGCCACCCGAAGGTGGCGCTGCTGTTAGTCCCGATCCCTGTCTAACCAGTTCCCGGTCTCTATCCGCGTGTGTTCATCCACCGACAGCTGGTACACGTACATCCATGCACTGCCGTACGGTGTCTGAATCAATTGACGCTTGTACTCCCCGCCCGCGGTGCGGAGCTGATCCAGCTCGGCCAGGGTTTCGGCGTCAATACGGTAAACTTCACCCAGCACATGGCCCGGACCGGGCACCGCACCTGGGTAGTGCCCCAGACTGTAAAGTTGATAATTCTCAACGCTGTGATCGCCCAGCCATTGAGCATTAGTCATCCAGTGACTGTTACCTTGCTTGCGTCGTAAACTGCCGTAAACAAATATTCGCATTGCTAAAACTCAAACTGATAGAGCAGATCTAGTGCCTGGTCTACGCCAGACACCGCTTCCAGATATAGCTTAGGCATCAGGCGATAGCGTAACGTGAGCGTCGCCAGAGAGTCAAAAATACCCACGCCATACTTCACCTGCAATCCCGGCAGAACATAGCCGCTGACCACCACCTGGGAGGAGTCGCCTACGCCCTGCGTGTCCAATGCCAGATTGCTGACGCCAAAGGTCTCGCCGATTCGACCCACAACCTGTCCGCTCTGGGCAACGCCCAGGCCCACCAGCGCCGACGTCATCGCTGCGCTGTCGCTCTGTGTGCTCTCCAGCCCCTGGCCGCGAAGCAGATAGGAGAGTGCTTCCTGCTGCGACATCGCCGGGTCAGAGAAGATCTCCGCCTTCGGTTCGTCGGCAGTTCCGGTCACACGCACGCCGGCAATAACGTCGTTTTCAGTGGATTCCGGGTTACGGATCGCTTCGATGTTAAGCAAAGGTTGATCCGGCGGACCCGAGAACAATAACTCACCTTTGCGCACAATCAAATCCTGACCGTACGCATGGAAGCGGCCCTGAGGAATATTAATCTGTCCGTTTAAGCCAAGTCCTTGTTTATCCTGAGCAACTTTAAGATCGCCCGTTAAGCGTGCTTTTAAGCCAAACGCGTCCAGACGCACGTTATTGCCCACGTGAACGGTTAAATTACTGTTGATCGGGATGCCTGCGGTCTGCGGCTCCTCCGGCTGCAGCTGGCTGTTAAGCATCACTTCGTCGCTGGAAACCCCTACCGCGCTCTCCGGTACGTCGTGGACCACAATGCGTGCCCATGGCACATCAATGCTGCCGTCGAGGGTGAAGAGCTGCGGCGTAGCTTCGAATACCACGTCCGGGGACGCGTCAAGGCGAACCATCGGCGGGACGGTGATCCGTACCCGGCTGCCCTTCGCCGCGATCCGTGCGCGCCAGTTGTCGATCTGGCTCCAGTCGGCATTACCGCTTAGGTTAATCTCGCCCTGTCGAGTGCGGACCACCCCTTGCAGAGTCGAACTTTGGCCATTGAAGTTCATCGCCACCTGGCTGGGCTGCATCTCAAACGGCATAAAGTTGGCGTCAATATCCACGCCGTTCAGCCCCATCTGGCCAAACAGCTGCGGGCTCTGCACGTTGCCCGCCAGCCGCAGGTTAGCGTTGAGCGTACCCGCCGCCTTCTCACCACGGGAGAAGATGGCGTTGATCATCGCGATGGAGAAGTTGCGGATATTCACCGTGCCGCCGAGGTTGCGCTGCCCCTGGGGATCGGTCACCTGTACCTGGCCGTCAAACTGACCGTTATTGGTCAGGCGCATCATCCATCCGAGATCGGCGCGGTTGTCGCGCAGCTTCGCGTTGAGGTTAAGCGTATCGAATGCGACTCGCAGCGGCGCATCGTTAACGGTCTGCGTCACCCGCACGTTGCGCCCGGCCAGGGTCACTTCACCCTGCGGCAGCCCCGGTTTGGTGGTATCCCAGCTGACGTCCGCCCGGCCGCTGAACGATCCGCTGGCCTGAGTGGTATCTGGCATAAAGGGTTTCAGCATCGCCAGGTCGAAGCGGTTCAGGTTAACCACCGCCCGTCCCTCTGCGCCTGCGTCCACGGTCTGCGGCACGCACAGCTCCGCGTTAGGGTTGGTCCAGCAGTGTGGCCCAATGCTTACCTTCTGCTCCTCGCCACGGTAGTCGAGGGCGATGGCACGATTCAGCGACCACGGCCCGACCGGCGTAGCAAAACGCGTATCGCTCAGGGTCCCTTTCCAGCGCTGGTTAGCGCGGTCAAAGCTGCCCGCCAGCCGTAGCTGACCGGACACCGGCTCGCCCTGCGCCCGCAGGTTCAGCTCGTGCTGCTTTTCACTGCCTTTGGCATCCAGGGTGACCAGGCTCAGGTTAACGCCCGGCTGAACGATGCGCTCTACGCGGGCGGTGAGGCTCCCGGCGATCTGGTCGGTAGATTTTATGTCACCCTCAACGCGCACGCGGGCGATGGAGAGCTCCTGCCAGCGCAGGTTGTTGGCGGTGATATCCGCCTGCACCTGCGGCGCATCCACCGTGCCCCGTACTTTGACTAGCCCCTTCGCCGTGCCGCCCAGGCCCGGCAGCGCGTTATCCAGCCCCGGTGCATCGATGTTGGCGTCGAGATTCAGCGCCTTAACCCCCAGCTCGCCCTTAACGTCGGCGCTGTTGCGCCCCAGCTCAAGGTGCAGGCCCGGTACGGTCCACTGCATATAGCTGTTGCCCTTGAGCGAGCCGTTGACGTTTACGTTGTTGTTCTTGACGTTGCCGGTAATTTTCATCTCCGGCACTTCCATCTGCCAGCTGCCGCCGTAGAGGCTGCCGCGCGTTTTAATCAGGCCGTTGAGCTTCGACGGCCAGTCGGGCACCTCTTTAGCCGTATTGATGCCGTTAAGCGTCAGCTCCCCACGCCAGCTGATGGCCTGCTGCCAGTCGAGCAGCGCCTTCAGCTCGGTTTTGCCCTCCAGCGCGGCGATGGTCAGCTTGTCGAGATTGATCTGCTGCTCGTTGCCTTTCGCATCCAGCGTGATGGTCGCAGGCGGAACCTGCTGCCCTTTCACCGCCGTGCGGAACGAGAGGGTGTAGTCGGTCATCTTACCGCTCAGCTTCAGCCGCAGGTCGTCAGCCTGATACTGTCGCTCGCCGGTAAAGGGCCAGTAGAGCTGCTCGCTAATGATATCCAGGTTCAGGGGCAGCCCCGCCTCTGCCAGCTGCGTCTTCGCCCGCAGCACCATGTCTACCGGGCCGGAGAGGTTAACCCCCACGTCAAGCGTCTCGCGCAGCGCGCCGCCGACCTTGAGCTTCACCCTCTCGCCCTTCAGAGGATCGACGTTCAATGTACTGTTGAGGGTAATATCTACCGGCCAGCTGTTGCTCAGCTGCGCCGTGCCGGTGGCGTTAACGGTGCCCTGGTTTGAGTCGATATCAAGGGCGTCGAGTCGGGTGTTACCGTCGATGCTGCTCACCTTCAGCAGCAGGCTGCGCACCAGAATGTCGGTATCACCGGTAAGACGCAGCTGCTCGCCGCGAAACTCTTCAATATTGAGGTTAAGCGGCAGATGAACGTCGGTCATCTCCGGCAGCACTGGCTTAGAGAAGAGATCCTTCAGCGTTTCACCCAGAGGCTTCTCCTCGGGCTTCGGCTGCTCGATCTTCGGCTCGACGATCTGCTCCTGCGCCACGTCGGCCACCTTCGGCAGGGCAATCAGCAGCCCCTGTAACGAGGTTGGCTTAACGGTCAGGTTTTTCTCCTGCCAGTTCAGCCCGGTGGTGAAATCCATCACCGAAACGGTGGTGTTATCAATCTTGATATTAACGTTGTTCAGCGCCACCCGGCTGAGGGTAATCGGATAGGGAGTAGAGAGATCGAGCGGCCCGCTATCCTCCTCTTCCACCTGAGCGGCAGGCGGCATCTTAGTGCTATCTACCGTCACGTTAATGTCTTTTAGCGACAGATCGTTAACGCACAGGCTGCTGTCCCGCAGGCAGGCAAGCTTTACCGCAAGGTGGATCTCTCCGGCGTTAACCGCCACGCCGGGCTGGTCATAGCGGATATTACGCAGGGTCAGGTCACGCCAGCCGCCGGTAACCTGGCCAATCTCCAGCCCTGGTACCCAGCGGTTCGCGGCCTTGAACACAATATGCAGCCCGCTGGTGGTGCCCACCAGAAACGCCACCGCCCCCAGCAGCAGCACAATAAACACCACCACCCCGAGGCTTATCTTCTTCCATAAACTCATAATTCAGGCCCCAGACCGATGTAGAACTGTAGATCGTGCTTATCGTCGTCGGCGATAGGCAGGGCAAAATCAAGCTTTATCGGCCCGACCGGCGACTCCCAGCGCACGCCCACGCCTGCACCGGTTTTAAAGTCGCTGCGGCGGATATCGCTCACCGCCTCGCCGCTGTCGATGAAGGTCGCGCCCCACCACTTGCCGGTCACGTTGTACTGATACTCCAGCGAGCCGGTGGCCAGCTTGGAAGCCCCCTTCAGCTTGCCTTCGCTATCCTCTGGCGAGATCGATTTGTACTTATAGCCCCGGATACTGCGGTCGCCCCCGGCGAAGAAACGCAGATCCGGCGGCACGCGGTCGAAGTCGCCGGTTTCGATCCAGCCCAGGTTGCCGCGCACCACAAAGCGGTGGCGATCGTAGAGGGTACGGATCCAGACGTTCTGCGCCTGCAGGACCGAGAAGTCGACGTCGGACCCCCAGGCGGTGTTGGAGTAGTCGATGGAGTAGCGCTGGGAGTCGCCCCAGGTCGGCATCAGGCCGCCGCGCGAGCGGGTCCGGCTAATCATCACGCCAGGGTAGAGCAGCATGGTGGTATGGGTTACGCTGCCCTGGGTAAAGTGATCCAGGCTCCAGCGCAGGTTAATGGCGCGCTGCCAGCCGCTGGAGAGATCCCAATAGCGGGAGAGCGCCAGGGTGGTGGAGTCCGCCTCGGTATCATTGAGATCGGTACGCTTAAAGCCGCCCTGCACCAGGTAGTACTGCTCCAGCGGATTCTTCAGCAGCGGCATCTTGTAGCTAAAGTCGAGCTGCTGTTCGGGCGCGGAGATGCTGGTGGAGGTAGTAAAACTGTGGCCGTAGGAGTTGATCCACGGCTTGCGCCAGGTGGCCTTCACGCGCGGACCGACGTCGGTAGAGTAGCCCACCCCGGTCTCTATCGTATTCTGCGTGCGGGGCGAAACCACCCCGTGCAGCGGCAGCACCTTGGTTTTACGCGATTTTTCAAACTCTGGAGCAACAATCACCGAGTTAAACCAGCCGGTAGCAGAGAGGCGGCGGTTTAGCTCCGCCAGATCTTTGGTCTGGTACTCGTCGCCCTCTTTAAAGGGCACCAGGTTTTGCAGATACTCGTCGCGGATCTGCGAGCCTTCAAAAGTCACCTTGCCGAAGCGGTAGCGCTGCCCGCTGTCGTAGTCGATATCCCAGAATGCCTGATGGCGATCGAGGGCGATGCCGAGCTGGCTTTTGTTGAAGGCGCTGTCGAAGTAGCCTTTGCGCAGCGCGACGCTGGTAAGGCCCTTCTTAAAGCTGTCGTAGTCGTTATGGTTCAGCACCGTGCCAATCGCCGGTCGGGTTTTTAGCAGGTCGAGGTAGTCACTGTCGGTGCGCGCTCCGCCGCGCAGGATCACATCCGTTCCTCCGACGCGCACAGGCGTGCCGGGCGAGACGCGGGCGATCAGTACCTGGCGGCCCTTCGCCGGCGGTGGACGCAGTTCAAAATCGATGGTTGGCTCATAGTAGCCTAGCGCTTTTAGTCCGTCGCGGATGGCATCATCAACGCGAGCGCGGAAACGCTGATCCGCCGTTACTTCATCACTCTCGATGGTTGAGAGCTGGGCACGAACGTTTTTTTGCAGCGCGCCCGATAACCCCTCTACCTGTAAACGGACGTTTGCCGCTAAGGCCGTTCCGCTCACCAGCAGCAGGGTAGTGAAACCTATCAGTCGGATGTGTGGCACGTTCTCTCCTGAATATCAGGCTCCCTGAAGGTAAGGAAACCGAAATGCCGCTCCCCGGCTAAACAAATACCCACCATAGTGGGTTGAAAAATGGCTGGCTAGCCCAATACTTCTTAATGTTTAAATCTAGCCGTATTTGCAGCATTTATTGTGTTCAATTCAACGCTGCGTTACAACCTTGATCACAGATCTGTTCCTGGGAGGCCACACCGTGAGTCTATTTGATAAGAAGCACCTCGTTACTCAAGCGGATGCATTGCCAGGACGCAATACACCTATGCCGGTAGCCAGTCTGCATGCCGTTAACGAACACTCGATGACCAATGTACCCGAAGGGATGGAGACCGCGCTGTTTGCGATGGGCTGCTTCTGGGGCGTGGAGCGCCTGTTCTGGGTACTGCCCGGTGTCTACAGCACCGCAGCAGGCTACGCGGGCGGCTATACGCCGAATCCCACCTACCGTGAAGTCTGTTCCGGCGAGACCGGGCACGCCGAAGCCGTGCGCGTGGTCTATGACCCGAGCGTGATTAGCTACGAGCAGCTGCTACAGGTCTTCTGGGAGAATCACGATCCGGCCCAGGGCATGCGCCAGGGCAACGACCACGGAACCCAGTACCGCTCGGCCATCTACCCGCTGACGCCGGAGCAGGAAGCAGCCGCGAAGGCGAGCCTGGCCCGTTTCCAGCAGGCAATGCGTAGCGCCGGGGACGATCGTCAGGTGACCACCGAGATCAAAACCGCCGGGCCGTTCTACTATGCTGAGGACGATCACCAGCAGTATCTGCACAAGAACCCGTACGGGTACTGTGGGATCGGTGGGATTGGGGTGTGCCTGCCGCCGCAGACGGTATAGCTGTTGTAAATGCGCCACGCAAGCGTGGCGCATTTTATTAAAGCGAATTAAGCTTCTGATGAACTATCTAATTTTAGAATACTTATTTTAAACTTAGCATAGCTGTGAAATTGACGCCCTTTATCATGAATCCACAACACTTTTTCTTTTAAGCCGTGAATAGTTCCGAAAAGCCCCATCCCTAAATCAATGTTGCCAAAAATAGACGACACATATGATAAATCCTCTGCTTTTTGGGGATTATTTTTCCTTATCGACTCACTGGCTATATTGAAAACAGTAGATGTCAAACTTGCTGTAAAATTTATCGTTTCATATAATAGTTTAGCATTACTGAGACCATGATCGACGCTTTCAGCTTTTGTTCGAATGTTGATTTCGGTATCAAGGAACTCTTCAGTAAGCTCTTCAGCAACCTCTGCAACTTCATCTACTAAATTATTTGCTAAATTATGTTCCAGCATGTCCACTATATCATTACTTGTATGCTGTACATTACCAAGCTCATCAAACTTAGTGAGTGATTTTTTGACATCCTTCATGAATTTATCTAACGATCTGTTGATTCTTGAAGCCTTAATTTTTTTAGAAATGTGATTAAAAGAAGAGTATAATGTTGATACTGAGTTTATTATACCCAAAGCATAAGAAGCCTTTTCTAATTTCATCGCTGCTTGAGGATTGTTACTAGCTACAGCGTAAGCAATATAGTTAGTTAGGGCTGAAGATACCTGTGTACCATATGTCAATACATTACTTGTTGTTTTAGCTACGGTGCTTGCAAAAGCGTCAGCAGTTTCATCTGCAAAAAGATGTCGAAAAAGAGATGCAAAGCCAAAGGTAAACCATTTTAAAATCCCATGCCCACTTGGGTCGGTAAAGTTTACGGGATCGTTCTCACAATAAGCATAAGGATTAATTCCCCCTACCCCGAATGGGCTTTCGCTGTCCGGACAGTTAAAACGCATTAATATCGGGTTATAGGCACGATAGCCGTTGCCTAAATGCGACGTGCCGGTTAAAGGATCCGGGCGCTCACCGTTAAAGCCAGGAAGCTGGCCATTTTGTGGCTTATCAGCAGCACCAAAAGTAGAAAAGAGATTAACCTGCTGGGTGCCACCGTCATAAGCCAGCAGCGTACTATTAGTCTGGTTAGTACCAATGAGTTGTAAAGACATAATTTACGCTCCAGTGATTAGATATTCTACCAACAACACTCTCATAGCTATAGCTGTTCGTGACTTACCGCAGCATTGCCTGCCAGGCCAGAGATAATACGATCCTGCTGCTGCTCGCTTTGGCGAATCTGATTAACCAGTTGCGAACCACGGTAATAAAGATACTGCTCCTGACTATTTATCGACTGGAAGACAAGGTTATGCAGACCATCGTAGCCGTAGCCCGCCTGACTACCATCTGTTGTCTCTATGCTAAATAGACGACCCGATGCATCATAGTGTAACGTCCGGCCAGCTTCATCAATTTTCAGGCGCCCATCATCATAATAAGCCAAATTAATAACAGGTGGATATGCAGGGTTACCACTGTGTGTGATTGAGGTAAGTTGGGTTGCATCGTCATTATTAATATATATAGCAGATGAATCGCCGCTATTAATATATTTAAAAGTGGCTTTATCCGTAGCGCCGTTGCTGCCGACCGTCGTGCAGGTTCTAATATTATTCAGGCAATCATATTCAAAAACCTGCGAAGTAAACTCCACCCCATAACCATCTTTTGGCAATATGCTACCACTGCAGTCATGCTGCCGAAGCCGATTACGTGAATCGTAATAATACTGGTTATCACTAAGCGTTGTTTTTCCTTGCGTAATAGTAACATTTGAGATTTGATTGTTTTCATAGTATCCGGTGGTGATAGTAATAGCCTCGCCACTGTTAGGCGTGAGCGTACGAGACTGTTCACGGCCGTAATCATCATAGCCAATCGTTGTCTCAAGGCTGGCTGAGCCATTGCTCGTTTCAGCTATTTGTGTCTGGAGTCGGCCAAATTCATCATAGGAAAAAGTGAGCGTGACAGCAGGGTCTCTAATAGTAAGCGGCTTGCCTGCATCTTTTCCTGAAAGGTTATAGCTTATCCACTGTATATTACCTGCAATGTCGGTATAGCTCACCGGTTTATTCATTACGCTCCATTTGTAAACCGGCGTTTTATTACCAAGGCTATTGGCTACAGTTTCAGTATTGACCTGTCCGGATGTAAACCATGTATACGAGTTTTCTTGCTGCCCGGTTTCGATAACGGTATCAAGTAACCCCCGATTTTTAAAATAGGTATAGGTTTGCTCTGTGCTTTGCCCGTTGTCATCCGCAGTAATAGAGGTTAGAGCATTCTCCAGCATAGGATCGTACCCATAGGTAAAGACCCTGTTTAGACTATCGGTAAGGGTACGAGGGTCGGGAGTATTATCGCTATATGTATAGACTTCATATCGACCACCTACCGTCGAGTTATGTATCCGGCCTAAACCATCAATCTCCCGTGTACCCATCACATAGGCTGTCCCATCCGTGTCGATAACGGTTATCTTCTGAACTATGGCAATACTAAAATGAGGAGCATACTCCTGTTTTATAGTAGTACCATCCGCATACGTTGTTTTATATGCGCGATCGAAATCATCGTATTCATAATCAACTGCATGACCCATCGGATCGACGACGTGACGAAGGCGCTTCAAACCATCATAGGAAGAGTGCGTCGTAGAATAGATATTATCGTTTTTATCATAAACAGTAATAGATTGCGGGACATTCATATCATTAAGCGATAGCGTGCTTTTTGATGCCTTATGGCCTGCTGCAGATTGTAAAAATTTTTTATAGTCTTTACCGACAGCATCAAATTGCAGCATCCGGGTCAGCCAGACGCTGGCTTCAGGATCGTTAACGTCCGAGAAAAAATCATGCGCGCAGATCTGTGCCCAGTTGTTGAATTGGTTTTTAATATTAATTACAGCGCATTGAATCTTACCCTGATCGTCCAGATAACTGTCCGTTATGGTCTCATAAAGGATCCGACCAAGTGAGTCATAGCTACGTGATAATACTGTGCTAAACTCCTGATTAATCTGTTCGGTTGCACTTTTTTCAAGTGATATCACCCGACCAAGAGCATCATAATTGAGACGAGACACATTATCATTATAATTCGTAAAATTGGTACTCAGCGATGTCATTGAATAATCAACGCTAAGTTTTCTTTCATAATCAGCATTGCCTTCATGCGTTATCATAGAAGAGAAACGCCCAGCCTCATCATAATAGTAGGTATGCGGTGTGCCTAAAAAATCCGTTAACGCGTTAATTTTCCCTGAATAGATTGAACGTGCCATAATACCGGTCAAGGAAATATTATCGAAGCTTACCAATGTCATTTTACTTTCAAGAACGCCATCGGTTAAGTCATAATCATGTGTCTGGATTGCTGAATAGGGCGTTGTTCCCTGTGTGTCGGTACTATAAACAGTTGTGTTTTTGCTCTGGATATGCCCATATTCAAATGATGTTTTATCGTCTGAATAATATTGTGTATTTAGCGATGTTAATGGTTGTTTGCTACTGTCGAGCAATTTCACCAGCGACTCTTTATCTTTGACGATTGCCGTTGCCATAGGCCGATCATCTAACGCGTCAAGAACGCTATAGTGAGTGTAGGTTGCCCGAACAGGGACGTCGTCATAATCAGAAGGAGCAGGAGTGATCTTTTTACTTTTCACCAGGTTGGCGAAGCCATTAGGATCGGCAGGGCAGCCGGTGTAGCCGTCAGCGCTATCTGCTTCACCGTCCGCACTGTAATACTCATAGTCGGTCTGGATACCGTCGGGATCGATCTGCTGCGTCAGATTGCCAAAATCATCGTATTGGTATTGCGTCAATTCACTACGCGTGCCGCTGCTGTCCGTCCACGTCAATGTTTGCGTTTGCGGATACTGATATTGCGCAGGTAGATCGTCGTAGCTGGTATCAGGATGATCGACCTGCCAGGCATCGGCATAGTAGTAAGTTTCAGCAGAGTAATATGTTTCACCCTGCGCTACCTCCAGCTTGCTCAGAAGATGGTAGTTATTGTAGGTATAGGTAGTGGTAATCGCCTGCCCATCGCTGTCGGCCTGTATCAGCGTTGTGGAGTAGAAATAGTCCTGCCCCGCCAGGCTATAAACATAGTCGGTTGAGGCGTCCCACTGGCCGCCCTGCGGCGCATCGTAGCCCAGATAGTTAGGGAAACCCTGCGGGGTATCTGGCGTATAGGTTGTAATCATTTGTGGCTGATCAAAACCAGGGTCGATGACCAACTCAGTGACAGCTGGCAGTGAACCTTCCCCGGACTGAGCCGGAAACAGCATCAGACCATTGGTTGTGCCACTGTTATAGGTTACAGATTTAATTAATCCGGTAATCGCCTGGGTTTTAGTCAGGGTAAGCAGCCCGTTCCCCATTCCCACATCTTCATAAAAATATTGCCACTGGCCTTCCGGTAACCCAGAGTGAGAAATAGCTGACAGATAGCCATTCGATTTTTGCAGGGTAATAGTGTACTCCTCACTTGAGCCAGGATAAAAGGTCAGGGCAGGCCCGGCATCATGATCGAATTTTAAGTGCGTTACGCCGCTGTCATCGATAATGGAGTCAATCCCCCAGCCCCAGGACGTAAAATCCCAGTTAATATTTAACGAGTACCCCAGCGCGTTATATATTCTGGTCGTGACATAAATACCCGAATCATATTCAGTTAAATCGGTCACGCTGCCATCATTTTCTATTACCCTAAACCCATCGCTACCGTCCGGATTGCTTATCCGAATGAAATCAAAGGTGCGCATCTTATTTTGCCGGACAATAGGTGGGTTCACTGAGGCATCTACTGTGTAGCTCTCCCCCGATGCCAGCGAAAGCTGTCCGTTGTTATAATCAAAAAGAGTCAGCGCTGGCGCAATCCCGATACCCAAATCATAATAGTCAGTGCCTGAGGTAGCCGAATAGCCGATAGAAAAAGTCAGCTCCGGCCCCATGGCGCTATTACCAATGATTTGGCCAAGGGAGTGCTGAAAGCTAAACAGGCGGGTACGGGGATCGACATCCTCAGAAGAGGCGCTAAGAAAATTGGGCGTTTGTGAATAGTAATTTGCACTCATGGAGGTACCTCAGCAATAAAATAAATTATTAATAAGGGAAAATAAGCGGGCACGTATAAAACTAGTGTTTTCTAATTTATTTAAAAAGCCCGTTTTTTGGCGTGCCATGACTGATATTTAGATGATGTAATAAGAGCAAATCCGACTACTTAGCAGGTTTAAAACTGGCTACTGTACAAACAGTGTACTGACGACGCTGGCAGCCCTCCCCTGCCTTACGCTATACTACCCCAGGATCGCAGATCCACTCGCCGTGGATCGGCGTTTAACCTGATGTATTACATGGATTTTCAACTTTCCCCTCTTGAGGATCTGGCCAATGGCTGGATAAGATATGTTAAACAGTATTCTACTGATACTTTGCCTGATTGCCGTAAGTGCGTTCTTCTCGCTGTCGGAGATTTCGCTTGCGGCCTCCCGTAAAATCAAACTTAAGCTGCTGGCCGACGATGGCAATATCAATGCCCAGCGCATCCTGAAAATGCAGGAAAACCCCGGCACCTTCTTTACCGTCGTGCAGATTGGCCTTAACGCCGTGGCTATTCTCGGTGGTATCGTCGGTGATGCGGCCTTCTCGCCGGTGTTTTATGACGTGCTATCAAATGTCGTGTCGCCCGAGCTGGCGGATCGGCTGAGCTTTATCCTCTCCTTCTCGCTGGTTACCGGCCTGTTCATTCTTTTCGCCGACCTGACCCCGAAACGCATCGGTATGATTGCGCCTGAAGCCGTGGCTTTGCGCATCATCAACCCGATGCGCTTCTGCCTGTTCATCTTCCGTCCGCTGGTGTGGTTCTTTAACGGGCTGTCCAACGTTATCTTCCGCATCTTTAAGCTGCCGATGGAGCGCAAGGACGACCTCACCTCCGATGACATCTACGCGGTGTTTGAGGCCGGAGCGCTGGCGGGCGTGCTGCGTAAGCAGGAGCACGAACTGATTGAGAACGTGTTTGAGCTGGAGTCGCGCACCGTGCCGTCATCCATGACCTCGCGCGAAAACGTCATCTGGTTCGATCTGCACGAAGATGAGCAGAGCCTGAAGAGCAAGGTGGCGGAGCACCCGCACTCCAAATTCCTGGTCTGTAATCAGGATATCGATCACATCGTAGGCTACGTCGACTCAAAAGATCTGCTTAACCGCGTGCTGGCTAACCAGAGCCTGGCGCTGAACAGCGGCGTGCAGATCCGCAATACGCTGATCGTGCCGGATACCCTGACCCTCTCTGAGGCGCTAGAAAGCTTTAAGGCGGCGGGGGAAGACTTCGCGGTGATCATGAACGAGTATGCGCTGGTTGTAGGTATCATCACCCTGAATGATGTGATGACCACCCTGATGGGGGATTTGGTCGGTCAGGGACAGGAGGACCAGATCGTTGCTCGTGATGAGAACTCCTGGCTTATCGATGGCGGTACGCCTATTGATGACGTCATGCGCGTGCTGGATATCGACGAGTTCCCACAGTCGGGTAACTACGAAACCATCGGCGGATTTATGATGTTCATGCTGCGTAAAATCCCGAAACGCACCGATTCAGTGAAGTTCTCGGGCTATAAGTTTGAGGTGGTGGATATCGATAACTACCGTATCGACCAGCTGCTGGTGACTCGCCTCGACAGCAAACCTACCACGCTGACGCCGAAACTGCCGGACGCTGAAAACCAAAGCGCGGCGTAAAGCCTCTTCCTCAGAAACATCAACGGCCCCTTTAGGGGCCGTCTTATTATGTTAATGAACTACTGCATAGCACGTTTACATAGTACGTTTATATAGTACGTTGCTTACGCCATATCGGTTTGCAGTCGCATAACCTGGCGATTAACTTCAGACATTACAGAATAGTGCTGCTTGTCTTTCACTTTTGGGACCAGGATTTTACCCTTGTCGAACTCAAAAGCACCTACGTCCTTGATATACAACCGTCCACGGAACAGGATCTTCACGTACTTCGCTACCTGGAGCGGATTGTAACGTTGGAAAATTTTCATTCTTCTTTCTCTCCTGCTGAATCTTACGCCCAAGCGACGCCACAATTGGCTCGACTTTAATGAACGCAAATTTTGTTGCCCAGTGACTATAGACCACAAACTCATTGATACCCAGTATGCATAAGTTTATTTACCGTTTGATTACAATTAATCAGAATTTTCTACCCCAGGCACCGAGCACGACAGTATAAGGCAGGGTTTTTACGCAAATGTGTGCGTCCGCCCGCAAACTGGCACCCCATTTGCGAGAAAAGAAGATTAATTGCACTTATCATTAAAAGCAGAGACCAAGTGGTCGGATCACCTGCACTGAATAAGGGAAACATGATGACGTTACGCAATACACTGGCTGTAACCTGCCTGCTGCTGCCGCTGGTGGCCTCGGCCCACCGTTTTGAAGAGAATCAGCGCGTGCCCCCGGTTGGCGTGGCCGATCGGGGAGAGCTGGTCTTCGATAACAATAAGTTTAGCTATAAAAAATGGAATAGCGCGCAGCTGAACGGAAAAGTTCGCGTGGTGATGCACATTGCTGGCCGCACCTCGGCGAAAGAGAAAAATGCAGCGCTAATCGAAGCGATCAAATCGGCCAATCTGCCGCACGACAGGTATCAGACCACCACAATTATAAATACTGATGATGCTATCCCCGGCTCTGCAATGTTTGTGCGCAGCAGCATTGAGAGCAACAAGCAGCTCTACCCGTGGTCACAGTTTATCGTCGACAGTGATGGGGTCACGCGCAAGGCCTGGCAGCTGGAGGAGGAGAGCTCCGCCGTCGTGGTGCTGGATAGAGAGGGCCGAGTACATTACGCCAAAGATGGCGCACTGACCCAGCAGGAGTCGCAGCAGGTTATTGCCCTGCTGCGTAAGCTGCTGGAGAGCTAAAGATTAAAAGACAGAGACGCGGAAACCGGGGTTGAGGAAGGATTCACGCGGCGTGTAGTCCAGCGTTTTTCCCTGCCAGTCATGGACGTGCGCCCCGGCAGCCACCGCTACCGCATGACCTGCGGCGGTATCCCAGACGCTGGTAGGCCCAAAGCGCGGATAGAGCTGCGCCTCACCCTCAGCCACCAGACAGAACTTGAGCGACGAGCCGATCGCCGTAGTCTGGTGTTCACCCATCTGCTCCAGATACTCCTTCAGCTCGGCATCATTCGCGGCATGCGAGCGGCTGATCACCACGCGCGGTGGGCGGGCTTCACGCGCCTGGATTGGATTACGGATGTTGTTCTCCTCTTTCCACGCCTTCCCTTCCGCCGCGCTGTACATCACTTTCAGCACCGGGGCATAGACGACGCCCAGCACCGGCTTACCCTCTTCGATCAGCGCGATATTAACGGTAAACTCACCGTTGCGCTTAATGAACTCTTTGGTACCGTCCAGCGGATCCACCAGCCAGTAACGCTGCCAGTGCTGGCGAACGTCCCAGGCCGGAGGGTCCTCTTCGGAGAGCACCGGAATATCCGGTGTAAGTGCTTGCAAACCTTCGACTATCACCTTGTGAGCGGCAAGATCCGCCGCGGTCACCGGTGAATCGTCGGTTTTACGGTTCACGTCTATCGGGCTGTTCCCGTCGTAAACCTGCATGATAGCTTCCCCCGCTTCCCGCGCGAGCTGACAAATTGCGTCT
Source organism: Pseudescherichia sp. L3 (assembly GCF_024656065.1). Classification (NCBI taxonomy): domain Bacteria; kingdom Pseudomonadati; phylum Pseudomonadota; class Gammaproteobacteria; order Enterobacterales; family Enterobacteriaceae; genus Pseudescherichia; species Pseudescherichia sp. L3. The sequence goes on from NZ_JANKYC010000002.1 coordinate 604,716, forward strand.
AACATTTTCCACCTCTCTATGTCAGTGGTTTTAACTCGTTGTTTTACTTATACCCTATCACGACCAGAACTGCCATCTGTGACCACGCCTGCGGTTTTATTGCTCACTTTTATGGCAAGATTCACAAATCTGTAAGCAACCAGATGTAAATACATTTTCTTTTGTGGACTAGATCTAAAAGGACGCTCTGATGATTAAGTTTAGTGCAACGTTCCTGGCCATGCTGACGGCGGTCGGGGCCCAGGCCGCCACCGTGGATCTCCGCCTGCTGGAAACGACCGATCTGCATAGCAACATGATGGACTTTGACTACTACAAGGATACGCCAACGGAGAAGTTCGGCCTGGTACGCACCGCTACGCTGATTAATGCCGCCCGCCAGGAGGCCACGAACAGCGTGCTGGTAGATAACGGCGACGTGATTCAGGGCAGCCCGCTGGGGGATTATATGGCGGCAAAAGGGTTAAGCCCGAACGAGGTGCATCCCGTTTATAAAGCGATGAACAGCCTCGATTATGCGGTAGGTAACCTCGGCAACCATGAGTTTAACTACGGGCTGGATTACCTGCACCGTGCGCTGGCGGGAGCGAAATTTCCCTACGTGAACGCCAATATTATTGACGTAAAAACCCAGCAGCCGCTGTTTACCCCCTACCTGATTAAAGAGACCACGGTTAAGGATAAAGAGGGCAAGACACAGACCCTGCGTATTGGCTATATCGGCTTTGTGCCGCCGCAGATCATGACCTGGGATAAGGCCAACCTCAGCGGCAAGGTGACGGTGAACGATATTACCGAAACCGCGCGCAAGTATGTTCCAGAGATGCGCAGCAAAGGGGCGGACGTAGTGGTAGTAATCGCTCACTCCGGGCTGTCGGCAGAGCCCTATAAGGCGCTGGCGGAGAACTCGGTTTACTATCTCAGTGAAGTACCCGGCGTTGACGCCATCCTCTTTGGCCACGCCCACGCGGTATTTCCCGGTAAAGATTTTGCCGCAATTAAAGGCGCAGATATCGCCAACGGCACCCTGAACGGCGTACCGGCGGTAATGCCAGGCATGTGGGGCGATCATCTTGGCGTGGTCGATTTGGTATTGAATAACGATAGCGGCACGTGGAAGGTAACCCACTCGCGCGCCGAGGCCCGCCCTATCTACGACGCGGCGGCGAAGAGGTCGCTGGCGGCAGAGGACAGCAAGTTGGTATCCGTTCTCAAAGCATCCCATGATGCCACCCGCGAGTTTGTCGGCAAGCCTATCGGGCAGTCCGCCGATAACATGTACAGCTATCTCTCCCTGGTGCAGGACGATCCCACCGTGCAGGTAGTCAACATGGCGCAGAAGGCCTACGTTGAGCACTATATTCAGGGCGATCCGGATCTGGCCTCACTGCCGGTGCTCTCCGCTGCCGCGCCCTTTAAAGCTGGCGGCCGCAAAAACGACCCGGCCAGCTTTGTTGAGGTCGAGAAGGGCCAGCTGACCTTCCGTAATGCCGCCGATCTCTACCTCTACCCCAATACGCTGGTGGTGGTGAAGGCAAGCGGCAAAGAGGTAAAGGAGTGGCTGGAGTGCTCTGCCGGGCAGTTTAACCAGATCGATCCCCACAGCAGCAAACCGCAGTCGCTGATTAACTGGGATACCTTCCGGACCTATAACTTCGACGTGATTGACGGCGTTAATTACCAGGTCGACGTGACCCAGCCCGCGCGGTACGACGGTGAGTGCCAGAGCCTGAATCCGCAGGCAGAGCGTATCAAAAAGCTAACCTTCAACGGCAAACCTATCGATCCCAACGCCACTTTCCTGGTAGCGACCAATAACTATCGCGCCTACGGCGGCAAATTTGCCGGGACCGGCGACAGCCACATTGCGTTTGCTTCGCCGGATGAGAACCGCGCCGTGCTGGCAGCCTGGATTAGCGCTGAGTCAGCCCGCACGAAAGCAATCCACCCGGCGGCAGACAACAACTGGCGTCTTGCTCCGATCCACAGCGACACGCCGCTGGATATTCGCTTTGAGACCTCCCCCTCCGCTAAAGCAGCAGCGTTTATCAAAGAGAAGGCCCAGTACCCGATGACTCAGGTCGGCAGCGACGACATTGGGTTCGCCATCTACAAAGTTAATCTAAACGCGAAGTAACCCGTAGGCCCGGCAAGCGTGAGCGCCGCCGGGCGTTTTCCTCCCCCTACGCCGCCCGCTCGTCGCGCCTCGCCAGCACCTCCGGCAGGTTCAGCTCGATCCAGTCGGCGAGCGCGGCCACCTTCTCGCTCACCTCTTCACCCAGCGGCGTCAGGCTGTACTCAACGTGCGGCGGCACGACCGGATAAGCCACCCGGTTGATAAAGCCGTCCTGCTCCAGCCACTGCAGGGTTTGCGCCAGCATCTTCTCGCTGACGCCGCCCATCTTGCGGCGCAGATCGCTAAAGCGATGCGTACCGTCGCGCAGGGCCACCATCACCAGCACGCCCCAGCGGCTGGTCAGGTGTTTAAGCACATCCCGGGAGGGGCACTGCTCGGCGAACAGGTTTCCTTCGCGCAGTCGTTCACTCAGCGTTTGAGGCGTAGTCGCCATTTTCATACTTACCTTTTTGTACGTACTTACTAAAAGTTAGTTAGAGTGCTAGTGTGCCATAACTCACTACCCACAAGAAGGAAAATTCCATGATTGCAATTACCGGCGCAACCGGCCACCTGGGCCAGCTCACCCTTACCGAACTGCTGAAAACCGTTCCCGCCAGCCAGCTGGTGGCCATCGTGCGTAACCCAGCGAAAGCCGAAACCCTGGCTCAACAGGGCGTTATTGTGCGCCAGGCCGAGTATGGTGACCAGGCAGCGCTCACCGCCGCCCTGGAGGGCGTTGATAAGCTGCTGCTGATCTCTTCTAGCGAAGTGGGCCAGCGCGCGGTTCAGCACCGCAACGTTATCGATGCAGCGAAGGCGGCAGGCGTAAAATTCATTGCCTACACCAGTCTGCTGCATGCCGATCGATCTCCGCTGGGCCTGCACGTTGAGCACGTGGATACCGAGCAGTATCTGGCGGCCTCTGGCATTCCCTACGCCCTGCTGCGTAACGGCTGGTATAGCGAAAACTATCTGGCCAGCGCCCCGGCGGCGTTAGCGCACGGCGTATTCATCGGCTCCGCCGGCGAGGGCAAAATCGCCTCCGCCACCCGTGGTGACTATGCGGCAGCGGCGGCTAAAGTCATCAGTAGTGAAGGCCACGCGGGCAAGGTGTACGAGCTGGCGGGCGACGAGTCCTGGACTCTCAGCGAGCTGGCGGCCGAGCTCAGCAAGCAGAGCGGCAAACCGGTGGTTTATCAAAACCTGAGCGAAGCCGACTTTGCTGCTGCCCTGAAAGGCGCAGGCCTGCCGGAGGCGTTTGCTAACCTGCTGGCGGACTCTGACGCGGGTGCGGCAAAAGGCGGCCTGTTTGACAGCAGCCGCACGCTGAGCACGCTGATTGGCCGCCCTACCACGCCGATTCGCGACAGCATTCGTGCAATCGTCTGACGTTACAGCGTCGTTAATTTTTGTGGCATCCCGGCGGGTCATTCCTGATAATGAAGCGATGACCCGCGTGGAGAGAGCCAGTGCAAGGTGTACCGGAGCAGTTCAGCGATGAGAGAGACAGCGCCCGCTTTCGCCATCTGGCGCAGCTTCCTGGCGTGGAGCTTTATCATGCGCATATCTCCCGCTACGCCTTTGAACCTCATACTCACGAAGCCTTTGGCATCGGCACTATAGAGGCCGGCGCAGAGCGTTTTCGCTATCGCGGCGCACAGCATGTCGCCCCGGCTCGCTCGGTCGTCACCATGAACCCTGATGAACTTCACACCGGCGAGGCGGCAGCCGACGACGGCTGGCGATACCGAATGATCTACCTTGAGCCGGATCTGCTGGAGCAGGTGACCGGTATCCGCCACTGGTGGTTCGCCGACGCGACCCGCTACGATCCGCTCCGCTCCCGGCAAATCTGTACCCTGATCCACAGCCTCTGGCACAGCGACGATGCGCTGGCGCAGCAGGGGCTGCTGCTGGATCTGATTGATACCTTTCGCCCGCTGGCCCGCCATGCGCCCGCTCTGGCAGAGGGTGCCCACCGTTTTGAGCGCGTTCGCGACTACCTGCACGACAACTATATGCACTCCCTGACGCTAGACGAGCTGGCGCAGGTCGTCTCGTTGAGTCCATACCACTTTCAGCGCCAGTTTAAAGCTCACTTCCACGTCACGCCACACCAGATGCTGATGGCGATCCGCCTCTGGCGGGCGAAAGATTTTCTTACCCACGGCATGCCCGCTGCCGAGGTTGCGGCCGTTACCGGCCTGACCGATCAGTCGCACCTCACTCGCACTTTTACCCGCCGCTACGGCATTACCCCGGTGCGCTATCAGAAACAGGTGGCCCGGCGCTAATGCGCAATCTCGTACAATACGCCTGCATTGGGTCTCTCTACACTGCGTGCTGGTTCAAATGAGGTAGATGAGAAAATGATTAGCGGCGTGCTGTATGCCCTGCTTGCAGGCTTAATGTGGGGATTGATTTTTGTCGGGCCGTTGATTGTGCCAGAGTACCCGGCGCTGTTGCAGTCGATGGGGCGCTACCTGGCGCTGGGGCTGATCGCCGTGCCGCTGGCGTGGCTCGGGCGTAAACGCCTGCAAAAGCTAACCCGCCGGGACTGGCTCACCGCGCTGGCACTGACCCTGATGGGCAACCTGGTCTATTACGCCTGCCTGGCAAGCGCCATTCAACGTACCGGCGCGCCTGTCTCCACCATGATTATCGGCACGCTGCCGGTGGTGATCCCGGTTTTTGCCAACCTGCTCTACAGCCATCGCGATGGCAAGCTGGCCTGGTCGAAGATGGTGCCCGCGCTCGTGTGTATCGCTATTGGCCTGGCATGCGTGAACGTCGCCGAACTGCAGCACGGTGTGGCAAATATGGACGGATGGCGCTACGTCTCTGGTATTCTGCTTGCCGCTATCTCAGTGGTCTGCTGGGCGTGGTATGCGCTGCGCAACGCCCGCTGGCTGCGGGAGAATCCGGATAAAAACCCGATGATGTGGGCCACGGCGCAGGCGCTGGTGACCCTGCCCGTCTCGCTGATTGGCTACGTCGCGGTATGCGGCTGGTTAAAACTGGATCGGCCTGACTTTGCGCTGCCGTTTGGACCGCGCCCTTGGGTATTCATTGGATTAATGGTGGCGATCGCCGTGCTCTGCTCGTGGGTGGGTGCGCTGTGCTGGAATATCGCCAGCCAGAAGCTGCCGACGGTGATTTTAGGTCCGCTGATTGTCTTCGAAACATTAGCAGGACTGCTCTATACCTTCCTGCTGCGCCAAAGCCTGCCGCCCGTGCTGACCGCATCCGGTATTCTGCTGCTGGTCGTGGGTGTCACGCTGGCCGTAAGGGGAAAACCGGTGCAGTAGGCCGGGCAAACGCAGTGCCGCCCGGCACGTTATCAGAATATTAGCGGCTGCCTTCACGAGCGATCTTAAACACCGCTACTGCCTCGCTCAGGCGGGCAGACTGCTCCTCCAGCGCGGCGGCGGCGGCGGCAGACTCCTGCACCAGCGAGGCGTTCTGCTGGGTTACGCGGTCCATCTCTGCTACCGCCTGGCCGACCTGATCGATACCACGGCTCTGCTCATCAGAAGCAGAGGCAATTTCGCCCATGATGTCGGTCACACGGGTGACGGCGCTAACAATCTCTGCCATGGTCTCCCCGGCCTGATTCACCAGCGCAGAGCCTGCGTCAACGCGGTCGCCAGAGTCATCAATCAGGCCTTTAATCTCTTTCGCCGCCTGGGCGCTGCGTTGGGCAAGGGTACGTACCTCGCCGGCGACAACGGCAAAGCCCCGGCCCTGCTCACCAGCACGAGCCGCTTCTACCGCTGCGTTCAGCGCCAGGATGTTGGTCTGGAAAGCAATTCCGTCAATCACGTTGGTGATCTGGGCAATCTTATGGGAGCTGGTGGCGATCTCATCCATCGTCCGCACCACGCTCTCTACGACGCTGCCGCCTCTCTTCGCGGTAGAGGAGGCATCCAGCGCCAGACGGGAAGCCTGACGAGCGTTGTCGGCATTCTGCTTCACGGTCGCCGTCAGCTGCTCCATGCTGGCCGCCGTCTCTTCCAGAGAGGCCGCCTGCTGTTCGGTACGGGAAGAGAGATCGTTGCTGCCGGTGGAGATCTCGCTCGCCCCGGTATAGATCACGTCAGCTCCGCCACGCACCACGCCAACCGTGTTCGCCAGCGCCGTCTGCATCTCCTTCACGTTATGCGCCAGCAGCGCCATTTCGTTTTTGCCTTCGGCAGCAATCGGCCGGGTCAGATCGCCTGCGGCGATAGCGCGGATGTGACCGAGCACCTCATCCAGCGGCTGGAGCAGCACGCGGCGCATCGCAATCCAGCTGGTAATAATCACGGCGATCACCACCAGCATGATGGCTGAGAGGATCCACAGAATACGTTTGTAGTCGCTCTCGTTATCTTTCACGCCTTTGCTGGCCAGATCTGCCTGCGCCTGACGCCATTCACGGTATACCGCCTGCATCGCTTTCTGTTTCTGCTCGGCGTTCTGTTTGAACATTCCAGCCAGATCGCCCTGCGCCAGCAGGGTATTCATCTGGGTCAGGGTCGTAGAGTAGTTGCGATACTGCTCTTCCAGACGGTCAGCCATGCGCTCATCCATTCCCGGGGTTTCCGGCAGCGCATAGTATTTGTCGTAATGGTCCTTCGCCTCTGCCAGCAGGTTTTTCGCGATGGTGACCAGCTCGCTGAGCTGCCCGCCGTTAATCTGGCTTGCCTCGCTGCTTTGCAGACGCAGCATGCCCCGGTTGAGGGTCACGCGGGCCTGGTTCAGGCTAATCCATGCGTCGGTAAACTCGGCCACGTTCTGGCTGGAGAGCTGAGAAACATTGAAATTATCTTTATCGTTATTGAGCGCGGTAATGAACACGCTGGCTGAGATCAGCTGCATGACGCCTAGCGCCAGCAGGACTGAAATCAACAGGGTAATGACTTTCATACGTTTAAACATATATTGCCTTTTAGGATGCAGGATATTGTCTGGCCTGTATCTATCGGCAGTCGTGGCCGCTTCTTGAACAAAATTGTGAAGTACATCTCATTTTTACCCCTGCCGCTAAAGGGTTATAGCGCCTTTCTAAAGATGTATTTAAAATACATCTTATTATTTACACATCGAGGTAACTGCTATGGCCTTTCGCGATCAATCTTTAGGTGAGCTGGCGCTCTCTATCCCTCGGGCCTCGGCCCTGTTCCGTCAGTACGATATGGACTACTGCTGCGGCGGTAAGCAGACGCTGGCCCGTGCAGCCCAGCGTAAAGCGCTAAACGTTGAAGAAATCGAGGCCGCGCTGACGAAGCTGGCCGAGCAGCCGGTGGACAAAGAGTGGCGCGTGGCCCCGCTGGCCGAGATTATCGATCATATCATCGTCCGCTATCACGACAGGCACCGCGAGCAGCTGCCGGAGCTGATCCTTCAGGCCACTAAGGTTGAGCGCGTACACGCCGATAAACCGAACGTGCCGCGCGGGTTGGCCAAATACCTGACCATGCTGCATGAGGAGCTCACTAATCACATGATGAAAGAGGAGCGGATCCTCTTTCCCATGATCAAACAGGGTCAGGGCAGCCATGCGGCGGGACCAGTTAGCGTAATGGAGAGCGAGCATGATGAGGCGGGCGAGCTGCTGGAGGTGATCAAGCACACCACTCATAACGTAACGCCGCCGCCGGAGGCCTGCACAACGTGGAAAGCGATGTATAACGGGATTAACGAGCTGATTGACGATCTGATGGAGCACATCAGCCTGGAGAATAACGTGCTCTTCCCGCGTGCGCTAGCGGGGGAGTAAACCTTGTATTGCCCGGCGGCGCTACGCCTGCCGGGCCTACAGACTCTGTTATTTGCGGAAACTCTCTACGCGCTTCTTGCCGACTAGCAGCCAGAACGCCCCCAGCACCACAAACCACAGCGGCGTAACGATCAGCGCCTGACGGGTATCCTCTTCCAGGGTCAGCAGCACCAGCACAAAGGCGAAGAACGCCATGCATACCCAGCACATGACCTTGCCCAGCGGCATCTTATAGATGGACTTCGCGTGCAGCTCCGGACGGCGCTTACGGTAGACCAGATACGAGCAGAGAATAATGGTCCAGACGAACATAAACAGGATCGCCGACACGGTGGTGATCATGGTGAACGCTTCAATCACGCTCGGGTTAACGTAGAGGATCACCACGCCGCCCAGCAGGCAGATGCAGGAGAAGGTCAGGCCGGTTGCCGGTACGGCGCGCTTCGACAGCTTGCCGAAGCTCTTTGGTGCCACGCCGTCCTGGGCCAGGCCAAACAGCATCCGGCTGGTGGAGAAGACGCCGCTGTTCGCCGAAGAGGCTGCCGAGGTCAGCACCACAAAGTTGATGATGCTCGCCGCCGCTGGCAGACCCACCAGCACAAACAGCTCCACAAACGGGCTTTTGTTCGGTACTACGGAGCTCCACGGCGTCACGGACATGATCACAATCAGCGCGAAGACGTAGAACATAATGATACGGATAGGGATAGAGTTAATCGCGCGCGGCAGTGACTTCTCTGGATCCTTCGTTTCCGCCGCCGTGGTGCCCACCAGCTCGATACCGACAAAGGCAAAGACCGCAATCTGGAAGCCAGCAAAGAAGCCGCTCAGCCCTTTCGGGAACCAGCCGCCGTCATCCCACAGGTGGGTAAAAGAGGCCTCAACGCCGGTAGGCGACTGGAAGTTCATCATGACCATTACCACGCCGACGATAATCAGCGACACGATGGCGACGATTTTAATCATCGCAAACCAGAACTCCATCTCGCCGAACAGCTTCACCGTCGCCAGGTTAAGGCTCAACAGCAGCCCAATCACCGCCAGCGAGGCTACCCAGTCCGACAGGCCAGGGAACCAGAACTGGGCGTAGGCGGTGATGGCCACTACGTCCGCCATACCGGTCACTACCCAGCAGAACCAGTAGGTCCAGCCGGTAAAGTAGCCCGCCCACGGGCCAAGCAGATCGGCGGCAAAGTCGCTGAACGACTTGTACTCAAGGTTCGACAGCAGCAGCTCGCCCATGGCGCGCATCACGAAAAAGAGCATAAAGCCGATGATCATATACACAAATATGATCGACGGGCCGGCAAGACTGATTGTTTTACCCGATCCCATAAACAGCCCGGTACCGATGGCACCCCCAATGGCAATAAGCTGAATATGACGGTTAGTGAGATGACGCCGTAGCGACGGCTCGGCCGGGGCCTGCTCGTCGGTAGCGACTTTGATTTGATCTACCATGTGTTTATTTCCTGTACCTGTCTGTGTTGTTGAGGCTCTTCTGGCCTTTCATTGCTGACGCGCAGGGCGCCTGAATGTGGACTCATCGATATTAGGTAAGAATCGGAGGGATGAACACTGCGATTTAAAAGCAATGTTACACTTATGTTAAAAATGAGTGTGATATCACAACCCTAACTTGATTTGGCTCACAAAAATACACGCAAAAAAAGCATTTGCAAGATTAAGTATCGACATTTATGTAAAGCGTGGAGGATATGCGGAGGTGTGGCTTCCTCCCCCCGTTTGGGGAGAGGAATCGTTTAGCGGCGTTACAGGATTTCCAGCAGCTCGACTTCAAACACCAGGGTGCTGAACGGCGGGATTGATGCGCCCGCGCCACGTTCGCCGTAGGCCAGGTTCTGCGGAATGGTCAGCTCCCACTTAGAGCCTACCGGCATCAGGGTCAGCGCTTCGATCCAGCCTGGGATCACGCCGTTAACCGGAAACTCAGCCGGCTCGCCACGGGCGACGGAGCTGTCAAAGACTGAACCGTCCGTCAGCTTACCGGTGTAGTGCACGCGCACGCGGTCGGTACGCGCCGGGATAGCGCCCTCGCCCTGCTTGATCACGCGGAACTGCAGGCCAGATTCGGTGCTGTTCACGCCTTCACGCTCGCGGTTCTCGTCCAGATACTTCACGCCCTCTTCAGCCATCGCGGCAAAACGCTCGCGACGCACCGCATCGGCACGCTCGTGAATTTCACGCAGCGCACGATGAACAACATCCACCGGCACAGCAGGCTGTTTACCTGCCAGCGCGTCGGCAATACCGGCAACCAGCGCTTCCGGCAGCAGGCCCTGGAGGCCAGACTCGCTCAGCTGCTGGCCTACCTGCAGGCCGATACCGTAACTTGCCTGTGCTTCGATAGTGTCAAACGTCGGGGTTGTCATGGGTTTTCCTTTCATCGTATTAAAAGTAGCGGGCAGCATAGCAGCCACGCCGCACCGGGTAAAACTTTGTCGCAGGGAGGGTGACAAATCGCAGCGAAAAAGAAACAATAGAGAGGGGTAAGATTATTCCCGATCCCAGGTCACGAAAGAGCGCTTTACTACGCGAGTCAGGCAGTTAGCAATCTATACTCAGTGATACAGGAAAATAACGACGCGGAGCAGGAGGAAAGCCATGCCCGGGCGATTTGCACTGAAACCGACTCTGGCGAAAATCTGGTACGCGCCGGATAACTTTCGCATTATGGATCCGCTGCCCCCTGCGCACCGTCGCGGCATCATCATTGCGGCGCTGCTTGTAGTCATCGGCCTTTTGCTACCTTCCGGGGACAGCGGCGATGATGCGCCCGTCAGGCGCGACGCGCAGCTGGATATCGCCCCTTCCCAGCCGTCCACCAACGCCCAGCCGCAGCTAGCGCCTACGGTGAGCGATCCCCAGCTGGTTGCACCGGTGGCCCCGGAGCCGATCCAGGAGCAGGAGCAGCCGGAAGAGACGCAGCCGCAGCCGACACAGAACAGTGTCGTGCAGCCTTTCCAGGAGTCAGGGGGTATCGATCAGCAGTGGCGGACCTATCGCATCGCATCGGGTCAAACCCTGGCCCAGCTGTTCCGCGATCATAACCTGCCAGCAACGGATGTTTACGCGATGGCACAGGTCGAGGGCAACGGCAAGCCGCTCAGCACGCTGCAAACCGGTCAGGTGGTGAAGATCCGCCAGAACGCCAGCGGTGTGGTTACCGGCCTGACGATTGAAACCGGCGATGGCGACGTGCTGTTTACCCGCCAGGCCAACGGCAGCTTTATCCGCGCCCGCTAATATTATGCCCAGTAGCACGGATGCTTAATGGGGCGATCTCTGTTGTAGGCCGGATAAGCGAAGCGCCATCCGGCGTTTTCCCGATTCATGCTTTGGGTTTATTAACCCACCAGATCCCCGAGCAGACCAGCACCAGCGCAATGGCGTATTTCATCTCCAGGATATTCTCCCCAAGGAAGATCGCCGACAGCACCGTGCCCGCCACCGGGACGACAAAGTTAAACGGCGCAATCATGCTGACGCGGTTGTACTTCAGCAGAACGCTCCACAGGGCAAAGGCGATGGATGAGAGCAGCGTCAGATAGCCGAGGAGCACCGCCGCCTTCATGCTATGCACCGCCAGCGTGCCGCCGGTAAGATAGCCCCCCAGCACCAATACCCCACCGCCAAACGCCAGCTGCCAGCCGGTCATTACCGTTGGATCGACGGTTTGCGAGATGCGTTTACCATACAGCATCGAGGCCGACAGTATAAACGCCGCCAGTACCACAAAACCGTCCCCCATCATGCTAAAGCTGAAATCCAGCAGCGAAGGGTTGACGTTCACCAGCATCACCCCGGCAAAGCCCAGCACGCAGCCGATGCTCTTGTTGTAGCTGAGCCTGTCATTTTTATAGATAAGGTGGGCCAGCAGCACGCTGAAGAAGGTGCCCGTGGCGTTCATGATTGAGCCTTTCACCCCGGTGGTAAACGCGAGGCCGATATAGAAGAAGATGTACTGAATCGAGGTTTGCGTTAGACCGAGAATAGCGATCTGCCCATACTGGCGCTGGCTGAGCCGGGCGATGGGTTTGCGCTGCGCCATGGCAAACAGCAGCAGCAGAACACCGGCAAACAGAAAGCGATAGCCAGCAAAGACGATCTTCGAGGGGATATCGTCGGTGGCGATAGCAAAGAGTTCATAGCCGCTCTTAATGGCGGGATAGGAGCTGCCCCAGAGCAGACAGCAGAGCGTAGCCCCGGCGTAGGCGACGTTTCTACGGGCGAAAACCGGTACTGAAGAGACTGTTTCCATTTCCTCACCAAAATTAAAATCGTGTTTTGATTTATTATCAGTGAAGGGGTGAGGAATTGATACCCAGCACCGTTGGGAGTGTCGGCGGGGTCGCAAAAAGCAAAACGCCTGCACGAGGCAGGCGTTTCGGTGTTATCTCAAACGAGAGTCGCAGATTACTCAGCAACCACGTTGATGATAACTTTAGCAAACACTTCGCTGTGAACCTGGAAGTCCACTTCGTGCTCACCGGTAGTACGCAGAACGCCGTTCGGCAGGCGAACTTCGCTCTTAGCTACGTCAACGCCAGCTGCAGTTACAGCATCAGCGATGTCGCGAGTACCGATGGAACCGAACAGTTTACCTTCGTCGCCTGCTTTAGACGCGATGGTAACGGTGCCCAGTGCGTTGATTTTCTCAGCGCGAGCTTCAGCAGCGGTCAGAACGTCAGCCAGTTTAGCTTCCAGTTCAGCACGGCGTGCTTCGAAGAATTCAACGTTTTTCTTGGTAGCAGGAACAGCTTTGCCCTGTGGTACCAGGAAGTTACGAGCGTAGCCCGCTTTAACGTTAACCTGGTCACCCAGGCTACCGAGGTTTGCTACTTTATCAAGCAGAATAACTTGCATTACCTTATCCTCTCAAAGTCGTATTAATGGACCGTGCCCGATTACTGATGACGATCAGTGTACGGCAGCAGGGACAGGTAGCGAGCGCGTTTGATAGCGCGAGCCAGCTGACGCTGGTATTTTGCACGGGTACCGGTGATACGGCTTGGGACAATCTTACCGCTTTCGGTGATGTAGTTTTTCAGCGTTGCGATATCTTTATAGTCGATCTCTTGAACGCCTTCCGCGGTGAAACGGCAGAACTTGCGACGACGGAAATAACGTGCCATTTGGCTAGTCTCCAGAATCTATCAATTCAATCTGCTCGGCATGCAGAACCAGTTTGCTCAGGCCATTCTTTGCCTTATGGCAGCTAATGAACCCCTGCACGGTAACTGCGCTACCGACCGTTATACTGTGAGTAATGGCCTGGTTCTCTTGCCCGCTGATTATTACAGGCATTTGACACCACGCCTGCCGGTGAAAACCGGCTTCCTCCTGCACAGAGCGGTGCTCAAGCACGAACTGGCAGTGAGGTATTCCTGATGGGCTGACCTTGCGAAGGGGCATCCTGCACACGGTGCCGGACAACACCAGACGGTTGGTCATCAGAAATTACTCTTCAGAATCCCCAGCATCTTCAGCATCTGCGGTTTCGTTAGCGAAATCATCGCGACGCTCACGGCGCTCGTCTTTCGCTTTAACCATCGGAGATGCTTCAGTAACAGCGTTTTTGGTACGCATAACCATGCTGCGGATAACGGCATCGTTGAAGCGGAAGTTAGTTTCCAGCTCATCGATCGCTTCCTGCGGCGCTTCAACGTTCAGCAGAACGTAGTGTGCTTTGTGCAGTTTGTTGATCGGATAAGCCAGCTGACGGCGGCCCCAGTCTTCCAGACGGTGGATCGTGCCTTCTGCTGCAGTAATAGCACCAGTGTAACGCTCGATCATGCCCGGAACCTGTTCGCTCTGGTCAGGATGGACCATAAAAACGATTTCGTAATGACGCATCGAATTGCTCCTTACGGATTATTCAGCCTCCTGTCAGGGTCAGCCGCGGCCCATGGAAGCAAGGAACGTGTTTGAAAGGCGGCTGAAAAATTGACGCGTAATCATACTTGCGAAGCCTGACGAACTCAAGGTGATTGCACAAATAATTCGCACAAAGCGTAAAGCGCCCTTTTCTGGCGAGGCTAAGCTTGGTCAATCAGCATTGCGGTGAATTTTTGCACAACTTTTTTGCGCAACTACAACAGAAACGATCGCGGTGAGTTTGCCCGCCAGGACATACACTTTATATAAGCCCGAACGCGAGTGAGGAACGTCTCCTCTACGATCGCGCATCAGAGAGTTGTTGATGGGTGAGTTGGGGTGCAATATGATGAAAAGAATCACTATTTTGTTACTGACCGCGTTGCTGCTGAGTACCAGCGCAACGGCGGGCATCTATGTCGATCCGCATCCGGAACGTAATATGGATGACGTGATGAGCTTAGGCGTAGTATATATAAACCACAATCACGCCGCTGACGGCGAAGCCGACCAGCCCCCAACGCAACAGAGCGAGGCACACGCTGCAAAGGACTAAAACCGAATACCGCTCCTCGACGCTGAGTCGTATTCCGCAAGGCGTCTGGGTTCTCGGCGGCGTTAGCCTGCTTATGGATGTCTCATCAGAGATGATCCACAGCCTGCTGCCGCTGTTTATGGCCACCACCCTCGGTGCCAGCGTGATTATTATCGGCATCATTGAGGGGCTAGCCGAAGCCACCGCCCTGATTATTAAAGTCTTTTCTGGCGTGCTCAGCGACTACCTTGGTAAACGCAAAGGGCTGGCCATGCTCGGCTACGGCCTTGGCGCATTAAGCAAGCCACTCTTCGCCCTCGCAGGCTCATCGGGCATGATTCTTACTGCGCGGATGATCGACCGCGTCGGCAAAGGCATTCGCGGTGCGCCGCGGGATGCGCTGGTGGCCGACGTTACACCGCCGGAGATCCGCGGCGCGGCTTACGGACTACGTCAGTCGCTGGATACCGTGGGCGCCTTTCTCGGGCCGCTGCTGGCGGTGGCGCTGATGTTTCTCTGGCACAACGATTTTCAGGCTATCTTCTGGGTGGCGGTTATTCCGGGCGTCATGTCCATCGCCCTGCTCTGGTTTGGCCTGAGCGAGCCAAAGACCCCCGTTGCCCATAAGCGTACTAACCCGCTGCGCCGGGAGAGCCTAAAACAGCTTAGTCCCGCCTACTGGTGGGTCGTGGGCTTAGGAGCCATCTTTACCCTTGCACGCTTTAGCGAGGCGTTTCTTGTTCTGCGCGCCAATCAGATGGAGATTCCGCTTTTCGCTATCCCACTGGTCATGGTCGCCATGAATCTGGTCTACAGCGTGACGGCCTATCCGTTTGGCAAGCTCTCAGACCGCATGAGCCATAGCGGCCTGTTACAAGCCGGGCTGCTGGTACTTATTGCCGCTGACATCACCCTGGCACTCAGCCAGCACTGGAGTACGCTGCTGATCGGCGTTGGCCTGTGGGGGATCCATATGGGTATGACCCAGGGCCTGCTGGCTGCCATGATCGCCCACACCGCCCCGTCGGCGCTGCGCGGGACCGCCTTTGGCATGTTTAATCTCATTAGCGGCATCGCGATGCTGCTGGCCAGCACCGGCGCGGGCATTCTGTGGGAGACACTGGGCGCTGCCTCCACCTTCTACGCGGGGGCCATCATCTGCGTGATTACGCTGCTGGGTATGCGGCTCACTCCTGCGGCATACCAGCAGCATTAAGCACGTTTACTTCTGCCCACTACTTTTGCCCACTACTTTTGCCCATAGTAGGCGTGTGCGCCATGCTTACGCATAAAGTGTTTATCCATCAGATAGCCATCGATGGGCTTCAGACCAGGGTTGATGCTGCGTGCGATCCACGCCATCCGCGCCACCTCCTCCATCACTACCGCGTTGTGCACCGCATCGTGCGCATCTTTGCCCCAGGCAAAGGGACCGTGCTGATACACCACCACGCCTGGGGTATGCAGCGGCTCGCCCTCCTTCAGCGTTTCGATAATCACCCTGCCTGTGTTCAGCTCATACTCACCCTGCACCTCCTGCTCGGTTAACGCCCGCGTGCAGGGGATATCTCCCAGGAAGTAGTCTGCATGGGTAGTGCCCAGCGCCGGGATCGCCAGCCCGGCCTGCGCCCAGGCGGTGGCGTGCGTGGAGTGGGTATGCACCACCCCGCCGAGGGAGGGATAGCGGCGATAGAGCGCCAGATGGGTAGCGGTATCGGAAGAGGGTCGCAATGTGCCCTCCACAACGTCGCCTTGCAGATCCACTATTACGATATCGTCAGCCTTCAGCGCGTCATAGGACACGCCGCTGGGCTTGATGGCCACCAGCCCACGCGCTCTGTCGATGGCGCTGACGTTACCCCAGGTAAAGGTCACCAGGCCGTAGCGCGGCAGATCCAGATTGGCGGCTAAAACCTGCTGTTTAAGCTGCTGCATGGCCATCCTCCAGCAGTCCGGCGCGCGCCATACGCTCGCATACCCATGCCCGCGCCGCGGCCACCTCCTGAAGCGGATCGGCCGCCGTCTCGCTCCACATCTCGATCAAATAAGGCCCGCAATAGCCGCTCTCTTTCAGCGTGCGGAAGCAGCGTTCAAAATCCACCACGCCGCTGCCGAAGGGAACGTTTTTAAAGACGCCGGGTTGCGTATCCTTCACGTGCACCGCCACGATATGCCCGCTGCCCGCCCGCAGCTCCATCTGCACGTCGTTGTCCCATGCCGAGAGGTTGCCGATATCCGGATAGAGCTGGAACCAAGGGTTGTTCAGGTAGTGGGTATAGCCAAGCGCTTTGCTGATAGAGTTCATCAGGGGGTAGTCCATGATCTCCATCGCCAGCGTGACCTGCGCACGGCTGGCCATCTCGACGCTCTCCTTCAAACCATCGCGAAAACGGCGGCGCGTCTCGTCGTTGGCCTGCTGATAGTAGACGTCATAGCCCGCCAGCTGGATCACGCGGATACCGACGTCCTGCGCCAGCTGAATGGCGCGACGCATAATCTCCAGCCCCTGGGTGCGCACCGCGTCATCTTCACTGCCCAGCGGAAAGCGGCGATGGGCGCTCAGGCACATGGAGGGAACCCGCACCCCGGTGTCGGCAACCGCTTTTACCAGCGCCAGACGCTGCTCCTGGCTCCAGCTCAGCCGAGCCAGCCGGGCGTCGGTTTCGTCGATCGACATTTCAACAAAGTCGAAGCCCAGCGTTTTCGCCAGAGTAAGACGTTCGTACCAGCACTCCCCAGCAGGGAGCGCTTTTTCATAGATGCCAAGCGGCACAGTTTTCGACAGCATAGCCGCTCCTTAACCCCACAGCTGGGCGATTGAGCGTTTAAACTGCCGCGCGGCCTGCACCGGATCGGCAGCGTCGCGGATGCTGCGCCCGGCGATAAACACGTGGATGGGAATGCCCTTAAACAGCGGCAGATCTTCCAGCGCCAGACCGCCGGTGACGGTGACCTTAAAGCCCATGTCCGCCAGGCGTTTGATCGCGCTGATATCCGCCTCGCCCCAGGCAACGCCCGCCGCCTGCGCATCACGGCTGCGGTGGTAGACTACCTGCTGAATGCCCGCTTCCCGCCAGGCCTGCGCCTGCTCCCACGTCCAGAAGCCGGTCAGCTCGATCTGCACATCGCCGTTAAACTCGTGGGCGACGTCGAGCGCGCCTTTGGCGGTGTTGATATCCGCACAGCAGATCACCGTGACCCAGTCGGCTTTGGCCTCAAAGCACATACGCGAGAGGATCTTCCCGGCATCGGCAATTTTAGCGTCGGCCAGCACAATTTTATGTGGATAGAGCGCCTTAAGATCGCGTACTGCACGTACCCCTTCCCCTACGCAGAGGATGGTACCCACTTCAATAATATCTACCTCTTCCGCAATCAGCCGTGTAGTGGCATAAGCATCGGCGAGGGTCTGGTTATCCAGCGCGACCTGTAACATCGGTAATGGCATCGTCGTCTTCCTTTTAAACTGCCGCCGCAGTGGCGTTATCAATTAAATCAAGAACCTCCTGCTCGGTACGGCAGGCACGTAAGCGATCAAAATTGGCTTCATCATCAAATAAATTAACGATCTGCATGATGCCGACCTCCTGATGGGTATTGGCATCGACGGCCGCCATCGTGATCAGGATATCGACCGGGTCGTTATCGTCGTGGTTAAACGCCAGCGGCTTCTTCAGGGTCACCAGGGCAAAACCCGTTTTTTTGACGCCCTCCTCCGGGCGGCCATGGGGCATGGCCAGCCCTGGGGCGATCACAAAATAGGGACCAAACTGCTCGACGCCGTCGAGAATGGCCTGGTAATAGTGCGGCTCCACCACGTCGGCAGCCACCAGCAGGTCGACACCTATTTTTACGGCGTCTTGCCAGGTTTCAGCTTCTGCCTGCAAACGAATAGAGTGGTTCTGTGCCAGCGAATCACGTAGTTTCATGAGGTGTCCTTACTTCACATCCTGCGGGAAGTGCTCTTTGATCACCTCCAGCAGCTTCGGGCCGAAATCAGCAGGCGACAGCATGTTGCGTACGCCAACCACATACTTATTGCCGGAAACGGAAATTTCACCGGCGATATGGGTAGAGGCAATGATGATGTCCGCGCCGTTCAGTTCACTTTTATATTCCCCTACTGCGCAGCTGTTCACCGTGTGATCAATATTTGCCTCGGTTAAAAACTGATCCACTTTCATTTTCATGATCATGGAGCTGCCTTGCCCATTACCACATACAGCCAGAATACGTACGGTCATAACCAAAACTCCTTATAAAGCAGACTGTTTTGTCAGTTGTTTTTCTGCATCTTCTTCAGCACGCAGCGAGCGTCCTGCGAAGAACATATAGGCCAGCGCAATAAGCAAAATGACGGCCATAAAAGCGATACCGATTGAGAAGAAGCCCTGCATCATTGGCGGTGCCAGAATTGACCAATCCGCCATGCCCATCCAGGCGCTCATACCTGTAAGCTTCACCGCCCACACGCAGCCGAAGATTTCAATCATCCCCATAACCAGGCAGATTTTTAGCGCCGCGCGCCAGCCGCCAAAGTGGTTGGCAAAGACGCCAATGGTGGCGTTTGAGAAGAACATCGGAATAAAGCCTGGAATGATCAGGATGGACGAGCCGCAGCCCACCAGGATGCCAACCGCGATCAGCTGGCCGAGGGTGCCCCATATAAAGCCCCACACCACCGCGTTCGGCGCGAAGCTATAGATTGCCGCACAGTCAATCGCCAGCACGGCGCCAGGGATCAACCGCTGGGAGATACCGTTAAACGCCTCAGAGAGCTCGGCGACAAACATGCGCACGCCCTGAGTGATGATGAAGATGGCAACTGCGAAGGAGAAACCGGTTTGCAGGATATAGATAGTCCAGTGAGTTTTACCCGCCATCGCCTGAACCACGTCGGTGCCGAAGGAGAGCAGAATGGCGCCAAAGAAAATCGTCATCACAATGGCCGTTGAGACGATGTTGTCATGGAAGATATTCAGCCAGCCCGGCAGCTTAAGATCCTCAACGCTCTCCTCTTTTTTGCCCAAATAGGGGGCAACTTTATAGGCAATCCAGGAGGCGAACTGCTGCTGATGACCGATGGAGAAACCACAGCCGTCGGTGACCTCCTGGGTCGGCTTGTACATCATGTTCGAGGTGATCCCCCAGTAGAGGGAGACCAGCACGGCGGTAGAGATAATGGTGGTCCACATCGGATAGCCAAAGATATAGAAGGAGACCGCGATCAACCCCGCCTGCTGAAACATGATGTGGCCAGTCAGCATAATGGTGCGGATACCGGTGATGCGCCGGAAAAGGACGTAAATAATATTTAGCGCCAGCGCCAACAGCACCGCATAACCCACCCAGCTGTAGGCATCTCCCATGCGGTCGATAGTGGCCATCATAGAGGCGTAGGTATCAGAGATGGCACCGTTAATGCCGTAGACCTCTGACATTTTGGCTACGACCGGTTTAAAGGTGCTGGTAAGGATCCCGGATCCGGCCTGTAGAAGCATAAAACCGACGATCGTTTTGATCGTGCCCTTGATAATAACGCTCACGCTTTTACGCAACAGCATATAGCCCAGGCAGGTGACAATGCCCAGCAGCAGCGGGGCGTTGGTCATGACCTGGTTAAAGAACACGGTAAAGAGGGTGTAGAGGGTCTCCATAACGCTCTCCAGAGAGTGAATGTAGCGGATCTTGCGACCCATCACAGAGTGTGCCACTACTCTACCCATCAGAAATAATCACAAAAAGATTGAATATGATTATTTGTGATACGCCACGCAATTTATTTCCCTACATTACATACGACAATAAATGTATGTATATAATAATCATTAAAATCAGTTATTTAATTAACAAATGGCATATTTAAAGCAGGATTGGCGTCGGAACGTCTTATCTTGACGCTTTTTTTAAGCCACATTTTTCCGTTGCGCTGTTGATAAAACGGTGACAACATAAATCAAAAGTAATCATAAAATGATTTATATTGACTACCTGTAAGGAGTAGCGCGATGAGTAAAGTGGAGACCATTACCCGTGAATCCTGGATCCTGAGTACCTTTCCAGAGTGGGGTAGCTGGCTAAATGAAGAGATTGAGCAGGAGCGCGTCGCTCCTGGCACCTTTGCTATGTGGTGGCTGGGCTGCACCGGGATCTGGCTTAAATCAGAGGGCAGCACTAACGTCTGTGTCGATCTCTGGTGTGGTACGGGTAAGCAGAGCCATGGCAACCCGCTGATGAAAAAGGGCCATCAGATGCAGCGCATGGCTGGCGTGAAAAAGCTTCAGCCAAACCTGCGCACCACGCCGTTTGTGCTCGATCCTTTTGCTATCCGTGAGATCGACGCCGTACTGGCCACACACGATCACAACGATCATATCGACGTTAACGTCGCCGCCGCCGTGATGCAGAACTGCGCCAGCGACGTACCCTTTATCGGGCCGCAAACCTGCGTCGATCTGTGGGTCGGCTGGGGCGTGCCCCGGGAGCGCTGCATCGTCGTGAAACCCGGTGACGTGGTGAAGGTGAAGGATATTGAGATCCACGCCCTGGATGCCTTCGACCGTACGGCGCTGATCACCCTACCGGTGGATCAAAAAGCCGCAGGCGTGTTGCCGGACGGCATGGATCTGCGCGCCGTAAACTATCTGTTCAAGACCCCGGGCGGCTCCCTGTACCACAGCGGCGACTCCCACTACTCCAACTACTATGCGAAGCATGGCAACGAGCATCAGATAGACGTTGCGCTGGGATCCTACGGCGAGAACCCGCGCGGCATTACCGATAAGATGACCAGCGCCGATATCCTGCGCATGGCGGAAGCGCTGAACAGCAAAGTGGTTATTCCGTTCCATCACGATATCTGGTCAAACTTCCAGGCCGATCCGCAGGAGATCCGTGTCCTGTGGGAGATGAAAAAAGATCGCCTGAAGTATGGCTTTAAGCCCTTTATCTGGCAGCCGGGCGGCAAGTTCACCTGGCCGCTGGACAAGGATAACTTTGAGTTCCACTTCCCACGCGGGTTTGACGACTGCTTTACCTGCGAGCCTGACCTGCCGTTTAAATCCTTCCTGTAAAGCGCAGAGCGTGCCGGCTAAGCCCGGCACTTTTTCGCTGTAGGCTTAGTAATTCACGACTATTTCAAATAATATCGTAAAAAATCATGTTTAATCGGCATAGCTCATGACGGAAGCGCAACGACACCAAATTTTACTTGAACAGCTGGCGCAGACCGGGTTTGTGACCGTAGAGCAGGTCATTGACCGGCTTGGCGTCTCTCCCGCTACGGCGCGTCGCGACATTAATAAACTTGATGAGAGCGGCAGGCTAAAAAAGGTCCGCAACGGCGCAGAGGCCATCATTAGCCAGCAGCGACCGCGCTGGTCGCCAATGAACATCCATCAGGCGCAGCATCTTGATGAGAAAATGCGTATCGCTAAAGCGGCGGCGATGCTGGTCAGCGCGGGCGAAAGCGTGGTGATCAACTGCGGTTCAACGGCCTTTTTACTGGGCCGTGAAATGTGCGGCAGGCCGATCCAGATCATCACTAACTACCTGCCACTGGCGAACTACCTGATCGATCAGGAGCACGAGAGCGTGGTGATCATGGGCGGGCAGTACAACAAGAGCCAGTCCATTACCCTGAGCCCGCAGGGCAGCGAAAACAGCCTCTATGCCGGGCACTGGATGTTTACCAGCGGCATCGGTCTGACCGCCGACGGCCTCTATAAAACCGATATGCTGACGGCGATGGCCGAACAGAAGATGCTTAACGTTGTGGGCAAGCTGGTGGTGCTGGTGGACAGCAGCAAGGTCGGCGAGCGCGCCGGAATGCTCTTTAGCCGCGCTGACCAGATCGATATCGTGATCACCGGCAAGCAGGCCAGCCCGGAGATTGTTAAGCAGCTTGAGGCGCAGGGCGTTAAGGTGATGCGTGTTTAAAGATGCGCATTAAAGAAGCCTATTGCCGCCTCCAGTGCCGCTGGGGTGATGCGATGGCGAACCCCCGCCTCCCAGCGGCAGGTAAGATGCCGATCCAGGCCTGCATCCTGTAGCGCCCGATGCAGGCGGTACGATTCAGCCGCCGGGACGACGTCATCGTCTTCACCGTGCCACAGCAGCAGCGGACGGGAAGCAAGCTGTGCCAAACGATCCGCCACGTCCCAGTCGGCCAGCGGGGCGACAATCTCGCTAAGCTCCGCGGCCGTCTCTGCGCGCGGGGGGAACAGCGTTTGGGAAAGTGAGGTAAAGTAGCCGGATCCCATCAGGCTGGCGACGCACACCAGCTCTGGGTGATGCGACATCAGGCCAAGCGCCGTCATGCCACCCATTGACGCGCCGCCCACCGCCAGACGCTCCTCTGCAACCCAGCCTTCATGCGCCAGCGCATCCCGCAGCGCCGGAAACTCATCAAAGTTGCTCTGTAGGATCTGCCAGAACTGACCCAGCCGCGCCTGCTCGTCACCGTTAAAACGTGCTCCGTGATCGCGCGCATCGGGCATCACGACCCGAAAACCTGCCTGCGCCAGCGCAACGGCGAAGTAGCTGTAAACCAGCTTTGATGAGCCAAAGCCGTGATAAAACACCACCGTAGGCAGGGGAACGGTGAGTTTTCCGGTGGGTGCGGCGTGCAGGATCTCAATGCCTGCCAGCTGGCGCGTTTCAAGTTCAATCATGGCGATCTCCTGATAAAGCCCTTGGTATGCCACGTCCCCCTGCTCTACGCAAGCCGCTGCCGCTGCGCGTACAAGAAAACAGTGAGAAGTACATTACGCTTTCGCATTATTTACAGCGGAAAATAGCGTGAGAGCTAACAAAATGGGAACATTCTCCATAAGGTTATTAAAGGAAGCACTACACTATCGCTAACGGGACAGGGCTAACGGGAAATGAGGGAAAGCTATGCATCGGTTTACACCACTTTTTTTAGCGCTGAGCCTCAGCGGCTGTAGCATGCTGCAAAATACGCCGCATCCGGCCCCGCCAGTGAGCGACCAGCCGCAGGAGATTAGCCGCAACCAGACGGCGGGTCTGCAAAAGATGGAGACCATTAGCGTGATGGTGCGTGGATCGCCGATGGACGTCGAGTCGGAAATCAAAGCCAAAGCGGCGGCCATGAAGGCGGACTACTATGTCATTCTCTTAGATGATGAAACGGTGGTCCCCGGCCAGCGATATGGACAGGCTATTTTGTATCGTCAGTAATGGCTCATTGTTTTTTAAAGGATATTTACACTGCTTTGCGTCCGTAGACTTTTTCCCGCTTACAATCATTCAGGGTCGGTCAGGAACATGTAAAAGGAGCGGATTTATGAAACGATCTCTTGCTTTAACGTCGCTGCTGCTTTCCGTCGGTTTAGTGAGCACCACCGCGCAGTCTGCAGAGTTTGCCAGCGCCGATTGTGTGACTGGCCTGAATGAGATTGGCCTTATTTCCGTGAGCAACGTCTCCGGCAGCGTACAGGATGTTGAGCGTGCCATTGCCCTGAAAGCCGACGAACAGGGCGCGTCCTGGTACCGCATCATCAAAATGGATGAGGTGCAGAGTGCCAATAGCTGGCAGGCACAGGCGATCCTCTACGCCTAAGCCCGTTCGGTTTGATCACATTGTAAGCTGGCCCCCTAAAAACGGTGGCTACTCATTTTGTTGCTTTTTAATTACCATATTGTGAGTGTGCCAATACATTTACGTAACATTTTGTTACACAGATCTGCTAAATGTTAGCGCCTAACTGCCGTTGAACGAGCCACACTTCTCGGGCAACGGACATCCTATGAACGCTCTTATTCGACGTGCTGGTTTAGGCACAAAGCTTTCGTTGCTGACGGGCGTCAGCGTCGCAGCACTTTTTCTGCTGTTTACCTCTCTGATGAGCCACAAGGCAAGCCAGCAGCTTGAAGCGCTGGCTACTGAAGATCTGCATAGCCAGGCTACCGGCGTGGCCGATATGGTCGAAATGTTTAGCAGCAGCCTCAGCGATGAGGTCGAACGCTACACCCGCCAGTTCAGCACCTTTATCCCCCGGCCGGTCTCTCTCGATACAACGCAAACCCGCACCATTAACGGCCTCACCGTTCCCTTACTGAAGGGCGGCGAGACGGAGCTGCACGAAAATAACGCGATACCGGACGACTTCTTCCAGCGCACCGGCTCGATTGCGACCCTGTTCGTGCGCAACGGCGATAGCTTTGTGCGCGTGGCGACCTCACTGCGTAAAGAGAACGGCGAGCGTGCTATCGGTACGCAGCTCGACAGCGCCAGCCCGGCACTGGCTCCCGTCCTGCGCGGTGATATCTATCGCGGCCTCGCGCTGCTGTTTGGCAAGCGCTACATCACCCAGTATCAACCGATGAAGGACGCCAGCGGTAAAACCATTGCTATCCTGTTCGTTGGCGTAGATATCACCCGCTCCTGGGACATCATGCGTGACAAGATCCTGCAGCGTCGACTGGGCGAGAGCGGGCATTTCTTCGTTCTGAACCGCAGCGCCGGTAAAAACTATGGCACCTGGCTGTTCCACGCCCGCGAAGAGGGGCAGCGTCCGCAGTGGGGCGAGGACGCTGAGCAGCAGCTGTTGACCCTGGCCTCCGGTACGCTGGAGCGTAAAACTCAGGATGGGCGCACCATGCTGGTCTCCTGGAGTGCCCTGCCGGGCTGGAACTGGACAATTGTTGGCGAAGTCGATAAGGCCGTACTGCTGCAGGATGTGACGCGTCTGCGCAACCAATTTTTGATTGCCGGCGCGCTGGTTTCTCTGCTCTTTGCCGTGCTGTTTGTCATCATCACCCGCCGCTGGCTGACTCGCCCGCTGCGTGAGGTCACGGCCCTTGCCCAGACTTACGCCTCCGGGGATCTGCGTGCCTCCCTCACCTCAACGCGTCAGGATGAAGTGGGCCAGCTGATCCACGCTATCAACGGCATCGGTAATGGCCTGCAAAACATGGTGCAGCAGGTCCGCGAGGCAGCAGGCGATATTCACTTTGCTACCAATGCGCTGGCGGCGGACAGCAGCGAAATCAGCGATCAAATCAACAAGCAGGCGAGCAGCGTGGAGGAGACCTCTGCCAGCATGGAGCAGCTTGCCGCCACCGTACAGCAAAACGCAGCCAGCATGGAGCAGACGCAGCATCTGGTGAACGAAACCTCTCAGGCGGTGCAGAGCGGCGGGCAGACGGTAGGACGCGCGGTAGCGACCATGAGCGATATCCGCAGCGCCTCCCAGCGTATTGCGGATATCACTCAGGTGATTGAGTCCATTGCCTTCCAGACTAACATTCTCGCCCTTAACGCCGCGGTTGAGGCCGCACGCGCCGGTGAGCACGGAAAAGGCTTTGCCGTGGTGGCTCAGGAGGTTCGCGCCCTTGCGGCCCGCAGCGCCAACGCCGTAAAAGAGATCGAGACGCTGATCGATGATACCCTGCAAAAGGTCACCGAAGGGCACACGCTCTCTGAGCAGACGCGTCAGGCCATGACGTCGATCATCGACCACATGGACAATATCAACCAGTTGGTGACGGAGATTAACCACGCCTCCCGCGAGCAGTCGGCAGGGATTAACCAGGTGAACCTGGCGATGACCCACATTGGCGATGCGACCCACGTCAACGCCGAACGCGTATCCCGCAGCGAAGAGACGGCCCAGACCCTACGGGAAAAAGGCGCGCATCTGAAGCAGCTGGTGAGCCTGTTCCGCCTCTAACCTACCCCGCCCGTGGCGCGCAGCAGCAGGTCGTTCTGCACCTGAGCGCTAAGCAGCGCGCCACCGCGGGTATCCAGCATGGTTTGGCACCATGCCTGGGCGACAGGCGGTGAGGCGTAGCGCAGCATCTGCGCCCCGGCGGCCAGCAGGTAGAGCTGCTGGGTAATCTCCCGGGCCTGCGCCTCCTGCGGTCGATGTAGCCGCTGCTGCAGCCGTCGCCAGGCGCGATCGAAGTGGCGATCCTGACCCTTTACCTCGCCAAAGGAGCCGCTCAATAGATCCATCACGCCGGGCTGCTTGCCGAGCACCCGCATCACGTCCAGACACATGATATTGCCCGATCCCTCCCAGATGCTGTTAACCGGCATCTCCCGGTAGAGGCGCGGCAGCTCGTTATCCTCACAGTAGCCCGTGCCGCCGAGTACCTCCATCGCTTCGGCAACAAAAGGGATCCCCGCCTTGCACACTGCATACTTCGCCACCGGGGTAAACAGCCGCGCCCACAGCGTCTCCTGCACGCTCTTCCGGCTCTCCCAGGCCCGCGCCAGACGGAAAAGAAACGCCGTCTGCCCCTCCAGCTGCAGCGCCATGCGGGAGAGCACGTCGCGCATCAGGGGCTGATCGACCAGGTGCTTACCAAACGCCTGCCGCTGATGGGCATGGTAGAGCGCAACGGAGAAGGCCCGGCGCATCAGGCCGTGGCTGCCCAGGGCGCAGTCGAGGCGTGTCAGGCCACCCATCCTGAGGATCTGCCGGACGCCATCTCCCTCCTCTCCCAGCAGCCAGCCGGTGGCGTCTAAAAACTCCGCCTCGCTGCTGGCGTTGGAGCGGTTGCCGAGCTTATCTTTCAGGCGCTCAAGGCGCAGGGCGTTGCGCGTGCCATCGGGCAGAAAGCGCGGCACAAAGAAGCAGGAGAGTCCGCCCTTCGCCTGGGCCAGCACCAGGTGAGCATCGCTCTGCGGTACGGAGAAAAACCACTTATGTCCTACCAGCCGGTAGGCCTCGCCGCTGCCTTTGCGTTCCAGCGGCTCTGCCCGGGTGGTGTTGCTGAGCACGTCCGAGCCGCCCTGCTTCTCCGTCATCCCCATGCCGATCAACACCCCGCGCTTCTGCCCGCCGGGGGCCAGATGGGCGTCATAGCGATCGCTGAGCAGCGGTTTGCACCACTCCTGAAACGTTGCGGGTAGCCACTGCTGGAGCAGCGGCGTGGCGGCAAAGGTCATGGTGACTGGGCAGAGGGTGCCCGCCTCTACCTGGGCGTGGAGGACAAAGCGCGCCGCCCGGGCAACAAAGGCTCCGGCGCGGGCCTCCTCTTCCCAGGCGAGGTTGTGAACGCGGTTAGCGCACAGCCCCTGCATCAGCAGATGCCACGCCGGGTGAAAGCGCACGTCGTCGAGGCGCTCACCGGTGGGATCGTAGCGCAGCAGCTCCGGCGGATTAGCGTTCGCCAGCCGGCCTAACTCCAGCGACTCTGCCGTGCCAAGCTGTTGTCCAATGCTGGCCAGCAGCTCAGCGTCCCAGCCAGCGCCCTCACGGGCAACGGCGTCGCGAAGCGCGGCATCAGAGAGAAAAAGGTTGCTGTTGTTGAGCGGAATAGGTTGATTGAAAACGGTATGGGTTTGCCAGCGCATACTCTCTCCCCTGTTCAATGGCAGTGCCCTAAGTATGCACAGGGAGAATTTTACGACCGCAGCAGGGGTCACAAAAAACCACCCCGCAGGGTGGTTAGGTTAACGCTGAAGCTTAGCCGCGCTGGCGGACGGCTTCAAACAGGCAGATGCCGGTTGCAACGGAGACGTTCAGGGAGGAGACGCTGCCCGCCATCGGGATGCTGATCAGCTCATCGCAGTGCTCGCGGGTCAGGCGACGCATGCCTTCGCCCTCTGCACCCATCACCAGCGCCATCGGGCCGGTCATTTTGCTCTGGAACAGGGTATGATCCGCTTCGCCCGCGGTGCCGACGATCCAGATGTTCTCTTCCTGCAGCAGACGCATAGTGCGCGCCAGGTTGGTCACGCGGATCAGCGGCACGTTCTCTGCCGCGCCGCTGGCCACCTTTTTCGCCGTGGCGTTCAGCTGGGCCGAGCGATCTTTCGGGACGATAACCGCATGGACGCCAGCGGCGTCGGCGCTGCGCAGGCAGGCCCCGAGGTTATGCGGATCGGTCACGCCGTCGAGGATCAGGAAGAAGGGGCGATCGAGGCTGGCGATCAGATCCGGCAGATCGTTCTCCTGATACTGACGTCCCGGTTTCACCCGTGCAATGATCCCCTGGTGCACCGCGCCTTCGCTTTTTTCATCCATAAACTGGCGGCTCGCCACCTGGATAGTCACGCCCTGGGCTTCCAGAGCATGGATCAGCGACATCAGACGTTTATCTTCACGTCCTTTCAGAATATAAACGTCCTGAAAGCGCTCAGGGGCGCGTTCCAGCAGTGCCTGCACCGCGTGGATGCCATAAATCATTTCACTCATGAAGGGTACTCGATCGAGGTTAAAAGGGTCTTTCCGCCTCATTATACCCCACGAGGCCCCCCAGCGTCCCTCCCCGTTACGCGTTCACGCCCGTACGCCGCTGAAAGCCTACCCGGATGCTGGTTAAGCACAATAAAAAAATCCCCTTTACGAAGAAAGGGGATGAATAAGGTTACTCAGCGGTTTTCTTTTTTGCCGCGCGCTTTGCTTTCGTCGCGGCGGCAATTTTTTGCGTTTTCGCAGAAGGCGCTTTTGCCGCAGGCGCTTTCTCTTTCTTCACCTTCGGCTGGGTGCCGTCGGTGTTTTTTCCTTTACCCTTGCCTTTCTCGCGGCGGAACTCGCTGTCCGGCTCAAAGTTACCTTTTTTACCGACCTGGCGACGACGGCCGCTGGGTTTACCCGGCGCGCCTTTTTTAGCACGTTCGCGTTCGGTTTTGCCGACGTTGCGCGGAGCACGCTCGCTGGAGATCAGCGTAAAGTCGATCTTGCGATCGTCCATGTTTACCGCTTCGACGCGCACTTCAACGCGATCGCCCAGCCGGTAGGTCTGGCCGCTGGATTCGCCAATCAGGCGCTGACCCACCTGGTCGAAACGGTAGTAGTCGTTATCCAGCGAGGAGACGTGAACCAGGCCGTCGATAAACAGCTCGTTAAGGCGTACGAAGAAACCGAAGCCGGTGACGCTGGCAATCACACCCTGGAAGTTGCTACCCACGTGATCCTGCATGAAGTCGCACTTCAGCCAGTCGGCAACGTCGCGGGTCGCTTCGTCGGCGCGGCGTTCAGCCATCGAACAGTGCTGACCCAGCTGCAACACCGCTTCCATCGGATAGTGCCAGCCGCCCGACGGGGTGCTGTTACCCTCAAGCCCCTGCTCTTTGGCGACCAGGTACTTAATGGCGCGGTGCAGGGAGAGGTCCGGATAACGGCGGATCGGCGAGGTAAAGTGGGCATAGGATTGCAGCGCAAGACCAAAGTGGCCCCGGTTTTCCGGATCGTAGATCGCCTGCTTCATGGAGCGCAGCAGCATGGTCTGGAGCATCTCATGGTCAGGGCGATCGGCAATGGACTCCAGCAGCGCGGCGTAGTCCCCCGGCTCCGGCTTATTGCCGCCCGGCAACTCCAGACCCAGTTCGGCCAATACCGAGCGGAACGAGGTAATGGCTTCGGTGGTTGGGCGGTCGTGAATACGGAACAGCGCCGGCTCTTTCGCTTTCTCAACAAAACGGGCGGCGGAGATGTTGGCGAGTATCATGCACTCTTCAATCAGCTTATGGGCGTCGTTACGCTCGGTCAGCTCGATGCGCTCAATGCGGCGCTCGGCGTTGAAGATGAACTTCGCCTCTTCGCTCTCAAAGGAGATGCCGCCGCGCTCTTCCCGCGCCTGGTTCAGCGTTTTATAGAGGGTATGCAGCTCTTCAATGTGTTTCACCAGCGGCGCGTACTGCTCGCGCAGCTCCTGATCGCCCTCCAGCATATGCCATACCTTGGTATAGGTCAGGCGCGCGTGGGAGCTCATCACCGCTTCGTAGAATTTGTAGCCGGTCAGGCGTCCCTTGGTGGAGATGGTCATTTCGCAGACCATACAGAGACGGTCCACCTGCGGATTGAGGGAGCAGAGGCCGTTGGAGAGCACTTCCGGCAGCATCGGGACTACCTGCGACGGGAAGTAGACCGAGGTGCCGCGGCTGCGTGCTTCGTCATCCAGGGCGGTGCCCGGACGCACGTAGTAGCTTACGTCAGCAATGGCTACCCACAGGCGCCAGCCGCCGCCGCGTTTTTTCTCGCAGTAGACCGCATCGTCAAAGTCACGGGCGTCTTCGCCGTCGATAGTGACCAGAGGCAGGTTACGCAGATCGACCCGTCCGGCTTTCGCCTCTTCAGGGACCTCCTCTTTCAGGCTACTCACCTCTTGCTCAACGGCAGGCGGCCAGATGTAGGGGATCTCATGGGTGCGCAGGGCCATATCCACCGCCATGCTGGTACCCATATTTTCGCCGAGGACCTCAACGATCTTACCGATAGCTTTGGTGCGTCGCGTTGGGCGCTGGGTGAGTTCAACCACCACCACGAAGCCCATCCGCGCGCCCATAATCTCTTCCGGCGGGATAAGGATGTCGAAGCTCATGCGGCTGTCGTCCGGCACCACAAAGCCTACGCCTGCGTCGGTAAAGTAGCGACCCACGATCTGGCCGGTTTTCGGCACCAGCACGCGCACGATGCGCGCTTCACGACGGCCTTTACGATCTGCGCCAAGGGGCTGGGCCAGCACCTGGTCGCCGTGAATGCAGGTTTTCATCTGCTCGCTAGAGAGATAGAGGTCATCTTTGCGGCCTTCAACGCGCAGGAAGCCGTAGCCGTCGCGGTGGCCAATAACTATCCCCTTGAGCAGGTCAAGGCGTTCCGGCAGGGCGTAACACTGGCGGCGGGTAAAGACCAGCTGCCCGTCACGCTCCATGGCACGCAGGCGACGGCGCAGCCCTTCCAACTGCTCCTCGCCTTCAATATTCAGTTCCTGCGCCAGTTCTTCGCGGTTAGCCGGTTTTTCGCGTTTTGATAAGTGATCGAGAATGAACTCGCGGCTAGGAATAGGGTTCGCGTACTTCTCAGCTTCGCGCTCCTGGAAAGGATCATGTGACATAGCGGTTCCTCCGTTGTCAGCTCTGGCAGAGCGTTCTCTTACTCCACCATTAATAATTTATACAGCGGTTGATTCTCTTCAACCAAATCGGCCAGCGTGTAGTGATCAAGTTCCATCAGAAAACTGTTCACGGCCTTAGAGAGTGCCTGCTTCAAACGGCAGGCAGGGGTAATATGGCAAAATGCGCTGCTGCAGTTCACCAGCGTGAGCGGTTCCAGCTCACGCACGACGTCACCGATGCGGATGGTATTAGCAGGCTTGCCCAGGCGAATGCCGCCGTTTTTCCCTCGAACAGCCGCGACGTAGCCCGCCCGGCTTAGCTGGTTGATTATTTTGACCATGTGGTTGCGGGAAACCCCGTACACCGTCGTCACTTCAGAAATATTGGTCATTCGCCCTTCCGGTAGCGATGCCATATAGATCAGGGCACGCAATCCGTAATCGGTGAAACTCGTTAACTGCACATCAACCTCAGGATAAAGGGAAAAACGCGGGATACCAGTTGGTATTAACATTATTGATGATAAACCAGCCAGAGAGTAAGCAGCTAATTTATTTGAATAGAAGAAGTGAAAAGCGGGCAAGTAGGCCCGGCAAGCAGAGTGCCGCCGGGCAAAGTCACATCACATTACGCGTCAAACGGATCGCGCAGGATCATGGTTTCGGTGCGGTCAGGGCCGGTAGAGATAATATCAATCGGCACTTCGGTCAGCTCTTCGATGCGCTTGATGTAGTCCAGCGCCGCCTGCGGCAGGCCGCTGCGCTCTTTCACGCCGAAGGTCGTTTCAGACCAGCCTGGCATGGTTTCGTAGATCGGCTCGATACCTTCCCAGTCGTCAGCGGCCAGCGGCGTGGTGGTGACTTCGCGGCCGTCCGGCAGACGGTAAGCCACGCAGATTTTCACCTCTTTCAGGCCGTCCAGCACGTCCAGCTTGGTCAGGCAGAAGCCGGACAGAGAGTTGATCTGCACTGCACGACGAATCGCAACGATATCCAGCCAGCCGGTACGACGACGACGACCGGTAGTCGCGCCAAACTCGTTACCCTGTTTGCAGAGGAACTCGCCGATGTCGTCAAACAGCTCGGTTGGGAACGGACCCGCGCCTACACGGGTAGAGTAGGCTTTGATGATCCCCAGCACGTAGTCCACGTAGCGCGGACCTAGGCCGGAGCCGGTCGCCACGCCACCGGCGGTGGTGTTGGAGGAGGTCACGTACGGATAGGTACCGTGGTCGATATCCAGCAGCGTACCTTGCGCACCTTCGAACATGACGAAATCGCCACGCTTGCGCGCCTGGTCCAGCAGATCGGAAACGTCCACTACCATGCCGGTCAGGATGTCGGCAATCGCCATCACATCGTCCAGCACTTTCTGGTAGTCAACGGCGTCGGCTTTATAGAAGTTCACCAGTTGGAAGTTGTGATATTCCATCACCTCTTTCAGCTTGGTAGCAAAGGTCTCTTTGTCGAACAGATCGCCAACGCGCAGGCCGCGACGAGCCACTTTATCTTCGTAAGCCGGGCCGATACCACGACCGGTAGTACCGATCGCTTTCGCACCGCGCGCTTTTTCACGCGCCACGTCCAGCGCCACGTGATAGTCGAGGATCAGCGGGCAAGCTTCAGAGAGCAGCAGACGTTCGCGTACCGGAATACCACGCTCTTCCAGGCCTTTCATCTCTTTCATCAGCGC
The DNA here is from genome assembly GCF_024656065.1 of Pseudescherichia sp. L3. NCBI lineage: Bacteria > Pseudomonadati > Pseudomonadota > Gammaproteobacteria > Enterobacterales > Enterobacteriaceae > Pseudescherichia > Pseudescherichia sp. L3. The sequence continues at coordinate 637,534 of NZ_JANKYC010000002.1, forward strand.
AGCAGGAGAGAGCACCACACCGTTACCGATGATGCTGGTCACATTGTCACGCAGAATGCCTGATGGAATAAGATGGAGGACGGTTTTTTCACCGTTGATTACGAGAGTGTGGCCTGCATTGTGACCGCCCTGATAGCGAACCACATATTTAGCACGTTCAGTAAGGAGATCGACGATCTTACCTTTGCCTTCGTCACCCCATTGGGTGCCCAGTACGACGACGTTGTTACCCATTTTTCAAAATCACCGTTTGCTTAAAAAAGGATTCTACCATCGCTTTTTCTGATAATCAGCACTTTTTGTCGGCAAATTTCGGCCAATCTGCGTGCTATTTCTCTAGCCAATCGTTTTCCTCAACATATAGTAGATCACGACCCCGGCAACCACTAATCCCCCACCGAAACGGCGTAAAATGTTATCCGGCAGCAGGGCCAGCGAGGCGATCATGCGTCGCCACAGGCGCGGATAGAGCATTGGGCCAAGCCCTTCCAGCACCAAAACTAATGCCAGCGCCAGCCAAATGGTCGAGTTCATTATGCTTCCTTCAAAAGAAAACCACCGTCTCCTGAGGATGACGGTGGTTTGAGTAGAGTAGTGACTACGGCAGACTTAGCGTGTCGCTGCGTCAGGCGTTTTCATGTAGCGGAAGAAGTCGCTGTCCGGGCTGAGAACCATCACATCCTGATTGCTCTGGAAGCTGTTCTCATAGGCGCGCAGGCTACGGATAAAGGCGTAGAAGTCCGGATCCTGGCTGAATGCATCGGCGAACAGCTTAGCCGCTTCCGCATCACCTTCACCACGCTGAATACGCCCTTCACGCTCGGCTTCTGCCAGCGTTTTGGTGACTTCGTAGTCAGACGTCGCGCGCAGTTTCTCTGCCGCTTCCTGGCCTTGTGAACGGTGACGGCGGGCAACCGCTTCACGCTCGGCGCGCATACGGTTATAAATCGCCTCAGAGACTTCGCTCGGCAGGTTGATCTGCTTGATCCGCACATCCACCACTTCGATACCCAGCGCAGCCATACTGTTCGGGTTCACAACCGGCACCTTGCCGTTGGTCTCCGCCGTGATGCGCTTGGCCGCTTTGGCAATTTCATCATCAGCGGCTGGTGTAGCCACTTCATCTTCCGTACCGGCAGAGCCCGAGTTCAGCGCATCGCGAACTTCCAGGGTCAGACGACCGCGGGAGTCGGTCACGATATCTTTTACGTCGAGACGGCCGATTTCAGAACGCAGACGGTCAGAGAACTTACGTTTCAGCAGCACTTCGGCCTGGGAGACGTCACCGCCACCGGTTGCCAGATAGTAGCGGCTGAAGTCGCTGATGCGCCATTTGATATAGGAGTCAACGATCAGGTCTTTCTTCTCTTTGGTCACAAAGCGATCGGCCTGGTTGTCCATGGTCTGGATACGCGCGTCCAGCGTTTTAACCGCCTCAATAAACGGCAGCTTAAAGTGCAGGCCTGGCGTAAAGACCAGTGGTTTGTTTTCATCGTCACGCAGCACTTTACCGAAGCGCAGCGTAATGCCGCGCTCGCCCTCTTTCACGACAAAGATTGAGGTGTAGAGCACTACCAGCACGATGATAATTATCGCAATTACAGACTTACGCATCGTTATTCCCCCTGACGCTGGTAGTCGTTACGCTGTGCGTTAGCACGGCGTTGGTCCATGATGTCACCCTGGCCAGCAGACGGTGCGTTACTGGTGCTGCTGCTGGTGTTTGACGCAGGCGGCAGGCGCAGCAGGTTATTCGCCCCGCTGGTATCACCTTTTGCCGCAGGCGCGCCGCCTTTCAGCATCTGATCTAACGGCAGAACCATCAGGTTGCCGCTCTTATCGTTAACCAGCACCTTGCGGGTGTGGCTCAGCACTTTTTCCATACTTTCGATATAGAGACGCTCACGGGTAATTTCCGGGGCCGCTTTATACTCCGGCAGGAGCTTGGCAAAGCGCGCTACTTCACCCTGCGCTTCCAGGATAGTCTGGGTCCGGTAAGCACGCGCCTCCTCAAGGATACGCTGCGCCTGACCGTTAGCACGCGGCTGAACTTCGTTGGCGTAGGCTTCCGCTTCACGAATAGACTGCTGCTCGTTCTCACGGGCGGCAATGGCATCGTCAAACGCGGCCTGCACGGCTTCCGGCGGACGGGCGGCCTGGAAGTTGACGTCCAGCAGGGTGATACCCATGTTGTACGGGCGAATCGTCTCTTCCAGCTCGCGCTGGGTATCGCTACGAATCACGGTACGGCCTTCGGTCAGGATACGGTCCATGGTGTATTTGCCGATCACGCCGCGCAGGGCGCTGTCGGTGGCTTGACGCAGGCTGTCGTCAGCGCTGGTCACGCTAAACAGGTAGCGCTCAGGATCGGTCACGCGGTACTGAACGTTCATCTCAACGCGCACTACGTTCTCGTCGGAGGTCAGCATCACCCCGGAGGCCGCCAGTTCACGAACCGACTCCACGTTGACCGCCGTCACGCTATCAATAAAGGTCGGTTTCCAGTTCAGGCCTGGCTCCACCAGATGGCTGAATTTGCCGAAACGGGTCACGACGCCGCGCTCCGCCTCTTTAATGGTGTAGAAACCGCTGGCCGCCCAGAAGATGACGAGCGCAACCGCAACGATAGTCACGATGCGTCCACCCATACGGCTGCGCGGGCCTGGCGCAGCGCCACCACCGCCCGAGCCGGTTCCTTTGCCGCCGCCAAAGCCGCCCAGTTTCTTGCTCAGCTTGCGAAAGATATCATCTAAATCAGGAGGCCCCTGATCGCGACCGCCTTTATTTCCATTTCCCCCAGAGTTGCCGCCTTGATTATTGCTGCTTCCCCACGGGTCGCGGTCTTGTCCGTTATTACCGGGCTGGTTCCACGCCATGTATGTGCTCCATATTTGTTATTCGTTATCCCCTGGAGGGGAAATGTCTTCAGGCAAGCCGCCAGGTCAGACTACGTAGTCAACCAATGCAGGTTCTTGTTTACAGAGGCGACGCCACTCAACGATCGGCATACGTACTTGCAGACCCAGACTGCCGTCCTCCTCCATCCACTCTTTTTCTATCGCCTGAAGCTGATAAAACCGGCTTCTTAACCGCCCCTCCTGCGGAGGCAGATGCAGCGTGTGCTGAGCCACCTCCCCGGAAAGACGCTCGGTTAGCGCCTGAAATAACAGTGGTACACCCGCTCCGGTTTGCGCTGACAGCCAAACCCGAATCGGTCTGTTTTCATCGTCCCTGTCGATACGCGGTTCGAACTCATCCAGCATATCGATCTTGTTCATTACCAGCAGGGTCGGGATCTCGTGAGCATCAATCTCTTCGAGCACGGTATTCACCGCATCAATATTTTCCTGCAGACGGAGGTCGGCGGCATCGATCACGTGCAGCAGCAACGTGGCCTGGCGCGTCTCCTGCAGTGTCGCCTTAAAGGCAGCAACCAGATCGTGCGGCAGGTGGCGAATAAACCCTACCGTATCGGCCAGCACGGTCTCACCAACGTCAGCAACGTCAATACGGCGCAGGGTCGGATCCAGCGTGGCAAACAGCTGGTCCGCAGCGTAGACCTGCGCTTCGGTGATCTGATTAAACAGCGTCGATTTACCGGCGTTGGTATAGCCTACCAGCGATACCGTGGGGATATCTGCTTTCGCGCGCGACCGACGCCCCTGCTCGCGCTGTTTGCTAACGCGCTCAAGGCGCGAGAGGATCAGAGTAATACGGTTGCGCAGTAAACGACGGTCGGTTTCGAGCTGGGTTTCACCCGGACCACGCAAACCGATCCCGCCCTTCTGACGCTCAAGGTGGGTCCAGCCGCGCACGAGGCGCGTCGCCAGATGGCGCAGCTGCGCCAGTTCAACCTGCAGTTTCCCCTCATGGGTACGTGCACGTTGCGCAAAAATGTCTAAAATGAGACCGGTGCGGTCGATAACACGACACTCGCACAGCCTCTCCAGGTTTCGTTCCTGGGCTGGGGTTAGGGCGTGATCAAAGAGCACAACCGATGCACCCGATGCTTTAACGGCGTCCGCTATTTCAACTGCCTTACCTTCACCAACAAAATATTTTGGGTGCGGTGCTTTACGGCTACCGGTAATCACCTGCATTGCGTCGACGCCAGCTGAAGAGACCAGGGATTCAAACTCCTGGAGATCTTCCATATCTTTGTCTTGCGAAAAATAGATGTGTACCAGCACCGCCTGCTCACCGGCATCATAACGGTCAAACAAGCGTAAACCCTCTTAGAATACCAGCGGGGAACACCTGGCTCCCCGACATGGAAAACAGCAAAAAACCTTATTCGGTCTCTTCGCTGTCCTGTTGTGATGCAGAAGAACCCTGCGCGTTGCTGCTATGGTGATAGTTACTGGTGCCGCCACCGGTGTTGTTACTGTGATGAGAAACCGGACGCGACGGGACAACAGTAGAAATTGCGTGCTTATAGACCATCTGGCTGACCGTGTTTTTCAACAGGATCACGAACTGATCGAAAGACTCAATTTGACCTTGCAGCTTAATACCATTCACCAAATAAATAGAAACCGGAACGCGTTCCCGACGCAGCGCGTTCAGAAACGGGTCTTGTAAAGATTGCCCCTTAGCCATTCTATCTTTTCCTTATATGCTTGTTTTGTACTTTGAACCCGAAGGCCCTGAAAACTGCGTAAAATTTTGCGCACGATCCGATGTAATTGTACACATTCAGTCTGCGTTAGCACCAATAACCTGTAATACTTCATTTCGCGCCTGTTCCGGCTTTTCACTGTCGAGCCAGTGAACGCCCTCCCAACCGCGAAGCCAGGTTATCTGGCGTTTCGCTAACTGTCTCGTCGCGCAAACACCTCGATAAACCATTTCCTCATATGAGATCTCGCCTTCAAGATAGGACCACATCTGGCGATATCCCACACAACGAACGGAAGGCATGTCCGTATGCAAATCTCCACGAGCAAAAAGCGCCCGCACTTCTGCTTCAAAACCTGAAGCCAACATCTGATGAAAACGCTGCTCAATTCGTTGATGGAGCAGTTCACGGCTCGCCGGGGCGATGGCGAACTGATGCACCTGATACGGCAGAGCTTCTCCTGACGTTTGCGTCAGTTCCGTTAAAGTTTTACCCGAAATGAAAAAAACTTCCAGTGCCCGGGAAAGCCTTTGCGGGTCGTTCGGATGAATTCGTGCACTCGCTAGCGGATCTATCTCTGCCAGCCGCTTGTGCAGCGCTTCCCACCCCTGCTCTGCCGCCATCTGTTCAATTTTAGCTCTTACTGCAGGATCCGCTGCAGGCAAGGGTGATAAGCCCTCCAGCAGCGCCTTAAAGTAGAGCATGGTTCCCCCGACCAACAAGGGGATCCGACCTGCGGCGGTAATCTCTGCCATCTCGGCCAGCGCGTCGCGGCGAAAATCAGCCGCGGAGTAGGACTGCGCCGGATCGAGAATATTCAGTAACCGATGGGGCGCGGCCGCCTGCTCCTGGGCGTCTGGCTTTGCCGTGCCAATATCCATCCCCTGATAAATAAGGGCAGAATCGACGCTAATCAACTCTACTGGCAAAACTTTACGCAGCGCGATGGCCAGCGCCGTTTTCCCGGAGGCGGTTGGCCCCATTAAAAAAATTGCCTTAGGCAGGCTCGCCTTAGCGGTATCAGTACTTACGTCAGTCATCTTTCAGGGCTTTCATCGCCGGGGTGATATCAACACATTGTAACAAACCGCCCGGCGGCGCGTTTACCAGATGCGGGCAAAGCCGCTCAACGTCAGTTAACAGCGCCACGGCCTGCGCGATATTCCACTGGGGACGTTCGCTGCCTAGCCGGCGGGCAATCCACTGGGCGCTCTCTGCCACGCTGAAGGTCGTCTGCTGCGCCAGGTAGCCTATCAGTTCAGGAATCAAGTTTTGTAAATTTTGTTGCCGTAAGGGTAAAGGCACTGCGCGAATGGTCACATGATGCGCATCTGACTGAAACTCAATGCCCATTTCACTCAGCATAGTGGCCGCCCGCGTTAAAACGGCCCGCTCCTCAGCCGACACCTTGAGCCGCACCGGGATCAACAGCGGCTGGCTGCACGGCGTGCCCTCCACCGGTAGCAGCTGCGCCTGCTTAAGCCAGCGTTCGGCCACCGTCAGCGACAGAACACAGAGCTGGCCTTCGCGATCCAGCAGCGCACAGTCGTCATTGACGATGGTCAGCACGCGGCCAAAGCTCTGGCTACGTGAGGCAGGCAGCGGCGCTGCGGTTTTCGGCGCGGCGGGCGCGGGTGCCGTGTCCGGCGTCTCTAACAGCTTGCGGTAGAGCGCCCCCTGCTGCTTTTGATACCCCGGCTGGGCATTCGGCCAGCCTGCGCCACCTGCGCTGCTCGATCCACTGCCCTGACTTCCCGACCCGCCGCCCTGGCTGCGCGGCTGCGCGCCGGGCTCAGCGTAGCGTGGGGCAGCCGGTTCACGCGCGGCGGGTGGCTGGGCAAACTGGTTTTTTCCAGCGGCGATACGGTTCTCCGGCACCTGACGCGGTGCGGGTTCGTCCGCCAGCGGCGCAGCGAGCTGCTGCTGCAATACGCTGGCGACGCCCTGGTAGATAAAGTCATGCACCAGCCGTGACTGGTGGAAGCGCACCTCGTGCTTAGCAGGATGGACGTTAACGTCGACCTGATGCGGATCGATCTCCAGGTAGAGCACAAACGCGGGCTGCTGATCCGCCCCCAGCTTGTCTTCACAGGCCTGGCGGATAGCATGGTTGATCAGCCGGTCACGCATCATGCGGCCGTTGACGTAGCTGTATTGGATCTCAGCCAGCGCCGCCGTGGTGGCTTTCGGATCGGCAACCCAGCCGCGCATGGCTAAATCGCCATGCTGCCACTCAATTGCCAGCGCCTGCTCCATAAACGGAAGACCGCAGATGGCCCCCAGGCGGCGTTCGCGCTGCCCTCCTGGCGGCACGGCGCGGTACTGGCGCACCATCTTACCGTTGTGGTTCAGGGTGATCGTGACGTCGAAACGCGCCAGCGCGATGCGGCGGATCACCTCATCGATATGGCCGAATTCGGTCTTTTCCGTACGCATAAACTTGCGGCGCGCAGGGGTGTTATAGAAGAGATCGAGCACTTCAAGCGTCGTGCCAGGGGGATGGGCGGCGGGCTTCACCGTGACCGCCATCTCCCGTCCTTCGGCATAGGCCTGCCAGGCCTCCGGCTGGTCGGCGGTGCGGGAAGTCAGCGTCAGTCGGGATACCGAGCTGATACTGGCCAGCGCCTCGCCGCGAAAGCCCAGGCTGACAATGGCCTCCAGATCGTCCAACGACGCAATCTTGCTGGTGGCATGACGTGCGAGGGCCAACGCCAGCTCATCTTTACCGATGCCGCTGCCGTTATCCCGAATGCGGATCAGCTTCGCCCCGCCGCGCTCAATGTCGATATCGATGCGGGTTGCGCCCGCATCAAGGCTGTTCTCAACCAGCTCTTTCACCACCGACGCAGGGCGCTCCACCACTTCGCCAGCGGCGATCTGGTTCGCTAGCTGCGGCGGCAAGACCTGAATCGGCATGAAATCTCCTTAGTTAAAAAAGCCGCTCCCCGGCGATCCGGCGCTCGCGGTCTGTGCTGCACCGCCCTGCGGCGCGGACTGCATCGGATGCGCCTGGAAGTAGCTTTGCAGCCCAGCGTAAATAGCCTCCGCCAGCTGCTGCTGATAGTCGTCGCTGTCCAGCAGGCGTTCTTCGCTGCGGTTGCTGATAAAGCCGGTCTCCACCAGCACCGACGGAATATCCGGCGAGCGCAGCACGCCAAGGCTGGCGTGTTCTGGGCGGCGCTTGTGCAGCGACCCGATACGTGACAGCTGGCTGAGCATATTGGTTGCCACATCATACCCGACGCGCTGGGAATGACCGAACTGCAAATCGAGAACCGCCTGGCTTAGGTAGGGATCGGACTGGCTGTTCGCCAGCACGTCACCCGCCCCGCCCAGCAGCTCAGACTGCTTCTCGTGCTGCTCTAACCAGCTCGCCATTTCGCTGTTGGCGCGGCGGTTAGAGAGCACCCACACCGAGGCACCGGTGGCGTCACGGTTTGGCGCGGCGTCGGCATGAATAGAGACGAGGAAATTGGCGTTTTGTTTCCGCGCCACGTCTGAGCGTCCCATTACCGAGATAAAGTAGTCCCCGTCGCGGGTCAGCACGCCCTTAAACATCGGATCGTTGTTCAGCAGCGTACGCAGCTTGCGCGCCACGGAGAGAGTGATATTTTTCTCACGCGTGCCGCCTGGGCCGATAGCGCCAGGATCCTGGCCGCCGTGTCCGGCATCAATGGCGATGATCACCTTATCACCGGAAGCAGAGCTGGCGCGCATGGCTGGACGCGTCACGGTATTGCTGCTGGTGACGCTGGTCACCCGGTCATTTTCATTTTTAAACGGGTTACGGGCAGGCTCCGCTGGCCGGGGTGCAACTGCCGGCGTCTCGACGCGTTTCGCTACAACTGGCGGCGGCGGCGGTGGCGGAGGCGGCGCGTCGGCATCAATGGTGAACACCACCTTATAGTTCGCGCCGTTCTGCTGTTTTACCGCCCGGGCTTTGCCATTTTCGGTGAGATCGACCACCAGCCGCAGCGACTGGTTATCTTTCGGCGTCCCGGAACGAATGCTTTTTACCAGATTGTTGCCGCTGAACTGCAGCGGCAGGCCCTGAATGACGCCGGTCTGTTTGATATCCAGCGCCACGCTGCGTTTGCCCTCCTGGGAAAACGCGTACTCCGGATCGCCCATAAAACTCAGCGTGATACGGGCCTGGTCATCACCATTGGAGACCTGAATATCCGACAGACTTGCGGCGGTGGCCTGCGCGCTTAGCGCGACCAGCGCAGCCAGGGCCCAGCATTTTACGCGACTGATCATCCCGTCATCCTGTAATAGTTACAAACGCGTCAGTAAAGACTCACCCGCAGAGGAGACGGCCGCAATGCGCGCCTCTCGCCCCTGGGCCTGGTATTCTAAATGGATTTCGATATCCGGATCGGGCAGCACGCCCGCCCCCTGCTGCGGCCACTCGACGAGGCAGATGGCATCGTTGGCAAAATAGTCACGAATGCCCATAAATTCCAGCTCTTCAGGATCGGCAAGGCGGTAGAGGTCAAAGTGGTACACCATCAGCTTATCGAGGGTATAGGGTTCAACCAGCGTATAGGTTGGGCTTTTTACATTCCCCTGATGGCCCAGCGCCTGCAGGAAGCCCCGGCTCAGGGTGGTTTTACCCGCGCCTAAATCACCGTACAGGTAGATGACGGTTGCGCCGTTGCAGGCCTGCGCGACGCGCTCGCCCAGCGTTAAGGTTGCCTGCTCGTCGGGCAGAGGGATCACTCGATTAATCATGGTCTACGTCAATCACATCCGGGTTAATAACACGCATCAGCGCGGAAAAAAGATCGGTTGCTAGCATCCCACGGGTGCCGTAACGCGCCGCGCGGTAGTCAGCAGCCGCACCGTGCGCCACACAGCCCACGCAGGCGGCTTCATACAGGGAAAACGACTGCCCCAGCATGGCACCAATGATGCCAGAGAGCACGTCTCCCATCCCTCCGCTGCCCATCCCGGCATTGCCGGCATCCACAATGCCGACGTCACCGTCTGTGCTGGCGACGACAGTACCCGCGCCTTTCAGCACGACAACGCCACCGTAACGTTTTACCAGACGCTGAGCAGAAAGTAAGCGATCGCTTTCAATTTCTGCCACGCTACAGTTAAGCAGACGTGCAGCTTCGCCAGGGTGCGGAGTGATAACGCGATTGTGACGTTTATCGGGATTGATTGCCAGAAGGTTCAGCGCGTCCGCATCCCACAGCATGGGTTTGCGAAAATTCTCAATTTTTTGCAGCGCTTTTTTGCCCCACGGCTGCTGGCCGAGGCCGGGACCGATCACTGCCACGTCCGCCCACTCAAGGCTCTCTTCCAGCAGCTTTTCCGTAAGCTCGTGCACCATCAGCTCCGGTCGGGCAGCGATCAGCGGGGCGATATTCTCAACGCGCGTCAGGACGCGGACCAGCCCTGCTCCTGCTCGCAGCGCCGCTTCGCCGGTCATGCGGATCGCCCCGGCGGTGCCGTGGTCGCCGCCAACAATCACCAACCGTCCATTATCGCCTTTATGGGACGTAGGACGGCGCGGCGGCAGCCACTGCGCAAGCTGCGAGGCCTCCAGACGGTGAATCGTCGGCTCCTGTGCTGACAGCCAGCCCTCCAGCCCCAGGGCGTGATGATGAAGGGTGCCGGTGACATCCCGCGCTTTTCCGGTAAGCAGGCCAGGTTTGAGGGCGATAAAGGTCACCGTATGCGCAGCGTTTATTACCGCGCCGGGGGTGGTTCCAGTCTGGGCATTCAGCCCGGAGGGAATATCCAGCGCAATAACCGGGGCGGCATGGTCATTCGCACGGGTAATAAGGTTCGCGGCCGGCTCGCGCGGGGCGTCGGTCAAACCGGTGCCCAGCAGGCCGTCGATAATCAGATCGATCTCTTCCGGCCAGGCGCTGTCCGCAGCATGGATCTCACCGGCAGCGTTCAGCCAGGCGCTACGCGCCAGCTCCGCCTCTTCCGGCAGGGGCTTATCGCTCTCCAGCGCCAGCAGTGTCACCTCTATGCCCGCCGCCTTTGCCAGCCGCGCCACCACGTAGCCGTCGCCGCCGTTATTACCGTGGCCGCAGAGGATCAGCCAGCGGCGTGATGGCGGATACGCGGCGCGCGCTACGCTAAATGCCGCCTCCCCGGCGCGCTGCATCAGTTCAAACAGCGTGATCCCCAGACTATCCGCCGCCTCTTTTTCAGCCTCGCGCAGCGCCTGCGCAGGCCAGATAGAGTGTGGTATAGTGGTACGGTTTTTATTCAGTCTACTTTTCAACGTATGGTCCGTCATGTCACAGCCCCTCGATCTCAATCAGCTAGCGCAAAACATTAAGCAGTGGGGCACCGAACTGGGGTTTCAACAGGTCGGCATTACCGATACCGATCTTAGCGCCAGCGAACCCAAACTCCAGGCATGGCTCGATAAGCAGTATCATGGCGAAATGGCATGGATGGCACGCCATGGCATGATGCGCGCCCGGCCCCACGAGCTGTTACCCGGCACGCTGCGGGTGATTAGCGTGCGCATGAACTACCTGCCAGCCAATGCCGCCTTTGCCAGCACGCTAAAAAATCCTGCGCTCGGTTACGTTAGCCGTTACGCGCTGGGCCGTGATTACCACAAGCTCCTGCGCAACCGCCTCAAAAAACTGGGTGAAACTATCCAGCAGCACTGCGTTTCGCTGAATTTTAGACCCTTTGTCGACTCCGCGCCGCTGCTTGAGCGTCCGCTGGCGGAAAAAGCGGGCCTGGGATGGACAGGTAAGCACTCACTTATTCTCAACCAGGAGGCTGGCTCATTCTTTTTCCTCGGCGAGCTGCTTATCGACCTCCCGCTACCCATCGACCAGCCGGTTGAAGAGAAGTGCGGTAAATGCGTGGCCTGCATGACCATCTGCCCGACCGGAGCAATTGTTGAGCCCTATACCGTTGACGCCCGCCGCTGCATCTCCTACCTGACGATTGAGCTGGAGGGAGCGATCCCTCCCGAGTTCCGGCCGCTGATCGGCAACCGCATCTACGGCTGCGATGACTGCCAGCTTATCTGCCCGTGGAACCGTTTTTCCCAGCTTACTGATGAAGAGGATTTTAGCCCGCGTAAGGCGCTGCACGCCCCGGAGCTGATCGCGCTGTTTGGCTGGAGCGAAGCGCATTTTCTCAAGGTCACAGAGGGATCGGCTATTCGCCGTATTGGTCATCTACGCTGGCTGCGTAATGTCGCGGTGGCGTTGGGTAATGCCCCCTGGGACGAGGCAAATATTCAGGCCCTGGAGCAACGCCGAGGTGAGCACCCACTTCTTGATGAGCACATAGAGTGGGCGATTGCGCAGCAGATTGAGAAGCGAAACGCCTGCGTGGTCGAGGTACAGCTCCCGCAGAAGTTGAGGCTGGTCAGAGTGGTTGAAAAAGGGCTGCCGCGCGACGCCTGAGCTTTCCACAGGATGTGCATAAAAATAAAAAACTATTGCGATTCAATACGGAAAAATTCGTCAAGCGATCGCATTAACATTTTGAAATAATATTTTATTTATTAAATTCATATAGTTACAAATATATTATTTACATTGTTAACATTTATGCGCAAGGAGAGGTGGTAGTACCCTTGTGGATAACTCTGTTTACAAGAATATGTCAAAACAGAAATAAAACGATGCCAGCAGGCATTTGCGCTGTGGATAATTTATTCAGAAGAGAAAATTTGGAGCGGGAAACGAGACTCGAACTCGCGACCCCGACCTTGGCAAGGTCGTGCTCTACCAACTGAGCTATTCCCGCTTAATCTTTGTCTTTCAAGCTACCTTGTTGCAGCTCGAAATCCTGTGATTAGGATGGTGCGTATCTTACGATACTTTCAAATTTTGGAGCGGGAAACGAGACTCGAACTCGCGACCCCGACCTTGGCAAGGTCGTGCTCTACCAACTGAGCTATTCCCGCTTAATCTTCGTCTTTCAAGCCGCCTTGTTGCAGCTCGAAATCCAATGAGTTGGATGGTACTGCTTGCAGCAAGTTTTGGAGCGGGAAACGAGACTCGAACTCGCGACCCCGACCTTGGCAAGGTCGTGCTCTACCAACTGAGCTATTCCCGCAAACTTGTTGCTGTCGTAACGTTAATTTCTCATCGTTACGGGAGGCGCATTATACGAGAAATCATTTTAGCTGCAACCCCCTGCAAAGCGAATTTTGCGAAATTAAGTTCAAACGCTGCAATATTCGTCACATTGCACACTTTTACATCGGATCGCATGCAACATGCCCGGCAAGCCTGTGCCGCCGGGTATGTTGCGCTTACAGCTTAATAAAATGCTCGCGATAATAAGCCAGCTCGGCCACGGACTCGCGGATATCATCCAGCGCCTGGTGCGTGTTCTGCTTTTTCAGGCCGTTGAGCACGTCCGGCTTCCAGCGACGCGCCAGCTCTTTCAGGGTGCTAACATCGAGATAACGATAGTGGAAGTAAGCTTCCAGCTCTGGCATATACTTAAACAGGAAGCGACGATCCTGACCGATGCTGTTGCCGCAAATCGGGGATTTCCCCGCCGGGACCCACTCCTTCAGGAAAGCAATGGTCGCCAGTTCGGCGGCGCGGTCGCCCTGGGTGCTGGCCTTAACCCGCTCCACCAGCCCGCTGCCGGTATGGGTGCGTACGTTCCACTCGTCCATCAGCGCCAGCTGTTCGTCGGACTGGTGCACGGCGATTACCGGGCCTTCCGCCAGAATATTTAGGTTGGCATCGGTGACCAGGGTTGCGATCTCAATAATGCGATCGCGCTCGGGATCCAGCCCGGTCATCTCAAGATCGATCCAAATCAGGTTGTTTTCATTTGCACTCATGCTATTTTCCACCCATCTCGCACGACTATAATTATCTAAATTAGCATCTATCATAGAGGTTTTGCCCATCAGGGGCGACCAGGAGTCAGTACGATTGAGTAAAAATAAACTCTCCAAAGGCCAGCAGCGCCGTGTGAAAGCAAACCACCAGCGTCGGCTTAAAACGTCTACGGAGAAGCCGGATTACGACGATAACCTGTTTGGCGAAACCGCCGAAGGGATTGTCATTAGCCGTTTTGGTATGCACGCCGACGTTGAAGCCGCCGATGGCAACGTCCACCGCTGCAACATCCGCCGTACGATCCGTTCGCTGGTCACCGGTGACCGTGTGGTCTGGCGTCCAGGCAAGGCCGCCGCTGAAGGCGTTAACGTAAAAGGCATCGTTGAGGCAGTGCACGAGCGCACGTCGGTGCTAACCCGCCCCGATTTTTACGACGGGGTAAAACCCATCGCTGCCAATATCGATCAGATCATCATTGTCTCCGCTATTCTGCCGGAGCTGTCGCCTAACATCATCGACCGCTATCTTGTGGCCTGTGAAACCCTGGACGTGGAACCGCTCATCGTGCTCAACAAGATTGACCTGCTGGACGATGAAAGCAGGGCATTTGTGGACGAGCAGATGGATGTCTATCGTAAGATTGGCTATCGCGTGCTGATGGTCTCCAGTCATACCCAGGACGGCTTGAAACCGCTGGAAGAGGCGCTGACCGATCGCATCAGTATTTTTGCCGGCCAGTCCGGCGTTGGCAAATCGAGCCTGCTGAACGCCCTGCTGGGATTACAGGAAGAGATCCTCACCAACGATGTCTCTGACAACTCGGGACTCGGCCAGCACACCACTACCGCGGCGCGGCTCTACCACTTCCCGCACGGCGGGGATGTGATCGACTCCCCTGGCGTGCGGGAGTTTGGTCTCTGGCACCTGGAGCCGGAACAAATTACCCGCGGCTTTGTCGAATTCCACGACTATCTCGGTCACTGTAAATACCGTGACTGCAAGCACGCCAACGATCCTGGCTGCGCAATCCGGGAAGCCGTTGACAGGGGCGACATTGCTGAAACCCGGTTTGAAAACTATCACCGTATTCTGGAGAGCATGGCGCAGGTAAAAACGCGTAAAAGCTTTTCTGAATCCGACGACTGACAATTAAGCTGAGCATCGCTAAAATCGTCCCCTTTTTTTAAGGGTCCGCTGCTGCGTTGCGGATCAGGAACGACCAAAATACTAGCCTGGAGGCTACCTTGTTAGACTCATTTAAACTTTCGCTTCAATACATTCTGCCTAAACTGTGGCTCACTCGCCTCGCGGGCTGGGGCGCAAGCAAACGCGGAGGATGGCTGACCAAGCTGGTCATCGATCTGTTCGTCAAATACTACAAGGTCAATATGCAGGAGGCGCAAAAGCCGGATACCGCCAGCTATCGCACCTTTAACGACTTTTTTGTTCGCCCGCTGCGCGACGAAGTCCGCCCGCTTAACACCGATCCCAACGTGCTGGTGATGCCTGCTGACGGCGTGATCAGCCAGCTGGGCCGTATCGAAAACGACAAGCTGCTGCAGGCCAAAGGCCATCACTACAGCCTTGAGGCGCTGCTGGCCGGTAACTATCTGCTGGCGGACAAGTTCCGTGACGGCAGCTTCGCGACCACCTATCTGTCGCCGCGTGACTATCACCGCGTTCACATGCCTTGCAACGGCATCCTGCGTGAGATGATCTACGTTCCAGGCGATCTCTTCTCGGTTAACCACCTCACCGCGCGCAACGTACCGAACCTGTTCGCCCGTAACGAGCGCGTTATCTGCGTGTTCGACACCGAATTCGGCCCGATGGCGCAGATTCTGGTTGGCGCGACCATCGTTGGCAGCATCGAAACCGTCTGGGCAGGCACCATCACGCCGCCGCGCGAAGGCATCATCAAACGCTGGACGTGGCCGGAAGGCGAAAGCGAAGGTGCGGTGGCGCTGCTGAAGGGCCAGGAGATGGGTCGCTTTAAGCTCGGCTCAACGGTGATTAACCTCTTCGCACCGGGCAGCGTAGCGCTGGCAGAGCATTTAGAGAGCCTGTCGGTGACTAAAATCGGCGAGCCGCTGGCTTACTCTACCGAGGCCGTTGCCCCGGACGTCACCCCTACCCCGCTGCCGCAGGAAGAGATTGACGCCGAGCACGACGCCAACCCGCTGGTAGACGACAACAAAGACCCGGTTTGATCTAACAACGGTTTACTTTCACAAAGGTATAGCAACGTGCGCCTGATTATCGCATTTCTGATGGCATGGTGCCTCAGCGCGGGGGCGTACGCTGCGACGATCCCCGACGCCAAACAGATCACCCAGGAGCTGGAGCAGGCTAAAGCGGCCGCCGCCTCACCAGAGCAGGCGGAAACCGTGGAGGCGCTCCAGTCCGCGCTGAATGCCCTTGAGGAGCGTAACGGCTCCCTTGAGCGCACTAAACAGTATCAGCAGGTCATCGACGACTTCCCCAAACTCTCCCAGACGCTGCGTAGCCAGTTCAATAACCTGCGCGACGAGCCTAAAGCCGTTCCGGCCGGCATTAGCACCGATGCGTTGAACCAGGAGATCCTTCAGGTCAGCAGCCAGCTGCTGGAAAAAACGCGCCAGGCTCAGCAGGAGCAGGAGCGCGCCCGGGAGATCAATGACTCCTTAAGCCAGCTTCCGCAACAGCAGACCGACGCCCGCCGCCAGCTAAGCGAAGTAGAGCGGCGCATCGGCACGCAGAGCGGTACAACCGCGCTGGCCCAGGCGCAGACCCTGAGCGCGCAGGCGGCCTCCGCCAGGCTGAAAGCCCAGGTGGATGAGCTGGAGCTTGCCCAGCTGTCGGCGAATAACCGTCAGGAGCTGGCACGGATGCGATCCGAGCTGGCCCAGAAGCAGGCCCAGCAGCTGGATGCCTATCTTCAGGCGCTGCGTAACCAGCTTAACGGCCAGCGTCAGCGCGAGGCCGAGCAGGCGCTGGAGAGCACCGAGCTGCTGGCAGAGAACAGCGCTAACCTGCCTGCGCGCATCGTTGACCAGTTCAAAATCAACCGCGAGCTGTCGCAGGCGCTCAACCAGCAGGCCCAGCGGATGGATCTGGTGGCCTCCCAGCAGCGCCAGGCGACCGGCCAGACGTTGCAGGTACGCCAGGCCCTGAATACGCTGCGTGAGCAGGCCCAGTGGCTGGGGGTCTCTAACATGCTCGGCGATGCGCTGCGCGCCCAGGTGGCCCGGCTGCCGGAGATGCCGAAGCCGCAGCAGCTGGATACCGAGATGGCCCAGCTGCGGGTACACCGCATGCACTATGAGGATCTGCTCAACAAGCAGCCTCAGCTGCGCCAGATCCGCCAGGCGGACGGGCAGCCGCTGACCGCCGAGCAGAGCCGTATCCTGGAGGCGCAGCTGCGCACCCAGCGCGAGCTGCTCACCTCTCTGCTGCAGGGAGGTGACACGCTGATCCTTGAGCTGACCAAGCTGAAGGTCTCCAACAGCCAGCTTGAGGATGCACTAAAAGAGGTCAACGAAGCCACCCACCGCTATCTCTTCTGGACTGCCGACGTCAGCCCGATGACGCTCAGCTGGCCGATTGAAATTGTGCAGGATCTGCGTCGCCTCATCTCGCTGGATACCGTAAACCAGCTCGGCAAGGCGACGATGATGATGGTGACCAGCAAAGAGACGCTGCTGCCGCTGTTTGGCGCGCTGGTGCTGGTAGGCTTCAGTGTCTACTCCCGCAAGCACTTTACCCGCTTCCTGGAGCGCTCCAGCGCGAAGGTCGGCAAAGTAACGCAGGATCACTTCTGGCTCACGCTGCGCACGGTGTTCTGGTCGATTCTTGTGGCCTCGCCGCTGCCGGTGCTGTGGGCGACGCTCGGCTACGGCCTGCGATCCGCCTGGCCCTATCCGCTGGCGGTGGCGATTGGCGACGGCGTTACCGCTACCGTGCCGCTGCTGTGGGTGGTGATGATCTGCGCCACCTTCGCCCGCCCGACCGGCCTGTTTGTCGTGCATTTTGGCTGGCCGCGCAGCCGGGTCGCACGCGGCCTGCGCTCTTACCTGATGAGTATCGGCCTGATCGTGCCGCTGATTATGGCGCTGATCATGTTTGATAATCTCAACGACCGGGAGTTCTCCGGTTCCCTTGGCCGCCTCTGCTTTATGCTGATCTGCGGCGCGCTGGCCGTGGTAACGCTAAGCCTGAAACGCGCCGGGATCCCGCTCTACGTCGATAAAACCGGCAGCGGCGACAACATGGTTAACCGCATGCTGTGGAACCTGCTGATGAGCGCCCCGCTGGCGGCGATGCTGGCGGCGGCCGTGGGCTATCTGGCAACCGCCCAGGCGCTGCTGGCCCGTCTGGAGACCTCGGTGGCGATCTGGTTCCTGCTGCTGGTGGTGTATCACATCATCCGCCGCTGGATGCTGATCCAGCGCCGCCGCCTGGCCTTTGACCGCGCAAGACATCGCCGGGCAGAAATTCTGGCCCAGCGCGCCCGTGGCGAAGAGGAGCAGGCCCACTCGACCAGCACGGAAGGCGCGGTAGAGGTAGACGAAAGCGAGCTGGATCTTGATGCCATCAGCGCCCAGTCGCTGCGGCTGGTGCGCTCGATTCTGATGCTCATCGCCCTGCTCTCGGTGATTGTGCTGTGGTCAGAGATCCACTCCGCGTTTGGCTTCCTGGAGAATATCTCCCTGTGGGACGTTACCTCGACGGTACAGGGCGTAGAGAGTCTGGAGCCGATCACCCTCGGCGCGGTGCTGATCGCTATTTTGGTGTTTATCATCACCACCCAGCTGGTGCGGCATCTGCCAGCCCTGCTGGAGCTGGCGCTGCTCCAGCATCTCGACCTGACGCCGGGAACGGGCTATGCCATCACCACCATCACCAAATATCTGCTAATGCTGTTCGGTGGCCTGGTGGGCTTCTCAATGATCGGTATCGAGTGGTCAAAACTGCAGTGGCTGGTAGCGGCTCTCGGTGTGGGATTAGGTTTTGGTTTGCAGGAGATCTTTGCCAACTTTATCTCTGGCCTGATCATCCTGTTTGAGAAACCGATCCGTATTGGTGATACCGTGACCATTCGCGATCTCACCGGTAGCGTAACGAAGATCAACACCCGTGCCACCACCATTAGCGACTGGGACCGCAAAGAGATCATCGTGCCGAATAAGGCGTTTATCACCGAGCAATTTATCAACTGGTCGCTGTCGGATTCGGTAACGCGTGTGGTGCTTACCGTTCCCGCGCCCTCCGATGCCAACAGCGAAGAGGTTACCCAGCTGCTCTACACCGCCGCTGAGCGCTGCTCGTTGGTGATCGATAACCCGCCGCCGGAGGTCTTCCTGGTAGATCTGCAGCAGGGTATTCAGCTCTTTGAGCTGCGTATCTATGCCGCTGAGATGGGCCACCGGATGCCGCTGCGCCACGAGATCCATCAGCTGATCCTGCAAGGCTTCCGCGAGCACGGCATCGACCTGCCGTTCCCGCCGTTCCAGATGCGTCTGGAGTCTCTTGACGGCAAACGCGCCGCCAGGACGTTAAGCTCTGCCGGACGCGGCCAGCGCCCATCGGGTAGCCTGTAGTTTCAAAACTGAGTAGTTTCAAAACTGAGTCGTCACAAAACTGAGTAACAACGCCGCAGCTTAATCGCTGCGGCATTTTTTTAGCGGGGTGACAGCCCACCCACGCGACTGATGCGCCGCTGGTAGCGCTCATAAAGCCCCAGCGCCAGCAGCGAGAAGAAGATCGGCCCGCCCGCCATCCACAGAGCGCTGCTCAAATCCCCTTTCTCAATCACCGGCTCAATGACCGTAAAGATATTGGCGAAGGCCACCAGCAGCACAACTATGGCGGTCATCACCAGCGTCGTTCTGCGGGATTTGAAAATCACAAAGGGTCGATGCAGATCCGTTTTGGCCTTAAAGAAGGGAAACGCCAGCGCCAGGAAGAGGTACGGCAGCGTCATGGAGACGTTCGCCATCAGCGTCACTTTGTTATAAAACGCCGATGCCGTACCGCCGCCGAACGAGACCAGCAGAATGATCAGGCTCACCAGCAGGCACTGGAGCCACATTGATGTCTCAGGCATGCCGCTCTTGTTTAAACGCGTCATCGGCGCAGGCCACATCTCTTTTGGCGTCCCCTGAATAATCGCCTTCAGCGGGGAGTAGATCAGCGTAAAGAACGCCCCGGTATAGGCGAGGAACATCGACAGACCGGTTATTCGGGCAAACCAGACGCCGGTCAGGCTAGCTGCCTCAGGCGACATGTGCAGCGCGTTGCCCAGCGTTGCGCCCAGGCTCTCCATCAGCACGTAGGTAATGTTGCCCAGGTTGGTGGAGTCGGTGCTTAACACCTGCTGCCAGTTAGTGCTGACGCCCCACAGAATGATGGCCAGAGAGTAGCCGATAGAGATCACCACCGCGGCAAAGATGATCCCTTTAGCGAAGTTTTTCTCAGGGTTTTCGGTCTTATCCACCAGACCACCTACCGCCTCAATGCCGCCGTAGGCGAACAGGGCAAAAACCATAAACGACAGCATAGAGAGATCGGAGTGGTAACCCGGATTCGGCGAGGCAGTAAAGTTGATCGCCTCGGCGAAATGCCCGCCGTTGAGCAATAAAATCGCGATGCTGGCAAGGAGCAGCACCAGGTTGAGACACATGACGGCAATCCCGCCGACGGCGGTGATTTTGGCGATCTTATTAATACCCTTGGCCGCCACAAAGGTTACCACCACCATCCACACAACGGCCAAAACGCCCACCACCTGCGTGGGCTGTAAGCCAGCAACGTGCCAGCGCTGCGTCATATCTGCGCCAACGATAAAGGTGGAGAAGGGAACCCATACCTTCGCGGCGGTGCTTACCATCCAGATGACATAGGATGAAAACCACATAAAGGTGCCGATAAACGCGTAGCGTGACCCGACGCTGTTCTCCATCCACGAGTAGATCCCGCCCTCCTCTTTACGGTAGGCAGCTCCCATCTCGGCCATCATCAAGGCAAAGGGAATGAAGAAGAACAGGGCTGCAAAGATATACCAGGGCGTGGCGCTGTGGCCCATCAGATAAAACGCGCTGGCGCTGTTAGCAAAGCCAAAAACCGACGTAAATATCATGAGAACAAGCCCCATCAGGCTCATCTTTTTTAGATTGTCGCTCATAGATCTATCCATGTTGTCTGGTGAAAGAGAGGGTAAAAAAGTTACCCAAACGAACGGCTGGATAGTAACAAAGCGGCAGGTTTAAATTGTGACTTCAGGAGGGAAAGCAAAAGATGAAACAGGAAATTAGCACAAAAAGTAATATTTTATTTTGCACTATTACAGCACTGCCGTAGGCCGGGCAAGCAGAGCGCCGCCCGGCAATAACAATCAGGCGCGATCGACCGAAAAAGCCAGCACCTCGGCCAGGGTCTCTGTGCCCAGCGCCAGCATGACCAGACGATCGATACCCAGCGCTACGCCGGAGCAGTCCGGCAGACCCGCCTCTAGCGCGCCCAGCAGATTGTAATCGATAGGCTGCTGCTCGAGGCCCATGGCCACCCGCTTGCGGTTATCCTGCTCAAAGCGCTGCTGCTGTTCACGGGCGTCGGTCAGCTCATGGAAACCGTTCGCCAGCTCCATGCCTTTGAAATAGACCTCAAACCGCTCCGCTACGCGATGATCTTCGGTGCTGATTTGTGCCAGCGCCGCCTGGCTTGCCGGGAAGTGATAGACAAACGCCGGGCGATCTTTGCCAATGTGCGGCTCAACGCCCATGGTAAAGAGCAGCTGCAGCAGCGTGTCCCGATCCTCTTCCCGATCGGCGATATTGCTCAGATCCAGCCTGGCCGCAGCATCACGCAGCTGCTGCTTGTCGGCTGAGAGCGGATCGATATCCAGATGACGCTGGAACGCCTGCTGGTAGGAGAGGGAATCCGCCGCCGGGCAATCCAGTACCTGTTGCAGCAGATCGTCTACTTCGTTCATCAGCCGGTACATATCATAGTGCGGACGATACCACTCCAGCATGGTGAACTCAGGGTTATGATGACGCCCCATCTCTTCATTACGAAAGCTGCGGCACAGCTGGAAAACCGGTCCACAGCCCGCAGCCAGCAGGCGCTTCATGTGGTACTCCGGGCTGGTCATCAGATAGAGATCCAGTCCCTGAGAGTGGCCTGGGCCAACAAAACGGGTTTTAAACGGGAACAGATGAACGTCCGTGACCGTCGCCTGGCTCATGCAGGGTGTCTCCACCTCCAGCACGCCGCGATCGACAAAGAAACGGCGGATCTCGGCCATTATTGCTGCACGTTTCAGCAGGTTAGGAATAGATGCGCTCGGCCGCCAGGCTGCCGTTTCACTCATGGTGTGTTCTCCGATGTCAGACAAGGGCACGAAGTCTACTCGACGGGCGACCCGGAGACAAATTCTGTGCGGCAAATTTACGCAATGAGAACCCTTTTTCGTGACGGGCCAGAGCAAAAAACGGCTGCAAAGATCGGCAAAAAAATCGAACACGTCAAATTTCCCTCTGATCCCTACGGGTATACTGGCGTACCCATAATGGAGCAGTGGAACTGTTTACAGCCAATCTGGAGGAATGTCGTGCACACTTTTCAAGCCGATCTCGTCGTTATAGGCGCTGGCGGTGCGGGTTTACGCGCTGCTATTGCGGCCGCCCAGGCGGATCCCAATGCGAAAATCGCCCTTGTCTCAAAGGTCTACCCCATGCGCAGCCACACGGTGGCGGCCGAGGGAGGCTCTGCTGCCGTCACGCAGGATCATGACAGCTTTGAGTACCATTTTCACGACACCGTAGCCGGCGGCGACTGGCTGTGCGAGCAGGACGTGGTCGACTATTTTGTCCACCACTGTCCGACGGAGATGACCCAGCTTGAGCTGTGGGGCTGTCCGTGGAGCCGCCGCCCGGACGGCAGCGTCAACGTGCGCCGCTTCGGCGGGATGAAGATCGAACGCACCTGGTTCGCCGCCGATAAGACCGGCTTCCATATGCTGCACACCCTCTTTCAGACCTCCCTGCAGTTTCCGCAGATCCAGCGCTTCGACGAGCATTTTGTCCTTGATATCCTCGTGGACGACGGGCAGGTTCGCGGCCTGGTCGCCATGAATATGATGGAAGGCACCCTAATGCAGATCCGCGCCAACGCGGTGGTGATGGCCACCGGCGGTGCGGGGCGCGTCTATCGCTATAACACCAACGGCGGCATCGTCACCGGCGACGGCATGGGAATGGCGCTGGCTCACGGCGTACCGCTGCGCGATATGGAGTTCGTGCAGTATCACCCCACTGGCCTGCCGGGCTCCGGCATTCTGATGACAGAGGGCTGCCGGGGTGAAGGCGGTATTCTGGTTAATAAAGATGGCTACCGTTATCTGCAGGACTACGGCATGGGGCCGGAAACGCCGCTGGGCGAGCCAAAGAACAAATATATGGAGCTGGGCCCACGCGACAGAGTCTCCCAGGCTTTCTGGCACGAGTGGCGTAAGGGCAACACTATCTCCACTCCGCGCGGTGACGTGGTCTACCTCGATCTGCGCCACCTTGGCGAAAAGAAAATTCTTGAGCGCCTGCCCTTTATCTGTGAGCTGGCTAAGGCCTATGTCGGCGTCGATCCGGTGAAAGAGCCTATCCCGGTTCGGCCTACCGCCCACTACACCATGGGCGGCATTGAGACCGACAGCCAGTGCGAGACGCGCATTAAAGGGCTGTTTGCCGTGGGCGAATGCTCCTCGGTCGGCCTGCACGGTGCCAACCGTCTCGGCTCAAACTCGCTGGCGGAGCTGGTGGTGTTTGGTCGTCTTGCCGGGGAGCGCGCCATTGCGCATTCACGTGCCGCGGGTACCGCTGCCGATAGCGCTCTCACTGCTCAGGCGGTTGATGTCGAGCAGCGTCTCAACGCACTGGTTAACCAGCAGGGTAACGAGAGCTGGGCAAAAATCCGTGATGAGATGGGCCTGTCGATGGAGGAGGGCTGCGGTATCTACCGAACCCCAGAGCTGATGCAGAAAACCGTCGACAAGCTGGCAGAGCTGCAGGAGCGCGTTAAGCGCGTGCGCGTGACCGACACCTCCAGCGTCTTTAATACCGAGCTGCTCTACACCATTGAGCTGGGACACGGGCTGAACGTCGCCGAGTGTATGGCGCACTCCGCCCTGGCCCGCAAAGAGTCGCGCGGGGCACACCAGCGTCTGGACGAAGGCTGCACCGAGCGTGACGACGTCAACTTCCTGAAACATACCCTCGCCTTCCGCGATGCCGATGGCACAACGCGCCTTGACTACAGCGATGTCAACATTACCACGCTACCGCCGGCGAAACGCGTCTACGGTGGGGAAGCGGAAGCCGCCGAGAACAAGGAGAAGGCGAATGGCTGAGATGAAAAACCTGAACGTTGAGGTGGTGCGCTACAACCCGGAGGTCGACTCCGCTCCGCACAGCGTATTTTATGAGGTGCCCTACGATGAACAGACCTCGCTGCTGGACGCGCTAGGCTACATCAAAGATAACCTCGCGCCCGACCTGAGCTACCGCTGGTCCTGCCGCATGGCTATCTGCGGCTCCTGCGGCATGATGGTAAACAACGTGCCGAAGCTGGCCTGTAAAACCTTCCTTCGCGACTACACGAAGGGCATGAAGGTGGCGGCGCTGGGTAACTTCCCCATTGAACGCGATCTGGTGGTGGATATGACCCACTTTATCGAGAGCCTGGAGGCCATCAAGCCCTACATCATTGGTAATCTCCGCACGCCGGAGCAGGGGCCTAACCGCCAGACGCCAGCGCAGATGGCGAAATACCACCAGTTTTCCGGCTGCATCAACTGCGGGCTGTGCTATGCCGCCTGCCCGCAGTTTGGCCTGAATCCGGAGTTTATCGGCCCGGCGGCGATTACCCTGGCCCATCGCTATAACGAAGACAGCCGCGATCGCGGCAAGCGGGATCGCATGGCGCAGCTAAACGGCGAGAACGGCGTCTGGAGCTGTACCTTTGTCGGCTACTGCTCAGAAGTCTGTCCGAAGCATGTCGATCCGGCGGCGGCTATTCAGCAGGGTAAGGTAGAGAGCTCAAAAGACTTTCTGATCGCCACCCTGAAACCACGCTAAGGAGCGCATGATGACAACGAAACGTAAACCCTGGGTGCAGCCGATGCCGTCAGGCTGGTGGAAAAGCCTGCCCTTTTACCGCTTCTACATGCTGCGCGAAGGCACCTCAGTGCCCACGGTCTGGTTCAGCATTGTGCTGATCTACGGCCTGTTTGCGCTGAAGCATGGCCCGGAGTCATGGGCGGGCTTTGTCGGTTTCTTGCAAAACCCCGTCGTGATTATCCTGAATCTGCTGACGCTTGCCGCCGCGCTGCTGCACACTAAAACCTGGTTTGAGCTGGCCCCGAAAGCCGCTACCGTCATCGTAAAAGGTGAGAAGCTGGGGTCGCAGCCGGTCATCAGGGCGCTGTGGGCCGTCACGGCGCTGGTCAGCGTAGCGATCCTGTTTATTGCACTCTTCTGGTAAGGAGGCCTCATGATTAACCCAAACCCAAAACGTGCTGACGAGCCGGTATTCTGGGGGCTGTTTGGCGCAGGCGGGATGTGGGGCGCAATCGTCGCGCCCGTCATCGTGCTGCTGGTTGGCATTCTGCTGCCGCTCGGGCTCTATCCAGGCGAGGCGCTGGGCTACGATCGGGTGCTGGCCTTTGCGCAAAGCCTCATTGGTCGGGCGTTTATCTTTCTGATGATTGTCCTGCCACTGTGGTGCGGCCTGCATCGCATTCATCACGGCATGCACGATCTTAAAATCCACGTTTCCCACGGTAAATGGGTGTTCTATGGCCTGGCGGCGATCTTAAGCGTTGTCACGCTGATTGGCGTTATCACCCTTTAACAGCTGTAATGCCCGGCGGAACGCTGTCGGGCATCGCATTCTGCAAATATCTTGCGCTGTAAAAATAGATTTTCTTTAGTCAGGTTCTACACTTAGCAAAAAGCCTGTAAGGAAAATGCCATGCGTCTGCTACCCGTTGTTGCTGCCGTTGCCGCTGCGTTTGTCGTAGTGTCCTGTAGTTCCCCTACTCCGCCCTCTGGCGTGACGGTTATCGAGCATTTCGATGCTAAACGCTATATCGGTACCTGGTACGAGATTGCCCGCCTCGACCATCGCTTTGAGCGCGGTCTGACTAACGTCACCGCTACCTATACGCTACGCGACGATGGCGGGATCAACGTCATCAATAAAGGCTACAACCCGTCACGGGGAATGTGGCAGTCCACTGACGGCAAAGCTTACTTTACCGGCAGCCCGGATCGCGCCGCGCTGAAGGTATCCTTCTTTGGCCCGTTCTACGGCGGCTATAACGTGATTGCGTTGGATAAAGAGTACCAGCATGCGCTGGTCTGCGGCCCGAACCGTGACTACCTGTGGATCCTGTCACGCACCCGTACTATCCCTGACAAGGTAAAACAGCAGCTGCTGGATACCGCGACTCGCCAGGGATTTGCCGTAGAAAAGTTAATTTGGGTACCGCAGAACCGCTAGTGGGTGCTGAGCTTCAGACCAATAATCCCGGCAACGATCAACGCCAGGCTGATGATCCTCGCCGGGCTGGCTGACTCACCCAGCAGCAGAATACCTGCGGTTGCCGCGCCAACCGCACCGATGCCGGTCCAGATGGCGTAGGCCGTACCGACCGGCAGGGTTTTCATTGCCCACGACAGCATCATAATGCTGACGATCATCGCACTGACGGTAATAAGGCTGGGGATCAAACGGGTAAAACCGTGGGTGTACTTCAGGCCGATGGCCCAGACAACTTCAAGCAAACCCGCAATAAACAGAATGAACCAGGACATAACAGGCTCCCGACTGTGGGGCCGTCCCCGGTGAAACATGGCGCTTGTGGGTCGTCCCACAAGGCTGAGGTGAAGAAAGAATTGTCGCCTGGGGTGCTCTGTTTTTCAACTTTTTAATAAATCCCTCTGTTTTGCCTCTTTAAAGCAAGAAATAGAGGCAGTTAGCAGCGGAGTTCCCGCATTTACCCTTTAGCGCTCCCCCCTATGATAGCGTGCTTTCTGCTAGCAGCAAGCCGTCACCCCTATCCTGACTGCGAATAAAGACATGCTGAAAATTCTTTTGATTGACCGTTGTTGTTTCACCCGTTTAGGGCTGGAGATATGGCTCAATCAAGCTGGTTTATTTTCCACTCCCGTTGTCGTTACCGGGCTGAACAACCTGATGCTGGCAAAAGAGCATGCTATGCAGTGGCAGCCGGATCTGGTTATTGCCGATCTCTACGGTTTCGCGGGCGATCTGCACCATGTTCAACAGCTCTCATCCCTGCTCATGGCCTGCAGCGATCGTAGCAAGCTTATTTTATTTCAGTCCGGTCATAACGCCGACATGGAAAATTACTGTCAGCAGTTTCCGATCGCGGCCCGCCTGGCTAAAACCGACTCGCTGGCGAAGCTCGCGCAGTCGATTGATACTGCCCTGCTGGCACGACCTGTTTATAGCGAGCCACAGACCGCTGCACCGCTACTTACGCGTCAGGAGGAGAAGGTGTTATCGCTGTGGATGGAAGGAACAAATAATCACTGTATTGCCAGCCGTCTCGGCATTAACGGGAAAACCGTCTACACCTACAAGCGCAATATTCGGATGAAGTTGGGAATGTGCAATCGTTTTACACCGTTCCTGTCGCTGCCGGAAGGCATAAGGTAACGGTACGACAAGCAGCCGTACCGTCCGGGATTACTGCTGGGCTTTAGTTGCTGCACCAGAGATAGCGCTACCGCCGGTAGAAATATCTTCACCTACGCCACGCGTAGTGTTACAGGCGGTCAATGCTGAAGAAAGCACCAGAACAGAAAAGATCGCTGCAATTGTTTTCTTAACCATAATATCTTCCTTTAAGGCCAAAGTTATTTGTGTATTGCCACTTAAGCATAGACAAAATCCAAAAAAATGGCGGGAGAGGATGATTTTTTAAGAAAATTCGAGCGAGGGGCAAGGCAGAGACGCGGGTAGAAAAACTATCGGCGCAGCGGGAGCCACGCCGACAGGCTTAGCGCATAAATTACTTCACGCGGGAGACGTATTCGCCAGAGCGGGTGTCAACTTTGATCACTTCGCCAATCTGTACGAACAGCGGAACCTTAACAACGGCACCGGTAGAGAGAGTAGCGGGTTTGCCACCGGTCCCTGCGGTGTCACCCTTCAGGCCTGGATCGGTTTCAACGATCTCCAGCTCGACGAAGTTCGGCGGGGTCACAGCGATAGGCTGGCCGTTCCACAGGGTCACGATGCATTCAGCCTGATCCAGCAGCCACTTCGCGTTCTCGCCAACCGCTTTCTCATCGGCAGCCAGCTGCTCGAAGGTCTGGTTGTTCATGAAGTGATAGAACTCACCGTCGTTGTAGAGGTAAGTCAGGTTCATATCTACTACGTCTGCGCCTTCAGCGGAGTCGGTAGATTTGAAGGTTTTCTCAACGCGGGTGCCGGTCAGCAGACGGCGCAGCTTAACGCGGGCGAAAGCCTGGCCTTTACCCGGTTTAACGAATTCACTGGCTTCAACCGCATACGGTTCGCCATCCATCATGATTTTAAGACCAGCACGAAAATCGTTGCTATAGTAAGTCGCCATAAGGCCCTCTGAAATTGATAACTGGTAGCTAAGCCACAAAATGGCGCATATTGTAACCCTAAATACCCCATCCAGAGAAGATTGGTTAGTACAACTTGCCGATGTAATTACCGATCCGGATGAACTACTGCGTCTGTTAAATATAGACGCCGATGAAAATCTGCTTGCAGGACGGGCGGCGAAACGCCTGTTTGCCCTGCGCGTCCCGCGAGCGTTTGTCGCGCGAATGGAGCGTGGCAACCCCAACGATCCGCTGCTAAGACAGGTACTTACCTCGCAGGAGGAGTTTGTTGCCGCCCCCGGATTCAGCACCGATCCGCTTGATGAGCAGCACAGCGTTGTCCCCGGACTGCTGCATAAATACCGTAACCGCGCCCTGCTGCTGGTAAAGGGCGGCTGCGCGGTAAACTGCCGCTACTGCTTCCGTCGCCACTTCCCCTATGCCGATAATCAGGGCAACAAGCGCAACTGGCAGGCCGCGCTGGACTATATCGCCGCGCATCCTGAGCTGGATGAGATCATCTTCTCCGGCGGCGATCCGCTGATGGCAAAAGATCATGAACTGGAGTGGCTGCTGACCCAGCTTGAGGCTATCCCGCACGTGAAGCGCCTGCGCATTCACAGTCGGCTGCCGATTGTGATCCCGGCGCGCATCACCGACGCGCTGGCGTCACGCTTTGCCCGCTCGTCACTGCAGATCCTACTGGTTAACCACATTAACCACGCTCAGGAGATTGATTCGTCGTTTCGCCAGGCCATGACAACGCTACGCGCTGCGGGCGTGACGTTGCTTAACCAGAGCGTGCTGCTGCGCGGCGTTAACGACAGTGCCCAGACGCTGGCGGATCTCAGCAACGCGCTGTTTGATGCGGGCGTGATGCCTTACTACCTGCACGTGCTGGATAAGGTTCAGGGCGCGGCGCACTTTATGGTGACGGATGATGAAGCCCGCCAGATTATGCGCGAGCTGTTGACGCTGGTATCAGGCTATATGGTGCCAAGACTGGCACGGGAGATCGGCGGCGAGCCGAGCAAAACGCCGCTGGATTTACAGCTCAGGCAGAGCTAGCCCCCGTAGGCCGGGCAAACGCAGTGCCGCCCGGCGTTGCAGCGTCAGTATCATAACGCCCGGTGGCGCTACGCTTACCGGGCCTACCAAACGCACCGCCCCTAATCAGTTCGGGCACTTATAGACCTGGCCGTTCATTTCGCTGGCGGTCGGCACAAAGCTCGACATAAAGCCTTGGGTAGGGCTGGTAACGCTGTAGAGGACGTTGCCACCCATCTCAGCGGCGTGGTTACGCAGCGCTACCGCCGCGCCGCGCATGGAGCCACCCTCTTCGCCGTGCTGGCCTGAGAGCCAGTTGCTCTGCTTGCCCATCGCGGTGCCAATATAGTGACACTCCGCGCCCGGCTTATCTTCAACAAAGCGAACGCTCTGCCCACCTGCGGTGAGGGCGTTGCCAGAACTACAGCCCGCCAGCAGCAGTGCCGCACCTACGATCCCTGCAGAAACTTTCATGCGCATTTTATTCCTCGTTGTTATCAGCTGGACACAACCTGTCCGTGTCTAAACCTTATACTAAAAAGATGACCAAAAGAAAAACCCCCGGACATTTCTGCCCGAGGGTTTCTCATTATGACGGATGCCCGCCCAAATCATTCTGGTTGCAGGAAGGCGGCAAGGTCGCGTATCCCCAGGAGCTTACTAAAGTAAGTGACTGGGGTGCGTGAACGCAGCCAACACACCTGCGGCCTGAAGGATGCCGGGCGGAGGGGGGCATTACATCATGCCGCCCATTCCACCCATGCCGCCCATACCACCAGCGCCGCCTAAGTCAGGCGCGTCAGCTTTCGGCAGGTCGGTCACCATGCACTCGGTGGTGATCATCAGACCGGCAACGGAGGCCGCGTACTGCAGAGCAGAACGGGTCACTTTAGTCGGATCCAGGATACCCATGTCGATCATGTTGCCGTACTCTTCGGTCGCCGCGTTGTAACCGTAGTTACCGTCACCTGCTTTCACGGTGTTGGCAACAACTGACGGCTCTTCACCGCAGTTCAGCACGATCTGACGCAGCGGTGCTTCCATTGCGCGCAGCGCAACTTTGATACCGACGTTCTGGTCTTCGTTCTGGCCACGCAGCTCGCTCAGTTTGCTTGCTACGCGGATCAGCGCCACGCCACCACCGGCAACCACGCCTTCTTCTACCGCAGCACGGGTTGCGTGCAGGGCATCTTCAACGCGGGCTTTCTTCTCTTTCATTTCAACTTCGGTAGCTGCACCGACTTTGATTACCGCTACGCCGCCTGCCAGTTTCGCTACGCGCTCCTGCAGTTTCTCACGGTCATAATCAGAGGTCACTTCTTCGATCTGCTGACGGATCTGAGAAACACGGCCCTGAATCGCCGCTTCTTCACCCACGCCATCGATGATGGTGGTGGTGTCTTTGTTGATCACAACGCGTTTTGCCTGACCCAGGTCTTCCAGGGTTGCTTTTTCCAGCTCCATACCGATCTCTTCAGAGATTACGGTACCGCCGGTCAGGATAGCGATATCCTGCAGCATGGCTTTACGACGATCGCCGAAGCCCGGTGCTTTCACCGCAGCAACTTTAACGATACCGCGCATGGTGTTCACTACCAGGGTCGCCAGCGCTTCGCCTTCAACGTCTTCAGCAACGATCAGCAGCGGTTTACCCGCTTTAGCAACGGCTTCCAGCACCGGCAGCATTTCGCGGATGTTGGAGATTTTTTTGTCAGCCAGCAGGATGAACGGGCTTTCCAGTTCGATAGAACCTGTTTCCGGCTTGTTGATGAAGTAAGGGGAGAGGTAGCCACGATCAAACTGCATACCTTCTACCACGTCCAGCTCGTCCTGCAGACCGGTGCCTTCTTCAACGGTGATCACGCCTTCTTTGCCCACTTTTTCCATCGCCTGCGCGATCAGGGTACCCACGGTTTCGTCGGAGTTAGCAGAGATGGTGCCTACCTGAGCAATAGCACGGGAGTCAGAGCACGGTACGGAGAGGGTTTTCAGCTCTTCAACGGCGGCGATAACGGCTTTATCGATACCGCGTTTCAGATCCATCGGGTTCATGCCCGCAGCAACGGCTTTCAGGCCTTCAGTAATGATGGACTGAGCCAGTACGGTTGCAGTGGTGGTACCGTCGCCCGCAGCGTCGTTCGCTTTGGAGGCCACTTCTTTCACCATCTGCGCGCCCATGTTCTCGAACTTATCTTCCAGTTCGATTTCACGTGCAACGGAAACACCATCTTTAGTAATGGTCGGTGCACCGAAAGATTTATCCAGAACGACGTTACGGCCTTTCGGGCCCAGGGTCACTTTCACTGCATCTGCCAGCACGTTTACGCCGCGCAGCATTTTCACACGGGCGTCGTTACCGAATTTTACGTCTTTAGCTGCCATTTTCTTTTTCCCTTAAATGCGTATGGTTCAGTTCGCGCGTGGATTACGCTTCAACAATTGCCAGAATGTCAGACTCGGACATGATCAGCACTTCCTGATCGTCGATTTTCTCTGCTTTCACGCCGTAGCCATCGTTAAAAATAACGATGTCGCCGACTTTCACGTCCAGCGGCTGCACGGATCCGTTTTCGAGGATGCGGCCTTTACCGACAGCGATGATCTCGCCACGAGTAGATTTACCAGCAGCACTACCGGTCAGAACGATGCCGCCAGCTGATTTAGACTCAACTTCTTTACGCTTGACGATGACACGGTCATGTAGTGGACGAATACTCATTGATAGCTCTCCTTTGAGAAAGTCAGTATCGGTTATGGATGACGCCGGTTCCTTTTCGCTTCCCGGCTGGTGACGAGAGAGATGGGGATGGGGCTTTCACCCTTCAAGGGGCCAACGAAAAAAAATTTGTGAAAATGTTACCATCATCGCTCTTTGGACAGGGGCAGGATAATAATAGATGAGTGGCTTAAAACAGGAGCTGGGACTGGCTCAGGGCGTGGGGCTGTTATCGACCTCACTGTTAGGTACCGGCGTGTTTGCCGTACCGGCGCTGGCGGCGCTGGTGGCGGGCAACAACAGCCTGTGGGCATGGCCGGTGCTGATTGTACTGGTTTTCCCCATTGCGATTGTCTTCGCTCTGCTCGGGCGGCACTTTCCCAGCGCGGGCGGCGTGGCCCATTTTGTCGGCATGGCGTTTGGTCCGCGTCTTGAACGCGTCACGGGCTGGCTCTTTCTGTCGGTGATCCCGGTGGGACTGCCCGCCGCACTGCACATTGCCGCCGGCTTCTGGCAGGCGCTGTTTGGCTGGCACGGTCCAATGCTGCTAATGGCGGAGCTGGGCACGCTGTTGCTGGTATGGGCGGTGGGAACGCGGGGGGCCAGCTCCAGCGCCAATCTGCAAACCCTGGTCGCTGGACTAATCGTGGCGCTGATCGCCGCCGTCTGGTGGTATGGCGATCTTACGGTCGCTGAAATTCCCTTCCCTGCCCCACAGGAGGTCGATGCGTCTGGCCTGTTTGCCGCCCTGTCGGTGATGTTCTGGTGCTTCGTGGGTCTGGAAGCGTTTGCCCACTTAGCCTCTGAATTCAAGCGTCCGGAACGGGACTTCCCCCGCGCGCTGATGATTGGCCTGCTGCTGGCCGGCTTCGTCTACTGGGCCTGCACGGTGATTGTGCTGCACTTTGACGCGTATGGCGTCGATCGTGCTGCCGCAGCCTCCCTGCCGGGGATCGTGGTGCAGCTGTTTGGTGAGAAGGCGCTGTGGATCGCCTGCGTAATTGGCTATCTGGCCTGCTTTGCCAGCCTTAACATCTACATTCAGAGCTTCGCCCGTCTGGTCTGGTCACAGGCGATGTACAACCCGCAGGGTCGCCTGGCACAGCTCTCAAAACGCCAGATCCCCTTTAATGCCCTGAATGCGGTGCTGATCTGCTGCGTTATCAGCACGCTGGTTATCTATGCGCTGGAGATCAACCTCGACGCGCTGATTATCTACGCCAACGGCATTTTCATCATGATCTATCTGCTGTGTATGCTGGCGGGATGTCGTTTGCTGAAGGGGCGCTATCGCGCGTTGGCGGCGGTGGGCGGCCTGCTCTGTCTGCTACTGCTGGCGATGGTGGGCTGGAAGAGCCTGTATGCCACTATTATGCTGGCGGCGCTGTGGTGGTTTTTACCCAAGCGCGGCAGTGCCCATTAAAATTATGCATTAAATAACGCCGGGCAGCGCTGCGCTTACCCGGCCGCTGGTTATTTATCGTCTTTATGATCGATACGGTCGCGGTACTCGTCCTTGCGCTGGTACTCGCCGTCAAAAGTCTGACCGCCGTCGCTACCGGCGCTGAAACCGCCACCCGGCATCCGGGAGAAACGCAGATGCGGAAGCAGGCGCAGGGTCAGTAATTTTTGCACCGGTGGCAGCAGCAGCAGCAGGCCGAGCAGATCGGTAAAGAAGCCCGGCAGCAGCAGCAGTAGCCCGGCAATCATCAGCGATACGCTCTTGATCATCTCCGCAGCGGGGCTCTCTCCGGCGGCCATCTTCTGCTGCATCAGTAAAATATTTTTAAAGCCCTGGTTTCGCACCAGCGACATACCGATGACTGAGGTAAAGATCACCAGCACCAGCGTGAGCAGGACGCCAAAGACGTGGGCGACCTGGATAAAAATCGAGATTTCGATGTAAACGTATAAAAATATTGCAATTAGTGGTATCCAGCGCACTGGCGTCTCCTGTAGGTTTGCGGCGTGCTTCTTACTGAGATGGTGCTTAATAGGCATAATTCAATAGGATTGCACGCCAGGTTGTCTGAAAATCTCTGCCCGGTGATGCATTTCACAAATTATTAAAACTAACGCAACGACTAAGATAATAAGTGATCCAGATTACGGCATTTCGCTATCATCAGCATATGATCCCGGGTACGTGGCCGATTAAGGAAATAATCGTCGGTCAGCAAACACACAAAACCCCAGATGTACTGTGTGTTTAGTACATTCATTCGCAGCTTGAAAAAGAAGGTTCACATGTTAAACAGCATTCGTATCGAAGAAGATTTGTTGGGCACAAGGGAAGTACCAGCGGACGCTTACTACGGCATCCACACTCTGAGAGCGATTGAGAATTTCTACATCAGCAACAACAAAATCAGCGACATCCCTGAATTTGTACGTGGCATGGTGATGGTCAAGAAAGCCGCAGCGCTGGCAAACAAAGAGCTGCACACCATTCCCAAAAGCGTGGCCAATGCCATCGTCGCCGCATGTGATGAAGTCCTGAATAACGGTAAATGCATGGATCAGTTCCCGGTCGACGTCTATCAGGGCGGCGCGGGTACCTCCGTGAATATGAACACCAACGAAGTGCTGGCAAACATCGGCCTTGAGTTGATGGGCCACCAGAAAGGCGACTACCAGTACCTGAACCCGAACGACCACGTCAACAAGTGCCAGTCCACCAACGACGCCTACCCGACCGGTTTCCGCATTGCAGTTTACGCCTCTATCGTTAAGCTGGTAGATGCCATTAACCAGCTCGGAGAAGGGTTCCAGAACAAGGCCGTTGAGTTCAAAGACATTCTGAAAATGGGTCGCACCCAGCTGCAGGATGCAGTGCCGATGACGCTGGGCCAGGAGTTCCACGCCTTTAACGTTCTGCTCAATGAAGAGACGCGCAACCTGCTGCGCACCGCCGAACTGCTGCTGGAGGTCAACCTCGGGGCAACGGCGATCGGTACTCGTCTGAACACCCCGGACGGCTATCAGCAGCTGGCGGTACAGAAGCTGGCGGAAGTCAGCAACCTGCCGGTGGTTGCGGCGGAAGATCTGATCGAAGCCACCTCCGACTGCGGCGCATACGTCATGGTTCACAGCTCGCTGAAGCGCCTGGCGGTCAAGCTCTCTAAAATCTGTAACGACCTGCGCCTGCTCTCCTCCGGCCCGCGTGCTGGCCTGAATGAGATCAACCTGCCGGAGCTGCAGGCTGGCTCCTCTATCATGCCTGCGAAGGTCAACCCGGTCGTGCCAGAGGTCGTGAACCAGGTCTGCTTCAAGGTGATCGGTAACGACATCACGGTCACCATGGCCTCCGAAGCTGGCCAGCTGCAGCTCAACGTGATGGAGCCGGTCATCGGCCAGGCAATGTTTGAGTCAATCCATATTCTGACCAATGCCTGCTACAACCTGCTGGAGAAATGCATCAACGGTATTACCGCCAACAAAGCGGTATGCGAGAGCTACGTCTATAACTCAATCGGCATCGTTACCTACCTTAACCCGTTTATCGGTCACCACAACGGCGATATTGTGGGTAAAATCTGTGCCGAAACGGGCAAGAGCGTGCGTGAGGTCGTGCTTGAACGCGGCCTGCTGACCGAGGCGGAGCTGGATGATATCTTCTCGGCGCAAAACCTGATGCACCCGGCTTATAAAGCAAAACGGTATACAGATGAGAACGAACAGTAACCGTTCAACCGGGTAAGACCTCAAAGGCACGTCAGCGATGACGTGCCTTTTTGTTTCTGGGCGCTACTAAAATTCAACAAATCAATATCAACTTGTAAACACATCAAGGAAGCCAACTATGTTTGCTGCGGAACTTGTGATTGTCCTGCTGGCGATTTACTTAGGTGCCAGACTCGGCGGGATCGGCATCGGCTTTGCCGGTGGGCTTGGCGTGCTCGTCCTGACGCTCTTTTTCCAGATCAAGCCTGGCGCGATCCCCTTTGACGTTATCGAAATTATCATGGCGGTGATCGCTGCGATTGCCGCGATGCAGGTGGCCGGGGGGATGGACTACCTGGTTAGCCTGGCGGAGCGCCTGCTGCGCCGTCACCCTAAATACATTACCTTTCTCGCCCCGCTGGTGACCTGGTTTATGACCATTCTCGCCGGTACCGGGCACACCGCGTTCTCTACCCTGCCGGTGATCACCGAGGTAGCAAAAGAGCAAGGCATTCGCCCCTCTCGCCCGCTCTCTATCGCCGTAGTAGCCTCGCAGATCGCCATTACCGCCTCGCCCATTTCCGCGGCGGTAGTGTTTTTCGCCGGGATCCTCGAACCGCTGGGCGTTAGCTACCTGACCCTGCTGGCGATCTGCATTCCTGTTACCCTGATCGCTATCATGCTCACCGCCGTGGTGTGTAACTTCCTCGGCGCAGAGCTAAAAGACGATCCGGTCTATCAGGAGCGGCTGGCCAAGGGTGAAGTGAAGCTGCGCGGAAATCAGGTTTTTCAGCTTAAGCCTCACGCCAAACGCTCGGTGATGCTGTTTCTGATCGGCATTGTCGCAGTGATGGTTTACGCCACCATTATCAGCCCGACGGTGGGGCTGATTACCAATCCGGTATTGCCGCGCAACGAGGCGATTGTGGTCTTCATGCTCACCATCGCCACGCTGATCTGCCTGAGCTGCAAGATAGACACTGGGGAGATACTTAACGCCAGCACGTTTAAATCCGGGATGAGCGCCTGTATCTGCGTGCTGGGTGTGGCCTGGCTTGGGGACACCTTTGTGAAAACCCACATTGAGGATATCCAGAGCGTGGCAGGCGACCTGCTCCACAGCTATCCGTGGCTGCTGGCAGTAGTACTCTTTTTTGCTGCCACCCTGCTCTACTCCCAGGCGGCGACCACCAAAGCGCTGATGCCCGCCGCGCTGCTGCTCGGCGTTACCCCCCTGACCGCCATCGCCTCGTTCGCCGCCGTGTCGGCCCTGTTTGTGCTGCCCACCTACCCGACGCTGCTGGCGGCGGTAGAGATGGACGACACCGGCTCGACCCGCATCGGCAAATATGTCTTCAACCACGCCTTCCTGATCCCCGGCGTGATCGCCATCGCCCTGTGCGTCATTTTGGGCTTCGTGATTGGCGGCCTTGTTTTGTAGCCTGTTTTGTAACAGGCATGATGGTGTAAATGTCGTTAAAATCGGGCTGCCTGGCGGCCCGGTTGATTAATCCGCGCCCAGCGGCGTGCTATAGTGGCTTTTTTCGTCTGATACGAGATTGCCGATGAATACGCCTGATGCCGTCGTTGTGCTCTGTACCGCCCCGGATGAAGCTACCGCCCAGGACCTGGCGGCGAAAGTGCTGGCGGATAAACTCGCCGCCTGCGTGACGATTTTGCCCGGTGCTACTTCGCTCTACTACTGGGAAGGTAAGCTGGAGCAGGAGTATGAAGTCCAGATGCTGCTGAAAAGCAGCGCCGCCCATCAGGAGGCGCTGCTGGCCTGCCTGAAATCGCACCATCCGTATCAAACCCCCGAACTATTAGTGCTGCCCGTCGCACATGGAGACAATGATTACCTCTCATGGCTCAACGCATCCTTACGTTAATCCTGCTGTTTTGCAGTACGTCCGCCTTTGCCGGGTTGTTTGACGCGCCCGGCTCCGGGAAGTTTGTTCCCGCAGATAGCGCGTTTACCTTCGATTTTCAGCAAAATGAGCACGACCTGACGCTCAACTGGCAGATCAAAGAGGGCTACTACCTCTATCGCCAGCAGATCAGCGTCACGCCCGCGCAGGCGGAGATCGCCCCGCTCCAGCTCCCAAAAGGCGAAAGTCACAAAGATGAATTCTTTGGCACCAGCGAAATCTATCGCCAGCGGCTCAGCCTGCCGGTGACGGTGCGTTCGGCTAACAAAGCGGCGACGCTGACCGTCACCTGGCAGGGCTGCGCGGCGGCGGGCTTCTGCTATCCGCCGGAGACAAAGGTTGTGCCGATCAGTGAGGTGCAGCCGCTGGCGCATAGCGTGCCGGATCAATCTGCCCCTGTCACGGCCACGGCCGCGCCCGCGCTGCCCTTCTCGGCGCTGTGGGCGCTGCTGATCGGCATTGGCATCGCCTTTACTCCCTGCGTGCTGCCGATGTACCCGCTCATCTCCGGCATCGTGCTGGGGGGCAAAGCGCGTCTCTCTACCGGACGAGCGCTGCTGCTGACCGTGCTCTATGTGCAGGGCATGGCCCTCACCTACACCGCGCTGGGCCTCGTTGTGGCCGCCGCCGGGCTACAGTTTCAGGCGGCGCTCCAGCATCCCTATGTATTAGTTGGCCTGTCGGTGATTTTCACCCTGTTGGCGCTGTCGATGTTTGGTCTGTTCACCCTCCAGCTGCCGTCATCTGTTCAGACGCGCCTGAGCCTGATGAGCAATCGCCAGCAGGGCGGCTCGCCGGGCGGCGTCTTTGCGATGGGGGCCATCGCTGGGCTGATCTGCTCACCCTGCACCACCGCACCGCTCAGCGCTATCCTGCTCTATATCGCCCAGAGCGGTAACCTGTGGCTCGGCGGCGGCACCCTCTATCTTTATGCGCTCGGCATGGGCATCCCGCTCATCCTGGTAACGCTGTTTGGCAACCGCCTGCTGCCGAAAAGCGGCCCGTGGATGGAGCAGGTCAAAATCGCCTTTGGCTTTGCGATCCTTGCCCTGCCGGTATTTTTACTGGAGCGTATGTTGGGCGAGACATGGGGCCTGCGCCTCTGGTCGCTGCTCGCCGTGGCGTTTTTCAGCTGGGGGTTTATCACCTGTTTGGGTGGTACTCGGCGTGGGATACGCGTGCTACAGATCGTCCTGCTGGGCGCGGCGCTGGTCAGTGCGAAGCCGCTACAGGACTGGGCGTTTGGCGTTAGCACCTCCGTCCCGCAGGCGCACCTGAACTTTACCCGCATCGCCAGCGTAGATGAGCTGAACCAGGCCCTGGCACAGGCCAAGGGTAAACCGGTCATGCTCGACCTCTACGCCGACTGGTGCGTGGCCTGCAAAGAGTTTGAGAAGTATACCTTCAGCGATCCGCAGGTACAGGCGGCGCTGAAGGAGACGGTGCTGCTGCAGGCGGACGTGACCGCCAACAGCGCCGAGGATGCCGCCCTGCTTCGCCATCTTGGCGTGCCGGGCCTGCCGACAATTCTGTTCTTTGACGCCCAGGGCAACGCGCAGCCTGCGCAACGGGTGGCAGGATTTATGGACGCGGAAGCATTTAGTAGACATTTGCGCAATCGCCAGCCATAAACTACACCAGGAGTGGAAAAATGGTTCTAAAAACGCAGGAGAACACCGTGCAACGTGAAGACGTCTTAGGGAAAACATTGCAGTGGCTTGAGCTCGAAGGCCTTGCTGCCACGACGCCCGAAATTATCGCCGAACGTCTTAATTATCCATTGGACGAGTTTTTGCGCTTTTGGCCCGATAAAGAGGCGCTGCATTATGATGCGCTGCGCCACCTCAGCCAGCAGGTTGACGCCTGGCGCAGGCAGATGCTGTTAAACGATGAGCTAAGCAAAGAGCAGAAGCTGCTGGCCCGCTATACGGCGCTTACCGAGTGCGTCACCAACCATCGCTATCCGGGCTGCCTGTTCATTGCGGCCTGCACGATCTATCCGGATCCGGCCCACCCGATCCATCAGCTGGCGGATCAGCAAAAAAGTGCGGCATACGACTACACCCACGAGCTGCTGACGGCGCTGGAGGTGGACGATCCGGCGATGGTCGCCAAGCAGATGGAGCTGGTGCTGGAAGGCTGCCTCAGCCGGATGCTGGTCAACCGTAGCCAGGTCGACGTTGATACCGCCTACCGGCTGGCAGAGGACATTCTTCGCTTTGCCCAGTGCCGCATGGGCGGCGCGCTGACCTGATATCAGATCAGCAGACCCGCCCACGCAGAGAGCAGTAAACAGAGCGCCATCGCCCGCTGAAACCAGACCAGCGAGGCGGGGGTGCGAAAGATTTGGTTCACCGCTCTGCCGCCGAACGCCCAGACGGTCAGGCAGAGCTGGGAGATAATCAGAAACAGCAGCGCCATCACGGCGATCTCCCGCAGCGGATGCGCTCCGTGGGGCGCAAACAGGCTCACCACCGCCAGCGCCATCATCCAGGTTTTCGGGTTAATCAGCTGCAACATGGCTGCCGCCCGAACGCTAAAGGGCCGCTGCGCCTCACCCTCCAGCGCCGTCGCCGGAGCACGAAATAGCTGCCAGCTCATCCAGCTTAGCCACAGCACCCCTGCCCAACTCATCCCCGTCCGCACCAGCGGATAGTGGCTCAGCGCCTCCCCCGCGCCCGCGCCAGAGATCAAGACAATCAGGCTGGCGGCCACGCAGGCGCTTACTACCGCAGGCAGCGTGGCCATTACGCCGAAGCGCTGGCTGCTGGATAAGATTAAAATGTTGGTGGGGCCAGGGGTGATCGATGCCACGAAGGCAAACAGCATAAACGGCAACCAGGTATAGAACATATTCACAGGCAGGACTCCTTATTATCGTTGTCCTGACTGTCGCCTTATTTCACTGTCGCGTCTGGAAGATTTGTGCACAGGCTGCGGTAGCGCGCCGGGGAGAGACGGTAGGCCCGCTGGAACCAGCGCCCGAGGTGGCTCTGATCGGCAAAACCTAACGCCGCCGCAACGCTGGCTGGCTGTTCCCCTTTTGCCAGCATGGCGCGGGCGCTCGCCAGTCGGAGCTGGATCAGCCAGGCGTGCGGCGAGAGGTGGAACTCGCGCTTAAAACAGCGCGTGAGTGTGAAGCGATCGGTACCGGTCTCCCGCGCCACGTCGTCCAGCCCGACGTTCTCTCCCCGGTGAGCGTAGAGATAGTCCCTCGCCCGGTGGGCTATGGCCGCGCTCTGACGCTGTGCCGAGAGGCGCTTGCGCCACTGGCAGTGATGGGTCAGCTGGCTCAGTAGTCCATCCATCATGCCCTGCTGCACGATGCGCATCTCATCGTTATGCAGAGTGAAGAAGGTTTGGGCGATAGTGTTCACCAGCTGCGGCGCGCGGGCGATGGTCTGGTCAAAGTGCAGCGAGTAGCTTGAAGGCGTGGCATCGTACAGGCCGCGCAGGGTGTCGCTTAGCCAGCGGTCATCGAGATAGAACGTCAGGTAGGTAAAGCCGCCCTCTACCGGCGCGTCGCCGTCGTGGATCTCGCCCGGCTCCAGCAGAAAGGCATCCCCCGGCGTGCTGCGATGGCGCTCGCGGCGGCAGTGAAACTGCTGGGTGCCGGTCAGGGTGATGCCCACCAGGTAGCTGTCATGCCAGTGCGGATCGTAGGCGTGCCCCTCAAAGTGTGCACGGATGGTTTCGATGCCGGTATCGGCATGCTGCCGCAGCTCCAGCCAGTCTGCCATATCAACCTCCTGAATGATTCCCGAGTGTAGCATCAATCATTCAGCCTGAAAGGTCTGGAAGATTTGTGCAGCCCGGCACAAAAACAACTGAGATGGCGGCAAACTGCCGAAGAGTTTGAACGATCACAGAAGCAAAAAAACATAATTAATTAATATAAAAACGCAATAGATTCTCCGCGGTCATCTGTGTCAGAAAGTAACCCTCATTCATAAGAGACCGGAGATGTGATTCAAATGAGTAGAGACATACTAAAAAATCACCATGATGAATACCATATATTAACTCGCGGGGAACGTATTGGTTATGGAATGGGGGATTTTGCGCAAAACCTTGTTTTTGGCACAATAGGCGGCTTTCTTGCTCTGCATATGTTGACTGTCAACGCCATCGGTACAGCAACCGCAGGGTTTATATTTCTTTTCGTCCGCATCATCAATGTCTTTTGGGATCCCATGGTGGGAACCTATGTTGATAAAAGAATTTCAGCAGCCGGGAAATATCGTCCCTGGCTCTTAAGAGCGGGCGTGCCGCTGGTTATTCTCTCCGCTCTGCTTTTTACCCCTATCCCCGGCATCAGAGGGTCGGTTCCCTTTGCTTTTATTGTCTATCTGGCGCTGGATTTAGTGTATTCATTGGTAAACATTCCGTACGGTTCTCTTAATGCCTCGCTGACAAGAGATCCTGAATCTATTGATAAACTGACCAGTACAAGAATGATGTTAGCCAATACGGCCAATCTTCTTGTCTACACCCTGTTCCCCATGTTTGTTCAAATGGCCTCACCAAAGGATCGCAGCCTCAAGGATACGGGTTTCTTTGGGCTTGAACTGAACATGGGCAACTATACCGACCCGTCAGCGAATTACGCCTGGTTTGGCGTTTACTCTATCTATATGGTAATCGGCGCTGTAGCACTTTTTATCTGCTATAAGTACACGAAAGAACGTGTAGTCGCGACTGCGGAACAGACTGCCAACGTAAAAACAACCGATCTCTTCCTTGAATTAAAATACAACCGACCGCTGGTTATCCTCGGGCTGTTTTTCATGCTGGGCTTTACGTTCATGTTTTTCATGAATACCGTAAATGGCTTTTTCAATCAGTTTGTTGTCGGCCATTCAGAATGGATGGGGGCGATAGGCCTGGTTGCCTCTGTTCCGGGGATTCTTTTCCCTGTTTTCTGGCCAAGACTCAAGAAAATTTTTGGCAAAAAAGGGTTCTTCCATCTGTTCCTGGCCATGTTTATCGTGGGTGAATTGTTAACTTACGTCTGGTCACGTGAAGGGATGCACGATGCGTTGTGGCTTGCTTATATCGCCACCTTTATTAAACAGTGGGGTTTAACTTCCGCGACCGGATTCATGTGGGCGCTGGTCCCTGAAGTGATTGCTTATGGCGAACTAAAATCAGGCAAGCGCAACGCCGCCATCATTAATGCGATTATGGGGCTCTTCTTCAAGATTGGCTTTACTCTTGGTGGTGCCATTCCGCTGTGGTTGCTGGCCGTTTATGGTTTTAACGAAACAGGCGCGCAACAAAATGCCAATGCAATCGACGGGATCATTATGACGGCGGTCTGGATCCCCATCGTTTTAGCCTTCATTTCAATGATCGTCATTCAGGTCTATCCCATCTCAGACAAAAATGTCACAGACATTAACCGTCAACTCGATGAGATACGCGTGTAATTAAAAGAACTAAAAAAGCAAAATATAAATAAACAGCTTAAAAAGGTAGAAACATATGTCACTTATTCAAAACCCTATCTTACCTGGATTTAATGCCGATCCGAGTATTATCCGTGTAGAAGACACTTACTATATCGCAAGCTCCACATTCGAGTGGTTTCCTGGCGTTCGTTTACATGAGTCCAAAGATCTGCAGCACTGGAATCTGCTTCCCAGTCCGTTATCTACAACCACGCTGTTAGATATGAGAGGAAACCCTTCATCAGGGGGGATTTGGGCGCCCGATCTCTCTTATACCGACGGCAAGTTTTGGCTAGTTTATACAGATGTAAAAGTTACAGAGGGTGCCTTTAAAGACATGACCAACTATCTGTCCACCGCCACAGATATTCGTGGCCCATGGACCGATCCGATCAAGCTTAATGGCGTTGGTTTTGACGCTTCACTTTTCCATGACGAAGATGGTCGTAAATATATTGTTCAACAGACATGGGATCATCGGGAGTATCACCACCCCTTTAATGGCATTACCTTAACCGAGCTTGATATCAATACACTGAAGCTAATGCCAGAAACAGCGCGAACTCTTTATCGCGGCACGGCCGTTGCACTTGTTGAGGGGCCACATATCTACAAACTGAATGGCTATTACTATCTTTTTGCTGCTCAGGGCGGGACCGTTTTCACTCACCAGGAGGTGGTTGCACGTTCAAAAAGCCTGGACGCCGACAGTTTTGAGACACAGCCAGGCGAGGTTTTCTTAACTAACGTGGACACCCCAGACAGCTACATTCAAAAACAGGGGCACGGTGCCCTGGTTTCCACGCCTAAAGGAGAGTGGTATTACGCCTCACTCTGCGCTCGCCCATGGAATCGTGCAGGTGAACCGGCCTACGATCCGCGAGGTTGGTCAACCCTGGGCAGGGAGACGTCTATCCAAAAAGTGTATTGGGATGACGAAGGCTGGCCACGTATTGAAGGGGGCCACGGAGGAAAAACCTTTGTTGAGGGACCGGTCGATGCCATTCATACCGAAAGCGCCAACGATCACAGCCAGCATGATGAGTTTGACATGCCGACACTCGATCTCAACTGGAATACGCTTCGTGTTCCATTTACCGAGAAAATGGGCACCACAGGCGACGGAAAATTAACGTTAATAGGTCAAGGTTCTTTAGCGAATACGCATGATCTGTCGCTGATTGCGCGACGTTGGCAGGCTTTCTATTTTGATGCTCAGGTTAAGGTAAAATTTACCCCGTTTACTTATCAACAAATGGCGGGATTAACAAACTACTATAACGATCGTCACTGGAGCTTTGTTTTCATTACCTGGAATGAAATTAATGGCTCAGTAATCGAAGTAGCCGAAAACAACCGGGGCAAATACACCTCGCACCTGAAAGATAGAGCCATCAAGATCCCAGAAGAGACCGAGTACGTCTGGTTCCGCACCAAGGTTCGTAAGGAAACGTATACTTATGAATACAGTCTGGATGGAACACACTTTACTGAAATTCCTGTCACGCTGGATGCTGCAATTCTTTCAGATGATTATGTCCTGCAAAGCTACGGCGGGTTCTTTACCGGAGCATTTGTTGGCCTTGCGGTCGTGGACTACTCGGGTTACGCAGCCAAAGCCGAGTTTTATCATTTCGATTACCACGAGCTTGGTGATGCTCTCGTGGCTAATGGCACCTACAGCTGGCAAGCCAGTGAATCACGCTTTGATTAGCTAAGGTTTGGAAAATCTGAGCGAATGTGCAGCACAGACGCGTAGATTGTCGCAATAGTAAGCAGTTGAACGGCTTTTCGATGATTTTGGTTGACGGAAAGAGGCGTCTACGGTTTAATGCGCTGCGTTGCCCGGATAGCTCAGTCGGTAGAGCAGGGGATTGAAAATCCCCGTGTCCTTGGTTCGATTCCGAGTCCGGGCACCACTATTTAGAAGAACCCGCCTATGGCGGGTTTTTTGCTTTTAGAGAGCCGGACTCTTCATCGAAATTCGTTCGATGACTCGTCGCATCCCTTTAAGACCGTACATATGTACAACTCATC
The DNA here is from genome assembly GCF_024656065.1 of Pseudescherichia sp. L3. NCBI lineage: Bacteria > Pseudomonadati > Pseudomonadota > Gammaproteobacteria > Enterobacterales > Enterobacteriaceae > Pseudescherichia > Pseudescherichia sp. L3. Next base: position 682,439 of record NZ_JANKYC010000002.1, read on the forward strand.
TGCGCTACTTCTTCACCCTTTGCAAATGACCTGATTGCCTCTGGCAAAATCAGAGGCTTTACGGTTGTTATGTTTACCTGTGATTCGTTTGAGCAATAATGAAGCGATCGCCCTTTTTTATCACTTCGTAAGTTGAGACAAATGCTCTTCGTGTGGATTTTTTATCGTCATAATCTGTATTTATATTTACTTCGATCTGAGTGAGATACTCTTGACCCGTTTTAAACTTAAATTCATTGGGGGAAATGCAGAAAAGCCCTGATTTAGGCTGTTTATCGGAAGGGAATACAACTTGCTCTAAAGGGTTTTCAACACTGTAAGTAATTGCTGATACTACAGTCTCATTGCTCTTTATTGGCAAAGAAAGACAGACATCGTTATCTTTCACATAAACAGGAACGGGTACTTCTTTAGTATAGCGATGCTCAAGGTTGTCACCTAATGTGCAACCGCTTAAAAAGAGAATTAATGAGATTAGGGATTTTTTTAAAATAGTCATTTGAATGGAAATCCTTCAAGCACTTTTTGATAATTTGCATTAAGCCGATCGTCTATAACAAAAGCTGGCGATGGTATATGGCCTGAGCCCTACGAACACTAATGCTTTGGCCAGAAGCCGCAAGTGAACAATACTACTATCGGCAGCAGACGACAAAATGCATTTATTCTCATCATGTAAGGCGTACTATCCCTTAGTTGGCACTGTAATGATTAACCAATCACATCAGGAGAACACGAGATGTCTGAGCTTCCAAGGATTGCGCTTATCGGCCCAGGTGCAATCGGTACGACTATCGCTGCCGCGCTGCATGAAGCTGGCCGCACGCCTCTGCTTTGCGGGCGCACCGCTCACCCGCAGTTAACGCTGCGCCACGAGGAGGGCGAAATTATCGTGCCCGGCCCGGTACTGAGCGATCCGGCGGCGGTTTCTCATCCGTTCGACATCGTCTTCGTGGCGGTGAAAGTAACGCAGGTCGCTGACTGCGCGGGCTGGTTGGCAACGCTGTGCGATAAAAACACCACTGTGTGTGCCCTGCAAAACGGCGTTGAGCAGAAAACTCAGCTTGCCCCCCTGGTTAACGGTGCCGAAGTGCTGCCGTCGATAGTGTGGTTCCCCGCGCAGCGAGAGCCAGACGCCTCTGTCTGGTTACGCGCCACGCCGCGACTTACCCTGCCGGATGTCCCCCAGGCAAAACGGGTAGCGGAGGCGCTTAGCGGCACACGCTGTACGGTAGAGCTCTCGTCCGACTTTATCTCTCTCGCCTGGCGCAAGCTGCTGCAAAACGCAGTCGCAGGCCTTATGGTTCTCGCCAATCGCCGCGCGGGGATGTTCTCACGCCCGGATATCACCGCCCTGGCCCTGGCCTATCTGCAAGAGGGGCTAGCCGTCGCCCGCGCGGAAGGTGCGACACTCAATGACAGCGTGCCCCAGGAGATTGTGGACGGTTTTCACCGTGCCCCGGCGGATCTCGGCACCTCGATTCTCGCTGACCGCCAGGCTAACCGCCCGCTGGAGTGGGATATCCGCAACGGCGTGATACAGCGTTATGGCCAGGCACAGGGTATTCCTACGCCCATCAGCGATGTGCTGGTTCCTCTGCTGGCCGCTGGAAGCGAGGGGCCGGGTTGATGCCGTTACCCTTCCCTCTATTCCATCAATTTATTTGACCAATTACGTTAAACAAATGGCATTTATTCTCACCATGTAACGCGTAGAGTAGGCATATCGAAAGCAGGCTCCGGCCTGCCGCCTATTTCTCTGAAGTCAGGATAAACGCCATGAAAAAGATCGGATTTTTGTCATTTGGTCACTGGACGCCGTCGCCGCAGTCTGGAACCCGTTCGGCCGCTGACGCGCTGCTGCAATCCATCGATCTGGCCGTTGCTGCCGAAGAGCTCGGCGCGGATGGCGCCTATTTCAGGGTGCACCACTTTGCCCGCCAGCTCGCCTCACCCTTTCCACTGCTGGCAGCCGTGGGCGCGCGAACCAAGCGGATTGAGATCGGTACCGGCGTGATCGACATGCGCTATGAGAATCCGCTCTATATGGCGGAGGATGCCGGTGCGGCAGATTTGATCTCCGGTGGCCGTTTGCAACTGGGCATTAGCCGTGGCTCTCCGGAGCAGGTGATCGATGGCTGGCGCTACTTTGGTTACGCGCCTTCCGAAGGGGAAAACGAGTCGGATATGGCGCGCCGTCACACCGAGGTGCTGCTGGACGTGCTGCGCGGGGAAGGCTTTGCCAAACCCAATCCACAGCCGATGTTCCCAAACCCGCCGGGCCTGCTGCGCCTTGAGCCGCATTCTGAAGGTCTGCGGGATCGTATCTGGTGGGGCGCTGGCTCGAATGCCACCGCGGTATGGGCTGCCAAACTGGGGATGAACCTGCAAAGCTCAACGCTGAAGGATGATGAGACGGGCGAGCCGTTCCATATTCAACAGGCAAAACAGATCCGGGCCTATCGCGACGCCTGGGCGGAAGCGGGCCATACCCGTACGCCACGCGTCTCGGTCAGCCGCAGCATTTTTGCTTTGATGGACGAGCGCGACCGGATGTACTTCGGTTCAAGCCGTAACGAAAGCGATAGCATTGGCTTCCTCGATGAGAAAACCCGGGCAATTTTCGGGCGTAGCTATGCCGCAGAGCCTGACAAGCTGATCGAGCAGCTGAAGCAGGATGAAGCGATTGCCGAAGCGGATACCCTGCTGCTGACCGTGCCGAACCAGCTGGGCGTGGATTATAACGCGCACGTTATCGAGTCCATCCTGAAACATGTGGCTCCGGCGATGGGCTGGCGCGATTAAAATCGCAACCGGGCAGGACAAAACGCCTCGCGTGCTTTACGGCATGCGAGGCGTTATAGTTTATAGAGCAATTGATGCAGGCATACACTCTGGAGAGAGCCTATGAGTAGTGAAACACCCCTGAAATATTATGACATTGCGGATGAGTATGCGACGGAGGCCGCCAAACCCGTAGACGAGTCCGAGCGTGACGCGCTGGCGCGCTATTTCGAACTGTTGATCACCCGCTTAATGAATAATGAAGAGATCAGCGAAGAGGCGCAGCGCGAGATGGCCCTTGAATCGAGCATTGATGCAGAACGTATCGATGAGATCGCAGAGTTCCTCAATCGATGGGGTAATGAGTAGCGTCTGTTCAAAGACGTAGTCTGCGCAGGCATTGTGCTTTACACTGCGCGCTGCAAAAATTGAGTAGATAAACGATTAATCAGGCGGTAATGGCGATGAACGGAACAATCACAACGTGGTTTAAAGATAAAGGTTTTGGATTTATCAAAGATGAGAACGGCGATAACCGTTATTTTCATGTGATTAAGGTCGCCAACCCTGAGCTGATCAAAAAAGATGCGGCAGTCACCTTCGAGCCCACCACCAATAACAAGGGTCTGTCGGCGTACGCGGTGAAGGTTGCCCCGGAAAGTAAATATATCTATATCGCGGGCGAGCGCATCAAGCTCACCTCGATCAAGTCTTACGTGGTTTACAGCGAAGAGGTCCCTGCTGATGCCGGCATTGATAAAGAGAATCCGGTGCTGTCGGTTGGTATCCTGATGAACAGCATCCGACCAAAGTCAGACGTCAAGCCGGGCGAAATGCGCTCGCTGAAAAAGCTGGCGATCACCACCTTCCAGGGCACCACGCTTATCTTCTCGGCAGATGAGATAGACATCGATGCCACGGTAAAAATGCTTAAGGTCTGACGTTACTCAAAGTAACGCTGCGCCCCCACCTTCCCATCTCCATATATGGTAGTTTGCCTTTCATCCTGACGCAGGCAAACTACCAAAAACATAATCCTATCAAGGCCAACCCCTCTGAACGTTATCCATGGCGACATTGATAACTTTTTCGCATTGATAAAAACCACGCATACAAATGGAACTGAGACATGATCGTGTCACCCCTCAACCTCCTTCTGAGAACGCTGCTGCTTCTCTCACTTGCCCTTGCGTTAAACGGTTGCTCTGTCCGTTACGATAAAAACGGTAAGATGCTTTTTAACCCCGATCTGGCGAGCGTGCTGGGTAATGAAGTTGGCCAATTTACGCTGGCCGATGGCTCAAAAGGTGCACTTCGGGAACTGAATGGCCGCTATAGCCTGAAATGGAGCAATCTGATGATTGAGCGCCCGCTGGAGGGTGTGAGTTGGGTGAGGATCATCAACCAGTACCAGGTTGAAGGACATACGCTGCTGCTGTTAAAGGTCGCTACGCCCGCCTGCCCGGCGCAGTACCGTCTGGTAGACCTCCAGAATACGCGCTCCCAGGAGTGGGCATTTACGGGCATATGCGACATTGGGCCAGACGTGACGGCCAGCGCGGATAAACTGCAGCTGAATTTCAAGGTCGATAATCGGATTGAGCAGTTCAACTGGCAGCATGGTGAGGTTTACCATCGTCGGCTCGCGGTTCAGCAACAAAAAACCGTTCAGCATAACGCCAGTAATAAAACCACATCGTCCCGCAAGGCCAAACCTCAGGCCCCGGCTAAACCGACGAAACGCACGCAGGTCAAGGCCGCAGAGCCGCTGCCGCCGAAGGTTGCCCAGCCAGAGCTGGATAACTCCTTGCCCACTGAAATCTATCAGCCAACAAAAACCCGCCAGACAAGCCTGGGTATTAAGTCATGACGGAGCAGGCTACAGGAGATAGCCAGATGCGGGACGGGATCAAGCGATCCCCTCTTCCCGCCTGGCAGAACTGGCTGGTGATGGGCATCACCCTCACCTATCTCATCTGTGAACTGGCGTTCAACTCCCGCCTGCTGGATTTGGTAGGCACTATTTCAACGGCAGAAGACGTTCACAACATGGAGCGGTACGGCAGAACCTTAACCGCCATTGCCGCCGCGCTTCTGGTGTTACAGTTCGCCCTGGTGGGCATCGCCAGACTGAAAAGAAAAAATGTCTCTCTGTCGACACGGGCCAGCGTAGGTGGGGTGCTCTGCCTGTGCCTGCTGACCGGCGCAGTAACGTGGCATGCGGTGGAGTGGTTTATTGAACGTCAGGTTTCAAACAGCACGGGTGAGTTTCGGCAGATGTCTCTGCTGGCGCAGCTCTACCAGCAATCGCTGATTGATGGGCACCAGACGCTGGAGGGCATTCCGCTCGATAGTCACGGTGGTCAGGCACAAACATGGAGCAGCCCGTCAGGCAAGGCATTTCTGGCGATGCTGCCGATCCTGCTCAGCTCCGTTGACCGCTATCATGAGCTGCTGAAAAGCGGCGCGGAACAAAATTTACGTGACAGCATCAGCGCCAGAGAGGGCGGCGTCCTTGGCTTTTATAAAGCCTGGATCCAGGCGCGGGAAGCCGTGCACAAACAGTACGTTGCCTACTACAACGACGAGATGGATATCAGCGAAACGGTCCGCCGGGAGCAGGAGAAAGCCTGGCAGCGGTATGAACGCTCGTTGCGTGCTAAAGGGCTGAGAACCTGGAATGTCCCCAGGCGCTATTATGCCAGCGTCCGCAGCAATGTCCGCGCTCAGGGTGTTCCGGTAGCCAATAACTGGTCGCCATCCGACCGGGCTGGTTTTGATGCCGCGGTGGCGAAAACCGTCAGGCAGCACTATCTCGCCCAGCGTACCGTGGTATTCAACGGGGTGACGATCCCCAAACGCCTCGACTGGGGCGTCTTTTTCCGTCAGGAGGTGGTGCAAAAATCACTCCGCGAAAAATTATTGCTTCCGGCAGGCACGCCGGTGCGCGAAGCGTATCCACTTAACGATGGACTGAAGCTTTTTGCCCTTGAGCTGCACACAGCTCATCTTAACGAGGCGGTGAAAGAGCAGTTACCGAAACTGCGTGCGTCGTTACGCAGTTACAGCATGGGTGGGGAGAATGAAAAGCAGGGAGAAGATGCCGCACGCGCGGGAATTGTGCCGCCTGTTGCGCTGATCTTCTCTCTTATTGGTGCGCTGACCCATCTGGCTAAACTGCTCTATTTAATCCTTGTTCCCCTGACCGCCGCCCTGTTAAGCAGAAAATCCTCGCGTGCCGTGCGCGTACTTAATCATCATCCGCTGGTTTTCCCTGTGGCGCTGATCTCAGGGCTGCTGGTGACGTTCAGCTGCATGAACAACAGCATCACCGTTTCACCAGCCTATCAGGATCTGAAAAACGCCTTACAGGGCGCTGAAATTACGATTACTGATCAGCCCCTGTTTCTGCGCGGCGAGTCGTTACTACGTATCGTGCACGCCGTCAGTATTGGGCAGAGCTACAGCTATCCGATGAATCAGTATCTGCGTCAGACCGCGCTGGGCGGGTTCGATTTTGGTTATAGCACACATGAGGAGTGATCCCCTGCGGGAGTCAACGCCTTCGCCAACAGCTGAGGCCAGATGGCCGCCCAGTCCGATCCGTGCGCCATGCCGCTGACAACGTCAACCTGAGTACAATGCCCACCAACGGCCCGCTGAAAACGCCGGGCTACGGTGGGCGGAACGGTTTTATCGGCATCACCGCTAAAATGGATCTGCGGCAGCGTACGCAGTGCGGAAGCGCTGTCGATGGCGCTGACCGCATCAGGCATTGCCGTAACATGATGTAGCGCATTCACATAGGCAACGTCGAGATTACCTGCGACGGTACGCAGCGAACGCACATCGGTACGACGCGCCGCCAGCAGCGCGGCAATGTTGCCTCCGCCGGAATAGCCTACCAGTTCAAGCTTTACGCCCGGATAGCGCGTCACAACCTGGCTAAGCGCATTGTCCATGGCATCAATGACGGCAGGAGAAAAACGCTCGTTCGTCCAGCGACTTACGCTGCAGCTGGGCGGTAAGGGCGGCCCGATGAACTGGCAGGGTCGGGCGAGATACAGCACGTTTTCATTTACATCGGCGGCGGCCAGCATCAGCCCGGTTGGGTTACGCGGCGTTGGATCGTCTGAAGCCTGCGTGCGGCTTTTCCAGGCAAAGCCATCACCCTCAATGTATACACGCAAGCTGTTAACCGGCGGCACGATCCGGCTCCATGTGGCGAGCAAAAACGGTTCGGTTTGTAAATTTTCCCTGAGCAGTCCAGATCGTGCTGCTATCTCATTTGCCCCTGTCCGCGGATCGGTAGACGCGCACCCCGCCAATAAAAAAGATAAATTAATCAATGAAGCTATCACTAAGCCGTGGCGTTTTTTACTCATCCCCTGACGCTCCCTAACCCAAACCGCAATACTCATGGACACCGTGAATTTATTTCACAAAGAAATAATTAAACAAACCTTATTGTTTTTTGCAACGAAATGTATATTCTCCACACAAATGGTATCGGATTAATCCGAAGTGCCTCTCATCTGTTCTTAACAACTATCGCAACATTGCAGTGGCAAAAAATGAAAAAAAAACGTCTTAGCCAGCTGATTTCCCTGCTGGTAGCTTCAACGGCGGCACAGGGCGTGCTGACGACGCACGCTTTCGCAACCTCTGATGTGATTATCGACACACCCTCGAATAATCTTCAGATCGATCACTCCGCTAATCTTGTTCATATCACTGACACGGGCATGCTTACCGGCGCACCCACCACGGCGTTAACCGTGAATCAGGACGTAATGGTCACCACCCTGACCAACGATGGCGTTATTAATGATGTCGTAGATGATTCCTACAGCCCAAACAGCAATATTGTTCAGATTGATGGGACAGTAGACGCATTTAATAATAACGGGACTATTGCCAGCGTTAATCCATATCACAATGGCAGTATTGTTGCGGTAGGGGCCTCAGGCACGGTGGGTTCATTCACCAACAGCGGGACCATTAAAAACGCGCCGGATAATTACAACTACGGTTATGATAATACGGGTGCTGTGAATAACACCGGCCATATCACCACGTTAACCAATACCGTGGATGGTACCATCACGGGCTATCGCGGCATCAATAACCAAGGCATCATTGATACCCTGACCAACGCGGGCGTTATCTCCACGGCCACTAACAACAATGGTATGTTTTACGGTCAAAACGGTGCTATCTATAACCAGGGTACCATTGGTACGCTACATAATACTGGCACGATCCAGACGGATGACACGGAAAACAATTACAACGGTGCGGGTATCTTCAACTACGGAACCATTAACACCCTCATTAATGATAATAAAATCAACGGCAGTTCCTATGGCATTCTTAACAGCGGCGCTATCGGCACCATTGAAAACAATGGCCAAATAACTGCAAATGAATTAGCGATCTACATCAATAATTATAACAATATTGAGAATAATACCACCGGAAAAATTGTTAACAATGGCGAAATCGACGGGCGCTATATAGGGATTTACATCTTTAGCTCCAATAACCAGAACCCGGCGATAGAGCTTGTTAACAACGGTATGTTGACCGGTGGTGAATATGCCTTCTTCATCGACAACTATAACAGCAATACCACCGACGTTACGCTGAATAACACCGGTTTAATAAAAGGCGATATTTACTCCGGCAGCACTAAGCCATTGACGATTAACGGCGGAACGACAACGCAGGGCACCTTGACCGGCCTCAATGGCATCGGCAATATCAACAACTACGGTTCCGGTGTCGTATTCGGCACAGGCTCGCTGCTGCTAAACGATCATATTTATACAGCCGATACCGTGCTCAACCGCGAAGCCGCGTTGCAGGTGAATAATTCGATTACCATCTCCGGCAACTACCATCAGAATGCCGCCGCTACGCTGATCTCCGGCATTGCCGATCTCGAAACGTTGGGCAATGATGTTACGGCTGATACCGGCTATGGTCGCCTGAACGTCACGGGCAACGCCACCATTGATGAGAACTCAAGCGTTAAGCTGCTGCGTACCGGTAGCACCTACAATTTTGCGGAAGGTCAGCGCTATGTGGTGATCAATGCTAATGGTGCAGATACCAACTACAACGCCGATAAGCTGAACTACCAGGCCATCGGCTATAACGGTACGGTAACAGGCTCGGTCTATGAGGATGGGGCCAGCAAGGCGCTGGTATTAACCGTAGGTGCAAAACCGGTCATCATCCCGCCTGTGGTGACAGAGCCGGAAGAGCCTGTCGTGACCCCTCCGGTTGACGTCCCGCCAGTGGTGACGGAGCCGGAAGAGCCTGTGGTCACGCCGCCGGTCGTTACCGAGCCTGTGGTTACCCCGCCGGTTGTTACCGAGCCCGTGGTCACCCCGCCGGTTGTTACCGAGCCCGTGGTCACCCCGCCGGTTGTTACCGAGCCCGTGGTCACGCCGCCGGTTGTTACCGAGCCCGTGGTCACCCCGCCGGTTGTCACCGAGCCCGTGGTCACCCCGCCGGTTGTTACCGAGCCCGTGGTCACCCCGCCGGTTGTCACCGAGCCCGTGGTGACCCCGCCAGTTGTCACCGAGCCAGTAGTTACTGAGCCAGTAGTTACCGAGCCGGTGGTTACTCCGCCGACCGTTACAGAGCCAGCACCCGCCGAGCCAATCAAACAGGGCCTGGCCACTATTCCGAGTGCCACCGCCGCCCTTGGCGGCCTGGGGAACTACTCGGGTATCTCTCCGCAGCTGCTGGAGCTGTATAACGCCTCGCTGGCGATTGAAGGGACTCAGGAAGCGAACCGCGTAGGCGAGCGTCTGTCACCAGGCCAGAACATTAACACCAGTTCTGCGGCGACCGTCGCCACCTCTACTGCGCAGGCGGTGGTCGGGGCACATATTGATGCCGTACGTAACCCGTCCGCCTCCGGCAACAGCGGCGTTGCCACCGGTGACGACTACGCCAGCAACTGGATCGTCTGGGGCCAGCCGTTTGGCGGCTACGCACGCCAGGAGAGTACGGATGACGTCAGCGGTTACTCGGCGAAATTTGGCGGTCTGATCCTCGGTGCCGATCGTGCGCTGGGCGACGACTGGCGTCTGGGTGCGGCGGTGAACTACAGCAACACCTCCGTACACGGTAAAGATAACCTGTCCGGCAACACCTCTACCGCTGACAACTACGGCGTGATTGGTTATGCAGGCTACACCGGCGATCCGTGGTATCTGAACCTGTCCGCGGGTGTTAACCGGCAGAACTACAGCTCCGTTCGCCGGGCTGACTTCACCGGCTTCTCCGGCGCGGCAAATGGCAAGTTCAACGGACAGTCCATCACGCTGCAAACCGAGTTCGGCTACCCGCTGACGCTGCCCGCTGATGTGGTGCTGACCCCGCTTGCCGGCCTGACGTATGGTTATCAGCACGTTGATGGGTATAAAGAGACCGGCGGCAACGGCATGGCGCTGGACGTCGGCAGCCTCCACTCCCAGTCCGTGGTGAGCGATATCGGTGCGCGGATTGAGAAGACCTTCGCAACGGGTATGGGCAACCTGACACCGTTTGCTCAGGTCTCCTGGATCCATCAGTATGACGATCGTCAGGTTAGCAGCCGCGCTTCCTACGCCGCAGATACCATCGGTGAAACCAGCTTTATCACCAAAGGCGCAGCGCCGGTAGAAGATATGGCAGGACTGGCCATTGGCAGCACGCTGTATGACGCGAACGAGCTGAGCTTCGACGCACGCTACGATCTGCAGGCAGGCGACCGCTATCAGGCGCACACCTTCAGCCTGCGTTTACGCAAGACCTTCTAAGTCGGGTTGATGCTTAAGAACCCGCCCTCGTGGCGGGTTTTTGTTTTGTGGCTGGCTGCGCCTGTAGCCAGACGCGCTAAAATCCCGCACCATGCACTATAATTCGGCAACGCTTCACGTGACTGGCAGCCTATGACAACGCAACTGCTTACCCGACACTGGCGCATCCCCGGCGCGGTGATGCTTCTGCTCACAGCGCTCTTCGCCCTCTTCACGCTGCACAGCCACTGGGGCGTATTCCTGCAGTGGTGTCTGAGCACGCAAATCACGCTCCACCGCTACCTGGTGATGTACCTGCTGCAGCTCAATAACCACCAGTACAGCGGCGGCCTGTGGTTGCTGACCGGCGCGTTTCTCTACGGCGTGCTGCACGCGATTGGCCCAGGCCATGGCAAATTTATCGTGGCCACCTATCTCAGCACTAACCAGGAGAGCCAGCTGGCCACCCGGGTAGTGCCGTTTCTCGGCAGCCTGATGCAGGGGGTGAGTGCGATCCTGTTCGTGTTTATTTTGGCGGTGGGCTTTAACCTCGCAGCGGGCGACCTGAGCGAAAGCCGCTGGTACGTTGAGAAGATCAGCGCCCTGATGATTGGCGGGTTTGGTGCCTACATTATTTACCGGGCGCTGAAGAGTTTCAGACCGCAGAGGCTCCGCATCGCCTCCCTGACGCCGCTCGGGCAGCAGCACGCCCCAGACTGCGGCTGCGGTCATCATGGCGTAGGCGTAGCGACGCAGGGCGACTGGAAGACGCGGCTGGGGGTGATTCTGGCGATCGGTGCGCGCCCGTGCAGCGGAGCGATTATGATCCTGCTCTTCTCTAACGCGCTGGGGATTGTCAGCTGGGGGATCGCGGCGGTTATGACGATGTCACTGGGTACGGCGCTGTCGATTATGGGTCTCTCGCTGGCGGTACGCTATGCCCGCGGGCGTACATCGGCGCTGTTTGGCGGCGAGGCGCAGCGGCTAACGTGGATCGTGCCTGTGCTGAAGGTTGCCGGCGGCGTGGCGCTAATTCTGTTTGCTACCGTGCTGTTTTTAACCGTGATCCCGGTAAGCGCCAACGGGGATTACATCGCGGCGGGTTGTTAATGACAACTTGCTGATACCAGACAATAAAAAAGCGGGCCGAAGCCCGCTTTTTACTGAGTGCTGAAACTTACTCGTTAATCTTCGGATGCTGATCGACCAGGCGCGAACGCTTCTTCTGCAGCTCCGCGATCTCCTCATCGATATCCTCGATCTTCTGCTCAATGTTGTCGTGATGCTCCTGCAGGATCTCACGTGCTTCCTGCATATCCGATGCCGCAGGCGTCGCACCGCGCAACGGTCGGTTGGCCGTCTCCTTCATCGTGATACCGGTGATCAGACCAATCACTGCCACAACCATCAGGTAGTAGGCTGGCATCATCAGATTCTCGGTGCTCTCTACCAGCCAGGCCGCCAGCGTAGGCGTCAGGCCCGCAATCAGAATCGAGATGTTGAAGGCGCTCGCCAGGGCGCTAAAGCGCAGGTGCGTCGGGAACATGGCCGGCAGCGTGGAAGCCATAACGCCGGTAAAGCAGTTCAGGATCACCGCCAGCATCAGCAGACCGGCAAAAATCAGACCGATCACATCGCTGTTAATCATCGTGAAGGCCGGGATAGCCAGTAAGAACAGCGCAACGCTGCCGATAATAACAAACGGACGACGGCCGAAACGGTCGCTCAGCAGGCCCATAACGGGCTGGACAAACAGCATCCCGATCATGATGGCGATAATAATCAGCACGCCGTGATCTTCCGAGTAGTGCAGGTTATGCGACAGGTAGCTCGGCATATAGGTCAGCAGCATGTAGTAGGTCACGTTGGTGGAGATCACCAGGCCGATACAGGCCAGCAGGCTGCGCCAGTGCTTGGTGGCAATCTCTTTAAACGACACCTTGGGTCCATGCTGTAACCCTTCACGATCGCCCTGCTCCAGCTTATCAACATGCTGCTGGAACGCAGGCGTCTCTTCCAGGGCATGACGCAAGTAGAGGCCAATCAGCCCCAGCGGCAGCGCAAAGAAGAACGGAATACGCCAACCCCAGTCGAGGAAGTTCTCCTCGCCGACGACGGTAGAGAGCACCACCACCACGCCTGCACCCAGCACGAACCCGGCAATAGAGCCAAAGTCCAGCCAGCTGCCCATAAATCCGCGCTTACGGTCCGGGGAGTATTCGGCAACAAATATCGATGCGCCGGTGTACTCGCCCCCCACTGAGAAGCCCTGAGCCATCTTACAGACCAGCAGCAGGATCGGTGCCCAGATACCAATGCTTTCATAAGAAGGTATCAATCCGATACAGAAGGTACTGATCGACATAATCACAATGGTGATGGCAAGTATCTTCTGGCGGCCGTATTTATCACCCAGCATACCGAAGAACAGTCCGCCTAGCGGTCGAATCAGGAAGGGAACGGAGAACGTACCCAGAGCAGCAATCATCTGTACGCTGGGGTTAGCATCCGGGAAGAAGACCTTACCGAGCGCGTAAGCCACAAAGCCATACACACCAAAATCAAACCACTCCATCGCATTACCGAGCGATGCCGCGGTAATAGCCTTACGCAGTTTGCCGTCATCAATAATGGTGACGTCATTCAGTGTAATAGGCTTAACTTTTTTCCTTTTAAGCATCTTTATCCTCTTTTGACTTGCGCCCTTAATCGCCTGGCCAGGAAGGCATACGCCCCTATAGTGATGCTAAACGTTCAGGATGCCGCAGCATCCCTCTTCAAGAGTAGCAGGTTTAGATATTCAGTTTGGTTAAAGCTTGTACAACTAAACCTGTTAACGCCTGATTGGGCACTTAACGAGCTATTAACATTAACAGGGTTTAAATTTGTGATCAACTTCACATAAAGTGTGCGGTTACTCTATTTCTATGGCCTTTGGAAATGCGCGCAGAGTTAACAAGAAGGCGGTGGCAATAAATATAAAATAAGGGTGCGTATACGGTTTCCATCAATAACGTGGGTAATTATTTTATCGCTAGCGATTTTAAAACGGCAATTTTTACAAGGTATTTACACTAATTTTCCCTCGCTAATACATTACATAGCTTTACGCGAAATATGTGACGAAGATAACTAAAACATTGTTTTATTTTCATTGAATCGATATTCCAAAGATCGCATCATAGCCGCAGTTCTAACGCACCAGGGCTAACGCAGGCGGTTACGCCAGCCGCGTATTCTCCTGGTTCGATTTGCATGATGATAGTGAAGGCCTCAACGCCAGGATGCCTTAACGAATTGAAATTAAAACTATTATTTTCTCGCTCATGCAGCGTGATGAGAAGTGAGGGTTCATAATGAAAATCAAGGCCACAATTGAACGCATTCCCGGTGGGATGATGCTAGTCCCGCTGCTGCTGGGCGCGATTTTAAATACCTTAGCCCCCGATACCGGTGCCTATTTCGGTTCATTCACCAAGGGTATGATTTCCGGTACGGTACCGATTCTGGCCGTCTGGTTCTTCTGTATTGGCGCATCCATTGATTTGCGCGCTACCGGTACGGTCTTACGTAAATCCGGCACCCTGGTGCTGACCAAAATTGCCGTCGCATGGCTGGTGGCAATGATTGCCGCCAGCTTTATTCCGGAACAGGGCATTCAGACAGGCTTCTTTGCCGGGATTTCCGTGCTGGCGATTGTCTCTGCGATGGATATGACTAACGGTGGCCTCTACGCCAGCCTGATGAACCAGTACGGCACCAAAGAGGAGTCCGGCGCGTTCGTTCTGATGTCGCTGGAGTCCGGCCCGCTGATGACCATGGTGATCCTCGGCTCTGCTGGCCTGGCCTCATTCGAGCCACACCACTTTGTCGGGGCGGTACTGCCGTTCCTGATCGGCTTCGCGCTGGGCAACCTTGACCACGACCTGCGGGCGTTCTTTAGCAAGGCAACGCCGGTGCTGATCCCGTTCTTTGGTTTCGCGCTGGGTAACACCATCAACCTGAAAGTCATTATGGACACCGGCCTGCTGGGTATCTTCCTCGGCGTAGCGGTTATTATCATCACCGGTATCCCGCTGATTTTGGCTGACAAGTTTATTGGCGGCGGTAACGGTACGGCGGGGGTTGCGGCCTCATCAGCGGCAGGCGCGGCGGTGGCTAACCCTGTCATCATTGCTCAGATTAACCCGGCGTTCGAACCGGTAGCGGCATCAGCGACAGCGCTGGTAGCAGCCAGCGTGATTGTGACGGCGATTTTGGTACCGATTATTACGGCACTCTACGCAAGGCGCTTTGGCGAGCCGCAGAATGCGGTAAGTAGAGAGAAGCCGGTCGAAGCCGACTCGTTACACCACTAAGACACTGATTTGTCCTTCAGCCCCTCCTGCCAACCGGGAGGGGTTACACACCCTCCCCAAAGATCTCATCCACCATTGCCGTTGCCAGCCGCGTTGCCGAACAGAGCCTCGGCATGCCCAGCGCCACGTTTTGCCAACTCTGGGTAATGGTCCAGCATATCGGGTGGCGATCCGCATCGCACCAGTCTCCCAGCCAGCCCAGCATATCTTTGTAATCCATCAGGCCCGGCGTCGTAGGGGTAGTTAACCACTGATGATAGAAGTGGCGCGTGGCGGGCGAAGCGTTGATGCCCTGGGCCAGAAAATCGGCGGCCATGGCCCGGAGATTGTCCTTAAGCAGCGAGGAGGCCTCCGGGCTGGTCAGGCGGCAGGCGTCGCCGAAAGCCCCCCAGCGGAGCTCCTCAAGCGCGATATAGCAGCGTCCGGCCATAGACCAGCCGTTGTACTTGCCAGCACGCCAGCGGGTAAATATCTGCTCGCTATGCGCGCCCGCCTGCACCATCAGGCCACGCTGGGTTAAGGCTTTCTCTTTCCAGGCCGCGCGCTGACTGAAGTGCTTATACAGCTCGCTAATCTGCTCAGGCAAGGCGGTGGAGGCGGCAGGACGGCGTTCGATGCTGTTCAGAAGCGCAGCCAGACGCTGGGTAATGCGCGCGAGCGCAAGCTGGCCCGGATCGAACATGCTTGCCAGCTTCTCGGCCAGGCCAAGGCGCAGGGCATCGCTCTCATTAAAGACGCCCGCCATTGCCCACGGGCGCAGCTGCGTTTGGTTCATGATCTCCTGCGTCAGGCGATCGCGTAACAGCTGCTGCTGCGGTACGATCTGCGCCTGGCGGGGAGCATCAATGCCCAGCACCAGATCGACGATAAACTTTGGATGGATACACTCCAGCGTGCTCCCGGGTCCGTTCAGTAGTCGATTTTTCATGGTTGGTCTGCCGCGAATAGGGTTTGAATATCATCGCGTAACAGGCGGGCATCCTCGTGGATCCATTTTGCCGTCGTCATACACTGCTTCAGGTGCTGACGAAGCGCCATTACCGATGACTCGTTCTGCTGGCGGATGGCCAGACTGTCACGCAGGCTCTCCTGAAGTCCGGAAAGGCTTAACGAAAATTCGGCAAAGAAGGTGGCCATTCCTGCCGTAACTGAAACATCGACCTGTGCCGCTAAAGCTTTACGAATTTGTGCACAAAAATGCGCAACATGGGCGGTCAAATTCGTATGCAACAGTGAAACATCGATAACATAACGCGTGCGGGTGACGACGTAGTCATTCCACCCCCAGCCGGGGTTATTGAGCCAGCGGGACATCGACTCCCGCACGCCGCTGACGCGCGACTGCCCCACCGGCAGATCCTCTGAGGTAATAGCGTCGACAAAGAGCTGGCGCGTATTAAAGTTCAGGGTGCTGGCCTGGAAAGCAGGCAGGCTGATACGCGCCCGGAACCCGGTATGGCTTAGCTCCTCTTTGATGCGCGTTTCGATAGGGCGCATGGCGTCATGCAGGGAGCGCGTGAGGGTATTCTCCAGCTGGTCAAAACGCAGAGCCAGCTCGCGGCCAATCTTCTCCTGCGCCGCCAGCAGTATCACTTCGCAGGCGGAGCGGATCTTGCTCAGCACGATCTGCGCCTGCCCTTCATCCTCCAGCACCAGCTTGCCTGGGCCAAATTCCTCACTCTGCTGCAGGTTGGCAAAGCTGAGGTTGGCCATCTCCGTCAGCGAGCCATCCTTAAAATAGCTATCGATTGCGCTGACGATATCCGCCTGCTGACCATTAATGAAGAGATCCGCTGCGGTCAGCGCCTCGTCAACCTCATGGTTTACCTCGTCGGTAACCCGCGCCTGGCAGCGCTTCAGCAGGGTCATATCCTCTTCGAGGCGAGCGATATTGTGCTCAAGTTTCTCAAACGCCACGGTCAGGCTCTGATAGCGAAAATCCAGGTACTCGTTAGCGCCGTGGGCGTAGTTTAAAAGCTTATGCGACGCCGAACGCAGGGCGTAGAGCGAGGCGTTGGCATGGGCGGCATGAAGCAGCTTACGGATCGGCTGCTCAAACAGCGAATCCTCCCACAGCAGCTCTGCCGCATGATGAATGTGGGCGATGTCATCGAGATCCGCCAGCCGCCAGCGACGGCCCAGCGCCTCTTCGGCAAAGTCCTGCACCCACGGCTGCTCGTCGGGATCGGGTAGCTTACCGCGCAGGTTCAGCTCGTGGCGGGCGCGGTTCGCCAGATAGCCCCACATAGAGGAGACCGGGAAGATCTGCTCAGGGTTGATATTGCCCTTCATCAGCGTCCCGGCGATCAGCGCCCGGACCTGCTCCTCATCGTCGCTGTTGCGATCCTTTTGATCGAATTTGTTCACCAGCGCGTAGAGCGGTACGGACTTGCCTACCGCCGCGATCGCCTGGCGTACCTCTTCATCCGAGATGGATTTGAGCTGGGTGTAGTCGAGCACGGCCAGCACCGCCGAGGCGCGCGCCAGCTGCTCGGCCAGCATCTGCTGCAGGTGCGGCTGCCCGGCCTCGTTTGGTCCAGGGGTATCCAGCAGCGTCAGCTGGCCCATGCTGTTCTCCAGCCCGGCGAGGTGCACAAACTCAACCTCAATCACGGGAATATGCTCAATGGCGGTATAGGCGGAGAAGGGGAAATCGACCTCCAGTGCTTTTGACAGACGCACCAGATCGTTCAGGCTCTTCAGGCAGTGGAAAATAGGCTGCGCGCCAAGATAGTGTTTATCGAAGGCGTCGCCCTGCTGGATACGATCCAACAGGGTCGTCATATCCTTGTCGATCTCCAGCTTCTGCGCCAGCCGCTCGCGGTCAACGGTAAACAGCCGGGTCTGGAGCTGCTGCGTCAGGGCGTCGATTGGCCCAACGTGGGAAAAGTGCAGCACCGGCTCTTTCTGTCCCGGCGTATGGCGAATAAGGGTTGGCAGGGCCGTCATCGGCCGGTTACGGTTGGGCAACACCTCGGTACCGACAATGGCATTAATTGTCGTCGATTTTCCTGCCTTCATCGTGCCGACAATGGCCAGCACCATCTCCAGCCGGGTAATTTTTCGCAGCTCGTTATCAAGAGTGGCGTACTGTGCTTCTACGCCCCGGGTACTAAAATGCAACGGCAGCACGTTGGCGGTGTCTCTGTCCCCGGCAGACAATGCGTTATCCAGCGTCGCCATAGGTATGGCCTGTACCGACTGGAGATTATGCAGTGAAAGCTGTAACAGCCTCTCGGCTTCCTGGCTTAATTCGAAAATTGTCTGTGTGTGCATGATGAAAGTCTTTCCTTAACGCAAATTTTTCTTACTTTTATTTAGCCGTGCTATTTATTTAGTAAAGTTTCGGCTTTTATAATTACGTGTGGAAAATATCTAAAAAAGATAATCGCCTGAAGACGCTCAGGAAAATAAATAGTTTTTGTCTCAACTCATCGACAGATCTTTCGTTCCGGACCAAGAAACCAGAGCGATTAGAGAGCGTAGCGCATTTTTATGGGCAAAAAGGATATATCTTCATATATTTACCCACCTAATTTGAGGGTAAGAAACCCCCTTCGGCAGAAGAGTGAGCGGGTGCCAGATGCCGTCGCGAATAGCGCTTGATGCTTCATCTCACCATATATGAATTGATGAAAAGTGGCAATTTCCCCCGAAAAATATTCTAAATATCATACATAAACCTATTCTTCCTGCGTCATACCGCTAGCATCGCTCACGGTTGTGCCAGGTTGTGTCAAGACCAGACATTTTTCTCTGCTTTTGCATAAAAATAATAGCACCGACAACTGTAAGGTATTAGTGTATAATCGCCCTCTTTCTCGGCCTGTTGCCGAGCGTTTTGCGGGCCGCGCGTCCGCGTTGCCAGTCTTGCGAGGAGCGTACCATGTCACTTCCCCACTGCCCAAAATGCCAATCCGAGTATACCTATGAAGATAACGGCCTGCTTATCTGCCCGGAGTGCGCTTATGAATGGACCGAAAGCGAAGCCGCAGCCGATACCGATCAATTAATCGTCAAAGATGCTAACGGCAATCTGCTGGCGGATGGCGACAGCGTGACGGTAATTAAGGATCTCAAGGTCAAGGGCAGCTCCTCAATGCTGAAGATCGGCACCAGGGTTAAAAATATTCGCCTCGTTGAGGGCGATCATAATATCGATTGCAAAATCGACGGCTTTGGCCCGATGAAGCTTAAATCAGAATTCGTTAAAAAGAATTAATCTCCGGCGACCCATTTTCAGACCGTGCTGGCACTATCTTCATTATCCGGTCATGGTAACTTAACCCAAATGTCACACTCGGCGGCCAGGATAGGACGATTCTAACCGGAGGTCGTCCATGCAGGGTGCTCAACACCATTTTCGCCGTCTATCTAAAGCCATGAGCGAGCCGGGGGTCATTGTCACCTTCAGCCCGCTTAACGATGAGTGCCAGTCGCTCGATCTCGCCAGCGTGCTGCTAACGTTAACCGATAGCAGCCGCGCCCCGCTGATTTTACAGGTTGCCAGCCTGAGCGGCGGGCGGATGCTGCGCCTGACCGGCAACGGCATCGCCGATGAGCGCATGGTTGCTCCCCAGCTGCCGGAGCGCATCGTGCATGAGCTTAGCGAACGTCTGCCCCCCTTCTCGCCGGATGTCGATCTGCTCCTGACCTGCGGCGAACGCCTGATGGCCATTCCGCGCACGACCCATATCGAAGTCCGTTAACTAGCGCGTCTGCGCTTTTCGTAGCGCCTGCGCCAGCTGGGCGCGGGTAAAGGGTTTACGCAGCAGCTCAACGTCCGGCAGAGCCGGGTTGTCCGCCGGGCGCAGATCCTGGCCGCTGATCAGTAGCAGCGCCAGTCCGGGATAGTGCTGGCGAGCAAACTGTATAACCTCCGCACCGCTCAGCCTGCCCGGCAGCATCAAATCGCTCAGCAGAAAATCGATATCCGGCGCGGCGGCCAGCAGCGCCAGCGCCTGCTCGCTGTTTTCCGCCTCCAGCGTCAGGTAGCCGAGCTGGTGCAGCTGCTCGCACAGCGTCTGGCGCACGTCGGCTTCATCCTCCAGGACCAGAATCAGCCGGTCGGTGTTATCGCCATCGGGTATCAATTCCGGTGCGTTGATGTCATGAGCCAGCTCTGAGGCGCGGGGCAGGTGCAGCCGCACCGTTGTGCCCTGCTCCGGCGCGCTCTCAATCTCTACCCGCCCGCCGGACTGGCGAATAAACCCGTAGACCATCGACAGGCCAAGGCCGCTGCCGCTGCCGGTCTGCTTGGTGGTAAAAAAGGGTTCGAATACCCGGGCTTTAATCTCCTGCGACATACCGCAGCCGCGATCGGCCACCTCCAGCGTCACCATATCCTGACGGCGTCCATCGCTGCGCGTAACCCGTTGGTTCCAGGTGCGGATGCGGATAACGCCGCTCCTGCCCTCCATCGCATCGCGGGCGTTCATCACCAGGTTGATCAGGGCGTTCTCCAGCTGTCCGACGTCGATCCATGCCGCCCACGCCGGCTGTTGCGCCTCAATCTCCAGCGTCAGGGAGGCAGGCAGAGAGTGGCGCAGCAGCTCGGTGAGGTTTTCCAGCAGAGGCTGCATCGCCACCGCCTGCGGGTGCAGGGACTGCTTGCGCGAAAACGCCAGCAGGCGCTGGGTGAGCAGCGCGCCCCGCTCGGCGGCCTTCAGCGCCCGGCTGATGCGCGGCGCATCCGGCGAACCGGGGCTGACCAGCTCCAGGCTGCCAATGATCACCGCCAGCAGGTTATTAAAATCGTGCGCCAGTCCGCCCGTCAGCTGCCCCACCGCTTTCATTTTCTGGCTGTGCAGCAGCGCCTCCTCCAGCCCCTGCCGTTCGGTGCGGTCAATCTCCATCTGGGTGGTCTTCTCTCGCAGCAGCCGGGAGGTGTGCTCCAGCGAGGCGGTATTGCGGGCAAAGACGTTAAACGCGCGCGCCAGCTCCCCCAGCTCGTCCCGCCGCTGCAGCGCCGGAACGGATACATCCTGCTCCCCCCGAGCCAGCCGACTCATCGCCCGGGAGATAGCCGTCAGGTTTGACCCCAGGTTCCGGTAGATGTACCAGCCTGCAAAGCCGGTGATCACCAGCGCAAGCAAGGTAAAGGCGATGATAAACAGGATGATGGACCTCAGCTCCCGGTGGCTTCGATCGATACGCTGCTGGGACACGTCCACGATGCGTTCAACGTACTGGTTGATATCCGTATTCAAAAAGGCCACCAGCGCCTTGATATGGTACATGTACCAGTTGATCGCCAGATCGCTCTCCTCAAGCTGCAAAGAGAGCGGCCCCAGCTTGCGCAGCTCGGCGGTGAGGTCGCCCAGCACGGTGTTGATGAGGGGTGCGCTCGCCCCCTCGGGCAGCTGGGCCATAATGGTATCCAGCGCCGCTATCGTCGGACGCGGGTAAGGGGTTTGGATCGCCGCGCCGATCAGGCGGTCTATCTCATCCAGCAGTCGCGCATCCGGCACGCTGCCGCCATCGCGTAGCAGGATCCCCTGGATCTGATGCAGGTAACTCTGGTTTTGGTAGAGCGAGCTGAGTAGCGCGTTACGCTGCAGGTGACGCCGATGGCCCCGCTCCAGCATCTGCGTTGCGCTGTGCTGTAGTTCGGTGCTGCGCTGTATGATGCGCGCCACCAGCTGCTGCTCGTTGCGCGCCAGCGGCGCATGGGCCAGCTGTTCTAGCGAGCGTTGCAGGGCCGCCTGCGTCGCCTTCAGCCGCTCGGCTTCC
Source organism: Pseudescherichia sp. L3 (assembly GCF_024656065.1). NCBI lineage: Bacteria > Pseudomonadati > Pseudomonadota > Gammaproteobacteria > Enterobacterales > Enterobacteriaceae > Pseudescherichia > Pseudescherichia sp. L3. Next base: position 704,109 of record NZ_JANKYC010000002.1, read on the forward strand.
CCCTGATACTCCAGCGCCCCCACCACCTGCGACAGCCTGACCGCCGCCGTCGCTACGTTCGCCGTATCCCGCGCAAGGTTCATGCTGCCGGACATATCGTCCAGCGTCTGCTGCTGCACCAGCTCCTGGATCTGGCTGGCGTGGCGAAACCCCAGCACCGCCGCGCCGCTGACCATCAGCGTCACTACCATCACCAGCAGGTTAAAGATGAGCAATCGCCCGCGTGCGCTGGCGAAAAAGTGACTTCCTTGCTGCGGCATATCACGCTCCGGGAAGAAAAATCCCAATATGACAAATATGAACGGCCTCTGACATTTTGCGTTTACGTTCCTGTGATGGAGTGCTGATATCGCCCACCTCGCAGGAGATCCGCCATGAGCAGGACACCGGTACTGGAAATGCGCAATATTGCCAAAGCCTTTGGCAAATTCTATGCGCTCAAGGGTGTGGATCTCACGGTCTGGCCCGGTGAAATCCATGCCCTGATGGGAGAGAACGGCGCGGGGAAAAGCACGCTGATGAAGATCCTCGCCGGGGCTTACACCGCCACCAGCGGTGAGATCCTGATCGACGGCCAGCCCTACAGCATCAAAGGCCCGAAGGATGCACTCTCTGCCGGTATTACCCTGATCTACCAGGAGATGCAGCTCGCCCCGAACCTCACCGTCGCCGAAAACATTTTTCTCGGCAGCGAGCTCTCCAGCGGTGGGCTGGTAAAGCGTAAAGAGATGGTTACCCAGGCACAGAGCGTCATTAACCGCCTCGGGGCGCAGTTTAAGGCCAGCGATCTGGTGATGAAGTTGACCATTGCCGAGCAGCAGCAGGTCGAGATCGCCCGGGCGCTGCACCGCAACAGCCGCGTGCTGGTGATGGATGAACCCACCGCCGCGCTCTCCTCCCGGGAAACCCATCGTCTGTTTGAGCTGATCCTGCGCCTGCGCGACGAGGGGATGGCAATTATCTATATCAGCCACCGCATGGCCGAGGTGTACGAGCTCTCCGACCGCGTCAGCGTCCTGCGTGATGGGCAGTACGTCGGCAGCCTGATGCGCGACAAGCTAAACGCTGGCGAACTGGTGCGCATGATGGTGGGCCGTCCGCTCAGCGACCTGTTTAATAAAGAGCGCGACATTACCCCTGGCGAAACCCGCCTCAACGTGCAGAACCTCACCGACGGCGGCAAAATCCACCCTATCAGCCTGCACGTGCGCGCCGGGGAGATCGTCGGCCTCGCCGGGCTGGTGGGCGCGGGTCGCTCCGAGCTGGCGCAGCTGATTTTTGGCGTACGTCGCGCCACCGGTGGGGTCATTGAGATTGACGGCGAGCCGGTGGTGATCCACTCCCCGCGTACCGCTATCGATTTAGGCATTGGCTTTCTCACCGAAAACCGTAAAGAGCAGGGGCTGTTTCTCGAACTGGCCGCTGCCGAAAATATCACCATGGCAACGCTGGAGCGCGACGCGAACTACGGCATGCTGGATCGCAAAAAGGCCCAGGCCATCTCCGACGATGCTATTCAGCTCTTACAGATCCGCGTTCCCCACGCGCAGGTGCGGGCGGGGGGGCTCTCCGGCGGCAACCAGCAGAAGCTGCTGATCTCCCGCTGGGTTGCCATTAATCCGCGCATTCTGATCCTCGACGAGCCAACGCGCGGCGTCGACGTCGGGGCGAAAAGCGAGATCTATCGCATCATGAACCAGATGGCGCACAAAGGCGTGGCGATCCTGATGATCTCCAGCGAGCTGCCGGAGGTGGTTGGCATGAGCGATCGCGTCTACGTGATGCATGAAGGCACCATTGCCGGCGAGCTGCACGGAGAGGAGATCACCCAGGAAAATATAATGACGCTGGCAACCGGCGTAGATGAGGCGGTACACCATGGCTAAAAAAGAGACCTTAGCGCCAACCCCACAGCAGGTGGCGAAATCCGCGTCGGCAAAGAAAATGCTGATGGGGGATCTGATGCAAACGGTGGGGATCCTGCCGATCCTGATCCTGATCGTCGCCGTCTTTGGATTTATTGCGCCTAACTTCTTTACCGAGAGCAACCTGCTCAATATCACCCGTCAGGCGTCGATTAATATCGTGCTGGCGGCGGGCATGACTTTCATCATCTTAACCGGCGGTATTGACCTGTCGGTGGGCTCGATACTGGGCACTACCGCCGTGGCGGCGATGGTCGTCTCATTAATCCCGGAGCTGTCGATGCTGTCGATCCCGGCGGCGCTGATGCTCGGCCTGGTGCTGGGTCTGTTTAACGGTGCGCTGGTGGCCTTTGCCGGGCTGCCGCCGTTTATTGTCACCCTCGGCACCTATACCGCCCTGCGCGGCGCGGCCTACCTGCTGGCGGATGGCACCACGGTGATCAACTCCAGTATTAGCTTCGAGTGGATCGGCAATAACTATCTCGGGCCGATCCCGTGGCTGGTGGTTATCGCCCTGGCGGTGATCGCCATCTGCTGGTTTATCCTGCGCCGAACCACCCTCGGGGTTCACATCTACGCCGTCGGCGGCAACATGCAGGCGGCGCGCCTGACCGGGATCAAGGTGTGGCTGGTGCTGCTCTTTGTCTACGGCATGAGCGGCCTGCTCTCCGGCCTCGGCGGCGTGATGAGCGCCTCGCGCCTCTACAGCGCCAACGGCAACCTTGGCGCCGGCTACGAGCTGGACGCCATCGCGGCGGTGATCCTCGGCGGCACCAGCTTTGTCGGCGGCATAGGCACCATCACCGGTACGCTGGTGGGGGCGCTGATTATCGCCACCCTCAACAACGGCATGACGCTGATGGGTGTCTCCTACTTCTGGCAGCTGGTGATCAAAGGGGCGGTGATCATCATTGCGGTGCTAATCGATAAATACCGTACCCGTCACCATCAAAGTGCATAACAACAATACCCTACACATAAGGAACAGAATATGCGTTTGAAACCCTTAGTCACCGCGCTCTGTGCTGGCGCACTGCTTGCCGCAACGCCGTTTGCGCAGGCCAAAGATCTGAAGTCCATCGGCGTAACGGTGGGCGACCTGGCGAACCCGTTCTTTGTCCAGATCACCAAGGGCGCAGAGCTGGAGGCGCGCAAGCTGGCCGGAGAGAACGTCAAGGTGACGCTAGTCTCCAGCGGCTACGATCTCGGCCAGCAGGTATCGCAGATCGATAACTTTATTGCCTCAAAAGTAGACATGATCATTCTCAACGCGGCGGACTCCAAAGGCATTGGCCCGGCGGTGAAGCGCGCCAAAGAGGCCGGGATCGTGGTGGTGGCCGTTGACGTGGCGGCCGAGGGCGCTGACGCGACCATCACCTCCGATAACACCCAGGCCGGTGAGATCGCCTGTAAGTACATCACCGATCGCCTGAAAGGCAAAGGCGACGTGGTGATCATCAACGGGCCGCCGGTCTCAGCGGTGCAGAACCGCGTTGAGGGCTGCCAGACCGAGTTCAAGCGTCACCCAGGCATCAAGGTGCTCTCCTGGAACCAGAACGCCAAGGGCAGTCGCGAAGGTGGCCTGGAGATCATGACCTCCCTGCTGGCGGCCAATCCGAAGATCGACGGCGTATTCGCTATTAACGATCCTACAGCGATCGGGGCCGATCTTGCCGCGAAGCAGGCCCAGCGTAACGAGTTCTTTATCGTTGGCGTAGACGGCTCGCCGGACGGGGAAGAGGCGCTGAAACGTGAGAACTCCCTGTTCGTGGCGACCCCGGCACAGGATCCGCAGGTGATGGCGGCGAAGGCGGTGGAGATTGGCTATGACATCCTGCAGGGCAAACCTGCGCCGAAAGAGCCGGTGCTGATCCCGGTCACGATGATCGATAAGCAGAGCGTGGCGAACTACAAAGGCTGGACGGTTAAATAACGTAAATGCCGGGTAGCGCTGCGCTTACCCGGCCTACGCCTCTGGAGGCCATATATGAAACGCTCCGCGATTAACGAAATCCTTGGCCATACGCGGCAGTTTTTCTCCATGCATGACGTGCACCTGCCAGCATTTGCCAGCTTCGCCCCGGCCCGCTGGCGGCAGCTGCCTGCCGATGCCTGGCAGGAAGTGTTCGATCTCCGGCTGGGCTGGGACGTGACCGCCTTTGGCGGAGCGAACTTTGCGACACAGGGGCTGACGCTATTTACCCTACGCAATGGCTCCCCCACCGGGACACCGTGGCCCAAATGCTATGCGGAAAAGATCATGCACGTCCGCGACGGCCAGCTGACCCCCATGCATTTTCACTGGCGCAAGCGCGAAGACATTATTAACCGCGGCGGCGGTAATTTGATTATCGAACTGTGGAACGCCGGGGTCGACCAGCAGACTGAACAGACCGACGTGACGGTGGCCATCGACGGCTGTTTACAGACGCATACGGCGGGCAGCCAGCTGCGCCTGGCGCAAGGAGAGAGCATCTGCCTGCCGCCGGGTCTGTATCACAGCTTCTGGGGCGAACACGGCTTTGGCGATGTGCTGGTGGGCGAGGTCTCCTCCGTCAATGACGATGACCATGACAACCACTTCCTGGAGCCGCGCGATCGCTATAACAGCATTGAAGAAGATGAGCCCGCCCAGCTGGTGCTCTGTAACGAATATTCCCTGTTTCTCTACCCGGTTCCCTAATCAAGGAGGCTGCAATGCCGCTGATCTCTCTTGCCGAAGGTCTGAAACATGCCCGTGTGCACCAGTATGCGCTGGGTGCGTTTAACGTACTGGATACCCACTTTCTGCGGGCGCTGTTTGCCGCCGCAAAACAGCAGCGCTCGCCGTTTATCATTAACATTGCCGAAGTGCACTTTAAGTATTTGTCGCTGGATACGCTGGTAGAGGCGGTGAAGTATGAGGCCGCCCGGCACGATATTCCGGTGGTGCTCAACCTCGATCACGGCCTGCACTTTGAGGCGGTTGTTCAGGCGCTGCGCCTCGGTTTTACCTCCGTGATGTTTGACGGCTCAACGCTGGACTATGAAGAGAACGTGCGCCAGACGCGGGAGGTGGTGAAGATGTGCCACGCGGTCGGCGTCTCGGTTGAGGGCGAGCTGGGGGCGGTAGGCGGTGACGAAGGTGGGGCGCTGTACGGCCACGCCGACGAGGCCTTCTTTACCGATCCGCAAAAGGCCCGGGACTTTGTCGACCGAACCGGCATCGATGCGCTGGCCGTGGCGATCGGCAACGCCCATGGCAAATATAAAGGTGAGCCGAAGCTCGACTTTACCCGCCTGGAGGCGATTCGCCAGCAGACAGCCCTGCCGCTGGTGCTGCATGGCGGCTCCGGCATCAGCGATGCGGACTTCCGCCGCGCTATCAGCCTGGGGATCCATAAAATCAATTTCTATACCGGTATGTCACAGGCCGCCCTGGCCGCGGTAGACAAAAGCATGACCGCGCGGGATCAGATCTATGACGAGTTCGCCGAGCTGATGCTCAGCATTGAGCAGGCGATCGCCGACATTGTTGCCGAGCAGATGCGCATCTTCGGCAGCGAGGGGAAAATCTGATGACACGCAGAGGCATTATCGCGGCGGGCAATATGCTGGTGGATCACGTCCACCAGATCGTGCAGTGGCCGGAGCGCGGCTGGCTGGCCGAGATTGTCCACAGCGAACGCTCCACCGGCGGCGCGCCGTTGAACGTTCTGCTGACGCTGGCGAAGATGCGTACCGGCCTGCCGCTACAGGCGGTGGGGTTGGTGGGTGAAGATAACGACGGCGACTACATTATGGCGATGCTGGAGCAGTACCACATCAACCGCCAGCATGTGCAGCGCACCACCTTTGCCCCCACCTCCATGTCGCAGGTAATGACCGATCCCAGCGGCCAGCGCACCTTCTTTCACTCTCCCGGTGCCAACCGCCTGCTGGATCTGCCCGCCTTCGATCGCCTTGATAGCACCATGAAGATTTTCCATCTCGGCTACCTGCTGCTGCTGGACAGCCTGGATATGCCGGACGACGAGTTTGGCACCCGCAGCGCCCGGCTGCTGGCCCAGATGCACGGTCTGGGCTTTGAAACCTCACTGGATCTGGTGTCGCGCAAAGGCGATCCCCGCTACCGCCCGCTGGTAAACCCCGCCCTGAAGCATCTGGACTATCTGGTGATCAACGAGCTGGAGGCGGGCGAGTTCAGCGAGCTGACGATCCGCCACGAAAACGGCGAGCCGCATATCGAGCATATCGCCCAGGCAGCGGCGCAGCTGCTGGCCGCCGGCGTGAAGCAGCGGGTGGTCATCCACTGCCCTGAAGGGGCATGGGGGCAAACGCCGCAGGAGCCGGGCATCTGGATCCCCTCCTGGCACCTGGCGCAAGAGGAGATTATCGGTAGCGTGGGGGCGGGAGATGCCTTCTGCGCGGGGTTCCTTTACGGCTGCCATGAAGCCTGGTCGTTACCAGAGAGTATTCAGCTTGCCCACGTCTGTGCCCGAGCCAGCCTGCTTGCCGCCAACGCCATTGACGGGGCGAAATCCTTGGATGAGCATCGGGCATTTATCCGCGATAACGCTCAGGCCGCGATCTCATTATGAACCACGTCGGCAGCGAACACGTAGCCCAGGCCACGAATGGTTTTGATCAGCGCAGGCTGATGCGGGTTCAGCTCGATTTTGCGCCGTAGCCGCATAATCAACACGTCGATGGTGCGGTCAAATACATCCATGCTCTCGCTATGGGTGAGGGCCAGCAGCTGTTCGCGGCTCAGCACCCGTCGCGCATTCTGCATTAGCGCCAGCAGCAGGCCATACTCGCCCTGGGTGAGCGGCGTCAGCTGGCCGTGCGGATCGTGCAGCTCACAGCGGGTCGTATTCAGGCTCCAGCCGTTAAACGCCATATCCGCCCCTTTCGCGAGCGGACTCTCCGCCGCTAGCGCACCGGTGCGCCGCAGCACCGCCTTCAGGCGGGCCACCACCACGCGGGGGTTAAAGGGTTTGGCGATATAGTCGTCTGCGCCCATCTCAAGGCCCACCACCACGTCCGATTCGCTGCCCAGCCCGGTGAGCATTACCACCGGTAGCGCAGGCCGCGCTCGCTGCAGCTGTTGCAGCACCATCAGCCCGTTGGTATCCGGCAGCACCATATCGAGCAGTACCAGCGCGATTTCGGGTTGCTCAGCGGCAAGCGTTAACGCATCCCGACCGCTATGACAGACGTGCACGGCAAAGACATGCTCATTAAGCACATCCTGCAAGAGTTCGCAGACTGCCGCATCATCATCCACTATCAGAATTGCCGGTTTCATCATCTACGCCCGCCAGAGAGACATGCCTAAGTGTTAGCCATTCTGGTGAGGATCGGCAGCAAATCACACTGCGACGTGCTGGATCTTTAACCGCTGTCACACCCCTTAGTTTTTCGACACGTCAAATGTGTCGATGCCCTGTTCATCGACAGGGTTTTACCCGGTACTCGCCCGTAATCCCTGCCAATGCCCACAGTAACAATGTGGCATGTAAGATGCATAGTGGGGCCAGGAGCGCAAATGCGCGCTGTATTTAACTGGAGCAGAAGCGATGAAAAAAGTCGTCACGGTTTGCCCGTACTGCGCCTCAGGTTGCAAGATCAACCTCGTGGTGGATAACGGAAAAATCGTTCGCGCGGAGGCGGCGCAGGGGAAAACCAATCAGGGAACCCTGTGCCTGAAAGGCTACTACGGCTGGGATTTTATCAACGATACCCAGATCCTCACTCCGCGTCTGAAAACACCCATGATCCGTCGCCAGCGCGGCGGTAAGCTGGAAGCGGTCTCCTGGGACGAAGCGCTGAACTATGTCGCCGACCGCCTGAGCGCCATCAAAGAGAAATATGGTCCGGACGCCATTCAGACCACCGGCTCGTCGCGCGGTACCGGCAACGAAACCAACTATGTGATGCAGAAATTTGCGCGCGCCGTTATTGGCACCAATAACGTCGACTGCTGCGCACGCGTCTGACACGGCCCCTCGGTTGCAGGTCTGCACCAGTCGGTCGGTAATGGCGCAATGAGTAATGCCATCACGGAAATTGATAACACGGATTTAGTCTTTATCTTTGGCTATAACCCGGCAGATTCCCACCCTATCGTCGCCAATCATGTGATCCGTGCGAAGCGTAACGGGGCGAAAATTATTGTCTGCGATCCGCGCAAAATCGAGACCGCGCGCATTGCCGATATGCACCTTGCGTTGAAGAACGGCTCGAACATCGCGCTGCTCAACGCCCTTGGGCATGTCATTGTTGAAGAGAAGCTCTACGACGCGGCGTTCGTGGCGAACCGCACCCAGGGCTTTGAAGAGTACTGCAAAATTGTGGAAGGCTACACGCCAGAGTCCGTCGAGGAGATTACCGGCGTTAGTGCTCAGGCGATCCGTCAGGCGGCGCGGCTCTATGCCGGGGCGAAAACGGCATCAATCCTGTGGGGCATGGGCGTGACCCAGTTCTATCAGGGGGTTGAGACGGTGCGTTCCCTCACCAGCCTGGCGATGCTCACCGGCAACTTAGGCAAGGCGCACGTCGGCGTCAACCCGGTACGCGGACAGAACAACGTGCAGGGCGCGTGTGATATGGGCGCGCTGCCGGACACCTATCCAGGCTACCAGTACATCAGCGATCCGGCGAATCGGGAAAAATTCGCCCGCGCCTGGGGCGTAGAGAGCCTGCCGGCCCATACCGGCTACCGCATCAGCGAGCTGCCGCATCGGGCGGCGCATGGCGAAGTGCGGGCGGCCTATATCATGGGCGAGGATCCGCTGCAGACCGACGCCGAGCTTTCGGCGGTGCGCAAAGGGTTTGCGGACCTTGAGCTGGTCATCGTGCAGGATATCTTTATGACCAAAACTGCGGCGGCGGCGGATGTGATTTTACCGTCAACGTCGTGGGGCGAGCATGAGGGCGTCTATACGGCGGCGGATCGTGGTTTCCAGCGCTTCTTTAAGGCGGTAGAACCCCAGTGGGATCTGAAAACCGACTGGCAGATCATCAGCGAGATCGCCACGCGGATGGGCTACCCGATGCACTACGACACTACCCAGCAGATCTGGGACGAGCTGCGCCACCTCTGCCCGGACTTCTACGGTGCGACCTACGAGAAGATGGGCGAGCTGGGCTATATTCAGTGGCCATGCCGCGATGAGTCAGAGGCTGACCAGGGAACGTCATACCTCTTTAAAGAGAAGTTTGATACCGACACCGGGCTGGCGAAGTTCTTTACCTGCGACTGGGTTGCCCCTATTGATAAGCTCACCGACGACTACCCGATGGTGCTCTCTACGGTGCGTGAGGTGGGTCACTACTCCTGCCGCTCAATGACCGGCAACTGTGCGGCGCTGGCCGCGCTGGCCGATGAGCCAGGCTATGCGCAGATCAATACCGCCGACGCCGCCCGGTTGGGCATTGAGGATGAGGCGCTGGTGTGGGTCAACTCGCGCAAGGGGAGAGTCATCACCCGGGCGCAGGTCAGCGACCGCCCGAACCCGGGCGCGGTCTACATGACCTACCAGTGGTGGATTGGAGCCTGTAACGAACTGGTGACGGAGAACCTGAGTCCGATAACCAAAACGCCAGAGTATAAGTACTGCGCGGTACGCGTGGAGGCAATCGACGATCAGCAGGCCGCCGAGCGGTACGTCATTGACGAGTATAACAAGCTTAAATCCCGACTGCGGGAGAGCGCATTAGGATAAAACAGGCATGCTAATTAACACCGGCCTCGAATTAGAGGCCGGTGTTATATATTCATATGGATTATTATTTATAAAGTCCTGTGAGTGCACTCGAAGAAAAATGTAATTAAGTTAGTAAAATTACATCTCTATTTCTCTTTTCTTTTAACCTGAAGGCGATATCATTATTGGCGGGTGCTTAAGGCTTTCTGTCTTAAGCACGCTCAGTGTTATTCCGAACAACGTTGAGAGTGTGGTAGTCAGAGAGTTGAAAGCCCCGGGCAATGTTTTCATAAACCCGGGGGCTACTCTCACACAACTCCGACAAGTTGAGAGTAGCCTCTTACCCTTTTTTTTGCAAGGAGTAAAAGGCATGACGCCATTAAAATATCTGTTAGCCATTCTGTTAGTGGTTTGTCTAACAATTCTGACCTTTGCCTTTATTAACCGCGGAAGGCTTTGCGAGTTTAATATAAAAAACGATCGTCAGGAGGTGGCGGCTAAATTAGCCTGCACAGCAGGCTAACTCAACGGGCGGGGTAACCCGCCCGAATTGCCAGCGTTGTGTCCTTAATGCACCCTTTTATAATTCTCACAAATACATTCACACTATGTGAATAATAAAAAACCCGCCTCGGCGGGTTTTTTTATTACTCATAAATGACTACTGATTGACGGTGGTTTTAAATTTGCCCAGCGTCTCGCGCTCGTAGGCCAGTGCTTTTTGGCTGTCGAATTTGCGTTCCCACTTGGCAATCACCAGCACCGCCAGCGCGTTACCTACCACGTTCAGCGCGGTACGGGCCATATCAAGGATACGGTCAACGCCTGCGATAAACGCCAGCCCTTCCAGCGGGATGCCCACGCTGCCCAGGGTCGCCAGCAGCACCACAAAGGACACCCCCGGTACGCCAGCGATGCCTTTCGACGTCACCATCAGCGTCAGCACCAGGATGATCTCCTGGCCCAGAGAGAGGTCAATGCCGTAGAGCTGGGCGATAAAGATGGCGGCGATGCTCTGATAGAGCGTAGAGCCGTCGAGGTTAAAGGAGTAACCGGTCGGCACCACGAAGCTGGTGATGGACGCCGGTGCACCGTAGGCCTCCATCTTCTCAATGATACGCGGCAGAACGCTCTCCGAGCTGGCAGTGGAGTAGGCCAGGATCAGCTCGTCCTTCAGGATACGGATCAGCGTCCAGATGCTTAGCTTGCACATCCGCGCCACCGCGCCCAGCACCACCAGCGCAAAGAACAGGATCGCCACGTAGACCAGGATAACCAGCTTGGCGAGCGGCCACAGGGAGGCGAAGCCAAAGTTGGCTACCGTCACCGAGATCAGAGCAAACACACCAATTGGCGCATAGCGCATCACCATGTGGGTGACTTTAAACATGGTCTCTGAAATAGAGCGGAACACGGTCACCAGCGGATCGCGGTGCGCGGCAGGCAGGGACGACAGCCCGAGGCCAAACAGCACCGAGAAGAAGATGATCGGCAGCATGTCGCCCTTCGCCATAGAGGCGACAATATTCGTCGGAACCAGCGAGAGAATAGTGCCCATCAGCCCGTGGGCATGGCTCTGCACTTCCGCCGTAGTGCTCTGATATTTTGAAATATCCACCGTCGCCAGCTGCGTCATATCAATGCCCGCCCCCGGCTGGAACACGTTCGCCAGCGTGATACCCAGCACGATGGCAACGGTAGTGATGATTTCAAAATAGAGAATCGTTTTGACACCGATACGGCCAAGCTGCTTCGCATCGCCCACGCCTGCAATGCCCACAACCAGCGTGGAGATTACAATCGGAACCACAATCATCTTGATCAGGTGGATAAAGATATCGCCCGCCGGTGAAAGCAGGTTTGCAATCAGCCACTCGCGGCTATCGCTTTGGTAATGCAGGAAACTACCCAGAAGAATACCCAGCACAAGGGCCAGCAAAATCTGCCAGGCCAGGCTGACTTTCACATTTTTCATAACTACAGACGTCCTCAATGAAGCACCATTCCGTGTACCGGAACGATACATACTGAAAGGGGTGTGATTAGCGTTGCTTAGTAAAGCGGGGTTTTTTAATGCGCATTATCAGTACCATCTGCATGGTATCAAGTGCAACCCTTTAAGATGAGGGTCTTTCACCACGAAAGTGCATAAGAAGCGACTTTTATCCCACACTTAATGCATAACTATATGTTATGGATAAGCTTTTCATTACCTCTCCTGCAAACATCACTACTGGTGATTATTTCCCTGCAAAGATTCATTTGCTGAATTTTCAACCATTCAAACAATGCGTGATCTTCCGCCCAAAAAGTAAACAAAGCCGTGCTTCACTCTTCCCTTAACGTTTACGTGACATATCCTTAACATCTTACAAGGAGAACAAAAGCCATGAGCCAAATACATAAACACTCTGTTCCCGCCAATATCGCGGAAAATTGCCTGATTAACCCGGAGCAGTATGAGGCGAAATATCAGCAATCCGTCAGCGATCCTGAGACCTTCTGGGGTGAAGAGGGCAAAATTCTTGACTGGATCCGGCCCTATCAGAAGGTAAAAAATACCTCCTTCGCGCCGGGTAACGTCTCTATTAAATGGTATGAGGATGGCACACTTAACCTGGCCGCCAACTGCCTCGACAGGCACCTGGCCGAGCGCGGCGATCAGACGGCCATTATCTGGGAAGGCGACGACGCCCAGCAGAGCAAACATATCTCATATCGCGAGCTGCACGCCGACGTCTGCCGCTTCGCCAATGCTCTGCTGGCGCTGGGCATCAAAAAAGGCGACGTGGTAGCGATCTATATGCCCATGGTGCCGGAGGCGGCGGTAGCCATGCTCGCCTGCGCGCGCATCGGCGCTATTCACTCCGTGATCTTTGGCGGCTTCTCACCGGAAGCGGTGGCCGGACGCATTATCGACTCCAGCTCGCGGCTGGTGATCACCGCCGACGAGGGCGTGCGGGCCGGGCGCAGCATCCCGCTGAAAAAGAACGTCGACGATGCGCTGAAAAATCCCAACGTAACCACTATCGAACATGTGGTAGTGCTCAAGCGTACCGGGGGTAATATTGAGTGGCAGGAGGGGCGCGATCTCTGGTGGAGCGACGTCATGGCGCAGGCCAGCAGCGAGCATCAGCCGGTAGAGATGAACGCGGAAGATCCGCTCTTTATCCTCTATACCTCTGGCTCCACCGGTAAGCCAAAAGGGGTGCTGCACACCACCGGCGGCTATCTGGTCTATGCAGCCACCACCTTTAAGTATGTCTTTGATTACCATCCCGGCGACATCTACTGGTGCACCGCCGACGTTGGCTGGGTCACCGGTCACAGCTATCTGCTCTACGGCCCGCTGGCCTGCGGGGCCACTACCCTGATGTTTGAGGGCGTACCGAACTGGCCTACCCCGGCCCGTATGGCGCAGGTGGTCGATAAGCACCAGGTTAATATTCTTTATACCGCACCGACGGCGATCCGCGCCCTGATGGCGGAAGGCGACAAGGCGATTGCCGGTACCGACCGATCGTCGCTGCGTATCCTCGGCTCGGTGGGTGAACCGATCAACCCGGAAGCCTGGGAGTGGTACTGGAAGAAGATCGGTAACGAGAAGTGCCCGGTCATCGACACCTGGTGGCAAACCGAAACCGGAGGCTTCATGATCGCCCCGCTGCCGGGTGCCACCGAGCTGAAAGCGGGCTCTGCGACCCGTCCCTTCTTTGGCGTTCAGCCGGCGCTGGTAGATAACGAAGGGACGCCGCTGGACGGTGCCACCGAAGGCAACCTGGCGATAGTCGACTCCTGGCCTGGCCAGGCGCGTACGCTGTTTGGCGATCACGAGCGCTTCGAGCAGACCTACTTCTCGACCTTTAAAAACATGTACTTCAGCGGTGACGGCGCGCGGCGCGACGAGGACGGCTACTACTGGATCACTGGCCGGGTGGACGACGTGCTCAACGTCTCCGGCCATCGCCTCGGCACGGCGGAGATTGAATCCGCGCTGGTCTCGCATCCTAAAATCGCGGAAGCGGCAGTCGTGGGCATCCCCCACAACATTAAGGGCCAGGCGATCTACGCCTACGTCACGCTGAATCACGGCGAAGAGCCGTCCCCGGCGCTCTACACCGAAGTGCGCAACTGGGTCCGCAAAGAGATCGGCCCGCTGGCCACGCCGGACGTGCTGCACTGGACCGACTCGCTGCCGAAAACGCGCTCCGGCAAAATCATGCGCCGCATTCTGCGCAAGATTGCCGCTGGGGACACCAGCAACCTCGGAGATACCTCAACGCTGGCCGATCCGGGCGTGGTGGAAAAACTGCTCGAAGAGAAGCAGGGTATCACCATGCCGTCGTAACGATTCCATCCTCACCCTCTCCCGCATGGGAGAGGGAATAATAATAACCCTCCCCTACAAAATACGTCTGGAGACTCTGTGATGAATAACGATATTTGTCAGCAGATAGAGAATAGTGCGCACTACAGGGAGCTCGTCAAGAAACGGCAACGGTTTGCCTTTATCCTTTCCATCATCATGCTGATTATCTATGTCGGCTTTATTCTCCTGATCGCCTTTGCTCCCGGCTGGCTCGGTACCCCGCTCCACCCGGGAACCAGCGTGACGCGCGGCATTCCCATCGGCATCGGTGTCATTATCATTTCGTTCCTGCTGACCGGCGTCTATGTATGGCGCGCTAACGGGGAGTTCGACCGACTCAACAAGGCCGTCCTGCGCGAGGTAAAAGCATCATGAAACGTCTTCTGACGGCGCTTGCCGCCACGCTTCCTTTTGCTGCGAATGCAGCCGATGCTATCTCCGGTGCGGTACAGCGCCAGCCAACCAACTGGCAGGCGATCATTATGTTCCTGATCTTCGTGGTCCTGACGCTTTACATCACCTACTGGGCCTCGAAGCGCGTCCGCTCGCGTAATGATTACTACACCGCAGGCGGCAATATCACTGGCTTCCAGAACGGGCTGGCGATCGCGGGTGATTTTATGTCCGCCGCCTCGTTCCTCGGCATCTCGGCGCTGGTCTATACCTCTGGCTACGACGGGCTGATCTACTCTCTCGGCTTCCTCGTCGGCTGGCCAATTATTCTGTTTTTGATCGCCGAACGTCTGCGTAATCTCGGACGCTTTACCTTTGCCGACGTCGCCTCCTACCGTCTGAAGCAGGGGCCGATCCGCATTCTCTCCGCCTGCGGCTCGCTGGTAGTGGTCGCGCTCTATCTGATTGCCCAGATGGTCGGCGCGGGCAAGCTTATCCAGCTGCTGTTCGGCCTCAACTACCACATTGCGGTAGTGCTGGTGGGCGTGCTGATGGTGATGTACGTGCTGTTCGGCGGTATGCTGGCCACGACCTGGGTACAGATCATCAAGGCGGTGCTGCTGCTGTTCGGGGCCAGCTTTATGGCCTTTATGGTGATGAAGCACGTCGGCTTCAGCTTCAATAACCTGTTCAGCGAGGCGATGGCGGTGCATCCGAAAGGGGCGGCTATCATGAGTCCTGGCGGGCTGGTGAAGGATCCGATCTCGGCCCTCTCCCTTGGTCTCGGCCTGATGTTTGGTACCGCCGGGCTGCCGCATATCCTGATGCGCTTCTTTACCGTCAGCGACGCACGCGAGGCACGGAAGAGCGTCTTCTACGCCACCGGGTTTATGGGCTACTTCTACATCCTGACCTTTATTATCGGCTTTGGTGCGATCATGCTGGTCGGGGCTAACCCGGCGTTTAAAGATGCGGCAGGCGCGCTGATCGGCGGCAACAACATGGCGGCGGTGCATCTGGCCAATGCGGTAGGCGGGAACCTCTTCCTGGGCTTCATCTCTGCCGTGGCCTTTGCCACTATTCTGGCGGTGGTTGCCGGGCTGACGCTGGCAGGGGCATCGGCGGTATCGCACGATCTCTATGCTAACGTCTTCCGCAAAGGCGCCTCCGAGCGCGACGAGCTGAGAGTGTCGAAAATTACCGTGCTGGCCCTTGGGGTCGTCGCCATCCTGCTTGGCATTCTGTTTGAGAACCAGAACATCGCCTTTATGGTGGGACTGGCCTTCTCTATTGCTGCCAGCTGCAACTTCCCTATCATCCTGCTCTCTATGTACTGGTCGAAGCTCACCACCCGTGGGGCTATGATTGGCGGCTGGCTGGGGCTGTTGACGGCGATAGTGCTGATGGTGCTTGGCCCGACGATCTGGGTACAGATCCTTGGCCATGAGAAGGCGATCTTCCCGTACGAGTACCCGGCGCTCTTCTCTATCGCCGTGGCGTTTATCGGTATCTGGGTCTTCTCCGCCACCGATAACTCACCGGAGGGTAATCTGGAGCGTGAGAAATTCCGTGCCCAGTTTATCCGCTCGCAAACCGGGCTGGGTATCGATCAGGGTCGCGCGCATTAATCCTCTCCTCCCCGGCCATTCTGGCCGGGGATCACAGTTCTCTTCTTACAGTCGCGATACAGTATCCCAATCTATTTGAAACGTTGTTTTAATACGAGAGGATACGATGAAGCGATATGCCCTTGTCGGAACCGGTGGTCGGGCCGGACTGTACATCTCTGCTATTGGTGGTCAGTGGCGCGAAACGGCGCAGCTGGTGGCCTTCTGCGATACCAACCAGACGCGGATGGACTACGCGAATCAGCTGTTACAGAGCAGCGATAGCGAGCCGGTATCCACCTGGAAAGCAGAGCAGTTTGCCGAGATGATCCGCGAAACACGTCCGGACACGATTATTGTTACTACCATGGACCGCACCCACGATGACTATATCGTGCAGGCGCTACGGGCCGGGTGCGACGTCATTACTGAAAAGCCGATGACCATTGATGAGCAGCGCGCCCTGCGTATCCTTGACGCTATCGAAGAGACGGGCCGCAGCGTGCGCGTGGCCTTTAACTACCGCTACGCGCCGCACCACAGCAAGATACGCGAGCTGCTGATGAACGGTACGATTGGCGAGGTCTACTCCGTCCATTTTGAGTGGCTGCTCAACACCGAACACGGCGCGGACTACTTCCGCCGCTGGCACCGGGAGAAGCGCAACAGCGGCGGCCTGCTGGTGCATAAATCGACTCACCATTTTGACCTGATGAACTTCTGGCTGGGGAGCTATCCCGAGCGCGTCTACGCCGAGGGCGGGCTGCGCTTCTACGGTAAAGAGAATGCCGAGCGGCGCGGCGTCACGCAGTTCTATCCACGCGCCCACGGCTATGAGCAGGCGAAAGCGGATCCCTTTGCATTACAGATGGCCGACAACCCGCAGCTGAAAGCGCTCTACCTCGACGCCGAGCATGAGGATAACTACTTCCGCGACCAGAGCGTATTTAGCGACGGCATTACCATTGAAGACACCCTGTCGGTGCTGGTGAAGTACCAGAACCGGGTGCAGCTCACCTACTCCCTGAATGCCTACCTGCCCTGGGAGGGACTGAACGTGGTGTTTAACGGCAGCGCGGGACGGCTGGAGATGAAGCTGGTGGAGAAATCCTACGTTAACGCCGGCGGTGCACGCGAGAACGAAGGTAGCCTGGAGGGGTGCGACATTACGGTCTTTCCGATGTTTGCCGCGCCGTGGAAAGCGGAGTTCACCGTTGGCGAAGGCGGCCACGGCGGTGGGGATAATGCCATGCTGGCGGATCTGTTCGGCGAACCGGGGGACGATCCCCTCAGGCGCGCCGCCGATCACCGGGCGGGCGCAATGTCGATCCTCACCGGCATTGCCGGGAATATCTCCATGCAGCAGCAGCGCCCGGTTAACTTCCGCGAATTTGAGCTGGTCGCCCGATTGAAGTAAAGCCCACGCCGCTGGTCAGAACATGACTCTGGCGACCAGCGGCGCAATCAGCACCATCACCACCCCGGAAAGCATCATTACCAGGCTGGCAACAACGCCCTCCTGCTGGCCCAGCTCGTAGGATCGCGCCGTCCCCGCCCCGTGCGAGGCCGCGCCAAACCCGGCCCCTTTCGCCATGCCTTCGCGGATAGCAAGGCGCAGAAACAGCATATCCCCTACTGCCATCCCGAAGACGCCCGTGACCACCACAAACAGCGCCACCAGATCCGGCTGGCCTCCCAGCGGCCCGGCCGCTGCCAGCGCAAAGGGCGTGGTGACCGAACGCACCGCCAGGCTGCGCTGGATCTCATCCGGCAGGGTAAACAGACGTGCCAGCCATACCGAGCTGGTCACCGCCACTACCGTCGCGGTGACTATCCCGGCGGTAAGCGACATCCAGTGACGCTTGATCATCGGCAGGTTGTCATAGACCGGCACCGCAAAGGCGATGGTTGCCGGACCGAGCAGCCATAGCAGCCAGTGCGCCTCGCCCATGTAGTTCTGGTAGGAGATATGGCCGAACACCAGCATCAGTACCAGCACAATCGGCGTGCAGACCAGCGGCATCAGGGGCAGCGTGCGAAAGCGGCGGTAGAGCCTTTTATTGGCAAAGTAGATGAGTAGCGTGACGCCCAGGCAGAGCAGACCCATGTGAAAGTCAGTCATGGCCGCTGCCTGCGAAGTTCGTAGCGGTAGACCTTATCCACCACCCAGGCCGTTGCCCCGAGAACCATCAGCGTGCTCAGGGCGATGACGGCAAAAATACGCCAGCCGTCGATCAGCAGCAGCTGGGCGTAATTCACCACCGCCACCACCGCAGGCACAAAAAAGAGCAGCATCTCTGCCAGCAGCCAGCTTGCTCCGGCCCGCACCCATTTCAGGGGAACGATGCGGCACGTCACCAGCGCGAGCAGAATGACCATGCCTACCAGGTTAGCAGGCAGCGGCAGGCTGAGCCATTGCACCAGATACTGGGCCATAACAAAGAGACCGGCATAGAGCAGCACCTGCAGCGGGATTTGCAGCCAGCGCAGGAGAGCAGGCGTAACACGGCTTAACGCCACGTCCATTAGGGTATGTCCATGAGATGTGATCGAAGACACAGTATAGAGAGCCACTACAGCGGGTTGAAATGAATTAAACTCATCGCATGCATAGTCTTCCGGAATAGTAGTTTTCCGGAATAACAGTTGAAAGGAATAGCCATGGATATCAGAACGCTGCGCTATTTTGTGGAAGTCGTGCGTCAGCAGAGTTTCACCCGCGCAGCGGAGCGGCTGTTCGTTACCCAGCCCACAATCAGCAAGATGTTAAAAAACCTGGAGGACGAGCTAAACACGACCCTGCTGATCCGCGATGGACGCAGGCTGCTGCTCACCGATACCGGCCGGGTGGTGTTTGAACGTGGCCAGGCCATTCTTGCTGAGTTCCGCCAGTTGGAGGCCGAGCTGGACGATATTCAGCATCTCAACAAAGGGGTGCTGCGGCTGGGCATACCGCCGATGGTGGGCATGCTGATGGCCGGGCCGATCGGCCTGTTTCGTCAGCGTCATCCCGGCGTGGAGCTGAAAATCGCCGAGTTTGGAGGTTTAACGGTCCAGCAGGCGGTCATGAACGGCGAGCTGGATCTGGCGATGACGGCTCTGCCGGTAGAGGAGGAGAGCGCCCTGACTACCCTCCCCCTATTCAGCCATCCGCTGTGCGTGCTGGTTCCCCGATCCGGCGACTGGATGAAGTGCGAGGCGGTCTCCCCCGAGATGCTGGCCGACCATCCGCTGCTGATCTACAACGAGGATTTTGCCCTCAGCCAGCAGCTAATGCAGCTCTTCAACCGCCATGATGTAAAGCCGCGCATCGCCGTACGCAGCGGCCAGTGGGATTTTCTTGCCGCAATGGTGCAGGCGGGAGTGGGGATTGCGATTTTGCCGGAGCCGATTTGCCAGCGACTGGACAAGCAGACATTGCGCTGGATCCCTTTGCAGAGTGATTTGCAGTGGCAGTTGGGAATGATCTGGCGGAAGGGGATCTATCTGTCGCACAGTGCCCAGGCGTGGCTGGCGTGCTGCGAGGGATTTTGGCTACCGCCAGAGTAAAAAACGCCGGGTGGCGGCTTCGCCTGACCCGGCCTACGGTTATTTATTCTCTATCAGCAGTGCCTCCAGCAGGTCGAGATCGTGCAGCAGCTTCTGCATCGTCTCGTTACTGATCTGTCGCGTGGCGCGCAGGTGATACAGTTCGGCGCGCTCGGAGCGCAGCGCGGCCAGACGGAAGCGACGCTCAAGGTTCTCCTCCTGCATCGAGCCCTCGGCGTTGTTACGCCCGTCGGCCCGGCGGCGCAGGTTACCGATCACCCGCGAGCTTACCTCGGTCAGCAGCTGGTTATCGATATTCTCTTCGCTGTTAGCCGCCAGACGCTCCTGCATCTTCTGGATCGCCACAATCGCCACATCGGCAGTGACCGAACGCGCCAGCCGCTCCTCTTTCGCCTGCTGAACATGGTCCCCGATCTCCATATGCTGAAGCAGGATCGGCAGCATCACCACACCGACAAACAGCGAGAAGAGGATCACGCCGGCAGCGAGGAACACCAGCTCGTAGCGGGCCGGGAAGACGTTACCGTCCGGCAGCAGCAGCGGGATAGAGAGCACGCCCGCGAGGGTAATAGCCCCGCGCACCCCGGCGAAAGAGGCGATCAGCAGCTCACGGGTGCTCCAGGAGCCGAACTCCATCGGCTTCCTGGTTAAGAAGCGCTGACTGAATTTTTTCATTGTCCACAGCCAGCCGAAACGCACCAGCATCAGCGCAGCGTAGATCAGCACGATGTCGGTAAACAGCATCCAGGTTTCGACATTGGGGTCGGCCTCGGCGGCCACCAGCGAGGATTCGAGGATCCCCGGCAGCTGCAGGCCCAGCAGCAGGAACACCATGCCGTTAAACACAAACTCCAGCATCGCCCAGGTGCTGTTGGCCCGCAGGCGCATCGCCAGCGGCGCGCGGCGCATTACCCCGGAGCGGGTGATGGTCATCCCTGCCGCCACGGCGGCCAGAATGCCCGAGAAGCCAATGTGTTCCGCAATCAGGTAGGAGGCAAACGGCAGCAGGAACAGCAGCACGATCTGCGTCGCTGGCTCATCGCCGCCCCAGCGGCTGAGGAAGCGCAGCGAGCGGCCATACAGCCAGCTCACGATGAAGCCCGCCAGGATACCGCCCACCGCCACCTTAAGGAACTCTACCGAGGCCCCGCCGACGGTAAACACCATCGTGCCCATCGCCACCGCGACGGCAAACTTCAGCGAAACCAGGCCGGAGGCGTCGTTCATTAACGCTTCGCCCTGCAGAATGCCCATGATTTTTTTCGGGATGCGTCCTTCCCCGACGATGCCGGAGAGCGCCACGGCGTCGGTCGGGGAGAGCACGGCTGCCAGCGCTAAGGCCGGCACCAGCGGAATACCCGGTACGATCCAGTAGATAAGGAAGCCAATGCCGACCACGGTGACCAGCACCAGCGCCAGCGCGAGACCAAGAATCTCCCGCCCGTGTTCGAGGAACTCCCGCGTCGGCGTTTTCCAGCCGTCGGCGAACAGCAGCGGTGGAATGAACAGCACCAGAAACAGCTCGGGATCGAACTCAACGTGCAGGCCAAACGTCGGCAGCGCCAGCATGGCGCCGATGGCAATCTGCATCAGCGGCAGCGGGATCTGGAACGGTAAAACGCGCGTGATAACGCCGGAGAGAGAGACCACAAGGGTCATGATGAGAATGGTAAAGAAGATTTCCATGCGTTCCCTGTTTGCGATGTTTTTTATATCGAGAGGTGACGAACGATGACGAGGCATCATGCCTCTCATAATAGAACATGCAGGCTAACGCAAAGGAAACAAGATGTGCCTTAAAAACAAAAATGGGCGGCCAGAGCCACCCATTTTAAGGTGCAGAGGGGCTTAGATTGCCCAGCCGCCGGCGTAGAAGGCCACCAGCGCAATGGCGATCACCACCGTGCCGATATTCAGACGACGCCATTCACCAGAGACGATGCGGCCAATCACCAGCGAGGCGAAGCCGATCATGATGCCGGTAACGATGTTACAGGTCAGCACGATAAAGACAGCGGTGATCAGACCGGCCATCGCATCAACAAAATCGGCAAAGTCGATTTTAGCCACGTTGCTCAACATCAGCAGGCCAACGTACATCAGCGCCGGCGCCGTGGCGTAGGCTGGAACCAGGTAGGAGAGCGGGGAGAGGAACAGGATCAGCAGGAACAGCACGCCAACGGTAATGGCCGTCAGCCCGGTTTTACCGCCCGCTGCCGTACCGGCCGCCGATTCGATATAGACCGCTGCCGGGGCTGCACCCACCAGGCCGGAGAAGACGCTGCTCAGGGAGTCGGTGGTCAGCGCTTTGCCGCCATCGATAATCTGGCCGTCTTTATCCAGCAGGTTTGCCTGGCCGGCTACCGCGCGGATAGTCCCGGTGGCATCGAACACCGCCGTCATCACCAGCGCCAGCACGCTTGGCAGCACCAGCGGGTTCAACGCGCCAACGATGTCCAGGCTACCGATCAGCGAGTTGCCTTGATCGTCGCTCAGCGACGGCATCGCAAAAATGCCGGAGAAGTGTACGGTCGGATCGAAAAGCAGACCCACAATCGACACGCCAATGATGGTCAGCAGGATACCGCCCGGCACCTTCAGCTTCTCCAGGCCGATAATCACAGCCAGACCAATCAGAGACATCATCACCGGGAAGCTGTCGAAGTTGCCCAGCGCCACCGGCAGCCCTTCAATCGGGTTTTTCACCACCAGGCCAACGCCGTTTGCGGCGATCAGCAGCAGGAACAGGCCGATACCGATCCCAGTGCCATGCGCCACGCCCTGCGGCAGGTTGCGCAGGATCCAGCTACGAATGCCGGTAGCGGAGATCACGGTAAACAGGACGCCCATCAGGAACACTGCGCCAAGGGCGACCGGGACGCTAATCTGCTGGCCCAGCACCAGGCTGAAGGCGGTAAAGGCGGTCAGTGAGATGGCACAGCCAATGGCCAGCGGCAGGTTTGCCCACAGCCCCATGACGATAGAGCCCACACCGGCCACCAGACAGGTAGCAACGAACACCGCGGCGGGTGGGAAACCCGCTTTTCCCAACATGCCTGGAACGACGATCACGGAGTAGACCATCGCGAGGAAGGTGGTTAACCCGGCGACGACTTCCTGACGGACAGTGCTGCCACGAGCAGAAATTTTAAACCAGGCGTCAAGCGAACCGCCGGTACGCGCTGAAGGCGTAGACATAGAAAACATCCCCTGAAGAGTTTTATTTTTCGTTGTTTAGCGTGGTGGACAATCCACTGCCCGTTAAACGTCATCGTTCCAAAACAGGTTGTGGCTAAGCAGAGCCACAAAAAGCAAACGTTTAACTCCGCGCAAACAAAACGGCTGTAAAAAAAGGCAAACGATTATCTAGCGTTCACAGGGGGCATTTCAACTTAACTTTATCGGTTTTTACTAAATTTCCCTTATGACGGCGAAAAACCAGGCAGCGGATGCGCAAACGTTATCGTCTATGCGCAACCTGGCAACATTTTTGACCAGACCCGCCCCCGTCTCTCTTCATCCATCGTTTTTTAACATGCTCACGCGCCGGGAAGATCGAAGGGGCCGCCCTGGGCGATGGCGCGCTGCCACGCCGGACGATTTTCAACCCGCGTTTTCCACGCCTGCAGGTTGGGCAGATGGTCGACGCCGCCGCGTGCCAGCAGGGCAAATACCGGGAAGCTCATCTGAATATCTGCCATGCTGGGCTGCTCGCCGGTAAACCACGGCTGGCTGCCGAGCTGCGACTCAATGTAGCGCGCATGGGTTTCAAGCTGTTTATTGAGCCAGGCTTTTTGCACGCCCTCCCCCAGCGCTTTGCCCAGGGTACGCAGTCCAAAGGGCACCGGCGGTTTGCCGAGGCTGCCAAACACCAGCTTCATGAGCAGAAGGGGCATCAACGATCCTTCGGCATAGTGCAGCCAGAAACGGTACTGGAGCTTCTGTTGCGTATCCGTTGGCTTGAGCTGACCGCGGGTATCATAGGTTTCCTGCAAATGTTCAAGGATTGCGCCGGATTCGGCGACGATGGTGCCGTTATCATCCAGCACCGGTGATTTCCCCAGCGGATGCACTCTCTTTAGCGCCTCGGGGGCCATCATGGTTTTTTCGCGCTGGTAGCGCACAATTTGGTAGGGCAGACCCAGCTCTTCCAGGGCCCAAAGAACGCGCTGGGAACGCGACTGATTAAGATGATGTACAGTGATCACGGTTGTCTCCTGCTATCGATATGAGATAAGGCCTTGTCAGGCTTGCCCTTGCCTTCCCTAACTATAGAAAATTGCGCATGATCCGCAGAAAATTTCGGCATAACAGGTGGGCTTATCTCTGGCAATCTCGGTCTGGTGGCATAGACTAAAAGTGTCAACACAAACCGGAACCTCAACAACGCGTTCGAGCGAGGGGTGTTGATGTCGGGGGAAACCCTCCTGTAAAAGAGCGGGATAGAGCGAAAGACAAAGACCGGAAATAACTAAAGCGCCCTTGTGGCGCTTTAGTTTTATTTGTCGTTCGCCTCATCTTCTAACAGACGGGCCCCGGTTCCCTGCTCTCCCAGCCGGTCGCCTGGGTTACGTAGCGGACAGTCGCTGCGCGACAGACAGCCACAGCCGATACAGCCATTCAGATCGTCCCGTAGCGCCTCAAGCGTATGAATACGTCTGTCCAGCTCCTCCCGCCACTGGGAAGAGAGCTGCTCCCACGTTTTGGCATTCAGCGTATGACCCGCAGGCAGCACGCTCAGCGCTTCGCCGATGGTCGCCAGAGGAATACCGATGCGCTGGGCAATCTTGATGATGGCCACATAGCGCAGCACGTCACGGGTATAGCGCCGCTGGTTGCCCTCATTACGGACGCTTTTAATCAAGCCTTTACTCTCATAAAAGTGCAGAGCCGAGACGGCGACCCCGCTACGCCTCGCCACTTCGCCAGGGGTCAGCATCGCTTTTATGCGCGGCAATTTCTTTTCCATAAAGCTCTTTACCTCAAGTTAACTTGAGGAATTATACTCCGCTTCAGACCAAACGACGACTTCAGCACTGAAAAAGAGGCAGCAGTATGTCCCATCAGCAAATTATTCAAACGCTTATTGAATGGATTGATGAACATATCGACCAACCCCTGAACATTGATGTAGTGGCGCAGAAATCCGGATACTCTAAATGGTATTTGCAGCGGATGTTTCGTGCGGTGACTCACCAGACGCTGGGGGATTATATCCGTCAGCGGCGGCTGGTAATGGCGGCAGAGGCGCTACGCACGACGCAGCGGCCAATCTTTGATATTGCGATGGAGCTGGGGTACGTCTCGCAGCAGACCTTTTCCCGCGTGTTCCGGCGGGAGTTTGACCGCACGCCGAGCGATTACCGGCATCAGATGTAGCGCAGGCAAATCAGCGCAGCGACTGCCGGGTCCACGCCATAAAGTCCTGCGGCGACAGGGCCTTTGCGAAGTACCAGCCCTGGCAATACTGCACGCCACGCTTTAATAGCCAGGTCACCTGCTCTGAGGTTTCCACACCTTCGGCAATGATCTTGAGGCGTAAGCTTTGCGCCATCTCAATGATGTGTTCCGCAATCAGATGGCTGGTACTGTTGGTGGTCAGCGTATCGATAAAGGACTTATCGATTTTCAGAATATCGACGTTCAGAGAATATAAATTGTGCAGGTTGGAATAACCGGTACCAAAATCATCAATCGCCACCTCATATCCCGCCTGACGAAACGCCTGGATAACCGGCGTTGTTTTCGGCACATCGATAAATCCACGCTCGGTAACTTCAATTTTAATTTGCTGAGCCTTGACGGCATGCTGTTGGGCTTTATCAGAAATTAAAGCAATCAGGCGAGAGGAGTGGAAGTCCGAAGCGGATAGGTTAATTGAGATATAGAGCTGCGGATTTTCTGATAAGAAACGGCCTAAATCAGCGAAGACTTCCTCAACCGCATAATCGGTTACCCGTTCAATGAGCCCCTCTTTTTCGGCTAGCGGTATGAATTCCGCCGGGCTCATCACCTGCCCTTCAAAACCAGGCCAGCGTAACAGCGCTTCGGCCCCCACGCACTGGCCGGTTTTAATATCAATAATTGGTTGATAATTGAGCCGAAGCTGGCGTTTTAGCAAGGCGCGATGCAATAGACGGCGCGGCGAATTAATTTCCTGGTGGGTTCGGGACCACATTAGCAAAATAATGATGCTGCAAATCATCCCCAGCGGCAGCGTGAGCGTCGCCTGGTGATAGAGAAACTGGAAATAGCGATCGCTGGAGGTCGAGACAATAATCGCTATGGGGCGCTTTTCAGAGTTGGCGATGGTATAGAAACGCCCGGCATGCTGAAAGGTAAAATCGTTATTCTGTATCAAACCTGCCAGTACCCGGGCATCTGCCGTTGGGCTCACCGAGAAGAACGCCTTGGTTATCGTGTCATACAGGCCGTAGGCCAGCGAGGGGTCATCCGACATGACTTCGCTATAGGCCAGCGGATTGACTACTATCGCATAATGACCGCGCTGCATATAGACCATCTTATAGCCAGCATAAAACGGCGTGTCACGATAATAGTAGTTGGAGATATCCGGAGAACGCGTATATTCCGCTGCGGGAATAATATAGGGTTCGGCGGGCGCCAGTGAGGTGGAACATAAAAAACGATTGCCGTTGGCGTATATTATATCAGCAACGTAGAGCTGCCCGCGGATAATATTGAGCATATTATAGCGATGCGCTGGCGAACAGATCCGGCCTTTAAATTTCTCTGCTTCGCTGCGAGCGCTATCAACCTGCTGAATAACCAGCTCGGTTTTATCCAGTGCAAGTTGCGCAAATGAACGCAGCTGTATGCCGGTCTCTTTAACGGCGCGGATGTGAGCAAACCATAGCGCCAGCATCACAGGCAGCAAAACTACCATGATGATCCCGACAATCCTTAGCGCCTTGCGGCGTGCGCTATGATTCATTTCCGCCCTATATCCCTGCTTGATGTGTGCCTGCATTGTCGGCAGGAAGCTTTGATAAACAGGTGATTACGTTGCATGAATCATCAGACATTAGCAACCGACTTTTATCATTAATAACCTAATATTTGGTTATGACGATAATATTTGTCCGTAAGCCAAACTAAAAGTGTTCGCCCTGTTTATATTAAGGAAAATAATTATCCAGCTATCATTGCCGGTTTTTCGTTACGCCACAGGGGATCGCTGATTAAGCCAAACTGCCAGGGCAATAAAAAAGGATGCGCGCTGCGTCTATTTTTTCGTCGGTGTAAACCAGCGTTGAGCGAATAATGCCCGCACTTATTCCCGTACATTTTCAATGGTTAAAGCGTCGTCAAAAAGCGCACGCTGCGACTGGCTAATAAAAGAACAAATGTGATATAGTTCACATATATTGTGATACATCTGATGAAACAAAGTACAGAAAATGGCTACCTTTACCACCAGCGTTGTCCTGCTGCGCTGGCAGCTTATGAGCGCAATCCTGATGTTTTTAGCTAGCTCGCTGAACATCAAATTCCGTAAATCTGACTACATAGGGCTGGCGGTCGTTAGTAGCGGCCTCGGCGTAGTAGCGGCCTGCTGGTTCGCCACCGGGCTGCTCGGCATTACCCTGGTCGACGTGGCGACTATCTGGCACAACATCGAAAGCATAATGATTGAAGTCGCCAGCCACGCCCCGCCAGAGTGGCCTGTGGTCATGACCTGAGTAAAAAAACAAAAACCCCGACGCGTCGGGGTTTTTTTATGGTTTACGCGAGCTTAGCGCGCACTCAGAACGGAATGTCGTCATCAAAGTCCATCGGCGGCTCGTTGTTAGACGGTGCCGGAGTGGACTGCTGCGGACGCTGCTGTGCGCCGCCGCTGAACTGGTTCTGATTGCCGCCCTGCGGCTGCTGAGGCTGACCCCAACCGCCCTGCTGGCCACCGCCCTGCTGACCGCCTGCCGGTGCACCGCCGCCCTGACGGCCGCCGAGCATCTGCATGGTGCCGCCCACGTTCACCACCACTTCAGTGGTGTATTTTTCCACGCCGGACTGATCGGTCCATTTGCGGGTGCGCAGGGCACCTTCGATGTAAACCTGAGAACCTTTACGCAGATACTCACCGGCCACCTCGGCCAGTTTGCCAAACAGCACAACGCGGTGCCATTCGGTCTGCTCTTTCATCTCACCGGTCGCTTTATCACGCCAGGATTCGGAAGTAGCCAGCGTAATGTTGGCTACTGCGCCCCCATTCGGCATGTAGCGTACTTCCGGGTCCTGGCCCAGATTACCGACGAGAATCACCTTGTTTACGCCTCTGCTGGCCATGGTTGTGTCTCCTGAATACGTTTCTTAATCTCAATAGTGTAAGCGCGCGATTGTAACTTACCAAGCGACGCTTTGATACCTTGCGAGAAGGATTCCAGTAATCCGTCCGCCATGCGCTATTTTCGCACAAATGCGCCTGGGATGCATTCTTATACTGTATATCCATTCAGGTTTTTTTGTGTCATAATTAACCGTTTCAGTTCAGTTCGCCGGATGTCCTTCAAACATACCGAGCGCCGAGTCTCATACCGGGAAAGGTGAATGGATAAGATAGAAGTACGGGGCGCGCGCACCCACAATCTCAAGAATATCAACCTCGTTATCCCACGCGACAAACTGATTGTCGTCACCGGGCTTTCAGGTTCAGGTAAATCATCCCTGGCTTTCGACACCCTCTATGCCGAAGGTCAGCGTCGCTACGTTGAATCGCTCTCCGCCTATGCGCGCCAGTTCCTGTCGTTAATGGAAAAGCCGGATGTCGATCATATCGAGGGGCTCTCGCCCGCGATCTCTATTGAGCAGAAGTCGACCTCGCATAACCCACGTTCGACCGTCGGGACCATTACCGAGATCCACGACTACCTGCGTCTGCTATTTGCCCGCGTAGGCGAGCCGCGCTGCCCGGATCACAACGTGCCGCTGGATGCGCAGACCGTCAGCCAGATGGTGGATAACGTGCTGTCGCAGCCGGAAGGCAAGCGCCTGATGCTGCTCGCACCGATCATCAAAGAGCGTAAGGGTGAGCACACCAAGACGCTGGAGAACCTGGCAAGCCAGGGCTATATCCGTGCGCGTATCGATGGTGAAGTGTGCGACCTCTCGGATCCGCCGAGTCTTGAACTGCATAAAAAACATACTATCGAAGTGGTCATTGACCGCTTCAAGGTGCGGGACGATCTGACCCAGCGCCTGGCCGAGTCGTTTGAAACCGCGCTGGATCTCTCCGGCGGGACGGCGATTGTTGCCGATATGGACGATGCGAAGGTGGAAGAGCTGCTCTTCTCCGCTAACTTTGCCTGCCCGATCTGCGGCTACAGCATGAACGAGCTGGAACCGCGCATGTTCTCCTTCAACAACCCGGCCGGGGCCTGCCCGACCTGTGACGGGTTGGGCGTACAGCAGTATTTCGATCCAGACCGCGTGATCCAGAACCCGGAGCTGTCGCTGTCCGGCGGCGCGATCCGCGGCTGGGATCGCCGTAACTTCTACTACTTCCAGATGCTACGCTCGCTGGCGGATCACTATAAGTTTGACGTTGATGATGCCTGGGAAAGCCTGAGTGCGTCGGTGCAAAAAGTGGTGCTGTTCGGCTCCGGTAAAGAGAGCATCGAATTCAAATACATGAACGATCGCGGTGACACCTCCGTGCGCCGTCATCCGTTTGAAGGCGTTCTGCACAACATGGAGCGCCGTTACAAAGAGACCGAGTCCAGTGCGGTACGTGAAGAGCTGGCGAAGTTTATCAGCAACCGTCCGTGCGCCTCCTGTGACGGCACGCGCCTGCGTCGTGAAGCGCGCCACGTCTTCGTTGAGGATACGCCGCTGCCGGCAATCTCCGACATGAGCATCGGCCACGCAATGGACTTCTTCAACAACCTTAAGCTGGCAGGCCAGCGGGCGAAGATCGCCGAGAAGGTGCTGAAGGAGATTGGCGACCGTCTGAAGTTCCTGGTAAACGTCGGTCTCAACTACCTGACTCTCTCCCGCTCGGCGGAGACCCTCTCCGGGGGTGAAGCGCAGCGCATCCGTCTGGCAAGCCAGATCGGTGCCGGCCTGGTCGGGGTGATGTACGTGCTGGATGAGCCGTCCATCGGTCTGCACCAGCGCGACAACGAACGCCTGCTGGGCACGCTGATCCACCTGCGCGACCTCGGCAACACGGTGATTGTCGTTGAGCATGATGAGGACGCCATCCGCGCCGCCGACCACGTGATTGATATCGGTCCAGGCGCAGGCGTTCACGGCGGTCAGGTGGTGGCGGAAGGCCCGCTGGATGCCATCATGGCGGTACCGGAGTCGCTGACCGGCCAGTTCATGAGCGGCAAGCGGCAGATCGCCGTACCGAAAGATCGCGTACCTGCCGATCCGTCGAAGGTGCTGAAGCTCTCCGGCGCACGCGGTAACAACCTGAAGGACGTTACGCTGACCCTGCCGGTAGGCCTGTTTACCTGCATCACCGGCGTCTCCGGCTCGGGCAAATCGACGCTGATCAACGATACGCTATTCCCGATTGCCCAGCGCCAGCTTAACGGTGCGACCATTGCCGAGCCGGCACCCTACCGTGAGGTTCAGGGTCTGGAGCACTTCGACAAGGTGATAGATATCGACCAGAGCCCAATTGGTCGTACTCCGCGCTCAAACCCGGCTACCTATACCGGTGTCTTTACGCCGGTGCGTGAGCTGTTTGCCGGCGTGCCGGAGTCACGCTCGCGCGGCTACACCCCGGGGCGTTTCAGCTTTAACGTGCGCGGCGGGCGCTGCGAGGCCTGTCAGGGCGACGGCGTGATCAAGGTCGAGATGCACTTCCTGCCGGATATCTATGTGCCGTGCGACCAGTGCAAAGGCAAACGCTATAACCGCGAAACGCTGGAGATCAAATACAAGGGCAAGAGCATCCATGAAGTGCTGGATATGACCATCGAAGAGGCGCGTGAGTTCTTTGATGCCGTTCCGGCGCTGGCGCGGAAGCTGCAAACCCTGATGGACGTGGGACTCTCCTACATCCGTCTCGGCCAGTCTGCCACCACGCTTTCGGGCGGTGAGGCGCAGCGCGTGAAGCTGGCGCGTGAGCTGTCAAAACGCGGTACCGGTCAGACGCTCTATATTCTGGACGAACCGACCACAGGCCTGCACTTTGCTGACATCCAGCAGCTGCTGGAAGTGCTCCACCAGCTGCGCGATCAGGGCAACACCATCGTCGTTATTGAACACAACCTCGACGTGATCAAAACGGCGGACTGGATTGTCGATCTCGGTCCGGAAGGGGGCAGCGGCGGCGGCGAGATCCTCGTCTCCGGTACGCCGGAAACGGTCGCAGAGTGCGAAGCCTCGCACACTGCCCGCTTCCTTAAACCGATGCTGAAATAGTTAGACGGAAAGCTGCTGCCTGACCGCGTCAGGCAGCGCTTCCACCGCCAGCTTGTAAGACGCATCCACCAGGTAGTAAATCTGCGAATCGGGCAGCGACCCATCAAGAAAAACCGTGCTCCAGTGCGCCTTGTTCAGACGCGCGCTTGGCCGTACATCTGCATTTTCGCTGCGCAGCAGCTCGGCCAGTTCCGGGCTGGTTTTCAGCGACACCGCCGGGCGGTTATCAACGTCATGCACCATCGCAAACAGTACGTCTGCTACTTTGATCTGCGTAGCCTTCCAGTCGCTGTGTACGCTCTGCTCCGCGCCTGGTTTACCCATGCAGTAGGGCAGCAGTTCCGAATTGATCATTTCTCTTCCCCTTGTAGTGTTGCGATGATTTTGCGTGACCCGCCGTGAATGCGGTGCTCTCCTAACCAGATACCCTGCCATGTCCCCAGCTGTACGCGGCCGTTCTGCACCGGCAGCAGCAGCGATACGCCAAGCGTCGAGGATTTAATATGGGAGGGCATATCGTCCGGCCCCTCAGCATCGTGCTCGTAGCGGACACTGTCCGGCACCGCCTGCAGAAAATGCTGCTCCATATCATGACGCACGGTGGGATCGCAGTTTTCATTCAGCGTGAGAGAGGCGGAGGTGTGCTGTAGCAAGAGGTGCAACAAACCCGTTTTGATGCGGTTAAGGGAAGGAAGCTGTTCCAGCACCTCGTCCGTCACCAGATGGAAACCGCGTGGCTTTGCGCCAAGCCTGAGAGTTTGTTGATACCACATAGCGTGCTCCAGAGTTATTTCACCTGATGCTAAGTGTGTAACACGTAGGGCAGAACAGCCAGAAAAGGAGGAAAATAAGGCAACCTGGCGATTGCCTTTTGCCGATCAATACTCGGAGTTGACGATGACCTCTTCGCCATACATTCCCGCCTGCGGCAGGGGCCGATAGGTAGAGTTAGAGGCGCGCAGCACGCGAATGCCCCGTGCACCCACTTCACGAGCGGCGCGAATGTCGTTATCCGAGTCGCCGTAGAACATCTTGATCTGCTTATCCTGCAGCCACTGGGTTTTGGTGTTCTGGCCCGGCTGGTCACCGGCAAAGATCACCGGATTCATATTCGCAGCGGGGATCTGAAAATCATCCTGTAGCGTTTTTGACACGGTCTCGGTTTTGGTCTGGCTACGCCCGGTCACGAAATAGATCGCATCGCCACGTTTGACGTGCATAGCGATCAGCGTCCGCGCCACCTCTTTCGGAATGCTGAACGCATCCCAGCCGTTGTTCATCTTCTCCCAGAATTCAGGATTGTGCAGATACGCTTCGCTCTGCGGTGAAAAGGTCTCTTTGCCCCGCCAGAAGCCTGGACTGGAGAAGAGCACGGTATCATCGATATCAAACCCAACGGCCATCGGCGGGCGGCCCTGGAGGCTATTTTCAATTTGCGCGACGGAGACCCAGTGAATGGGTGCTTGCTCAGCCAGTTTCGCAACGTTGGTTCCCGGATAGAGCGGCGAGGGAACGGAGGCGTGCGCGCTGGCAGCGCCTACGGTAAACAGCAGACAGAATGCACTGAGTGCGAGAGGCATTTTACGCATATTCATCCTTAAACGTGATAATCAGGCAGGATTTTCCCCGGCATTACGCCGGGGAAGGCGCGTATTATGCCATCACAGCGGCAAAGGCCTGTGCGACGCGGTGCACATTACTGCTATTCAGGCCCGCCAGGCACATACGTCCGCTGGCAATCAGGTAGACACCAAACTCTTCACGCAGGCGGGTAACCTGCGCTGCGCTCAGCCCGGTATAGCTGAACATGCCGCGCTGCTGTAACAGATAGTCAAAATTATGCCCCGGCACCGCCTCGCGCAGCACGTTCACCAGCTCATGGCGCATGGCAGAGATGCGCAAGCGCATCGCTTCAACTTCCGCCAGCCACTGGGCTTTCAGGGTTGCATCACCCAGCACGGTGGCCACCAGCTGCGCGCCAAAGTTTGGCGGACTGGAGTAGTTGCGGCGTACGGTGGCTTTCAGCTGCCCCAGCACGCGCCCGGCGGTGTCGGCATCGTCACAAATGATAGACAGGCCGCCGACGCGCTCACCGTAGAGCGAGAAGATCTTCGAGAAGGAGTTGCTCACCAGCCCTGGCAGACCAGCATCGGCGATGGCGCGAATAGCGTAGGCATCCTCTTCCATGCCGGCGCCAAAGCCCTGATAGGCGATGTCGAGGAACGGGATCAGCTCGCGCGCTTTCAGCACCTCGATGACTGCGTCCCACTGAGGATTGGTCAGGTCAGCCCCGGTTGGGTTATGGCAGCACGGATGCAGCAGAACGATACTGCGGGCGGGTAGGGTTTGCAGTTTTTCCAGCAGGGCGTCAACGCGCACGCCGTTGGTTTCGCTATCAAACCACGGGTAAGTACTTACTTCGAATCCGGCCCCTTCAAAGATGGCGATATGGTTTTCCCAGGTCGGATCGCTAACCCAGACGCCGGAGTCAGGGAAGTAGCGCTTCAGGAAATCGGCACCCACCTTCAGCGCGCCGGAGCCACCGAGCGTCTGGATAGTCGCAACGCGGTTCGCCTTCAGCACCGGATGTTCAGCACCAAACAGCAGCGGCGCGATGGTGTGACGGTAGCCCGGCAGGCCTTCCATTGGCAGATAGAGCGATGCGCCATGCGGCTGGGCGTTCAGGCGCGCCTCCGCTTCGGCCACGGCCTGCAGCTGCGGGATCAGGCCGTCTTCGTTGTAGTACAGGCCGATGCTGAGGTTTACCTTATCGCTACGGGGATCTTCTTTGAAACGCTCCATCAGCGTCAGAATGGGGTCGCCAGCGTAGGCGTCAACGTTTTGAAACACGCGGTGGTTCTCCAGGTTTACAGGCGGGGTTTCAAACACAATAAACCGGAAGCGGATAGAGATCGAGGAGTTGTTAGCATTTGTAGGCCCGGCAAGCGCAGCGCCGCCGGGCGCAACCATTAATCTACATATTGCATCGCGACCCGAGACGTCAGCCGCGTAATAAGTTCGTAAGCACTTACTTTTGTAATCTCAGCGATGCGCTCTACCGGTAGCCCGTCGCCCCACATCACCACCGGATCGCCTGTACGCTCCTGGGCCTCTGGCCCAAGGTCAACGCAGATCATATCCATCGCCACGCGCCCGACGATAGGCACTTCGCGGCCGTTGATCAGCACTGGCGTACCGGACGGCGCGGCGCGGGGATAGCCATCGCCGTAACCCATCGCCACCACGCCGAGACGCGTATCGCGCTCGCTGGTCCAGGTTCCGCCGTAGCCTACTGGCTCACCCGCACGGTGCGGACGCACGGCGATCAGCGTTGAAGTCAGGGACATGACCGGCTGAAAGCCAAAGTCAGCGCCCCAGGGCTTTTGATCCAGCGGCGAGACGCCATAAAGAATGATGCCAGGACGGACCCAGTCAAAATGGGCCTGCGGCCAGAGCAGAATGCCGCCGGAGGCCGCAATAGAGCGCAGGCCCGGCTTACCTTCGGTGAAGGTGTTAAAGATATCCAGCTGCTGCTCGGTTGCACCACACTCTGGCTCATCGGCCCGGGCAAAGTGGCTAACGATATTCACCGGCTGGCGCACGTTTTTACAGGCGCAAAGACGCTGGTAGAACGCGCTGGCCTCTTCAGGGCGCACACCCAGCCGATGCATGCCGGTATCGAGCTTCATCCAGACGGTGATGGGTTCAGGCAGCGCCGCACTCTCCAGCGCCTCCAGCTGCTCAATATTGTGCACGGCGGTATGCAGCTTGTGCAGGGAGAGCGTAGAGAGATCGTCGGCAGAAAAGAACCCCTCCAGCAGCAGAATGGGCTGGGTAATGCCGCCCGCACGCAGGGTTAGGGCCTCTTCGAGACGGGCAACGCCAAAGGCGTCGGCGTCGGGGAGCGTTCGCGCGGTCTCCAGGAGACCGTGTCCATAAGCGTTCGCTTTCACCACTGCAACCAGTTTGCTGGCGGGAGCCAGCTCGCGCAGGCGTTGCAGATTGTGTCGCAGAGCGCGGCGGTTGACTACTACGGTTGCCGCTTGCATGTTAATCCTTCATTGATAGAAATATTAATCTCTTAAATCATTCGAGCTACAGGAAGGCAGCAAGCAAGTGAATCCCCAGGAGCTTACTGAAGTAAGTGACTGGGGTGAGCGAGCGCAGCTAACACACCTGTAGCTTGAAGGGTGACAGAGATTACTCATCGTCATACTGTGGTCCCGCATAGTTATCAAAGCGCGACCACTGCCCGTTAAAGGTCAGGCGTACCGTACCAATCGGGCCGTTACGCTGCTTACCAATAATAATTTCCGCGATGCCTTTCAGATCGCTGTTCTCGTGGTACACCTCATCACGGTAGATAAACATGATCAGGTCGGCATCCTGTTCGATAGAGCCGGATTCACGCAGGTCGGAGTTGACCGGGCGCTTATCGGCACGCTGCTCCAGGGAGCGGTTAAGCTGCGACAGGGCCACGACCGGCACCTGTAACTCTTTCGCCAGCGCCTTCAGCGAGCGGGAGATCTCCGCGATCTCCAGCGTACGGTTGTCGGAGAGCGACGGAACGCGCATCAGCTGCAGGTAGTCGATCATGATCATGCTCAGGCCGTCATGCTCGCGGAAAATCCGGCGGGCGCGGGAGCGCACCTCGGTCGGCGTCAGGCCAGAGGAGTCATCGATATACATGTTACGCTTCTCGAGCAGAATACCCATGGTGCCGGAGATACGCGCCCAGTCCTCATCGTCAAGCTGGCCGGTACGGATGCGGGTCTGATCGACGCGGGAGAGCGACGCCAGCATACGCATCATGATCTGCTCGGCAGGCATCTCCAGGCTGAAGATCAGCACTGGCTTATCCTGCAGCATCGCGGCGTTTTCGCACAGGTTCATGGCGAAGGTGGTTTTACCCATCGACGGACGCGCCGCCACGATGATCAGATCCGAACGTTGCAGGCCCGCCGTTTTCTTATTCAGATCCTGATAGCCGGTATCAACGCCGGTAACGCCGTCGTGGGGCTGCTGAAAGAGCTGCTCAATACGCGCAACGGTGGCCTCAAGGATCTGATCGATGCTTTTCGGCCCTTCGTCTTTATTGGCCCGGTTTTCGGCAATCTGGAAAACGCGGGACTCGGCGAGATCGAGCAGGTCTTCGCTGGTACGGCCCTGCGGATCAAAGCCCGCGGTGGCGATTTCGTTAGCCACCGAGATCATCTCGCGCACCACCGCACGTTCGCGGACGATGTCGGCATACGCGCTGATGTTCGCCGCGCTTGGCGTATTTTTCGATAGCTCTGCCAGATAGGCAAAACCGCCTACGCTGTCCAACTGGCCCTGCTGCTCCAGCGACTCCGCCAGGGTGATCAGGTCGATGGGCTTGCTCATCTCCTGCAGGCGATGCATCTCAGTGAAGATATGCCGATGTGGACGGGTATAGAAATCTTCCGCTACAACGCGCTCGGCAACGTCGTCCCAGCGTTCGTTATCCAGCATTAAACCGCCCAACACCGACTGCTCCGCTTCGATTGAGTGTGGCGGCACTTTCATCCCCTCGACTTGCATGTCGCGGGGTTCAGTCTGTTTGTTGAAGGGTTTATTTCCTGCCATAGTGAATGGAGTACCGAGATAAATTGTGGGTCGAAACTTTATCATATTTTGGATTATGACACCCGACCCTAATGATACCCTGGCTTAGGATCTTTGGGAGGAAACATGGCAACAAGAGTTGAATTTCACAAGCATGGTGGCCCTGAGGTATTAAAAGCGGTGGAGTTTACCCCCACCGATCCGGCAGAGAACGAGGTGCAGGTCGAGAACAAGGCTATTGGTATCAACTATATCGATACCTACATCCGCAGCGGCCTCTATCCGCCGCCGGCGTTGCCAAGCGGTCTCGGTACAGAGGCGGCAGGCGTAGTGAGCAAAGTCGGTAAAAACGTTAGCCACATTAAGGCAGGCGATCGGGTGGTCTATGCCCAGTCAGCGCTGGGTGCCTACAGCTCGGTGCACAACGTGCCTGCGGATAAGGTCGCTCTGCTGCCAAATGCCATCTCCTTTGAGCAGGCGGCCGCCTCGTTCCTTAAAGGACTGACGGTCTTCTATCTGCTGCGTAAAACCTATGAGATCAAGCCCGACGAGCCGTTTCTGTTCCATGCGGCGGCGGGCGGCGTAGGGCTTATTGCCTGCCAGTGGTCCAAGGCGCTGGGCGGGAAGCTGATCGGCACCGTGGGTAGCGCGCAGAAGGCGCAGCGGGCATTGCAGGCCGGCGCGTGGCAGGTGATTAACTACCGCGAAGAGAGCATCGTTGAGCGCGTTAAGGAGATCACCGGCGGTAAAAAGGTGCGCGTGGTCTATGACTCGGTAGGAAAAGATACCTGGGAGTCCTCGCTGGACTGCCTACAGCGTCACGGCCTGATGGTCAGCTTCGGCAATGCCTCTGGCCCGGTCACCGGCGTTAACCTCGGCATTCTTAACCAGAAAGGTTCCCTGTATGCCACCCGCCCTTCCCTTCAGGGTTACATCACTAACCGGGAGGAGCTGGAGGAGGCGAGCAACGAGCTGTTTTCACTGATTGCCAGCGGCGTGATTAAGGTAGACGTGGCGGAAGATCAGAAGTTCCCGCTGGCGGAGGCGCAGCGCGCGCACGAGACGCTGGAGAGTCGGTCAACGCAGGGATCGAGTTTGCTAATCCCCTGATTCCCTCTAAATAATTCGAGTAGCAGGAAGGCGGCAAGTGCGCGAGTCCCCAGGAGCTTACATAGGTAAGTGACTGGGGCGAGTAAGCGCAGCCAACGCACCGGCTGCTTGAAGTATGACGAGGGAAAAGAATTAGGGCTTCCCTTAAGGAAGCCCTTTCTTTTTTTTAGTTCGGCTGTATGTAGGGTACAGCTCGATGAATTCAAAAGACGCGCAATAGTGACAGATTCGATACCTAAATCCTATGCGGTTTGGCTGAACCTGCCAGAGAAAAATGCCAGGTTGTGATCAAGACCGCATAACTTAGTAACGCCAGCGGCTATTACGCTGATACAGCGGCAGTTTTGGCTTTTTCACCGCCCGGATAACCCAGACGATGGCCACCGCCAGCAGCAGCCAGGGCAGCAGTTTAAACATCAACGCAAACAACCCACCGACGAACATCAGCGCCGTGGCCACTGCCAGAGCAACAATAATGCCCAGCAGCGAGACGCCCGTTACCAACAGCATCATAAAAAATCCAATCACAAACAGTAGTTCCAGCATGGCTTTTCCCCCTTAATAGTTACCCAA
Organism: Pseudescherichia sp. L3; assembly: GCF_024656065.1. Lineage (NCBI taxonomy): Bacteria > Pseudomonadati > Pseudomonadota > Gammaproteobacteria > Enterobacterales > Enterobacteriaceae > Pseudescherichia > Pseudescherichia sp. L3. The sequence goes on from NZ_JANKYC010000002.1 coordinate 742,306, forward strand.
CCTATTACAAGAATCGTGCCAGAGTGTAATTTATTGATAATAAAGCAAAACGCCCCGCAGAGTGCTGCGAGGCGTGGTGAATTTAGCTAACTTTTAGCGAATTTTTAACGCTTATCTGCGACCAGCTTCAGCGCCTGCTCCAGCACGTTAATATCTGCCCCTGCTTTATGCGCGTTTTCACTCAGGTAGCGACGCCACTGGCGCGCGCCTGGAACGCCCTGGAAAAGCCCCAGCATATGGCGAGTAATATGCCCGAGATAGGCCCCGCTGCTCAGCTCACGCTCGATATACGGATACATGGCCCGCACCACCGCAACCGGATCGGCATCTTCACGCGCTACGCCAAAAATCTCACGGTCAACCGCAGCCAGGATGCCTGGGTTTTGATACGCCTCACGCCCGACCATCACCCCATCCATATGCTCAAGGTGCGCCTTTGCCTCTTCCAGCGATTTAATACCGCCGTTGATGGACATAGTCAGGTGTGGGAAGTCGCGCTTAAGCTGATAGACACGCGGGTAGTCCAGGGGCGGGATCTCGCGGTTCTCTTTGGGACTGAGCCCAGAGAGCCAGGCCTTGCGGGCATGGATAATAAACGTCTCACACTCGCCCCTGCCGGAAACGGTATCAATAAAGCTGCAAAGAAATTCGTAGCTGTCCTGATCGTCAATGCCGATGCGGGTCTTCACCGTCACCGGAATAGAGACTACGTCGCGCATGGCTTTGATGCAGTCGGCCACCAGCTGCGCATTACCCATCAGGCAGGCCCCGAACATGCCGTTCTGCACGCGATCGGACGGACAACCAACGTTGAGGTTGATCTCATCGTAGCCGCGGGCTTCGGCCAGTTTCGCACAGTGGGCCAGCTGCGCCGGATCGCTGCCGCCCAGCTGAAGCGCCACGGGATGCTCTTCGTCGCTGTAGGCCAGGTAGTCGCCTTTGCCGTGAATAATCGCCCCGGTGGTCACCATCTCGGTGTAGAGAAGCGTCTCCCGCGACAGCAGACGCAAAAAATAGCGGCAGTGGCGATCGGTCCAGTCGAGCATGGGCGCGATGGAGAAGCGGTGGGCGGCGAAGGCGGTAGCGGGCGTGACTGGCGGCATAGCGTACGTTTTTTCATCAAAATGGAAAAGGGGCGCTACTATAGCATACTCATTTCGCCTGAACAGCACGCCGGAACATTGTGCATAACCTATGCCCCGGATATCTTGTAATACAAGGTGCTGAACAGTGGATTATCAGACGCAAGAGCTGTTCAGGGAGTGTGTTTCTCTGACGACTTAAGGATTAAGCGTATGTCTCTTTGGTTTTCTTATTTGGGATTAGCTGCCGTATGGGTAGGTTTTTTTTTCTTTGCTTTTCTCTTCTTCTTTTTTGGTGCAAACAAAAAAAAGTATAACCAGCTCATTGAGTTATACCATGATCGTGGCTTCTCGTTTTATGCCCCCTATCATTTCCACTCTTTAATGGGTTTTTTCGGCTCTTTTACGCTTGTTTATTACTTTCTCTGTCTTTTGAAAAAGAAAGCCCCCCTTTTCATGTGGAATGATAATAAAGAAGTATACAATTTCTTTGATAGCATCCCAGGCGATCTCTATAGCTGGATGCATGGGTATTACAGAATTACACTTCTTTGTATGTGCTCGTGCGCTTTCGTTTTCTTCATGGTTCTTGCAAAATTCGTGGCTGAACATTTTGGTTAAGTAACCTGAACAGCACGCCGGAGGCATTGCGCCTCCGGCGGATAGATCATTAGAACGTCAGGCTGAGCTGCGCGCCTGCGCCCCAGGTTTCATCTTCGCCGTACAGACCCATCAGATCGACGTGAACACGGTTAAACGGCGCAAAGCCGATACCGGCGGTGGCGACGTTGCTGTCGTCCCCTTTCACATCGGCACGGTAGCCCGCACGCACCGCCAGCCAGTCAAGCGGACGCACTTCAGCACCCACGCCAACGTACTGGGAAGCCTCTTCGCTCTTAAAGCCTTTGGTTTCGGTTACATCGCCATCGGCGCTGAGGGTCACCAGATCCGTGTGCCACGCCAGACCTGCGGTCACCACCGGGCTGATCTGGTAGGTATCTTTGTAGTTGCGTACTTCCCCGGTGCGGCCGTTGCGGATCTGGATATCTTTGGTATCGATATCACGAGAGATCAGGTTCTGCCCGCTCAGGCCTACGGTCCAGTTATCACCAAAGTCAGCGGCAATACCGGCATCAACGTTGAAGCCGGTATCGTCGTTACGATAGCGGCTGCTGTTGAAGTCGCTGCTGTCGTAGTCGTAGATAGAGGTGGTGTAGTTGAACAGCCAGGTTTTTTGCAGCTTCGGCGTTACGCCGATAGAGACCGGCACGTCGCCAAACTGGAACTGACGCGCCACGGCCACGCCGTAATCGGAGACGATAGCGGCCCGTCCAGATGCAGTAGAGTTCAGGTTACGGGTGATCTCATCCGAGCCGGATGGAGAGAGCGCAGCGTTCAGCGCCACGCCTGCCGCAACCAGGTCGCTGTTTTGAATATTGCGCAGATAGTTAATATCCTGCTGGTCGATAGCAGAGCTCACGCGCGCATGCGCATAGGCTTTGGTTACGAATGCAAAGGAGAGAACGTCGTTGGGGATGCTGACTGCAATGCCCGCAGCGGCATTAGCGTGCGCCGTTTTACCCTTCAGGAAATCCAGCTCGTCGGCGAGGTCGCGTGCTGCTCCCTGGAACTGATCGATAGTGCCCAGCGGATTCGCAATAATTTGCGCCGTGGTCAGGTTATCAATGACGTCATCGTAATAGTCAACTTTGTCGTTAATATCATCGATTTCGTCCTGCAAATTATCTTTATCTGTAATCTGTGCCTGGACGCTTGGCAGGATGACAGTCACATTATCATCCGGTTTGGCCTTCGCCAGCAGTGCCGGGTTAATCAGTACGCCACTGCCGTAGCTGGCGGATGCGACACCGGTTCCGCCCATGGCATCACTACGTGCTTCTGCCCATGTATTCGCTGCCCCTGCCTGAGTGACTACTCCAAAAGAGACCGCAAGTGTTACCACTGAAAGCTTAAAAATTTTTTTCACAGTTTGCCCTGTCTTATTGATCAAAGGTCGATTTATGCCCTGCCAGTTATCGCCTGGCGAGAGGTGAACTATTGCTGTGAAAAGCGATGCTAAATGCAGCTAATTCGTTTTTTACCTGCATGAGAATATTTTTATTCGTAACAATCTGCGTCTTTTTATAAAGACTCTTTACTTATAGAGGAGGAAATTCGATTGGGGAAGTTTTTCTACTACGGGCGTTGAAAATTTCAGGTAAATGCCAGGGGTAAGGCCTCTTGCGGGCGGAAGGATGGCGTGGATCTCGGCGTTCGCCACAGGATATGGTAAAGTAGCAGTTTCAACGTTATTACATTACGTCACTTGAGGATGCCCAATGGATAAGACCACTTCGCAGCAGATGCTGGCACATGCTGAAACGCTGTGCGCGCAGCGCAACGTGCGCCTGACCCCGCAGCGCCTTGAGGTTCTACGCCTGATGAGCCTGCAACAGGGTGCGATCAGCGCTTACGATTTACTCGATCTTTTGCGTGTCTCTGAGCCGCAGGCCAAGCCGCCAACGGTTTATCGCGCTCTCGACTTCCTGCTGGAGCAGGGATTTGTGCATAAGGTTGAGTCGACAAACAGCTACGTGCTGTGTCACCTCTTCGATCAGCCCACGCATACGTCGGCGATGTTCATCTGCGATCGCTGTGGCGTGGTAAAAGAGGAAGCGGCTGAGGGCGTGGAAGATATCATGCATGCGCTAGCGGCAAAGATGGGCTTTGCGCTACGGCATAACGTTATTGAGGCGCACGGGCTTTGTGCAGCGTGTTCGGAAGTGGAAGCCTGTCGTCATCAGGGCGAGTGCCAGCACGATCACAGCATCTTAGTGAAGAAAAAACCGCGTTAGGCTACGAGGTAGAGCAGGAAGGGTCGGTACATCCTTGTACCGTCGGGCAGGGCATTCAAGCTGTCTATCTAGCGTGATTACCAGCGATACTCGTTACGAGTTTCCCATTCGCCGACTTCTTTCTCGGCCTGGTCTTTCTGATAACCGTAACGTTCTTGAATTTTACCGACCAGCTGGTCGCGTTTACCTTCAATAACGGTCATATCATCGTCCGTTAATTTGCCCCATTGCTCTTTCGCTTTACCTTTGAACTGTTTCCAGTTACCGCCGACTTCGTCTTTATTCATAATGGTATCCTCATCATCGTTCGGTGTTGAATAGCAATATTCGTTGGTCCTTCGTTACGTTCGTTATCTGCTGAACGTGATAATAATTGTAGCTAAGGATTTTCTAAGGTGGGATTTATTCGGAATATTTAACCATTCAGAGGCAAACAAACAACAGGAAGAGAGGGCAAAAAAAGAGGGAGCAAATGCAGGAACAAAAAAATAGATTAAGCGCTGTGGCAGGATAAAGCGAGCTGCCACAGGCACTTACAGGATATCAGAGCCATTCGCCGTTGCGAATAACGCCGACCGCCAGCCCTTCAATACTGAAATTCTGCTGACGCAGGTCAACAACGATAGGATCGAAGTCGCTGTTTTCAGGCAGTAGCTGTACGGTATTGCCCTGCTTTTTCAGCCGCTTTACCGTCACTTCATCATCAATACGCGCCACGATCACCTGGCCGTTACGCGCTTCCTGAGTTTTATGTACTGCCAGCAGATCGCCATCCATGATGCCGATATCTTTCATCGACATCCCGCTAACCCGCAGCAGGAAATCAGCGCTGGGCTTAAACAGGGAGGGATCGACCTGGTAGTGGCCTTCAATATGCTGCTGCGCCAGCAGCGGCTCACCGGCAGCGACGCGGCCAATCAACGGCAGCCCCTCTTCCTCTTCCTGCAGCAGTCGGATCCCGCGCGATGCGCCGGAAACAATCTCAAGAACCCCTTTACGCGCCAGCGCTTTCAGGTGTTCTTCCGCCGCGTTTGGCGAACGGAATCCCAAACGCTGCGCAATCTCAGCACGCGTCGGCGGCATGCCGGTCTGGCTGATGTGATCGCGAATGAGATCAAACACCTCTTGCTGCCTGGCTGTTAACGCTTTCATCCCGCCCCCTGGGTGTATATACAGTTATGCTGTGAGTATATACAGCAAAAACTGTTTTTGAAACCAAATTTTGAGCAAAACCGCCGCACAAGCCCGATTTTGCGCACCTTAGCGGTAATGTGGCCAGAGCAGCATGCCCCAGGTTGCCAGCGCAAGCAGGATAGACATCAGCACCGCCGCTGAGCCCATGTCTTTGGCCCGGCCGGAAAGCTCATGAAAATCAGTGCCAATGCGGTCAACAACCGCTTCGATCGCGCTGTTCAGGATCTCCACTATCATTACCAGCACTACGGACCCAATGAGCAGCACGCGGGTAATAGCGTCTACGTCGAGCCAGCAGGCGATAACAATAGCGAGGATCACCGCCACGGCCTCCTGGCGGAAGGCGGCCTCATTGAGCCATGCCGCACGAACGCCCTTCCATGAGTACCCTGCAGCTTTAATGATTCGGGTTAAACCAGTGGTATTATTGGCCATCAAAAGAACCTTTTTATGTAATTATCGTCAATGTCTATGCGAGCGTACCGAGGTACAAAAGATATTCTGCGCGCTTTCTGATATTCTTGCGGCGCAATGGCATTATTAACCAGAGGCTTCACATTGTTTATGTCCGGCTGGCCACGAATTTACTACAAATTACTGAATTTACCATTAAGCGTGTTGGTAAAAAGCAAGTCGATTCCGGCAGAACCTGCCCAGGAACCAGGACTCGATACCTCACGCCCTATTATGTACGTTTTGCCTTATAACTCGAAGGCAGACTTACTGACTTTGCGTGCTCAGTGTCTGGCACATGAGCTGCCCGACCCGCTGGAGCCGCTGGAGATCGACGGCGCGCTGCTGCCGCGCTACATCTTTATCCATAGCGGCCCGCGTGTTTTTAGCTGGTACACGCCAAAAGAAGATTCCGTTAAGCTGTTCCATGACTACCTGGATCTCCACCGTAATCACCCGGATCTGGACGTACAGATGGTGCCGGTATCGGTGATGTTTGGCCGCTCGCCGGGGCGCGAAAAAGGCGAAGTTAACCCGCCGCTGCGCATGCTGAACGGCATCCAGAAGTTCTTTGCCGTCTCCTGGCTGGGCCGCGATAGCTTTGTGCGCTTCTCCCCGCCGGTCTCCCTGCGCCGGATGGCCACCGAGCATGGCACGGACAAAATTATCGCCCAGAAGCTGGCCCGCGTAGCGCGCATGCATTTTGCCCGCCAGCGGCTTGCCGCCGTGGGCCCGCGCCTGCCAGCACGCCAGGATCTCTTCAATAAGCTGCTGGCATCAAAAGCAATTGCCCGCGCGGTAGAAGACGAAGCGCGTAGCAAAAAGATCTCTCACGAGAAGGCCCAGCAGAACGCCATCGCCCTGATGGAAGAGATTGCCGCTAACTTCTCCTATGAGATGATCCGCCTGAGCGACCGTATTCTCGGCTTTACCTGGAACCGGCTCTATCAGGGTATCAACGTGCATAACGCCGAGCGGGTCCGCCAGCTGGCGCACGACGGCCATGAAATTGTCTACGTGCCGTGCCACCGTAGCCACATGGACTACATGCTGCTCTCCTACGTCCTCTATCATCAGGGACTGGTCCCGCCGCATATTGCTGCCGGTATCAACCTTAACTTCTGGCCTGCCGGGCCGATTTTCCGCCGTCTCGGGGCATTCTTTATTCGCCGTACCTTCAAGGGCAATAAGCTCTACTCAACGGTGTTCCGTGAGTACCTGGGCGAGCTGTTCAGCCGCGGCTACTCGGTAGAGTACTTCGTCGAGGGTGGGCGCTCACGTACGGGGCGTCTGCTGGATCCGAAAACCGGCACCCTGTCGATGACCCTGCAAGCCATGCTGCGCGGCGGCACGCGCCCTATCACCCTGGTACCGATCTATATCGGCTACGAGCACGTGATGGAGGTAGGTACCTACGCCAAAGAGCTGCGCGGGGCGACCAAAGAGAAAGAGAACGTCTTTCAGATGCTGCGCGGCCTGAGCAAGCTGCGCAACCTCGGCCAGGGCTATGTTAACTTTGGCGAGCCGCTACCGCTGATGAACTATCTTAATCAGCACGTGCCGGAGTGGCGCGAGTCGATCGATCCGATTGAAGCGATACGCCCGGCCTGGCTGACGCCGACCGTGAATACCATCGCCGCCGATCTGATGGTGCGCATTAACAACGCGGGCGCGGCAAATGCCATGAACCTTTGCTGTACCGCGCTGCTGGCCTCGCGCCAGCGCTCGCTGACCCGCGAGCAGCTGACCGAGCAGCTGGACTGCTATCTCGACCTGCTGCGCAACGTGCCCTACTCGCCTGACGCCACCGCCCCGGCGGCAAGCGCCAGCGAGCTGATTGCCCACGCGCTGCAGATGAACAAGTTCGAGGTAGAGAAAGACACCATCGGCGACATCATCATTCTGCCGCGCGAGCAGGCGGTGCTGATGACCTACTACCGCAACAACATCGCGCATATGCTGGTGCTGCCCTCTCTGATGGCGGCCATCGTGACCCAGCATCGCCAGATCTCTCGCGAAGAGCTGCTGCGCCACGTTGACGTGCTCTATCCGATGCTGAAAGCGGAGCTGTTCCTGCGCTGGGATAACAGCGAGCTGCCGGACGTGATGAACGCCCTGATCGCCGAGATGGTGCGCCAGGGCCTGCTGGTAGATAAAGACGACCGTCTGTATCTCAACCCGCAGCGCTCACGCACCCTGCAGCTGCTGGCAGCGGGCGCACGCGAAACGCTACAGCGTTACGCCATTACCTTCTGGCTGCTGAGCGCTAACCCGGCCATTAACCGTGGCACGCTGGAGAAAGAGAGCCGCACCCTGGCCCAGCGTCTGTCGGTGCTGCATGGGATCAACGCGCCGGAGTTCTTCGATAAAGCGGTGTTTAGTACGTTGGTGCTGACGCTGCGCGATGAAGGCTATATCAGCGATACAGGAGATGCCGATCCGGCTAAAACCATGCAGGTCTATCTCCTGCTGGCGGATCTGGTAACGCCTGACGTGCGATTGACCATCGAGAGCGCGACGCAGGCGGAAGCGTAATAGTGAGGCCCGGCAAGCTTGCCGGGCCTCTTTTTTAGGTCAGGTAACTCACCGCCAGCCCAACAAACAGCGCCAGGCCCACGTAGTTATTGTTCAGGAAAGCTTTGAAACAGGCGTCGCGATCGCGATGCACAATCATCTTCTGCTGCCAGATAAACAGCGCGCCTGCTACCGCAATCGAGGCATAGAAAGCCCAACCCAGCCCGTTCAGCCAGCCCACCGCCGCCATCAGTACCAGTACCAGCACCTGCAAAATACCGACGATCAGCTTATCGTGACGACCAAAGAGAATAGCCGTCGATTTAATGCCGATCTTGACGTCATCGTCCCGATCCACCATCGCATAGAGCGTATCGTAGGCCACCGCCCACAGAATGTTGGCGAAGAACATCAGCCAGCAGCTCAGGGGAACCGACTCGCTCACGGCGGCAAAGGCCATGGGAATCGACCAGCCAAAGGCGGCACCCAACACCACCTGCGGCAGGTGGGTATAGCGCTTCATGAAGGGGTAGGTCCAGGCCAGCGCCAGCGCCGCTACCGACAGCAGGATGGTCATCAGGTTGAGGGTCAGCACCAGCACAAACGCCAGCAGCACCAGCACGACAAACAGGTTACGCGCCTCTTTTTCACTCACCGCGCCGCTCGGCAGCGGCCGGTTGGCAGTGCGCTTCACGTGGCCATCAAACTTACGATCGGCGTAGTCGTTCACCACGCAGCCTGCGGCGCGCATCAGCCAGACCCCGGCGATAAACACCACCAGGATCCCCAGCGGCGGCACGCCCGGCGTCGCCACCCACAGCGCCCACAGGGTGGGCCACAGCAACAGCAGCGCGCCAATTGGCTTGTCCGTGCGCATTAAGCGGTGATAAGCCAGCAGCTTACCCTGCGTAAGACTCCACTCCATTTCTACTCCTCTCGATACAGCGGTGATGCAGGTAAAAACAGCTCCGTCAGCAGCAGCGGCTTGCCGCCAAGGCGCAGCCGGGAGCGGCGTCCCCAGAGATCGGCGTGACGGCCTATTTCAATAAAATCACGGGTCAGGGTTGATGAGGTAAAGAGATAGCGCCCCAGCGGCGTATTGCCCAGCCGCTGCAGCGCCAGCTCCGGACCGCTCAGGGTCGACTCCGGCACCACCGTACGACCAGCCAGCCAGGGCTCGCCGTCGGCACAGAGCAGGATCTCCCGCAGCCAGTAGCGTGATGCCTCGGGCAACAGAGCGCGCTCTTCCGGCACCTCATCGGCGGTGACGAACGCCTCTCTTATGAGCGTAACACTCACCTGGCAACCCTGCTGCTCAAAACGCTTGGTCATTGAGTCTTCCAGCAGCAGCCAGTCTAGCAGGTGCGGTTCAAGTGCGGGGATTGCGTCAAAATAGCGCAGCGCGCGCAGTTGCGTTAGCGCAGGGTGTGGCATGCCTTACTCTCCGGTACATAACGTAGCAACAGTGTATCGCAGAACAGGCAGATCGGGAAAAAGGGTGCACCGGTGAAGGTGCACCAAACGGACAAAATCAGCATTGTGGGGAGACGATCACCCCTTGCCTTTTACACTGCTGATAAACGTAGCGCGGGCGGACGTCGAGCCCAGGCTCTCAGCCTCATTCAATAGTTTGAGTGCTTTATCGATATTGCCGCTGGCGACGGCCTGTTTAATACCCTGGTTAAAGTAGTTTTCCGTATCGTTCAGTACCGGTTCATGCCTGGCTGCCGGAGCCGGGGCTTGTGCAGGTGCGGCTGCCGGAGCAGGTGCGGCTGCCGGAGCAGGTGCGGCGGCCGGGGCGCTGTAGGCGGTGGTCGGTGCGGCAGTATTACCAACGGTCACGGCAGCATGGCCGGAAGAGCCAAAGATCGGGCCGACCAGAATGCTGGAGGCAGAGTTAGTGCTGACTTTGAGTTTCACCGTGCCGTCCGGCGTATGGCGCGCCTGTGGATCCGGAATATCCGGTACCGCGTTACCCACGCCTTTCGCGTAGGCCTTTGCCGGGTTGATCATGGTGGTGGTGCGCTGCAAATCTTCCGGGGTGGTGAAGACCAGCAGGTAGATTTTTTGCTGGCCCAGCGCCGGCGTCAGCTTGATGATCCCCTCAAGACGGTCGGCAGACATCACGCCCGGCTCCTGATAGGTGAAGTAGCTGCTCGGGAACCACGCGGCGGGGGTCAGGTTTTGATCGAGCACCAGCACGTTGGGCGCAAAGATCGATTTTTGCTTATCCGCGACGCTGGTCAGGGTAAGGGTTAACTCACCGATGTTGGCCGGCACGCTGTAGGCGGCCACTTTACCGGTGATGCCGGGTACGTTCAGGGTTTGCCCTGCCGTCGCCAAATTGGTGGTCTGGGTTTGTGAATTAGCAACCGGGGTCCAGGCGAGCTGCTGGAGCGTCCCTGTCGGGATGGCCGGCGCGGCTGAGGTGTCCTGCGGAACCAGGTTTACGTCGGCGAAGCTGACTGCGGGTACGCAGGCGAGCAGCCCTGCACCGAGGCAGAGCGCGAGAAGCGTTTTTTTCATTTTCATTATGGTGACCTCTGTAGAGATGACGAGACGGTAGCCAGGCAATAGCGCGCCGCGTCAGGATAGATCGCTTACTGGTATAAGAGGGGCCGAAGCCCCTCTCTGGTACTGCATTACATCAACGCTGTCTTACCACCAGATTTCCATCTGGGCACCGAAGGTCCACTCGTCATCATCGCCGCGGCTGAAGGTACGGGCAGAGGTATCCTGGTAAGCGTAGCCCGCGGTGTAACCCGCGTTTCTGTCGCTGTTGTTGTTAGCGAAGCCGAAGGACTCATCCCACTTGGCGTAGGTTGCGAACACGCGCAGCGCCGGACGGGACCAGATGCTGTCGCCTGCCTGCCACTGCTGGGCCAGGGTCACTTTGACCTGGTCGTTGGTGGAGTCGGTACGCTGGGACTTCACGTTGTCATAGCCAACTTCCAGCAGGGTGCTCATGATCGGTGTCCATTTGAACATCGGACGCACGCCCACGGTCCACCAGCGGGTGCCGTTGCCGTTATCCAGATCGATATCCTGGTACATACCGACGTACATCATGTCCCAGCGGTCGCCCATCGAGATGGAGCCGTGGTCGATAAAGCGCAGCAGGTGGCCGTCGTTGTTAAGCTGAGCGCCCTGCGGAATGCCTTTACCGTTAGAGGTCATGGAGTCGGTAGCGTACTGGACGATGAACTTGTTGAAGCCAGTGCCGATGGTCTGCACGTGCTCACCGGTGAACAGCCAGCCATCTTTACTTGCGTTTGGCTGCAGGTAGTAGTCATCCGGCAGGTTGGTGTGACCGTAGTCAACGCCCAGCTCCAGGGTACCGCCCGGGTTCACTTCCATACCCGCTAAACGCACGTCAAAGACGTCGTTCGGCACGATATTGTCATAGGTACGATCGCCAGTAATCGGATCGCGATCGGCGAAGGTTGAGGAGCCGCCGGACTCAGATGAACGGGTGCCCGCCAGAGAGAGTTTACCGAAACCGAGATCGATGTTTTCGATACCTGCGCCTGGGCCAGAGATATCCCAGTAGTAGAAGTCGATCATGTGGACGTCATGACGCTGGTAGAAGCGTTTACCTGCCCAGATGGTGGAGCCTGGCAGCGCTTCGATCAGGTTTTTACCCTGAACGTTGGCTTCGCGGAAGGCCGGGCTGGTGGCTTCCCAGTCGTTCTGCTGGGAAACGGAGTAGGCTACGTTGGTGTCGAAGTAGAAGCTCTTATCGCCCTCTTTCCACACTTCCTGGCCCAGTTTGATCTCCGCATAGGTTTCACATTCGTTACCAAGACGGTATTTACTTTGGGCCCCGGTCGCCTGGAAACACTCTTGCGGGCCGCCGCTGCCGGTCCAGCCGATGCCAGAACGGGCGTAGCCTTTAAAATCAACAGCACCCGCCTGGGCTGCCATCACGCCTGCTGCTATGGCGACGGCCAGAGGGAGTTTGCGCAGAGTAATCATCGTTCTATCTCCTGAAGCTTTGCTTGCTTTTCTTTGTAATGGGAATGCTTAAACGCCAGGCTCCTGATGCAATCTCCGACAGGCGCTGCCGTCCTCACGGAACAGATGGCAGCGCTCCGGCGGCAAGCCGATAGCGAATGTGGCACCCTCTTCTACCAACACCACGTCCCCCTGGCGGTAAACCAGGTTTTGACGGATGGCGGGGATCTGGATATGAATTTGCGTTTCGTGACCTAACTGCTCAACAACCTGTACCTGCCCCTCCAGCGTGACATCGGCGATGTCGCTGGGCAGCAGATGCTCGGGACGGATCCCAAGCGACATATTTGCGCCCACCTGGACGTGAGCACTGTCTACCGGCAGCCAGATCTGCTGGCGGTTCGGCAGCTCTACCTGCACCTGCTCAATGGCGGTAGCGGTCACTTTTACCGGCAGGAAGTTCATCTTGGGCGAGCCGATAAAGCCCGCCACGAAACGGTCTGCCGGGTAGTGATAAAGCTCCAGCGGCTTGCCAATCTGCGCCACGCGACCGGCGTCCAGCACCACAATCTTGTCCGCCAGGGTCATCGCCTCGACCTGATCGTGGGTGACGTAGATCATCGTGCGTCCAAGGCGCTTGTGCAGGCGGGAGATCTCGATCCGCATCTGCACGCGCAGCGCCGCATCAAGGTTCGATAGCGGCTCATCGAGCAGGAACACGCGCGGCTCCGCCACCAGCGTACGGCCAATGGCGACGCGCTGGCGCTGACCGCCGGAGAGCGCTTTCGGCTTGCGATCCAGCAGATGGCCCAGCTGTAACACCTCGGCGACCTGGTTAACGCGCTGGTTAATCACGTCTTTCTTTGCGCCAGCCAGCTTCAGGCCGAACGACATATTTTCTGCCACCGAGAGGTGGGGATAGAGCGCATAGGACTGGAACACCATGCCAACGCCGCGATCCGCAGGGGGGATCTCGTTCATTCGCGTATCACCAATCATGAGGTCGCCGCTGGTGATGGTCTCCAGCCCGGCAATCATGCGCAGCAGGGTCGATTTTCCGCAGCCTGACGGTCCGACAAACACCACGAACTCCCCCTCCTGGATGTCGAGGTTGATATCTTTTGATACCACTACGTCACCCCAGGCCTTCGTCACATTCCTCAGCTGCACGCTCGCCATGCCCTTCTCCCTTCCTTCGTTACAACCCTGAAACATTCAGTTGCAGTGAATATGCGTCATGCGTAAGTCAGGCGAATCCTCCACCCCCCGGTTTTTTATGGGGGAGGAGACGGGAGGATGAGCGGCATGGCTCTGCCACCGGGGCCGCGGGCTGCGGGCAATTTTCGTGATGCCACCAGCAAAAATTGCGGCGCTTTTGTGTGCGCCGGTACGCATAACTCTGTTTTATGTAACAAAGATCACACATCACGGCGGCAGGGCGTAGGTCGGGGGAGGATGAGAAGCGCTTGTCAAACCGGGAGACTGAGAGGCGTCAATTTATCGCTACCTAAAGGACGGGATTTATGAACATGAAAACTGGCGCTCGCATCCTTGCGCTCTCCGCGCTGACGACGATGATGTTTTCCGCCTCGGCCCTTGCCAAAATTGAAGAAGGCAAGCTGGTGATCTGGATCAACGGCGACAAAGGCTATAACGGCCTCGCGGAAGTCGGCCAGAAATTCGAGAAAGATACCGGGATTAAGGTCACCGTTGAGCATCCGGACAAGCTGGAAGAGAAGTACCCGCAGGTGGCGGCGACCGGTGACGGCCCGGATATTATCCTCTGGGCGCATGACCGTTTTGGTGGCTATGCCCAGTCTGGCCTGCTGGCGGAAATCACCCCCGACAAAGCCTTCCAGGACAAGCTTTTCCCGTTCACCTGGGACGCGGTGCGCTATAACGGCAAGCTGATCGCCTATCCGATCTCCGTTGAAGCCCTGTCGCTGATCTATAACAAAGACCTGGTACCGAACCCGCCGAAAACCTGGGAAGAGATCCCGGCGCTGGATAAAGAGCTGAAGGCGAAAGGCAAGAGCGCGCTGATGTTCAACCTGCAGGAGCCGTACTTCACCTGGCCGCTGATCGCCGCTGATGGCGGATACGCGTTTAAATTTGCCGACGGCAAGTATGACGTGAAAGACGTGGGCGTGGACAACGCCGGTGCCAAAGCGGGCCTGGGCTTCCTGGTTGATCTGATTAAGAACAAACACATGAATGCCGACACCGACTACTCCATCGCCGAAGCGGCCTTTAATAAAGGCGAAACCGCGATGACCATCAACGGTCCGTGGGCGTGGTCAAACATCGACAAGAGCAAGGTGAACTACGGCGTGACGCTGCTGCCGACCTTTAAAGGCAAGCCGTCGAAGCCGTTCGTTGGCGTGCTGAGCGCGGGCATCAACGCCGCCAGCCCGAATAAAGAGCTGGCAAAAGAGTTCATTGAAAACTACCTGCTGACCGACCAGGGCCTGGACGCGGTTAACAAAGATAAGCCGCTGGGTGCCGTCGCGCTGAAATCCTTCCAGGAGACCTTAGCGAAGGATCCACGCATTGCCGCCACCATGGGCAACGCCGAGAAGGGCGAAATCATGCCTAACGTTCCGCAGATGGCTGCCTTCTGGTATGCAGTGCGTACGGCAGTAATCAACGCCGCCAGCGGTCGCCAGACCGTGGATGCTGCGCTGAAAGATGCGCAGGGTCGTGTTACCAAGTAATAAAAATGGCGGGTGGCGCATCGCTACCCGCCCTACAACTGACAATGTTTTCCACGGTTGTTGAGGAAGTGTCTCATGGATGTCGTTAAAAAGAGTGCCTGGTGGCAAAGCAACGCGCTGAAGTGGTCAGCGATCGCCCTGCTGGGGCTGCTGGTGGGCTATCTTGTGGTTTTGATGTACGCCCAGGGAGAGTACCTGTTTGCCATCACGACGCTGATCTTAAGCTCGGTTGGCCTCTATATTTTCGCCAATCGTAAAGCCTACGCCTGGCGCTATGTCTACCCCGGTCTCGCCGGGATGGGCCTGTTTGTTCTCTTTCCGCTGATCTGTACCATCGCTATCGCGTTTACCAACTACAGCAGCACCAACCAGCTGGCACAGGAGCGCGTTCGCGATGTGCTGATGGATCGCGTCTATCAGGCGGGTAAGACCTTTAACTTTGGCCTCTATCCGGCAGAGAATAAATGGCAGCTGGTGCTGACCGACGGCGAGAGCGACAAGCACTACGTTTCACAACCCTTTACGCCCGGTGGCGAGCAGACCCTGCCCCTGAAAGAGGCGGCAACCCTGCCTGCGGGCGAACGCGCTAACCTGCGGGTGATTACCCAGCAGCGCCAGGCGCTGACGCAGCTTACCGCCGTGCTACCGGATGAGAGCCACGTGGTAATGAGTTCTCTGCGCCAGTTCTCCGGCACGCGCCCGCTCTATACCCTTGCCGACGACGGCACGCTCACCAACAACCAGAGCGGCGTTAAATACCGCCCCAATAACGAGGTCGGTTTCTATCAGGCCGTTAACGCCGACGGTGGCTGGGGCAGCGAACGCCTTAGTCCAGGCTATACCGTGACCATCGGCTGGGACAACTTTATGCGTGTCTTCACCGACGAAGGCATCCAGAAGCCGTTCATGGCGATCTTCGTCTGGACCGTGGTCTTCTCACTGCTGACGGTGGTGCTGACCGTAGCGGTCGGCATGGTGCTGGCGTGCCTCGTGCAGTGGGAAGCCCTGCGCGGCAAAGCTATCTACCGCGTGCTGCTGATCCTGCCCTATGCCGTACCGTCCTTTATCTCAATCCTGATTTTCAAAGGGCTGTTTAACCAGAGCTTTGGCGAAATCAACATGATGCTGGGGGCGCTGTTCGGTGCTAAACCCGCCTGGTTTAGCGACCCGACGACGGCCCGCGCGATGGTGGTCATCGTTAACACCTGGCTCGGCTATCCCTACATGATGATCCTCTGCATGGGGCTGCTGAAAGCGATCCCTGACGATCTCTATGAGGCTTCGTCAATGGATGGCGCGGGACCGATGCAGAACTTCTTCCGCATCACCCTGCCACTGCTGGTCGTGCCGCTCACGCCGCTGATGATCGCCAGCTTTGCGTTTAACTTTAATAACTTTGTGCTGATCCAGCTCCTGACCAACGGTGGCCCGGATCGCCTGGGTACCACCACCCCGGCAGGCTATACCGACCTGCTGGTGAGCTATACCTACCGCATTGCCTTTGAAGGCGGCGGCGGCCAGGATTTCGGGCTTGCTGCGGCGATTGCCACGCTGATCTTCCTGCTGGTTGGCGTCCTGGCGATTGTGAATTTGAAAGCCACGCGCATGAAATTTGATTAAGGGAGAGACAGACAATGGCTATGGTTCAACCCAAATCACAAAAGCTGCGCCTTTTCCTTACGCATCTGGGCCTGCTGGTTTTTATCGCGGCGATCATGTTCCCGCTGCTGATGGTCATTGCCATCTCGCTGCGTCCCGGTAACTTCGCTACCGGCAGCCTGATCCCGGACCAGATCTCGTGGGAGCACTGGCGTCTGGCGCTGGGCTTCAGCGTTGAGCATGCGGATGGGCGCGTTACCCCGCCGCCGTTCCCGGTGCTGCTGTGGCTGTGGAACTCGGTAAAAATTGCTGGCATTACGGCGGTGGGCATTGTGGTGCTCTCCACCACCTGCGCCTACGCCTTTGCCCGCATGCGCTTTACCGGTAAGTCGGCGCTGCTGAAAGGGATGCTGATTTTCCAGATGTTCCCGGCGGTGCTCTCCCTGGTGGCGCTCTATGCCCTGTTCGACCGCCTCGGTCAGTATATACCCTTTATCGGCCTGAACACGCACGGCGGGGTGATCTTCGCCTATCTGGGCGGCATCGCCCTGCATGTCTGGACGATCAAGGGCTACTTTGAAACCATCGACAATTCGCTGGAAGAGGCGGCTTCGCTGGATGGGGCGACGCCGTGGCAGGCGTTTCGTCTGGTCTTGCTGCCGCTCTCGGTACCGATTCTGGCGGTGGTCTTTATTCTGTCGTTTATCGCCGCCATTACCGAAGTCCCGGTTGCCTCGCTGCTGCTGCGCGACGTCGACAGCTACACCCTGGCGGTAGGTATGCAGCAGTATCTCAACCCGCAAAACTACCTGTGGGGCGATTTTGCCGCGGCGGCGGTGCTCTCGGCTATTCCGATTACCCTTGTCTTCCTGCTGGCCCAGCGCTGGCTGGTTAACGGCCTGACGGCAGGCGGGGTGAAAGGCTAGGTTTCATCATGTAGTGCCACTGTTATCCTCAACGTTGATCTATCCGTTTGTACTTTGACTCGTGACTGTTATTGGCGCTCTCAGGAGCGCCATTTTTTTTACTCCCGCTTCAGCCGTTTCGAGTTGCAGAGCCAGAGGGTGATCACCAGCAGCAGGATCGCGCCGGAGTAGATCAGCACGTCCATCGGCGATTTGTGGTCGACAATGATCAGCCGCACGATGGCGGTGATCCCGATATAGACAAAGTAGCGTAGCGGGAAGTGAAAACCAGACTGAAAATACTTAACAATCAGGGCGATAAATTCGAAGTAGAGAAAGTAGACCACCAGCCCCTCAACCAGCTCATATTTGCTGGTCTGCTCGGGCGCAAAGAGCACGTCCGCAAGGTGCACCGTCTCTTTACCGAGAAAGACAACCAGGATCAGGCCAAGACTCAGCAGCCCAAGATTCAGGACGGTTTGCAGGATGGTGGAGATGAACTCAACGCGTGGACGAATAAGCGATGTCATACGGCACCTCATTGTCAGTGGCGAGCTCTATGTATAGCGCAGAAGTGTGATCCAGATCTAGATTCTTTACTTATGGTATGGCCGGGCAGCATTGCGCCGCCCGGCTCAGCATTAGCGGAAATTCACGCTCCGATCGCTGGTCATGTCATACAGCTGGAACTTACGTCCAAGCTGCTGACCGCCGTCGCGGGTAAGCGGCGTCCAGCCGATAGCTGCCCGGCTGCGGGTCGGGCCAGAGGCAAAGAGATCCAGCGGAATTGATACGTAGACCCCTTTTGTGAAATCCCCTTCCCCGTACTCGTCCGGTGACACGTTAGTCAGCGTGGCATAGGTGCCCACGACGACGCCGCTGTCGAAGTGTTTCGACACCTCCAGCGTACCGCCCTTATCTCCCGCCAGATACTGCCCGACGCTGGCTTTAATCAGCACGTCCTGAGCAAAGGAAGGCGTCCAGTAGGCGGTCAGGTGTCCCGTCTTCGCGCTGTAGTCGGTGAACTTCATCATCTCCTTCGCGCTGCGCCAGTCACGCTGCTTGACGTAGTTAGCATCAATCCCGAAGGCCCAGTTGCTGTCCACCGGCCGCCAGAGCACCTCGGCCCCGGCTCCACCGTACATCGTCTCCAGATAGCCGCCGTACACCTGGCCATAGAAGCCGTTGCCAAGGTACTGGAAGTAGTTGGCCTGGAGATTGTTAACGTAGTAGTCATTCGCTACGTAGTCGCGCACGTGGGTACGCACGCGAGGCAGATGGGAGTCGTCCGGCGGATCGGTGTAGTTGAACTTGTCGTAGTTGTTGGCGACGTTACCAAACAGGCTGCCGGTAGTCAGCAGGTGGTCGGTCAGCCAGAGATCGGCGGTCGCCATCACCCCAAGCTGGTACATATAGAAACTTTCCGGACCGCCCACGGACTGGTTCAGCACCGGATCGATATGGAAATCGAAGCGGGACTTCTCCATATACCAGCCCTGCTCAGTGCTCTCTGGTACCTCTGGCTCAACGCGTTTCTGCACCAGGGTCGTCTCATGCCCCAGCGGCTCTCCGGCCAGATGGCGTTGCAGGCTTGCCACATCGGTTTCGGTGGTCACCTGCGGCAGGTTGAGGCGGTTCTCGGTCACGCGGATGGTTTTTACGCCGTCCGGCAGATCGTTGGCGATGATCCGGTTCGCCCGCTCAATGCCCTCTTCGGTATTGCGGTATTTCACCTGTTCGCCGGTAACGTAGAGCGTATCGCCTTTCACCTGAATTTTCGGATCCGCCAGCCCGGCGTTGTACTTCAGCTGCGTGAGCTGATTCGCCACCACCGCGTGCTGCATAATGGCGTCCTGCGGCTGCGGCTCATACTGCGGGCGGGCATTGTCGTTGTAAGAGGGGCGCAGATCGTTGAAGTTAGAGTGCAGGGTAAAGCCAAACATCACCGTGTTGCCGCGCTCGTAGCTCAGGTTGACGTCAGCCCAGTCTGCTACGCGATAGATTGCCCCAACGTTCACTTTGCTGCGCTGCGGCAGACGACCGGCAAAATCCTGCTGATAGTTATTGCCTTCATACTCCAGCTTCAGGCGCAGCGGCTGCCACGGCGTCTGGTACTCCACGCCGCCAAACAGCGACGCCGGGCCATGGAACATCTGACTACTGTCAATGGAGCCCGCCTGGTTGTAGCTGTTGTCACGGTAACAGTACTTCTCATCGTAGGAGCAGAGGGGGTTTTTGATATTGCCCGCCGTGCCAAGGTAACCCCAGCCCAGCCCAAGAGTAAAATCAAACGGCCCCCAGGCCTTGCTGGCCACAAGGTACTCGGCATCGAACAGACCTGTCCCGCCGATATCCCGTGCGCCCACTGCCACCTGCGGTAGCCAGTACCCCTCTTCCCACAGGCGCAGCTTGAGATCGAACGCTTTATCTTTGTAGGTCTGATCGCCGGAAAAGGCGTCCACGCTGCTGTACTGTCGAGTGCGCACGTCGGTGTAGCGCAGAGTCGTCTCTAGCCACGGAAAGAGCTGAATCGAACCGGAGTAGTAGCGGTACTGATCGTTATCGCGATAGTTAAGGCTGATCTCACCCTCACGCGCCATCCGGGCGGTGGGCGTTTGCAGCAGTCCCACGCCGCCGAAGTCAGTCTGGGAAGGGCCTACCGGAGCCGGATACGTTTCCGCATGGCAGGCGGCGCTGACGCTGAGCGCCAGCAGGCTGTAAAGAGAAATTTTCTTCATTAATCCGGTATCCGATGCGTCAGGGAAGTGAGAATATCGGCGTTAATGCCGTCCCGGCTTTTCGTCCAGACGCTTTCAGCAAAGCCAACAAAAATCGTGCTGCCCGGCATGGGTTCCATATGGCGTTTGTTCCAGTAGGCCACCGGCACGCTCTGCGTGCGGCCATCGGGATAGATCACCCACGCCGTATTGCGATCGGCTCCGCTTAGCAAGCCCATCTCATCTAAATATCCCGCGACGTCGCGTCCCGGTGTGAACGGCTTTTTGCCAGGGCTGCTCACCAATCCCAGCACGGTGACCGTAGAAGGCTGCGCGCCGAGCCACAGGCTGTACTCGCCCTCCAGCGGCGGGTTCGCACCGGGCTGGACCCGGACCCGATCCGGATCGAGGGGCACCAGCTGGCGTCCCGTGACCTTGATGCCCTGCAGTTGCTGACGGAGAGCGTTAACTGCGGCGGCATCCTCTCCCTCTTCATCTGCCGCGAGGGCGGCCAGACGCGCCAGCAGCGCCTGATGCCGCTGCGTTTCGCGCTGGGTGGCGTGCTGCTCGCTAATGACCGCGCCCGGCCACCAGCTGTTGGCCAGCCGGGGCTGACCCACTAAATCAATAAGATGCGCGGCATCGGTCAGCGTCTTAGGCTCCGCGCTCTCGGGGGTGTAAACCTTAACGGTGCCCACTGCGAAGGCAGCAGAGGAAGCAAGGCTAAAAATAAGCGAGGCGATTGCGGTTAGCTTCATTGTTTTGCCGCCTTGATGAGCGTGGTCTCAACCGGGAACCAGTCCGCGCCAAGGTACTGTAGCGACCGCCGGATCCGTCCGTCGCTGTCTATCCAGAAACGGTTGGTCCAGGATTTTTGCTCTGTCTCAACGTGCTCTTCCAGCACGCGTACTATGGTGACGTCGCTGCCTACCGTCACCGTATCCTGCCCGGCCCAGCGGAACTGCGAGCGGGCCGTGGCATAACGTACCTGGCCATGCTCGGTCCAGCCGAGGGTGCGGGTCCACGCTGCGCCATCGGTAATGCGGTTCGGTTTGATCAGTGGATCTGCCGCCAGGTTGTTCACCTCAAGCAGGTTATCGCCGGGAAGCTGAGTTTTAACGAGGCGACCATGCTGAGTCACCAGAATAGACTGGTCCTGAGTCGCCCACTTCTGCTGGCCGTTTTCAGAAAAAGCGAGCACCACAAACAGCTGAGGGCCACCGTTTAGCTGCATATACTGGCTGGCATAGGGCATATCCTGAATATCTTCATCGGTAAGATGCACGCCGGGGGTGCCAAACACGCTGTCCCACAGCGCACCGCCCAGCTCTTTGGTCGTGCCGGAGCACGCCTGCAGCAGCAGACAAAGCAGAATAATTCCCGGTCGCTTCACGACAATTCTCCAGGGGCAAAATAACCACACCGAAGTGTGGTTAGAGTTAAAGCACTCGTGATTACTGAGTGCTGGTCGTTGTGGTGGTGGTGGTTCCGGTATTAGAACCATCGCCGCCACCGGTCGCCGCGAGGGCGACGCCTACCGCTGAGCTGACGGTGCTAACGCTGGTCGCGGAGGAGCTTCCCGCCGAGACCGACGTTGCCGCCGACCCTGCTGCGTCACCTACTTGTACCGGAGCGGCATAAGCAGAGGTCGCGGCAAGCGCGGTGATGGCAAAAATGCCATACAGGACTTTATGCATATCAATTTCCCTTCATTGAATGAATGGATATTTACCTGAACGGAGTCAGGCGCAGTCGAGTATACACAACCGATACGCGTGATTGGCGTCACAGAGAATTACAGGGCGGGTTTTAGGATTAATGACCTATTCAGCAAAGAACATTTTTTGTTCGACTTAAAAATATATATAAATCAATAAATTAAAATATAAATAAGCCTTGGTTGTCTGCGTATTATCCTAAAATCATTTGCGGCCAATAATGTCGGAAATGCGTTTTTCAGATAAAGCTCAATAAACAGATTTGCGGTAAGTTACTGGCAACAGGAAATATCTGATAAGAGAGCCGGCAATAGTACCGGCTTATATTAAATAAACATCAATGCCCGGCGGCGCTGCGCTTGCACGGGCCTACGGCCTGGCTGCAATCTGCTAAATCATTCGAATTGCAGCAAGGCGGCAAGATCGTTAATCCCCCGGGAGCATAGATAGCTATGTGACCGGGGTTAACGAACGCAGCCAACGCGGCTGCGGTTTGAAGGATGACGCAGATTTTAGCGCCAGGACTTATAGCGGTTAATCAAGCCGTTGGTCGAGCTATCGTGGCTGCTGATATCGCTGTCATCGCCCAGCTCCGGCAGAATACGGTTCGCCAGCTGTTTACCCAGCTCTACGCCCCACTGATCGAAGGTGAAGATGTTGAGGATCGCGCCCTGGGTGAAGATTTTGTGCTCATAGAGCGCAATCAGTGCCCCGAGGCTGAACGGGGTGATCTCACGCAGCAGAATGGAGTTAGTTGGGCGGTTGCCTTCAAACACCTTGAACGGCACAACGTGCTCCAGCGAGGCCGGATCTTTACCCTGGTCGCGATACTCCTGCTCAACCACGTCGCGGGATTTACCGAATGCCAGCGCCTCGGTCTGAGCGAAGAAGTTGGAGAGCAGCTTCTGATGATGATCCGACAGCGCGTTATGGGTGATGGCCGGTGCGATAAAGTCGCACGGTACCATCTTGGTGCCCTGATGGATCAGCTGGTAGAAGGCATGCTGGCCGTTGGTGCCCGGCTCACCCCAGATAATCGGGCCGGTCTGGTAGTCCACGGCATTGCCGTTACGGTCAACGTACTTACCGTTGGACTCCATGTTACCCTGTTGGAAGTAGGCTGCGAAGCGGTGCATATACTGGTCGTAAGGCAGAATCGCCTCTGTTTCCGCACCGAAGAAGTTGTTGTACCAGATACCGATCAGCGCCAGCAGCACCGGCAGGTTTTTCTCCGCCGGGGTGGTGGCGAAGTGCTGATCCATGGCGTGCGCGCCGGAGAGCAGTTCAACAAAGTTGTCGTAGCCCACGGAGAGGATGATCGACAGGCCAATCGCCGACCACAGGGAGTAACGCCCACCTACCCAGTCCCAGAACTCAAACATGTTAGCGGTATCGATACCAAACTCGCCCACCGCTTTGGCGTTGGTGGAGAGCGCAGCAAAGTGTTTCGCCACGTGCTGCTGGTCACCGGCCGTTTCCAGGAACCAGTCGCGCGCGCTGTGGGCGTTGGTCATGGTCTCCTGCGTGGTGAAGGTTTTGGACGCCACCAGGAAGAGCGTCGATTCAGGGTTAACCTTCTTCAGCACTTCGGCGATGTGCGTACCATCGACGTTAGAGACAAAGTGCATGTTC
The DNA here is from genome assembly GCF_024656065.1 of Pseudescherichia sp. L3. NCBI lineage: Bacteria > Pseudomonadati > Pseudomonadota > Gammaproteobacteria > Enterobacterales > Enterobacteriaceae > Pseudescherichia > Pseudescherichia sp. L3. The sequence continues at coordinate 765,643 of NZ_JANKYC010000002.1, forward strand.
AGATGATTTTTGTACGGGCGCAGCGCTTCGGTCACCATAAACGGGCCGAGGTCGGAGCCGCCGATACCGATGTTCACCACGTCGGTGATCGGTTTGCCGGTATAGCCTTTCCACTGGCCGGAGATGATGGCCTCAGAGAAGGTTTTCATCTTCTCCAGCACGGCGTTAACTTCCGGCATCACGTCTTTGCCGTCAACAATAATCGGCGTGTTGCTGCGGTTACGCAGCGCAACGTGCAGTACCGCACGATCTTCGGTGCGGTTGATCTTCTCGCCGGAGAACATGGATTTGATCGCGTCGGCCAGCTCGGTCTCTTTGGCTAAGTCCAGTAGCTTTGCCAACGTCTCTTCGGTGATGCGGTTTTTGGAGAAGTCCACCAGCATCTGATCGTTGAAGGTCGCGGAGAATTTGCTGAAGCGGTCGCTATCGTTGGCGAACAGCTCGGTGAGGGTGACCTCTTTCATTTCATCGAAGTGTTTCTGTAATGCCTGCCAGGCAGAAGTCTGCGTTGGGTTGATGTTTTTCATAGCAATACTCTTCTGATTTAGGATCCTAACTGCGGTCGATTGTAGCGCCTGCGGACAAAAATTGTGACGGTTTTTATGCTTTTGCCCAACGAAGATGGTGATGCGCTAACGCGGGGAGACAGGGCAAAGTATAGCGTTTATAAGTTATTTTCCTGGGATAACCCTGAACATGAAAAATCCGCATAACCGCAGCGTTGACAGCCCCCCCCGGAAACCTTTATTTATAAAGTATTACTTATGTTACCAAAGTATGAATTCCCATTGGGAATAGCCAGAAGAGGCGCGTCGTCCAGGTTAGTGTGCTTGAGGAGCCAGTCCGCAGAGAGCACAGGAGGGGGAACAACGCCGAGGTGGTAGAGCGTCTGGCCGCGCTTGCCATCGGCTACAGGGGCTGAATCCCCTGGGCTGTCACCAGAGACGTTCGCAGTCGTGCGTCTCGCAAGGTGGAGCGCTTCTGGGTGTAATCGTAGCGGTTCATTGCTCTGCGCCTACCCCGTTTTTCGCTCTCTCCTTGTTCCAGGGCTGACTATTTGCACCTGATACGAGGTTGTTATGATCAAAGCAGTTTCCCCGCTTGGTGTTGCTAAGCTTATTGTTGCCAAATTTGGCGGGACCAGCGTCGCCGATTTCGATGCCATGAACCGCAGCGCCGACGTGGTGCTCTCCGACGCCAGCGTTCGCCTGGTGGTGCTCTCTGCCTCTGCGGGGGTGACCAACCTGCTGGTGGCGCTCGCCGAAGGGCTGGAGGCCAGCGAACGTTTCGTAAAGCTCGACGCCATTCGCAAAATTCAGTTCGATATCCTTGAGCGCCTGACGCGCCCTGACGTCATCCGCGAGGAGATCGAACGCCTGCTGGAAAATATTACTACCCTGGCGGAAGCCGCTTCTCTTGCCACCTCTGCCGCGCTGACCGATGAGCTGGTAAGTCACGGCGAGCTGATGTCGACCCTGCTGTTTGTGGAAGTGCTGCGCGAGCGTAGCGTGCAGGCGCAGTGGTTTGACGTGCGTAAAGTGATGCGTACCAGCGATCGCTTTGGCCGCGCCGAGCCGGACGTTGCCGCCCTGGCGGAGCTGGCGGCCCAGCAGCTCTCCCCGCGTCTCGACGAAGGGTTAGTGGTTACGCAAGGCTTTATCGGCAGCGAACCAAAGGGCCGCACCACCACTCTGGGCCGCGGCGGCAGCGACTACACCGCCGCCCTGCTCGGCGAAGCGCTGCATGCCTCTCGGGTGGATATCTGGACCGACGTTCCCGGCATCTACACCACCGATCCGCGCGTTGTACCGGCCGCCAAGCGCATCGATGAGATCGCCTTTGAAGAGGCCGCTGAGATGGCGACCTTCGGCGCAAAAGTGCTGCATCCGGCAACGCTGCTGCCTGCGGTGCGCAGCGATATTCCGGTGTTTGTTGGCTCCAGCAAGGATCCTAAAGCGGGCGGCACGCTGGTCTGCAATGAGACGCAGAACCCGCCGCTGTTTCGCGCCCTGGCGCTGCGCCGTAAGCAGACCCTGGTAACCCTGCACAGCCTGAACATGCTGCACTCCCGCGGCTTCCTGGCCGAAGTATTCGGTATGCTGGCGCGCCACAGTATCTCCGTCGATCTGATCACCACGTCAGAAGTGAGCGTTGCCCTGACGCTGGACACCACCGGCTCGACCTCTACGGGTGACACCCTGCTAACCCAGGGCCTGCTGACCGAACTGTCATCTCTGTGCCGCGTGGAAGTGGAAGAGAACCTCGCCCTGGTGGCGCTGATTGGTAACGATCTGTCGAAAGCCTGTGGCGTGGGCAAAGAGGTGTTTGGCGTACTCGATCCGTTTAACATCCGCATGATCTGCTACGGCGCATCCAGCCACAACCTCTGCTTCCTGGTGCCTGGCGCGGAAGCCGAGCAGGTTGTGCAGACGCTGCATCATAATTTGTTTGAATAAAATTCCAGCACACGATAAAAAATACCTATAGCCGGGCTCGAACCCGGCTTTTTTATAACTAAATGACACAACGACACGACAATACTGCAAGGAATTCATTATGTTAACCGCCATCACCCGGCTGTTCCCCCTGTGGGCGCTGCTGCTCTCCGTTCTCGCTTACTACACCCCAACGACGTTCACCGGCATCGGCCCGTGGGTGACCACGCTGCTGATGCTGATCATGTTCGGCATGGGTGTGCATCTGAAGCTTGAGGACTTCAAGCGTGTTCTGTCGCGTCCGGCCCCGGTCGCCGCGGGCATTTTTCTTCACTATCTGGTAATGCCCCTCGCCGCCTGGCTGCTGGCCATGCTCTTTAAGATGCCCCCGGATCTCTCCGCCGGGATGGTGCTGGTAGGCAGCGTTGCCAGCGGCACGGCCTCCAACGTCATGATCTACCTGGCCAAGGGCGACGTGGCGCTGTCGGTCACTATCTCATCGGTCTCTACGCTGGTAGGCGTGGTGGCAACGCCGCTGCTGACGCGCCTCTACGTGGATGCCCATATTCAGGTGGATGTGATGGGGATGCTGCTGAGCATTCTGCAAATCGTGGTGATCCCGATTGGGCTGGGGCTGGTTATCCATCACCTCTTCCCACGCCTGGTGAAGGCGGTGGAGCCGTATCTGCCGGCGTTTTCGATGCTCTGCATTTTGGCGATCATCAGCGCGGTAGTTGCAGGCTCTGCATCGCACATCGCTTCCGTTGGCTTCGTGGTGATTATCGCAATCATTCTGCACAACACCATCGGCCTGCTGGGCGGCTACTGGGGCGGAAAGCTGTTTGGCTTTGATGAGTCCACCTGCCGGACGTTGGCGATTGAGGTGGGGATGCAGAACTCAGGCCTGGCCGCCGCGCTGGGTAAGATCTACTTCTCACCGCTGGCCGCCCTGCCCGGCGCGCTGTTCTCGGTCTGGCACAACCTCTCCGGCTCGCTGCTGGCAGGCTACTGGTCGGGTAAACCCATCGATGAGCAACCGAAAAAAGATGCGGTAAAACAGGGTTAATTTACTCTGCTTGCTTTACACTGAAGCCTCTTCTACAGGAGGCTTCAGCGATGGCTACACCAAGATTGACGCAAAAAGATATGACGGAGAGCGAGCAGCGCGAGCTGAAAACCCTGCTGGATCGCGCCCGTATCGCCCATGGCCGCACCCTGACCAACGCCGAAACCAATCAGGTTAAGAAAGAGTACACCGACAAGCTGATGGCGCAGCGCGAGACCGAGGCCAAAAAAGCCCGCAAGTTAAAAAAAGAGCAGGCGTATAAACCCGATTCAGAGTCGACCTTCTCCTGGTCAGCCAATACCTCAACCCGTGGAAGGCGCTAATTAGCGCCCTTTCTTTTTACGCCCCGGCTGCACGAACCGTTTTCCGGCCGGTTTGCTGCGCTCTTTTTCAGCTGATTTCGGGGCGTTCACCACAGGTCGTTTAATCCCCTGGGTTTTCGGTTTCGCCTTCGCTTTCGGCTTCGCCTCTGACGATGAGTTTTCGATAAGCTTGAACAGCTCTACCAGCTCGTCGTCGGTCAAGTCACGCCACTCTCCCACGGGGATACCGGTCAGGCTGACGTTCATAATGCGCGTACGCTCCAGCCTGGTCACTTCAAAGCCAAAGTGCTCGCACATCCGGCGGATCTGTCGGTTTAAGCCCTGAACCAGCGTAATGCGGAAGGCAAAAGGTGCCTCTTTTTTAACTTTACACTTTTTGGTGACGGTACCCAGGATCGGCACGCCTGCGCCCATGCCACGGATAAACTCGTCCGTGACGGGCTTATTCACCGTGACCACATACTCTTTCTCATGATCGTTGCCGGCCCGCAGAATTTTGTTTACCAGATCGCCATGGTTAGTGAGGAAGATCAGCCCCTGTGAATCTTTATCCAGGCGGCCGATAGGAAAGATACGGCTGCTGTGGTTAACGAAATCGACAATGTTGTCTCTCTCGCTATCTTCCGTGGTGCTGACAATTCCCACCGGCTTGTTCAGCGCGATAAATACCAGATCGTCCTCTTCCCGAGGCTCGATAAGCTGGCCGTTGACCTTGACCACGTCGCCCGCGACAACCTGATCCCCTATCCCGGCGCGTTTGCCGTTGATAAAGACGTTGCCCTGCTCAATGTAACGATCGGCTTCGCGACGCGAGCAGATCCCGCTCTCGCTGATGTATTTGTTTAGTCGGGTGGATTGTGGTGTCAGCATAGTTTCTCCTGTAAAGGCGAAATATACCCTGGGTGCCGTTTTGTGTGCCAGAGGGAAATAGGTACGCTTCTCAGGCCGGATAGGCGCAGCGCTATCCGGAAATATTTACATCTTAACCGAATACGACTTTCATCGTGCCTGGTATGGTTTGCGCCTTACCGACGACAATATCGACATCTCTTCCCAGCCGCGTCAGGCAATCGAGCATTTTCGCCTCGCTGATCCCACGAAATTGGCCACGCAATAAGTTTGATAGTTTAGGCTGGGTCATACCTAAAATATGGGCCGCCTGCTGCTGAGTCAGCCCACGCTCTTGTAGAATGTCATGAATCGCCATTGCTAACTGCGCCTTAAGCTGCATCTCCTCAGCGTTAGCGTAGCCTAAATCGTTATAAACATTCCCACTACCCGCTTCGATTTCATTTTGCATATCAGGATCCTCGTGCATGATTCTGAGCAGCCTTAAGCCGCTGGTAAATGAGTGCAGTATCTGGCTTCGCCATTGCTTTACCCGATACTGATTTTTTCTGAAAAACATGCAGCACATAAACGGCATCTTATACCCATTTGGATATAAAAAGCACCGTGTTAAAGGGAAGATAAACAAAAAGCCCTGCACGATGCAGGGCTTAAAGCAAAATCCACGAGGCGGTTTCCAAAATCAGTACTCCCCGCGCTCCTCATCCTCGTCCGGCTGCTCCAGCACGCTGTAGGCCACCGCACAGAAGAGCGAGTTGAGGCGTTTCATATCCCCCAGCAGGCCTAAATGCAGCGAGCTGGTTTCGATACTCTGCACGTTCTGCTGATGCAGACGATCCACGTGGGCGTGGGCGTAACGGCGGTCGAGAATACGGAAGCGGTGCTTGCGGCGGCGCAGGCGGCGGGCACTCGCCACGTCGCTGGAGAAGAACACCGACATCGCCAGCTGCAGATTACTGCGCAGCTGCTCCAGCAGGCTATCCAGCTCGTTAAGCCCTTCAACAGAGAAGGCGCGCCGGGCCGCCAGCGACTTATCGGCAATCTCGCTGCCCATCCGCTCAATGATGTCTGATGCCTGCTCAAGGTTGAGCGACATCTCAATAATTTCCGCCCAGCGGCGCGACTCCTCTTCGGCCAGTTCATCCTTCGGCATCCGCGCCAGATAGAGCTTGATGGCGGTATAGAGCACGTTGATATCATCGGCAGTTTTCCGTAGCGCTTTCTCCTCACGCGGCTCGCCGTGCATGATCTTCTTCAGACCGTCGAGCATCTGTTCCATGGCGTCACCCATGCGCAGCGACTCGCGGGCGGCGTTAGCCAGGGCCAGCGTGGGCGTATCCAGCGCCGAGGTATCAAGATGCTTCGGCTTCAGACGCATATCAAGCTCAGGCTCATCGCGGATCAGCCGCTCGCACAGGCGGGCCATCGGTCCGGCAAAGGGCACCATCACCACGCAGCGGATCAGGTTGTAGAAGACGTGGAAATAGATGACCAACTCTGCATCCGGCAGCGGTAGCCTGTCCAGAACCACTGCCAGCGGATGTACAAAAGGAAGGATCAGCAGGCTACCCACCAGCTTAAACAGCAGGCTGCCCATCGCAACGCGGCGTGCAGCGGCGCTGCTGGCGCTGTTGTTGAGCACCGCCAGCAGACCCGAGCCGAGGTTTGCACCAATCACCAGGCACAGCGCCACCGGAAACGAGATGATCCCCGCCGCGGTTAGCGTCGCGGTCAGCAGCACCGCCGCAAGGCTTGAGTAGCTGATAATGGCAAAGACCGCGCCAATCAGCGCGTCCAGCATAATATCGCCGGTTAGCGAGGCGAAAATAACCTTCACGCCGCTGGCCTGAGTAATCGGCGTCACGGCCTGCACGATAAGCTCCAGCGCCAGCAGGATCAGCCCAAGGCCGATGCTGACCCGACCAAGCTGCCCTACGCGGGACTGCTTGCGTCCAAGAAAGAAAATGACGCCAATAAAAATCAGCAGCGGTGAAAGCCAGGAGAGATCGAAGGTGAGCACCCGCGCCATCAGCGCGGTACCAACGTCCGCCCCCAGCACAATCACCAGCGCCGGGGTAAGCGCCACCAGATCCTGCGCCACAAAGGAGGTGACCAGCATCGTGGTGGCGTTACTGCTCTGCACCAGGGCGGTGACGCCAATGCCCGCGCAAAAGGCCAGCGGTTTTTTCTCAACGCTGCGGCCCAGCACGGTACGCAAACGCGCACCAAAAACGCGCATCACGCCCGTACGTACGATATGTGTGCCCCAGACCAGCAGTGCAACGGCGGACAGCAGGTGTAAAAGCGTTAGCACAGGGTTACGGCCTCCTTATCGTATACGTTTTCTCCTAGTATAAGAGCTTAATGTCAATCAGTCCGCGTCGTAGCCGAGATTCGGTGCGAGCCAGCGCTCAACTTCACTCACGCTCATTCCTTTCCGCCGGGCATAATCCTCGACCTGGTCGCGCTGGATCTGCGCTACGGCAAAGTACTTGCTGTCCGGGTGGCTGAAGTACCAGCCAGAGACCGACGCGCCCGGCCACATGGCAAAGGACTCGGTCAGCTTCATGCCGGTATGTTTCTCAACGTCCAGCAGCTGCCAGATGGTGCCCTTCTCGGTGTGCTCCGGGCAGGCGGGATAGCCTGGCGCAGGACGTATCCCCTGATAGTTTTCGCGGATCAGCTCTTCGTTGCTGAGGTTTTCGTTCGGCGCATAGCCCCAGTAGACCTTACGCACCCGCTCGTGCAGGTACTCCGCAAAGGCTTCCGCCAGTCGATCGGCAATCGCCTTCACCATGATCTTGTTGTAGTCGTCATGCTGAGCGTCATAGGCTTCGGCCAGCGCATCCTCCTCCAGCCCGCCGGTGACGGCAAACGCGCCGATGTAGTCCTCTTTGCCGCTCAGCTTCGGCGCAACGAAATCGGCCAGGCAGTAGTTAGCAAAGCCTACCTTTTCGGTCTGCTGGCGCAGATGGCGTGCCACCGTCAGTACCTGAGTACGTGATGCATCGCGGTAGATTTCAACGTCATCGCCGACGCGATTCGCCGGGAACAGCCCCACCACGCCGCGCGGGTTAAGGCGTTTTTCTGCGCTGAGCTGGTCGAGCATCTCGTTAGCGTCTTGAAACAGGCGCTTCGCCTCAACGCCGACGATCTCATCTTCCAGAATGCGTGGATACTTACCCGCCAGCGACCAGGTCATAAAGAACGGCGTCCAGTCGATGTAGTTGCGCAGCGTCTCAATGCTGGCGGTCACCTCCTGCACGCCCAGGCGATGGGCCACCGGCGGGGTGTAGCTCTCCCAGTCGAAGGCCAGATCGTTATCCCGTGCCGCCTGTAGGCTGACTGGCGGCGTGCGCGGCTTTTTACGCGCATGTTGAATACGCACGGTTTCATACTCTTTGCGAGTGCGGGCCACGAAATCGTCCCGCTGGGTTGCTGACAGCAGCGACGACACCACGCCCACGGTGCGCGAGGCGTTCTGCACGTACACCGTTGGGCCGCTGTAGTTCTGCTCGATTTTAACTGCCGTATGGGCTTTCGAGGTGGTCGCCCCGCCAATCAGCAGCGGAATGGTAAAGCCCTGACGCTCCATCTCTTTCGCCACGTTGACCATCTCATCCAGCGAGGGCGTGATCAGCCCGGAGAGGCCAATCAGGTCAGCATTTACTTCCCGGGCGGTTTTCAGGATTTTATCCGTCGGCACCATTACGCCCAGATCGACAATCTCGTAGTTATTGCACTGCAATACTACGCCAACGATGTTTTTGCCGATGTCATGCACGTCGCCTTTCACGGTGGCGATCACCATTTTACCGTTGGTCTGGCCTTTCTCTTTGCTGGCTTCGATAAAGGGTTCGAGCCAGGCCACCGCCTGCTTCATCACGCGGGCAGATTTCACCACCTGCGGCAGGAACATTTTCCCCTCGCCAAAGAGATCGCCTACCACGTTCATGCCGTCCATTAGCGGCCCTTCAATCACCTGAATAGGGCGTTCGGCCTGCTGGCGCGCCTCTTCGGTATCTTGCTCAATAAATTCGGTAATGCCTTTAACCAGCGAATACTCCAGCCGTTTTTTAACGTCCCAGCTGCGCCACTCCGCCTGCTGGGCGTTGGCGCCATCGTCGCTCTTGCTGCCGCGATACTTCTCGGCCAGATCCAGCAGACGCTCGGTGCTGTCGTCGCGACGGTTAAGGATCACATCCTCGACCGCATCGCGCAGCTCAGCAGGCAGATCGTCATAGATGGCCAGCTGCCCGGCGTTGACGATGCCCATGTCCATGCCGTTGCGGATGGCGTAGTAGAGAAACACGGCGTGGATCGCCTCACGGACCGGATCGTTGCCACGGAAGGAGAACGAGACGTTAGAGACGCCACCGGAGATCAGGGCGTGCGGCAGCTCGCGCTTGATGTCTTCACACGCGCCGATAAAGTCCTGGGCATAGTTATTGTGCTCATCAATGCCCGTTGCCACGGCAAAGATGTTGGGGTCAAAAATGATATCTTCCGGTGGAAAACCGACATCCTGGGTAAGAATGGTGTAGGCCCGGCGGCAGATCTCAATCTTCCGCTCCCGCGTGTCAGCCTGGCCGACCTCATCAAAGGCCATCACCACCATCGCCGCGCCGTAGCGGCGCACCAGCTTCGCATGGTGGACAAAGGCCTCCACGCCCTCCTTCATCGAAATGGAGTTAACGATGCCTTTGCCCTGAATGCACTTCAGCCCCTTCTCGATAACATCCCACTTGGAGGAGTCGATCATGATCGGCACGCGGGCAATGTCCGGCTCGCCGGCAATCAGGTTGAGGAACTTGACCATCGCCGCCTCGGCGTCGAGCATCCCCTCGTCCATGTTGATGTCGATGATCTGCGCGCCGTTCTCTACCTGCTGGCGCGCCACGTCCAGCGCCTCGCTGTACTTCTCTTCTTTAATCAGGCGTTTAAATTTTGCCGAGCCGGTAACGTTGGTACGCTCGCCAACGTTCACAAACAGGCTAGCGTCGCCAATATTCAGCGGCTCCAGCCCCGCCAGGCGGCAGGCAACCGGTAGGTCAGGTAGCTGACGCGGCGGCAGCCCTTCCACCGCGCGGCTCATGGCAGCAATATGCTCTGGGGTTGTGCCGCAGCAGCCACCCACAATGTTCAGGAAGCCCGCTTCGGCCCACTCGCGGATCTGCGCGGCCATCGGCCCGGCATCAAGATCGTACTCGCCAAAGGCGTTGGGCAGCCCAGCGTTCGGGTGGGCGGTGACGTAGCACTCGGCGATGCGCGACAGCTCCTGCACGTACTGACGCAGCTCATCCGGCCCCAGGGCGCAGTTCAGCCCGAAGGTCAGCGCGTCGGCGTGGCGGAGTGAGTTATAGAATGCTTCGGTAGTCTGCCCGGAGAGCGTGCGTCCGGAAGCGTCGGTAATGGTGCCGGAGATCATGATCGGCAGCTCAACGCCCAGCGCCTCGAACTCCGCCTTCACGGCAAAAATGGCCGCTTTCGCATTGAGCGTATCGAAAATGGTTTCGATCAGGATCAGATCGCTGCCGCCCTCCACCAGCGCGCGGGTGGACTCCCGGTACGCCGCCACCAGCTGGTCGAAGGTGACGTTGCGATAGGCGGGATCGTTTACGTCCGGCGAGATAGAGGCGGTGCGGTTGGTTGGACCCAGCACCCCCGCCACGTAGCGCGGCTTATCCGGCGTGCGGGCGGTCCACTCGTCGGCGCAGGCGCGGGCCAGCTTCGCGGCGGCAAGGTTGATCTCTGCCGACAGGGACTCCATCTGGTAGTCCGCCATCGCAATGGTTGTCGAGTTAAAGGTGTTGGTCTCAACGATATCCGCACCCGCCGCAAAATAGGCGTCATGGATCGCAGAGATCACCTCGGGCTTGCTGAGCACCAGCAGATCGTTGTTGCCCTTGAGATCGCAGGGCCAGTCGGCGAAGCGCTCGCCGCGAAAATCCTGCTCACTCAGACGATAGCCCTGGATCATGGTGCCCATGCCCCCATCCAGAACCAAAATACGCTCTTTTAACTGCTGATGCAGTTGATCAACTTTGCTGCTCACACGTGCTCCCGACAACGTTCAACCAGGCCACAAAGGCCAGCAGGACATACTGGCACAAAGCCAGCAGGTGGAAAAGAGAGCAGCATGAAACATGAGAGATGTTCACCTGAACTCATCCGATCAGTCTGGCCGCAGGTTGCATTATAATCAGATAAAACGAAAATGATTTCCACGATACAGAAAAGGAGTCGGCCATGGTGGCTTCCGTACCCGCGAAACGCGGTAAAAAACCTCGCACCGCTGCCGTCGCAGCCACCCCGCCGGCGACCGGACAGGTGCAGTCCCTGACGCGCGGCCTGAAGCTGCTGGAGTGGATCGCTGAATCTCAAGGCAGCGTGGCGCTGACCGAGCTGGCGCAGCAGGCTGGCCTGCCCAACTCGACCACCCACCGCCTGCTGACGACCATGCAGCAGCTGGGCTTTGTCCGCCAGGTAGGCGACCTGGGCCACTGGGCGATAGGCGCGCATGCGTTTGTCATTGGTGCCAGCTTCTTACAGAGCCGCAACCTGCTGGCCATTGTGCATCCCATTCTGCGCAAGCTGATGGAGGATTCCGGCGAGACGGTGAACCTGGCGGTGCTTGACCAGAACGATCATCAGGCCATCATTATTGACCAGGTGCAGTGTAACCAGCTGATGCGCATGTCTGCCCCCATTGGCGGCAAGCTGCCGATGCACGCCTCGGGAGCGGGAAAAGCTTTCCTGGCCCAGCTGGATGAGGATCAGGTTACCAGCCTGCTGCATCGCCAGGGGCTGCATACCTACACCCACGCTACGCTGGTCTCGCCCCTGCATCTGAAAGAAGATCTGGCCCTCACCCGCAAGCGCGGCTACTCCTTTGACGATGAGGAGCACGCGCTGGGCCTGCGCTGCGTGGCGGCCTGTATCTATGACGAGCATCGTCAGCCTTTTGCGGCTATCTCTATCTCTGGACCGATCTCACGTATTACCGACGATCGCGTGACCGAGCTGGGTGCGCTGGTCATCAAGGCGGCGAAAGAGGTGACGCTGGCGTATGGCGGAATGCGATAGAGTAAACGCGGGCGTTACGCCGCGAACCGCACGCTGAAACGCTGCCGCCGGCGGTAGGCGTAGACATCCTCCACGTGGCCCTCTTTGATACGCGTTTGCAGTGCCCGCCAGTAGCTGGCGCGGAACAGATCGGCATGCATCTCCTCAAAGAGTGGCCCGACGCGCGGATCGGCACAGAGCCAGTGGCGAAACTCCTCGGGGAAGACATCCCCTGGCGATACGCTGTACCACGGCTCGGCGCTTAGCTCATCCTCCGGGTAGCGCGGGGCGGGAACGTCGCGGAAGTTTACCTCGGTCATGTAGCAGATCTCATCGTAGTCATAGAACACCACCCGCCCGTGGCGCGTCACGCCAAAGTTTTTAAACAGCATATCGCCAGGGAAAATATTCGCGGCGGCTAGCTGACGAATGGCGTTGCCGTACTCTTCGATGGCGTCCCGCAGCAGCTGACCGTCAACCTGCTCCAGCCAGATATTGAGCGGCACCATGCGCCGTTCGATATAGAGATGGCTGATGGAGATGCTATCACCCAGGTCGGTAATCTTCTCCGCCGCTTCCGTCATCAACAGGGTCATCAACGCAGGCGCAATCTGCCGCTTCTCCAGCACAAAGTTTTCAAACTCCTGGGTATCGGCCATCCGCCCGACGCGATCGTGCTCTTTTACCAGCTGATAGCAGGCGCGCACGTGGGCGGCGGTCATCTCCTTCTGCGGGGCAAAACGATCTTTGATTACCTTGAAGACCCGGTCAAAGCCCGGCAGGGTAAAGACCAGCATCACCATGCCGCGAATGCCCGGCGCTTCAATAAACTGCTCGTCGCTGCTGGCAATGTAGTGCAGATACTCCCGGTAGCTCTCGGTTTTAGCATGCTTCTGGCAGCCAATCGCCATATAGAGCTCAGCCGTGGTTTTGCCTGGCAGGATCTCCCGCAGCCACTCCACCGTCGCGGCGGGCAGCGGAGCATAGACCATAAAGTAGGAGCGGGCGAAGCCGAACACAATGCTGGCTTCGTCGTGGGTTGTCAGGCAGGCATCGACAAAAAGCTCGCCCTCCTCGCTGCGGTGGATCGGCAGTAAAAAGGGAACCGTGCCATCGGCCAGGATAAGCTTGCCCACCAGCCAGGCGGCTTTATTGCGGTAAAAAAGCTCGTTTGCCACCTGTAAACGTGCCTGCGCTAGCGCCGCGTCGCCAATGCTCTCCGTTAGCTGCATGAGGATATAGCCCACGTCGCGGGCGCGATCCTGCCACGGCAGGCGCAGGGGGAGATCGGCAAGCAGCTTGTTGAGCAGCGCCTGCCAGCCGCCGGTCGGGTGAAAATCCTTTGCCAGCGGTCGAGGAATGGTGCGAAAGCGGCGCTCGGGCTGGGAGCTGAAAATAAACAGTCGCTCAGGCGTCAGGGCCCGGTGATCGAACAGCCGACAGTAGACCGAGTTGAAAAAGCTTTCGGCAATTTCGAAGCGCGGATAGTCCGGCAGCAGCTGAGTATAGTGCGCCTTTACCCGCAGCAAATAATCCGCGTCGAGGCGTCGACCCTCGGTTATACAGCGCAGCTGCTCGGCCACCAGCCCAACGTGGTGGTCGTAGAGGTGGATGCGGCTCTTCATCGCCTGCTGGACGGCGTGCCAGTCCGCCTGCTCAAAGCGCTGCTGCGCGCCGGCGGTAATCTCCAGAAAGCGTCCGTACTGGGCGTCAAAACCCTGCAGGATAGTTTGGGCGATTAATAGCTCCCGGCCACGCGTCATACGTCCCCCTCCGGATCCGTGCGTAGGCCCGGTAAGCGCAGCGCCACCGGGCATTTCCGTTATCAGAACTGCTGCTCTTCTGTTGATCCGGTCAGCGCGGTCACCGATGATGCGCCGCCCTGAATAATCGTCGTCACCTTATCGAAATAGCCGGTTCCCACCTCCTGCTGATGGGAGACAAAAGTATAGCCCTCCTTCGCCGCAGCAAACTCCGGCTGCTGAACCTTCTCGACGTAGTGTTTCATCCCCTCTCCCTGCGCATAGGCGCGGGCGAGATCGAACATGTTGAACCACATGCTATGGATACCCGCAAGGGTGATGAACTGGTACTTGTAGCCCATCTCCGCGAGCTGCTGCTGGAAGCTGGCGATAGTGTTGTCGTCGAGGTTCTTCTGCCAGTTGAACGACGGCGAGCAGTTATAGGCCAGCAGCTTGCCGGGGAATTGGGCATGGATGGCATCGGCAAAGCGCCGGGCCTGCTCCAGATCTGGCTTCGAGGTTTCACACCAGACCAGATCGGCATAGGGGGCGTAGGCCAGGCCGCGGCTGATGGCCTGCTCTATCCCGGCCCGGGTACGATAGAACCCTTCGCTGGTGCGTTCGCCGGTAATAAATTCACGGTCATACTCATCGCAGTCGGAGGTGATCAGGTCCGCCGCGTCGGCATCGGTACGGGCGATCAGCAGCGTCGGTACGCCCATCACGTCTGCTGCCAGCCTGGCCGCCACCAGCTTCTGGATGGCCTCCTGGGTGGGTACCAGTACCTTGCCACCCATATGGCCGCACTTCTTCACCGAGGCCAGCTGATCCTCGAAGTGTACCGCCGCCGCTCCCGCTGCAATCATCGACTTCATCAGCTCAAAGGCGTTCAGCACGCCGCCGAAGCCCGCTTCGGCATCGGCCACGATCGGCAGGAAGTAGTCCACGTAGCGCGGATCGTTGGGATCGATCCCTGCCGACCACTGGATCTGATCCGCCCGGCGAAAAGTGTTGTTGATCCGATCCACGACTGCCGGAACCGAATTAGCCGGGTAGAGGGACTGATCCGGATACATGCTGGAGGCCAGGTTAGCATCGGCCGCCACCTGCCAGCCGGAGAGGTAAATGGCCTCTATCCCTGCCTTCGCCTGCTGGAGCGCCTGCCCACCGGTCAGCGCACCGAGGCTGTTGATATAGCCCTTTTTAGACTCGCCGTGCAGCAGACGCCACATTTTCGCCGCGCCAAGCTGCGCCAGGGTGCACTCCGGATTCACCGAGCCGCGCAGTTTTACCACCTCTTCCGCGCTGTAGGGGCGGCTAATGCCCTCCCAGCGTGCGGTTTTCCACTCTTGCTGTAATGCTTCTGTTTGTTGGGTACGGGTTTTCATGGCTGTGCTCCACTGTTTTTATTAGGCTAAGAGGCGGTAACCCGGCAGGGTCAGGAAATCGATCAGGTCGTCAGAGGTGGTGATCTGCTCCATCAAGCGAGCGGCGTCGGCAAAGCGACCATGGCTAAACCGGTGCTCGCCCAGCTCCTGCTGGATCACCTGCATCTCCTCGCCGAGCATCTGGCGAAACAGGGCTTTAGTTACTGGCGTACCGTTGCTGAGCGTCTTTTGATGATGGATCCACTGCCAGATAGAGGTGCGGGAGATCTCTGCCGTTGCGGCATCCTCCATCAGGCCATAGATTGGCACACAGCCGTTGCCGGAGATCCATGCTTCGATGTACTGCACCGCAACGCGGATATTGGCGCGCATCCCCTCTTCCGTGCGTTCGCCGTCGCAGGGCGCAAGCAGCTCTTCGGCAGCGATGGGCGCGTCCTCTTCCCGGGTGACAGAGAGCTGGTTTTTATTGTCGCCCAGCGCGGTATCAAAGATGGCCATCACCGTATCGCCCAGACCGGGGTGGGCAATCCAGGTACCGTCGTGACCGTTTTTCGCCTCCAGCTCTTTATCCGCCCGTACCTTATTCAGCACCCAGTTGTTACGCTCGCTCTCTTTGCTGGGGATAAAGGCCGCCATGCCGCCCATCGCAAACGCACCGCGCCGGTGGCAGGTCTTAATCAGCAGACGGGAGTAGGCGTTGAGGAAAGGCTTATCCATGGTGACCGCCTGGCGGTCAGGCAGTACACGATCGGGATAGTTTTTTAACGTTTTGATATAGCTGAAGATGTAGTCCCAGCGTCCACAGTTTAGGCCCACAATGTGGTCCTTCAGGGCATGGAGGATCTCGTCCATCTGGAAGACTGCTGGCAACGTTTCAATCAGCAGAGTGGCCTTGATGGTGCCGCGCGGCAGGTTGAAGCGATCTTCCGTGTAGCTAAAGACCTCGCTCCACCAGGCAGCCTCCTGCCAGGCCTGGGTTTTAGGCAGGTAAAAATAGGGTCCGCTGCCCTTGGCCAGCAAGTTTTGATAGTTGTGGAAGAAGTAGAGGGCAAAATCAAACAGGCTGCCGGGAATAGCCTCATCACGCCAGGTAACATGCTTTTCCGGCAGATGCAGACCGCGGACTCGACAAACCAGCACCGCCGGATCGGGCTTGAGCTGATAGATCTTGCCAGCTTCATTGGTATAGCTGATGGTGCCGTTAACCGCATCGCGCAGATTGATCTGCCCGTCGATCACTTTTTGCCAGTTGGGAGCCAGCGAGTCTTCAAAATCCGCCATAAAAACTTTGACGTTGGCGTTCAGCGCATTGATCACCATCTTGCGCTCGACCGGACCGGTGATCTCAACCCGACGATCCTGCAGGTCAGCCGGAATACCGCGAATTTTCCAGTCTCCTTCACGTATGGAAGCCGTTTCCGAAATGAAACCCGGTAGCGTGCCGCTATCGATCGTCTGCTGCTGCTGGATACGTGCGGCAAGTAGCTTATTGCGCGCCGGAGTGAAACGCGTGACCAGATCGGTAAGAAAGGCGGTGGCCTCTGGCGTCAGAATATGCTGCTCCTGCTCGCCATACGGCTGGGTAAAGGTCAGTTCATCGGTAGTCGTTGCCTGTTGTGCCATAAGCGGGCTCCTCGTCGTTGATCCGAATAGATTTCCATCCTGAACAAAAGATCGTGTTCACTTTTCGTTCAGCTCCGTTAAGCCTACTCAATTAAAAAACAAAATCAAAAACAATTTCCATTTTCATTTTTAAAACGCTGCAATGCATTGATAAGACAGAAATTAAAGTTACCTGTCGCTATGAAGTGATTTTCAGAAATAAAAAAAGCACCCGAAGGTGCTTTTTTGTTGGCTGAAACGCTTAATCCAAAGTGGGATTCATATGGCGCAGATCGAACGGTGTGATCTGGTAGACGTAATAATTGAGCCAGTTAGTAAACAGCAGGTTACCGTGACTGCGCCAGGTCGCACGCGGCGTGTTCTGCGGATCGTCCTTCGGGAAGTAGTTATATGGGACAACCGGATCGAGACCGGCCTCAAGATCGCGGAAATACTCCCCGGCCAGCGTATTGGCGTCATATTCAGGATGGCCGGTCACGAAGGCGATGCGTTTATCTTTGCTGGCAAACAGGTAAGCGTCACCCTCACTCGATTCAGCAAGAATATCCAGATCGGTATAGTCGCGGATCAGCGCTGCAGGGAAATCGGCATAGCGCGAATGCGGGGCCAAAAACGAGTCGTCAAAGCCACGGGTTAGGAGCGCATGCTGCTGAGTGATGTGGTGTTCATATACGCCAGAGAGCTTGTCTTTGCGGGTCTGCTTGGGGATACCGTAGAGGATATTGAGTGCGGCCTGCACCGCCCAGCAGACAAACAGCGTTGAGGTGACGTGATCTTTAGCCCACTCCAGCACCTGCTTGATCTGCGGCCAGTAGGCGACATCATTGAACTCAACCAGCCCCAGCGGCGCACCGGTCACAATGAGACCATCAAAGTTCTCCTCGTTGATCTCATCGAAGTTGCAGTAGAAGTTGTTCAGATGCTCAGCGGGCGTATTGCGGGACTCACGCGCGTCGATACGCAGCAGGCGAACGTCTACCTGTAGCGGAGAGTTAGAGAGCAACCGCAGGAACTGGTTTTCCGTTTCGATTTTCTTGGGCATCAGGTTGAGGATCAGCACCTTCAGAGGGCGTATCTCCTGACCTGTTGCACGTGATGTCGTCATGACAAAGACGTTTTCATCTCGCAAGAAATTGACGGCTGGCAGCTCGTCCTGCACCCGAATCGGCATAACCTTATTACCTCACAGCATACGTTTAAACGTGTAGACATCCAGATAGCTGACAATAACCAGGAATAGGCAAAATGTCGAGCCTGCATGTGCCAGGTGAGAAAGTTTCAAGAATAAGGGAGAAAAATACCAAAGCAAAAAACCCCGTACCTTACGGTACGGGGTTCTTCTTGTTTGATGCCTGGCAGTTCCCTACTCTCGCATGGGGAGACCCCACACTACCATCGGCGCTACGGCGTTTCACTTCTGAGTTCGGCATGGGGTCAGGTGGGACCACCGCGCTAGTGCCGCC